>JAJCZV010000114.1 GCA_029262175.1 Gemmatimonadota bacterium
AGGTAGCCGTTGCGACCCGGGTGGACGAGACCGGAAATCGTGCGTCCCCCGCGCTCGACATCCATAAGGAGTGGCGTCGAGACTTCGTCCCAATCCCACGACCCGTTCCAGTGGTACTGGTGGTGGGCGACCAACTCGCCGGTGTCGACTTGAAGCGCGATCACCGAGTTGGTGTAGAGGTTGTCGCCCGGGCGCTGGTCACCGATCCAGGGGCCGGGGTTTCCGGTGCCCCAGTAGGTGAGACCCAGCTCCGGGTCGAAGTGTCCGGTGATCCACACCGCGGCCCCACCCGTGCGCCAGGACTCGCCCGGCCAGCTGTCATTGCCGGGTTCGCCGGGGGCGGGAACCGTGTGGGTCCGCCACACCTCTTCGCCGGTCTCCGAGTCGAGCGCCACCACGAACCCGCGGATCCCGAGCTCGCCGCCCGAGACGCCCACCATGATCTTCCCGCGCGCGGCCAGCGGCGCGAGCGTCATGTAGTAGCCGGCGCTGTTGTCGGCCACCGACTCGTCCCAGACCACATCTCCGGTGCGCGCATCCAGCGCCACCACGCGCGCGTCCAGTGTGGCCGTGTAGACCTTGTCGCCGAAGAGCGCCACGCCGCGGTTGGTGTCGTGGTAGGCGACCAACTCCTCGGGTAGCTCGTGTCCGTAGCGCCACACGAGGTCGCCCGTTCGAGCATCGATGGCCAGCACCTGATTGCCGGGTGTGGTGACGTACATGATGCCGTCGTTGACGATCGGTGGAGACTCGTGGCCTCCGCGGGTGCCCGTCGAGAACGTCCAGACCGGGACGAGTTCTCCGACGTTGGAGGCGTCGATTTGATCGAGAGTGCTGTACCCCCAGCCGCTGTAGTTGCCTCGGTAGGAGAGCCAGTTCTCGGGCTCGGGGTTTTGGAGACGCGCGTCGGTGACGTCGGGGTAGCTCTGGGCGGACAGCGCAGGCGCCATGAGCCATGCGAGCGAGATCACGAGGGCCGCGGTAATGGGGCGCGTCTGCTTCATAGGTCTTCCGTCCGGTCGTTACGGGTTCGTGAGATCTTCGCCTCGGCGCTCACCGCCCACCCTTCCCGTGAATCCTCCCGCGATCAATAGCTGCCCGTTTTCGATCTTGAGCGGAAGGGCGGCGAGCCGTCTTCGGGCCGGGCCGCTCATGACGCGGCCGTTATCCGCGGGGTCGAACTCGGAGTCGTGGCAGGGGCAGACGAAGTGGTTCGTGTCTTCGTCCCAGTCTTCGACCTCGCAGCCGGTGTGGGTGCAGATCCCGGAGTAGGCGACGATGCCGTCGGCGGCGTGGGCGGCGGTTTCTTTGGTCATCCGAGAGGGGTCGAGGCGGACCAGGATCACTTGGTTTAGTCGGGATTCGTTTGCGACGTGGGATGCGTTTGCGTCCATGGGGTAGGCGAAGATCTGGGGGCCGCCGAGCGTGATGTCATTGGGGGTGATCGGTTGGCCCTCTCGACCGCCAAAGGCGAACGCGAGGCGGTCGCCGGCGGCGGGGTGCTCATGGTCGGTGGGGGGAACCGCTTCGCCGGAGACACCGGCGTCCGTCCGGTCAGGGCCGGGGGGCTCCGATGTACCTGGGGATGCGGGCTCCGGCAGACGTCCGCAGGCCTGCAGACCCACGGCCAGACCGATGCCAGCGAGTGTTTTGATGGCTACGCGCCGCTCCAGAGGCTGTGACTCCGGAGGGCCGGCTTCTTTCGGACGTTGCTCATCTGGCGGGCGACTCATGGCGAGCAACATGGGGGCCGGACAGCGGCGCGCCAATCCTGCGCCGGCTGGCCCGCAGGCACGTCCCAGGCCATGTTCGGCCTATGCGCCTCGCATGACGGAGCATGAGTTGGATCGGGCGCCGGGGGACCTGACTACGGATCAGGAAGTTGGGGATTCGAATTCTCCCGGGCGCATTGCATAACTGGTTGTAGGACAGTGAGATACGGGGCTTCGATCGGCGGATCGGAGCCCCATTGTCGCTGGTGGACGAGAATGTCGACGCCGTCAGTCCCGTTCGACCACCCAGATCACGGACAAGACGCGCCCGAGCCGATGCATGTTGATCGCGCTTTCGTAGACTTCGAGCGCCTGTTCTCTCCCGTCGAACCAGGCGTGGTTGTCGATCCGCTCTGGGACGCGAGAGTCATCCTCTCCCCGGAGCACGGCAGCCGCGACTGATCCGCCGGGAACCCGGCCCCCGGAGCTTGGCAGAGCATAACTAAAGTTCCTGGACCAATCTTTCCATTTCAGCCGGCCCGCTTCGGAGCAAACCACGGCGACGGGCTCATGCGTCAGCTTGGCTAACCGGATACCGGCTGCCGTGAGAGAGACGTCATATCGCTGTTCGTCCGCCAGCTCCGCGAGAAGCTCGATCGATGGATCGCGATCCCGTATGTCCGATCGAAATCGAAAGGCCGGCATGAGTAGCTCTGCCGCAAACTCATTCGCGGCACGCTCTCGCTCGCGGCTAACACGAGGGCGCAGGACGTCTCGGTCGGCGCAGGGAGTGGCTCCATCGTGCCCCGGCAGGCTGAGATGGCCCAGTTCGTGGGCTAGCGTGAAACGGCGCTGGGTGCGCGGTTGGCCCTCCTTGAGGAGGATTCCGTGGCGGTTACCGACGGAAGTGTAGTACCCGAGGAAACCGTCCAGTGGTATGTCGGCGACCACAACCGAACACCATTTCGCAATCCTGTCGAGGTCGGTCGGCAATCGTTCGTCGACACCAGCTTGCTCACGGAGGAGTCGTGCGAGCTGGCCGACGCGCGCCATCACGCCTATGGCCTCGGTCAGTCCTCTCCCTGACCCTGTTGGGCCAGGAAGTTAACGAAGGCCTGAACCTTCTCTGCGTCGTCCTTGCTGAGTCCCTTTACGTCCCTGAACATGCCCTGTAAAGATGGGTCGAGCTGCTCCTCTCCGCCGATCCCAATGAGGTCGTTCGGAGTGGTCTTCAGTGCCCCCGCGAGGCGCACGATCGTCGAGAACGTCGGCTCACGAAGGCCGGCCTCAAGCTGCGAAATCGCAGCGGGCGTCAGCTTGCTCCGCTTTGCCAACTCCGTCTGCGTGAGCCGCTGACGCTCACGGGTCAGTTTCAGCCGTTCTGCAAACATCTGCTGCTGACCGTCGGCTCCTTGTTTCACGAGATTGCGGGACCTTTATCAAAGTGTTATAGTATATCCATGCTCCCCAGAAAGGGGAGTTTTGTCGCGCTGTACCTTTCACAGAACGGAATATATCAGGGGCTCCTGTGAAAATCCAGAGCGAAAAGGAACAGAACAAGCAAACCTCTAATGAAGGAGAAGCCGAATGAGTAGGAAGAAGAAACACGTCCCGGGCGAGGAAGTCCCGCGCTCGGGTCAGTACGAGATCGTTGGGCCGCGAGGTGGCGAGACTGGGGCAGAGCGGACCGTGGTCAGGGGTGAACCCTTTCCTCCCACGCCGAAACCAAGTCAGAAGTTCGTGCTGGTGGACCCGACTAAACACTAAACCCTCGTTGGTGGGGAAGGGCTCCCCCCGCCAACGATCAGGAGTACATGCCCCAATGACGATCCGAAGAAGAGATTTCTCCAAGTACCTAGTCCACCTGACCAGGGAGTACGAAGGAGCAGAAGCCCGCGACAATCTGTTGTCCATCCTGTCGGCTGGGATCATCGAAGCTCGGACGCCCTTGGGGAGCGCTGTCAAACGACTCGAGTACCACGGTTGCGACACCGAAGAGGCCATGAACGCCCAACGCGTCTGCTGTTTCTCCGAAACGCCGTTAGATGATCTGGGCGGGCTCATTGACCCCGGCGTTTGGCGCCGGAACCACTTCCAGCCATATGGAGTCGTCTTTGAACGAGAGACATTGCTGCTGAAGGGAGTCAACCCGGTGTGGTATCTCAACTCCTACAACGCGCCGGGGGTCAACTTCCCGTGGCTTGTGAAGGGGTTCAACGCGATGGTGGCCGACGTGATCGCGACAGCAGGTGACGACCGCGAGGAGAAGGCTGCGACCTTTCTATCTTCGCCTCTGTCGGAGTTTGCACCATTCGTCGAAACGATCGGCGTATGGGGCAACACGACCAAGGACTTCTCGTTCGAACGCGAGTGGCGCCATCGAGGAGATCTTGAGTTCAAGTTGAGTGAGGTGGCCGCGATTGTGACTCCGGCTCACGACGAGGACGCTGTGCGCAACGATCTGCTAACGGCGGCAGACGCGCAGGAGATTGCACACATCGTTTGGCGTCACCTCGATGAGGACGAGGTTCTGGACCCATGAGCAAGACCCCCAGTCTGACCGCGAAGGCTGTTTCCGAACTCCTACAGCTGCCGGCATACGAACAGCTGCGGGTCCTCCACGAGCAGAAGTACCCGCGGAGAAGTCCGCAGATCTTCAAGGCGCCGTATTACGGTCCGGCCGTGAACGGTATCCAGGCGTACTACCGGACCAGTGGCGATGCGAAGGCGCTCACCGCCGCGAGAATCAAGGTCGATCAACTAGGTAACGAAACCCGGAGGACCCATAACCATCGGATCCTGGATTCCTTCCCTCGAAGCGCGGAGGCGACTCGAAGTTTGCGAGTGCGACCGAAACAGCGATTCCGAACCATGGTGGGCCCGGTGGAGATACGTCTGGCTGCCGACCTGCTCGCATACGAAGACGGACATCCGCTCGTTATCTACTACAACTGCCGGTCCGCGAAACTCGATGCCGGAGTGGCTCGGACGGCGCTCGAGATCGGCCACTACGTCCTGGAAGAGAATGGGGTCGTCCTACCACTGCGACAGATTCAATACGTGGACTTCATGGACGGCCAACGACACTCGTGGCCACGTCCCCGGAAGACGACCGTTACGAAGCTCGAAAAGAATGCGACCGTGATCGAAGTGCTTTGGAACTCGATCTAGTAGACGAGCCCATCGGGGCGGGGACGGGGCAGCCTTAGACGAGGTGACGCTCCCCCCAAACAACCACCTGATACCTGTACAGGTGCCCGTTCGGCCCGACTGCTACGCAGTCATCACCGAATCCCGACGTAGGACGGGTAGATTCTCGTGCCTTGGCCGATGACTCGAGAGTGCGCGCATGGGTGTTTGACCGAGCTATAGAACTCGAATGGCCTCTCTTTGGGCCCGGATCAGCCCTCGAAAGCGCTCCGGCTGAGCACCTGACCTACGTTTTGGGTGGGCACCCGCGAGTCGATCTCGGCTCAGATGCTGGCCCGACACCGGGCCTCCCTGAGCCGCGGCGGTGTCGATTGCACAAAGATGTCCGCGACGGTGTCGACCCTGTTGGAAGAGGTTAAGCCCAAGCGGCAGCGGGTGGCGGCCGGCGTACGATGGTCCTCACGCGGCGGACCGCCTACGTTGGGTTGAGAGCGGGTTGAGGGTCGGGTGTACCTTCCTAGAACGATTCCCGCGGGGCCGTAAGCATGAGGTTCAGAGTCCCTTGACGGATATCGTTTCCACGGCAACACGATCGAAGATCATGCGGGCGGTCGGGCAGAAAGATACCCGCCCTGAGATTCAAGTGCGCCAGATGCTTCGCCGGTTGGGGGGCCACTACCGGGTGCGAAATCGAGACCTTCCGGGGTCTCCTGACATTGCGAACAGAACTCGTCGCTGGGCAATCGAGGTCCAGGGCTGTTTCTGGCACGGTCACAGGAACTGTTCGAAAACGAAGTCTGGTCGGACGGAGCGTGTGCCGGCGTCGAACCAGAGCTACTGGGGGCCGAAGATCGCCGAGAACCGAGCGAGGGATGCGCGAAAGCTCCTGGAGCTCCGTAACCTCGGCTTCAGTGTCTTGCTTGTGTGGGAGTGCGAGTTGCGTGACCCTGAAAAAGTGGAGGAGAAACTGAGTCGATTCTTGGTGAAACGTGTCTGATTCGCAGCTTAAGATCGAGCTGCCCCCAGCTCCCGAACCGACCGTGGAGACCCCACGGTCATTGAGAACAGCCGGGTTGTTCGCCGGGATCGGGGGCGTCGAGCTCGGGCTTGAGCGTGCGGGGCACGAGACGGCGATGCTCTGCGAGCTTGACGACCGAGCCAACGACGTGTTAGACGATCGCTTCGAGCGTGTCTCAGAGCGCCAAACCGATGTGCGCGAGTGCGAACTGCCGGCGGGAATCGAACTGGTCACCGCCGGCTTTCCGTGTCAGGATCTGTCCCAAGCCGGACGCACGCAGGGCATGCGGGGGAGCGAGTCGAGTTTGGTATCGCATGTCTTCCGACTACTGGATAGCAACGATGTCCCGTGGGTGCTATTGGAGAACGTCTCGAACATGCTCCGCTTGGATCGCGGAGACGCCATGCGCTACCTGGCCGACGAGTTCGAGCATCGGGACTACAAGTGGGCCTATCGGGTGATCGACACCCGTGCGTTTGGGATCCCCCAGCGACGGAAGAGAGTGTTCCTGATTGCGTCACGGGTCGCCGATCCAGCCGTGACCTTGTTCGACATGTCCGTTGCCGAGCCCACACCTCTGAACCATGAGGGTCGCCCCGTGGGCTTCTATTGGACGGAGGGGAATCGAGGGCTTGGATGGGCGGTGGATGCTGTGCCGACGTTAAAGGGCGGCTCAGGAGTGGGTATTCCCTCGCCGCCAGCGATCTGGATGACCGACGACAGGATCGTCACACCAGACATTCGGGACGCGGAGCGACTGCAGGGGTTCGAGGCGGACTGGACAGCGGCCGCTGGAGAACGTCAGGGTCGGTTTCGCTGGAAGCTCGTGGGGAATGCCGTCACGGTGGATGCCGCGGCGTGGGTTGGGAGGGTGATCGCCCGAATCCCCGAACACGGGGAACGACCGTACGGAGCCAAGCCTCTACCCGTCCAGGGCAGCTGGCCCGTCGCGGCATTCGGGTCTGGTGAGGGGAGGTATTCAGTCGGAGTCTCCGAATGGCCTTCTATTCCCGCGCGGATCACTCCGATAGACGAGTTCCTGCAGTACGAGCCGAAGCTCCTATCCGCCCGCGCAACCGCGGGCTTCTACAAACGTCTAATGGCAAGCACCCTCAGACGGCCAGAAGCATTCGAACGCGCCCTCGAGGGGCAGTTGGAAGCTCTGGAAGCGGCTCCTTTAGCGGTTTAAGACTCGGGCTCAGGATCGGCCCACTCGGCCGGATCAAGTTGATCTTCGCCCCGAAACCGCTTCTCGATCCTCTCCACCATCTGCTCCAGATCGAGAGTGCTCTTAACCACCGGACGTCCTCGCCGCGGCGGCGGATCGTTCACGTCGAAGTAGCGGACCACTCCGCGTGCCAGTTCGTCCGCGTAGCTCGCGCTACCTGACGGCTTCTCCTCGTCGCCCGGGACGTACAAACCCACAAACCCCATGTCCGCCCGATCCCACTGACTCGGAAGTGTGTTGTCCAGCCGACCGGTGTTGGAACGCAAACGAAGTACCGTCCTGGCGAACGAGGAAGGCGCCCGACTCGTCTTGTCACAGGTTGCACCGATAGGAAGAAAGTAGAGCGCAACCATGATGGCCGCGGGTTGGTATTCGTGGACGATCTTCACCTCGTCTCTTAGCTCATACGTGCGGCCAGTGAGATTCTTGTCGAATTGATGGCCCTGCTTGTCACGAAAGTTCATGCCCTTTAGAGACACGGCGACCTGGAGACCCGAGATACCCGAAGCGACGGCCACGTCCAACTTCTTTTGCTTACCTCCCGCCACGAAGGTAGGAGGCTCGGACGTGCCGTCCCGCTTTGGAAGGACCGTGAACTTCTTGAACGCTTTCCTGACTGCGAACTCAGCCGCGACCTCTTTCGCGCAGGCGTCGGCGAATGCATTGCTCCACGCGTGTCGCGGGGCGCGATCTCCAGAAACTGCTGTGGCACGTGGGACGATCGAGTCGGCTGCATCAAGAGCGGCCAACATATGTAGATCAGGCTTGAGGTCCTTCCAACTCACGTTGTGCACCCGGGATGAGGAAAGGCAGCGAGCTACAGAGGACGGCCACCGGTTACCACAGACGAAGATGCTGTGGCGGAGCGGCACGCGGTAGGGAGTCGAGCCGATCCGAGGTGACGGACGCAGCCCTGGCCTCGACGACCCACCGAGCACCGTCATCCAGTTGCGGCTTTGCGCACCTCGCTCGCCACGTCCGCCTCCCACACCGAATCTGCGAGGCTGAGGACCCACGAGTTGGTGTGCTCCCGAACCTGGCAATCTGCTCCATCGTGTTGGCGGGGACAACGCAGGCCCCACGGATCGAGAAGTCCTCCTCGAAGACGATCCCAATGAGGTCATCGAAATGTCGCTCGTCGAGAGCCCTCACGGCGCTGAGCAGCCGAGACGAGTTCTCCCGCGTCAGGCGGTCGCCCTTTGATCTCGTATCGACGGCCGACGGCGCTCCAGCTCCTACGTTAGATCAAGCTCGCTCTCGGAGTCATTTTCATCTGCTAGCAGCACATATGCTGCGTGGGCGCATTCGTCTATTCTATCCCAGACGATGCGAAAGTTGTGGGGATGCCCTCTGCTCGATCGAGTCAGCTGACGCAGCGAGAAGAATGCCACACGCGATCCCGCTCGGGCATTGCGTACAAGAGCCTGCGGAACCCCGAAGATGCAGACCGCTCGCCCAGCCGCGTCCAGGAGCTGCACCCTAACTAGATCATTCCGCTCGCTTTCGATGGAAACAACCGTGCCCCAAGTATCCAACGGGAGCTTCCAATTCTGCTCCCCTGACGACCAAGCAGCGATTGCAGAGTCCTGGTAACTGCCGCAGCCGAGCCGATGGCGACACCACCGACATCCCTCCCCAAAGGACGCGAGATCTCGCGCTTCGAGGTCCGTGTCGCGAGGCGCACGCTTCCTGATGACTGCGACGTGGCGTTGGACTCTCACGCGCGCTTCCTGGTAGAGAGGAGTTTCCCATACACCGTCTGCCCCGACTAACCGGATGACAACCTTTGAGGCCAACGCCGCTTCGATCAGGAGGTGGCCGTATGCTTCCACCTGGAGCTGGTAGCCTGGGCTCACTGTCTCAGGTTCGACCCAGATCCGACCCGTTTTGAAGTCGGTAACACGCGCAGAATCATCTTCCCAGAATTCGACAAGGTCCGCACGGCCCTGCAACTCCCCATCCGCCGAGATCAGCGAGCGTTCCGTCTGCCTTGAGTACGATCCCTGCCTGTCAGCCGTAGCAGTCTCGTGCTCGCGAGCATCGTTCTTCCGCTCAGGCAAGAGTGGAATTCGCGCCAGGCACCGAGACGCCCCCACCGCATCGCGCAGGGGGACGTCACCGGCCTTGCAGGCCGATCGGACCGTGTGTCGTCCCTCCAGTATTTGTCGACGGAGATCCAGCAAAGCTTGTCGAGCGGGACGCGACCGGTCCGATATGGCCTCGTGAACCAAGCTCCCGAGCTTGGCCTCGGGGGAAGACGGCAGCACATCGTGTTTGGGGGCCTCACCGTCTAGGACCGCTCGGAGCAGGCACGCCCCGCCCATCTGAAGGCTCGATACTCGCACCGGCGTAGTGCGTCGCACGGTTTCGACAGGCTCAAGCACCCAAGCCGCCGCGCCCGAGGTGGCGACGGCGCAGCGCCTCTAGGGTCGTGACCGGCCTCCGAGCCAGATCGAAACTCGTCGCCGGGATCACCGTGCCGTGATTAGCCGCGAAATCCATCAGTTTCGGTACTTCCACGAGGATTCGGTTCCAGTCCCAGAGCGGGTGGACCACGGCACACCAAACGTCGTCGGCTTCATCGAGACAGGCGAGGTCCACAAACCCAGCCTCGGCGCATCGCCTCGGACCAGCGATGGTTGAGAGCTCTTGGGCATATCCTTTGGACAAGGCACGCCAGTCTCGGAGCCCCGGGGCGTGGAATTCGCCGTCTAGGCCGGCCTTGAACTCCGGCGACACGAGGAGGGAGAGCACGTCCATGCCCAGACGCCAGTCGAGCAACCCGTGGAACGACTGATTCCCGAACCTGTTCAGGCACACGTAGCACGACTGATCGCACGCGGCACGATGGGAGGAGGTGTCGAAGTCCTTCAAAGGGTAGGAATCGGCATCGTTCAGAATCGAGCGCCCCAGCGCAGCGATTTCCACTGTGCCGTCGACGCCGCTCGGCTGGACAAGCCTATCGCAGAGGCCAGAACCGTTGATCAGTGCGTCGCAGAACTGAATGAGAAGGACGGCGTCCGCGCCATCGAGACGGACCGTTCGTGGCTCGATGATCTCGAACTCATCGGGGTCCACGTCAAGTTCCTTGGCCGCGCGGTAGACGAGCAGAAAGGTTGCCGAAAGAACGGCAGCCCGGCGAGCGGCGGTCGGCAACCCGGAATCGCCATCAGTTTCCAACCGAAGTCCCTGCGGAATCCGTTGTGGGGCCAGTACCAAGCTGTTTGTCACCTTCGGAGCCGCCAGATAGAACCCCGTACGTGTCTGTGACTCGGCGTGGAATCCTAGGTTCTGATGACCTGCGAACTCAGGCGCCAGCCACTGGTCCTCCATAATGAGCCCGCCTGCTTGGACAGTTCTCCCGCGGACTGCCGAGAACCCCGACCAACTCGTGTCCTCCCAAGCGCCACGATTGAGCCGAAAAATCCGGGTCTCCTCGAAGAGCTCATAGGACATGTTGGTGCCGTCAAGCGGAACCGGGTTGAAGGGGGCCGCTTCAGCCAACGCCATCTTCTGCCGCGGACTCATATCAAAGTCTTCTTGTTCCTTGGTGGGGAACAGAGAGGTCCGAAAGGCGTTTGGCACGATGCACTCGTGTGCATCCTCGGTTGCCAAGATCCCACCACAACCATCACAGGCTACACCGGTCGCGGGCACGTCGGTCTTCAGGGTCCTCCACCCACGACAGTTCTCGCACTGCGTAAGCCGAAAGCTGTGACCGAACGGATCCCCGAGTGGGCGCACTCGAATACTCTGCCCCCGGCGTGGGTTCCAAGGAGCGAGAGACCCCGTGTAGCCAATAGACCTATGTTTCCGCTTGTCCTTTATCAGGTGGCGCCCAGGTGCGAACTCTTGGATGGCGATCTCCAGGTCACGATCGATCGCGTCCGGCTCCCATACACCTGTCTCGTCCTTGGGCTCGGGCCCGGTGTAGAGATTCCTGACCCGAGTCGGCATTCCATACATCGGGAACTGTCCTTGCTCAGCGAGTGCCTCGCCCACGCCACGGCCCGCGTACTCGCCGGGATCGAGTTGCTGGATGTGACGGACCACATCGGGGACAGCGAGCTCGTGAAGCAACTCCGTCCCGTCGTTGGATCGCCCTTGGGCGAACCAATCGGCCAGCTCGTCGCGAAAACCGATCGTTGAGGTGAGCGAATCGTGCAGCAACGGCTCAAAGGTCGCGCGAATCCGACCGTAGTGATCCACGTCCATGAACTCTCCGTGGATATCCGGTCGGCTCATGTCATCGGCCGGCCAGTTCATGCCCATCCCGTCCACGTCCCATGTCGAGCGTAGCCTCCGAAACACCTCACACAACCAGGCCTTCCTCAAGAGCCGTCGACCGATCACCGCAAGGTCGCTAGTGAGAAAAGGTGGGGGCGGAGGATCGCCAGTGATCGATTTGGGGTCGCGAAAATAATGGAGATCGTGACTCTTGCTGCGACAAACCGTGAGGACGATTGAGAAAGGTCGTCCTCGGCGTCCCGCGCGCCCCACCCGCTGCTGATAATTGAAGCGTTGTGGCGGCATGTTCGCCTGGAATACCGCTTCGAGCGCTCCGATATCCACACCGACTTCCATAGTAGTCGTGACGGAAAGGACGTCGACAACTCTGGCTGCACGATCTAGTTCCTTATCGACCGGCATGTCTTCACCGCGCGGGAGGATGTCGTCGGTGTCATCGATGAGGATTCCCTTGAACCGACGAAGACGAGCCCCTGGATTCGACGTCATGGCAGTGAGCTCTTCTGCTCTAAGCCTGTAGGTGGGACTCGGATCGTCCACGCGGCGCGCTAGGTAGTTGTGCTTCCGAAGAGACTCAACTTCGCCAGACGGCTTTTGGGCTAAAGGCTCAAGACATCGAGTGCATATGCCGGCACCCGCATGGAGATGCACTCGGCCGCAGTTCGCGCAGCGCCAAAACGGATCTGAACTTACTACGGGCATGATGCGCAGGTACTCGGCCTGTACGATGCAGCCGCGGTGCCCTTGTTGATGTAGGTGTTCAAAGGCTTCGTCGAGACGGTCGCTCCAATCACTCCCCCAAACCGCTTTCGCAAAATCCTTCACGTCCCGGGTCGCGTCCGCGCCGCGAAGCCACTCTCGAGGCCGGTTGGTCCACTCCTCCCTACGAGGGCGATACCGCCATTTGTCACCCAAGATCCGCATGAGAGCGTTAGAAACGCCGATCTCCGTTTCCTTTCTTCCGTTCGACGCCACGCACCCGTATCCGAGGCCAGATTCTTCCAGAGAGAAGTAGCTGCGATGAAAGACCGTCTCCGTCGCCAGTCGGCGAAGCTCGTTCTTGACAGCGTCGTGAGCGTCGCTGAGCGCTTCCTTTAAGGCGGGGTGGTCCGCCCACTCCCAGCCACCGTTATTGCGTCGAAACAGCTGCTGCCATGAGAAGTTGTAGTCCCCGCCTCGGACACTGACGGGGTCGATGCCGGCAGGATCGATCGGATGCACGCCGGCCCCGACGAGCGCGGCCGTTAGAGGTTTGACGCTCAGGCCAATGGCCGATCCGCCGGACACGTCGACCAAATCAGCCAGGGCTATCGAAGTCTCGCTTGAGTCGGACTGTCTGCTCTGAACGGCCTGCAATTCCGTGGAGAGTTTGTGGACCGTAGCGAAGTCGTTTTGGGATACTGCTTCGGCGATGGCCTCCCCCAATTCCCTGGCTCGCTGTCGAAGTTGAGTCGTATCACCCTTGGCTTTCGCGGCCGCACGCAGAGCCGAAACCAAGTACTCGCGTCGGATATCCTCATGGTGTCTCCGTTCAAGATCGAGCGCGGCCTTGGCCGCGTCCTGCCGACTGTCGGCGAACGACACGAGCTTCACTGCTTCGGGGGCCTTCGCGTGGACTCTCAGCCGCGCCATAAGTTCACTCGCCAGCAGCTGAGTAGTCTTCGCGAAGCCGACGCGGAAGTTGCGGATCGGCGAGGTGCGGGCTCGACGGTACATGTAGGACTCTCCGCAGAACGGGCACTGATAGGGGACCGCGCTACCCGGATCCCCGCGCTCCATTCGGTTCGTACCCCATCCGGCGGTGTCGTAAAGGAAGCCCGGAATGGTTCCGCCGGTCCAATCTCCCCCCGGGGGGACCGGGTGGGCCCGTCCGGTCGCCGGGTCCAGCTCCGCTCTTCGCCAACGGCCTTGCGCCTGTTCCTCCTTCGGTGCCTTCGAGCCCCAGGGCCAGCTGGACCTCGTCGTCGGCCAGAAGACCGCAAAGTCCTCGGTGGTCAGCTGCTCGAAGAGCTGCGGTTTCGAATGCTCTGGCAGTCTCTCTGGATCTGGATCCGAAGGGAGGAACTCCACAGAATCTTGTTGTGAACTGCCCCTCATTCCTCCCAGGTAGAGTTCGCCACAACATTCGCAGTAGAGCAATTCAAGGAACCGGGTGCGTTGTCCGCCTCCAGTTTGCGAGAACCTCTGGCCCCGTTCCACGGAAAGGTCGCCGAACAATGCCTTCTTTCGTACCGCCGGATCCATGTCCGAAGACAGCGCCTGTGGAGCGGCGAAGAGCCCTTCGACTGCTCGAAGGAAAAGGTGGATACGAAAACTGCTCGCATCCAACCCTCGATTCGCCGCGGTCTCCTCCGGAAACCAGGATTCTAGTTCAGTGGCGGCGCTTCGGAGTCGCAACAGTGCTCGTAGTGCCTGGTGTCGTTGCTCATCGGTGCCGAACAATCGGGCAGCCACTTCGGAGATCGGCGTGGCTCTAACCTGGCCGTTTTCGTCACTGCAGGCCCACGCCGTCAGGTCAGCGACAGACCGGATGACGCCCCGTACCAGTTGGCCTTCGGTGAGACCTGCGACTTCTACGAGAACGAGACTCGCAACGGTCTCCCAGGCCGTCGGATCATCATGAGGCGAGACGAAGCCGGCGGGTGGTCCGATCCCAAGTGCTTCGACGGCTTCGACAATACTGCTTGGGTCAAGTGATCGAGCTATCTGCTGTTCTCGGCGTACTTCGTGGCCAGTGACCACGCTTTCGTCCCAGGCGGCAGCCGGCGCCGTGCCTCCTCCCAAACCCGATGTTCCGAACATGTCCCAGAGATATCGAAGACTCGCCTCCCGCTCGGGGCCTTCCATGGGCAAGGACGCGCTGGAAGCGAGAATTCGCAATTTGTGTTGGTGTTCGGGAAGGTGTAGACCCAGGCGATGGATCAAGGTCCGAAGCAGAAACGCGACCTCCGTCCCGGCCGTACCGCGTTGGAGGTGCAGCTCGTCGAGTACGAGATAGAAATAGGCATCCGGATCGGAGTGCAGCCATTCGCGGGTCTGGGACCAGATCGGCTCGTCTACTTCACGCACGAGCAATGCGCTGAGCATACTGGTATTGGTGATCAGGATGTCGGGTGGAGACGCGTGCATGTCCCAGCGGCTGAACAGCTCCGCGCCATCGGTCCGCGGGAAATTGAACGGAAGGTCTTCGTCGTCTGCTCGCGTGGACTCAGCGACGGCCTCCCTCCAAGTGTCTTCGGCTGCGATTACCCGACGAAAAAGCTCTGTCAGCTTGCGAGCGCTCTTCGGCTTATATTCGTTGGCCAACCTCGGGTGTATCAGGTGACCCGTCACCGGAGTCGCGCTCGTGTAGCGGCCAAAGAAGATGCGATTCCCGCCCAGGTAGCCGTCGAGGACCGCGTGGGCTTCGTCGGAATCGAGTGCGCGCCGCAGTCTGACCATCTGGTCCTCGACGAGCGCGTTCATCGGGTAGAGGACCAGGGCGCGGACAGCCTTTGGCCGACTCGACAACTCACCTTGCCTACGATCCTGAAAAACGCCTACCGGGTCCGCTTTCGCGAGCCTTTCAAACTCGCGAAGTGAAAATCGCTCTCCGCTAGTGTTGGATCGCCACCACGTGGGCGCAGGGGCTAGACCCTCTGTGGCTGGCCAGCCGAGGCCTTCCTTCACAATGCTTGCCAGGATTGGGAGCAGGAAGGCCTCGGTCTTACCTGAGCCGGTCCCCGACGTGACGATGCCGGGCTGGCCGGTTGATACCCCCCGCTGCAGCATCCGAAGCTGGTGTCGGTACAGCTCGAACGCACCGCGCCCAACGCTTTGAGCGTCCCCTTTTTCCTCAGACGAGAGGAGTCCGGCAAGGGCCAGTCTAACGAACGCCTCTCGCTCTCTGACTGTGAAGTCTGGGAGCCAGTCTTCACCCGCGTGGCGGGAAAGGTCGTCGATCCGAAGCCCGGCGGTCTCGTACCTGGGCACGGGCTCGATAAGCGGTTCCGTGGAAAGAGTAGCTGGGTCGTAGGACTCTAGGAGGCGCCGACGAGCGGCTTGTGTATCTGGATCAGAGATCCGGAAGGCCGTTTCCAGATATGTGATGTAGAAGTCACGAATCTTTTCGAACTCGCCGATGGGATCTCTCATCATCACCCCTGCGCCAGGTACCGGGTCATCCTCCGGAGCCTGCCGTCTTCAATGTTGGACTTGACCGCGGCACTCACGTCCGGAGGCAGCTCGCCGAGAATGTCTGACTCGGCCGCCCTGAGGAGGTCTCTTCCCCTTGTACTCAACAGCCACTGCGTAGCCGCCGTGACTGTGTCTCCGAACACCCCCGCGTAGCAGTAGTACTCGTCGAGTAACCCCCGCTCTTCCGCATAGGGTAGTGGGACTCCAAGCTCACGACCTTTGCTCGTAATCGCCTCAGAAATGGCGCTCCATTGGTCTGGCGTGGCATGCAGTGCCGGCAGAGGGAGATCGGACACGTGAGTCGGATGGACCCGGCGACCGGAGTCAACAACCGCCAATCGATCGACTAGCTCAAGAGGAACAGGGAAACAGGATGGGCCAGAAGAGAGAGTGGCAAGGAGGTGCACGCGGACGGGGGGAGTGACCGCCGATCCATGGGCCCCATGAGACCACGCGAGCGGGGGGGGCGGGCTCGCTCCAACCGGCAACAGGAGTTCTTCGAACGCCACTTCGAGAGGCGCACGGTTCAGACCCCGGAAGATCACGGTCGCGAGGTGCTCGGCTTGCCCTCTCTCCG
Organism: Gemmatimonadota bacterium; assembly: GCA_029262175.1. Taxonomy (GTDB): domain Bacteria; phylum Gemmatimonadota; class Gemmatimonadetes; order Palauibacterales; family Palauibacteraceae; genus Palauibacter. The sequence goes on from JAJCZV010000114.1 coordinate 16,110, forward strand.
TCAGCAGCGTCCCGAGCGCGACAGTCTGGTGCTCCGGCTCAAGCGCTATGGCCGGGAGATTCAGCAGATCATCTAATCCGAATATCGCCGCGGGCACAGAGACTTCCCAGATCAACCCTGCCGAGGCTACTGACCCAAGCAGGCGACACATTTCTAGGCTGCGGCTCCCGTAGGCTAGCAGTGGCCTCCGGGATAGCATCGCCGCAATACCGGCCGAGGAGGCTGCCGCATCAAAGCCCGTGCGCATTGCCCCCGCCGTTGTGGCACCGAGTAGCGATTCGACCGAGGACACAGCTTCTCCTATTGGCGGCCGAGCAGCGTCCCTCTCGCTCGAGGAGCCGTGGTCCGAGCGATCGCGCCCGGCCGCGATCAAGGCCTCGACGATCATTCGTTCCGCGACGCTCTCGACCGGTACCCGAAGGACGTCCCGGGCCACGTCCTCAAGGCGTTTCTTGGCTTCCTCTTCCATGCGGACGAGCTCCTTCTCCCGCTCCGCCAGCCTCGAGCGACTTTCCTCGATTGAACGATCGAGTTCTCGGACCTGCGCGCTTCGTTCCTCTTCTTGGCTGCGGAAGTCGGCCTCCATCTCGGCAGAGCGGGCCTTGATTTGTTTGCGCACCGCCTCATCCACTCGCTCCTGGACGTCTCGTCGAGAAAGAAGAGCTCGGGCAAAACCGTCGAGCTGTTCATGACTCAGCTTGGCTTCCTTTAGTAGCTGCAGTGCGGCTTGCAGCCGAGCCTCTTCTCTGCGCGCGTCGTCCCCGATTAGATCGAGATCGGCCAGACTCGCCGAATAGGCGTGAGCCACTCGATCGGTGAGTTGGAGCGCAGTGACGGCAGTTTTGTCGAGCTGCTGGAGTCTCTTGAGGACGCCATGTAGCAAGTGTTCGTCGTCCTGCGCCGCCCAATAACCGACACGCGTTTCCTCCGTACGGTACCCAGGCCGTAGGACCTGCACCGCCCGTTCGATCTCGCCTTCCCGAAGGCTGAACCGCTGTGTCGAGTCTTCGGCGATCTCGTGGAGATCGAGGAAACCCGTCGGTATCGCCACCGGGCCGACGAACGACCCCGCGGGACGGGAGTGGTCGAACTCGAGAGGTCCGACCCACTTGGAATCCTCCCCCGGGAGCTGAGCAAGGACGGGACCGAGCGGTCGGCGGCTCAGCTCAAGCTCTCCACTCGCGCACCGACGACGAAAGCTCGACGAATCCATCGCCGGGATCCGCTCGAGCACCACGACTCTACGCCCGTCCAGAACCTTGAACTTGTCGGCCCCCCCGCCCTCAGAGCTCTCCTCCACGGACACGACCCAGGCGCTGTAGACTTGCTCGGCGTCGCGCGGGGAATCCCACCAAAAGACCAAGCCCTCGTCGGGGAACACGGCCGGTGCCCGGTCACTTGGAATCGGGACCCATTTCTCTCCGTCACTCCGATACTGAGGCCTCAGGCGGGTCCAGCGACGTCTACCCGGAACTAATGACTTCGTGAATTCGACGGTCGCGACTAGGTGCAGAGGGCGCATCAGTCTGAGTATCGTTTGGCCAAAACCTCAGCGCGTCGACTCTTCCCCTCCGCGTGCCCGTACGCTTGAACCCAGCGCTCGACGTAAGGAGCAGCTCTCGTGTCGCGTTCTTGCACCCACGATCCCAAACACTCCATGGCGCCACCCTTGTCGACGAACGAGTAGACCCAGCGGCTCGTCCCCTTGGTACGCCAGCTTGAACCGCAGACCCCCTTTTCGTCGAAGAGGACTCGCGCTCCCAATACACTGGGAGCGGCGGACGGAAGCGATAGCGTACCGAGCCCGTCCAGCGACCAAGACTTGCGAAGGACGAAACGATGGAACACCAGGCGCGCCCATGGGAGGCTTTGCGTACCCCACACCGGGGAGCTCCCCTTCAGAAGTGCATAAGTGTGCGGCTCATGCTCGAAGCGCCGCGTCTCCATGGAGAGACCAATGCTTCGATCCTGCCGAACCGCACCCCAGCGTTTGACCTCGAGTGCCTTGTCCGCGAGGCGCACTCTTTGGCTGTACGCGCTAAGGACGATCTCCGGCGGGGCCATCCGTCGCGGTTTCTCCGCATCGAGACGGGGTATCGCAAGCATCCTACTGATTCGATCAGCGTCCTCCGGTCCACCGGGACAGATGCGGACCGCACCGAGGGCCTCGAAGTCGCCCAAGCTACCAATCTCCAGCCTCCGGCCGTTCACCTCCGCCCAGTTCCACAGCTGTGCCAACCTAAGTCGACCGAGTAGCCCGACGATGCGTACCTCATCCCCGTTGGCAGCCACGACGGGAGGACCGGACAGGAAGTCGACACCTCGAGAGTTGAGACTAAGAAGGCGCTGGACTAGGCCGTTTTGTATCAAGTTCTCCGCGGCTCTTTCGGCTCCGCCGGTTTCCTCGATCGACAGTCCGGACCGGACAATAGAGACGAGTTCATGCCAGGACAGACCTCTGGATCGAAGGCTAGTCAACGCCATGCATGTTTCCAGAACGTCCCACCAACTCTCCGGCACTGTGTCAATCGGCTTCCACTTGGTGACTGGAGGAGTCCACGTTGTCCGATCGACTGCATTCGTCTCAGCCGACGTCGCGATGTCTCGTGCCCGTAGTCTCAGGAACTCGCTCGACTCAAGGATCTCTCCCCGCGGCCCTGCGAGCAGGTCTTCGATGTCACCCAACTGGCCCGTGTCGGTGTCGCAGCCATACAAGCCTGGTCGCAGCGCGATGCGATCCTCTATCAGGCTGCAAGTCCTGACAGTCGGGACGACTCGGGCGTCGACGAATTCACCCGCTTGAAGAGCCCTGATCGTGCATTGGCCTGGTACTGGAACGACCGTCGGAGCGTGGGCCGGAAATGTCCACATTCCCTCTTCCGTGGAGAGCATTTCCAGCCCGTCTGTCATGGTCCCGTCAAGGTCCACCAAAAGCTGGTCAGCCGAGGCGCATGTGACTGTGGGTAATCGAGGTTTAAGGAAAAGGACTCCGTCAGGAAGTTGGACAGCGCCGTGAAGCTGCAGCCTAGTTCCCGAGAAGTTCGACTTGAAGGCGTCGAGGCCGGCAAAAGGCGCCTTGCGGGCCAGCTCGGTATTGAGCCGGCCGCCTCGTAGAGGACCGACCAGCCACCAATCGGACGCGCGCTCCAGTCGGACCCAGTGCAAGCCATTCTCAGCGGAGGTGAGTTCGGACATGCGCTGCCGGGCGGGTTCAATGAGATCCTGACGCAGCAATAGCCAAGAATAGCCAACTTTTGGGAGGCTACCGCGCGAAACCCACGGGTGGGTCTCCGAGCTACCGAACGGGACGCATCCTTGGTGCACCATACGCTTCAGATAACCCAACCTTATTTCGCCGCCAAAATCCCCGCCGGCGAGGAAGTATGCCAGAGGTGCCTCGCCGTCTGGTCCCACCACCCGGCAATCGCATCCCTCGATCTCTGGGACGAGCGTTTCGATGCGCCACCCGCGCTGGGAGGGCCCGGCCGAAGCCCCCGCGACCAAGCAGTCGATGATGGGGTCCGGCAAGCGGAGGGTTAAGGCCAGCCGGATTCGTGGATTCCGTGAGCGAGTGCGATCGGATGGGCTCCATGACACCGATTCGAACGCAGCCCAGAAGGGCGTGTCGATCGCACTTCGGCCGGGAGACGAAGCCGCGATTCGAAAACGACGCGCTTCCTCACGAAAGCGATCACTGAAAGACGTTCGTTGGGAGCCCACCGCCGCGAGGATGTCTTGAACGGGGGAGTCGGTCGAGAGATCGTTCTCTACCATCAGACGAGCCAGCCGGGTTTGGTCACTGTACGAAGGGAAGGCGAGCCGTTTCGAGTAGCCGATGATCGTCTCATTGCCCACATCAGGCAGGATGAGTGGGCGGATCGGTCGTCCTGCGGCAGACGCCCGTTCAGACCAGTCCTTAAGAGCCCCCCACAGCGAAGGTAATCCGCCTCGGCTCAAGTAATCCAAGTGCGTATCGAGACCCAGGATTTTGGCCAGGCGCCGCCTAAAGTTCCCTTCTGCGTGGGTCTCCTTGGTGGCAGAAGCCACGATGCAGGACAAATAAAGTTGTCCGAAGAAAGACGGCGTGCTGTCTGTGGGAACGCCGCCCCTCGGCAACTGGAGTTCCACGTCGAAGAGGGCTCGAGCTCTCGAAGGACCCACATGGAAGAGATCGAGGAAGTCGTCTTGTATCAGCTCTCCCTGATCCGCGGACTCGTCAGCGACTCCCGCGATGAAGGCTTCAGTGACATCGACGGTTCGGACGGCTCCGGGCGCCAGAGCTGCGGTCCCGAACACAGCCTCCAGTAACCGACGGTTCCACTCGGTCTGATCCCAGTCTCGCCAGCCCATCGCCCCCTCTAGGAGGAAAAATGCTCCATCACGATCGACGAAGATCAATGGTGGGTGACGCCCCGTGTAGCAGCAACCCTTGGTGAGGCAATATCTCCACCGACGGGGACCCAAGCCTTACTGGGGGCCAACCCATCTTAGACTTAGCAATCCCGTCAGCATCATGTCCAGCTCGGCGGCCCTATTGCAATCAGCTTGTCCGAGTTCGCCCGTACTCCCTCTTTGAGGGAGAGACCTTCGCGACATTGTGCCATTCTCCCCAAACCGGAGAACAACGAGGATGTCCGAAACGCAGTGCGGCTAGAGCATCATGCCGTTGCCGGTTTCACTTGCCTGGGGCTTTGTAGGTGGCAGGTCGTCGGTCGATCTTGATCGGCATGTTTTCTACGCGACCTCGAATCTCACGGCCGCGTAGTCCCAATTCGTAGTGACCCAATTGATCGCTCGACGTCGTTGTCTGGATCGTGGCCAACCTTGCAAGTCTCTCAAGCACCTTCCAATCTCGTATGAGTTAGAGGTGCACATAGTACCCGAGGCTCCGAGCCACATCAGTAGAGAACCGTTGAATCCGCGTCATGAAACTCACCTGACAGCATGTTGGAGTAGTTCGAAGCGGAGTCTCAATGTTGGGACCATCGGAGAACCCTGGCGAGTGTTCTCCAAACTGCACGCTGTTCTGCCGTGGACACACTGAAGCGGCTGGTGACGGGTCGCGGATCGGGAGGTGAGAGATGACTGACCGCGGTAGGGTCGAGGCGTCGGGGCACCATAACGTCTACGTAGTCAGGCTCAACAAGAAGGTACTGGAGAAGCGCAGGTTTCGAGAAGCGAATCCGGAATATTGCGAGGAAAAACCGTGCGTCTACGTCGGACTCACAGGCCTCGATCCGCACACGCGCTTCAAGAACCACAAGAAGGGAAACAAGTCGAGCCGTTACGTGAAAGAATACGGCCAGCATCTCATGCGAAAGCAGTACGAGAAGTACAATCCGATGCCGTACGACGAAGCCGTGAAGATGGAGAAGAAACTTGCCTCGAAGTTAAGACGGAAGGGATGGGCGGTGTGGCAGCACTAACAAGTAAGTGCGCGCGCAATGCGAGCTTCACTGCGTGCGAGAGGACGCGTATGCCTTTGCTCAGGTGAGTAGCGACTGCAGCACCATCACCACGTTATCCAAACCCGCCCTCGTCCTCAGCTCCCGAACCTCCGCCATCTCGAGCACCATCTCCAGCACCGGCCCCAGCGTCCCCTCCATCATCCGAATCTCAAACTCCGTCGTCGTCGGATTCGGCGCGCCGGGATCCACCCCATCGCGATCAACCGCTCCAACCAGGGCCAGCACCAGTTCATACACCCGCCCCACCTTCTCGAAATTCACCCACTCGGGCGTGTCGCAGGGCGAGTGATAGCAGCGTCCCTGGCCGCAGGACAGAAACAGATACGGCTGCCCGCCGAGTCGGAACGCGTGATGGTCCGACAAGTCACCCACGTAGTCGTTGAGTGAGGCGAGTACTCGGAGCTGCGGAACCTCGGCGGCGGAGCGCTCGACGATCTCCGGCAGCGCGCCGTGGCTCTCTGCGCCCAGGATGACGAGCAGGTCCTCGAGCCCGGTGCCGGGCATCGGCATCTCTACGTCGTGGCCGATGAGGTCCATGATGATCACGGCCGCGAAGTCGAGCCCCATGCGTTGGTCCTCGTAGAACCGGATCGACCCCATAGCGGGGGAGAGGAAGTACGGCGGTTCTTCGGCGTCGAAGAACGCGATGATGACGTCGCGCTCGAGCGGCTGATCGCGGAGTACGGTCGCCACGCCGAGGGCCACGGCCACGGCGGTGGCGTTGTCGTCGGAGCACGGAGCGTCGATCACGCTGTCGTAGTGGGCGCCGATCAGGATCGGGCGCAGGGTGGTGTCTCGTCCGGGCACGACGCCGACGAGGTTGGCGAAGTCGTGGTTCCCCCGGCCGTGGCCCTGCGGGTCGTACGGAAGGGCGAAGTCGTCCTCGAGGAACGGGAGAAGCCCGATCTCCTCCATGCGACGAGTGAGAAACGCGCGGGCTTCGGCGTGGCCGGGCTGGCCTACGCGGCGTCCGTATTCAAAGGACAGGGCGCGGGTGTCGGTTTCGAGCTGGTCGAGGGTGCGGCTTGGCGTGGTCATGTGTTCCATCCTGTGGTGAGTGTGAGCCCACCATCAAGAAGCGCGCGCCTGCGCGTGTGAGGGTCCAGGCTGAAGCCCGGCACCTCGATTTAGCGACGTTCGTCGTCAGAGGGTGTCGCCGGGAACGCTCAGAGTTCGGCGGCATCGGTCCTCCTCGAAGGCGCCCGGTGCCAGTACGCTATCGGCCCTGAAGGGGCCCGATACGGCCGACGGCTTCTCGAGCTACGCCTCGTCTACGCCTCCTCGGAACCCTGTGTGGGCACACGAACGACAACCCACTTCCAAGGAGGGAACATGTTTCGCCGTCAATTCCTCGCGGTTTCGAGCCCTCGGCTCACTGCCGCTCTCGTTTTCGCCTTCGCCGTCAGCGCGTGTGACGGTTCACGCGAGCTGATGGCCCCCCGCACGGACGGGCCATCATTCTCGATTCAGGACGCTGTCCATGAAGGGGGTAATAGGCACCTCTTCTGGCTGCCCCCCATGGTTCCTGCTCCCGGAAGCTTCAACGGGCCATTCGACGCATCGCAGTCGCCGGTCGTCGAGATCTGCGAATGGACGGGCATGAGCTGCGTAACGCCGCTGCTGGCGAGCTTCACGATGGACACGGGTCCCGGATCCGAGACGGTCCGCGTCGTCTCCGTGGATGAGCACTACATCGTCAACTGGCACACCGATCAGTGGGAGCTGGATGCGACCAAGACGTACCGGATCCGCGCTCTCATCGACGGCGAAGAGCTGGGTCACGCCGACGTCGACCTCGTGAACGGTGGCAAGGAGCTCCGCAACGTCAACACAAACGAGTACGTCGCACTCAAGAACGGCCGGACGCTCCCTATCAAGTTCCGAATCGAGGAAGGCGCACTGCCCGAGGGCTTCGGATTGGTCGCTTTCGATCGCGGCGTGGGTGGGTCCGATCGGGACGTGTTCGTCCTGGACAGTCGAACTCAGATCGTAACTCGGCTGACCCAGAATCCCGCCACGGACGTGAAGCCCGTGTTCTCGCCTGACGGTCAATGGGTAGTATTTGCGTCGAACCGAACCGGGGGGTGGGAGCTCTACAGAACCCTTACGGATGGGAGTGGTTCTCTTCAGAAACTCACCCCAGGAACTCAGGGAGATGCCACCGGCATCACTGGGATCGACTGGAACCCGGATGGATCGACTATAATCTTCTCGGCACGGGTCTCGAACATCTGGCGCTTGTTCGAAATGCCGTCTTCGGGAGGTACACCGACACAGCTCCTTAGCACGACGTTTGGCGGGGCCAATATGGACGTACAGTTTGCACAGTACAGTAGAGATGGGGTCAAGATCTACCACCATCGCACGACGCCGTTCAACGCGTCAAACAGCGATATCTACTCCGCGGATGCCGACGGATCGAACGAGGTGAAGCTTACGAGTCTCCCCGGCCGAGGCGCCGGCTTCCCAACGGAGATCTTCGTGAACGGAGTCGCCAAGGTTGTCTACACGGAATGGAACCCGTCCGCGGGCGGCAGCAGCCATCAGGTGATCATGAACACGGACGGCTCCAGCCCCGTGGCGATTACGGCGGAAGATGGCGTCTCGGAGCACGATGCGGTCGGGCCAGCCGGGAATATCTCGGCCTCTCTCGAGGGAATCGTCATTATCACGAGGCAGGCGAGTGGACTACCAGATCTCATCATGCTCGGGAGCGATGGGACGGTTCTGATGGACCCGGTGATTGCGGATGCGTTCGCCGCCGACTGGTGGATTCCTTAGTCGAGCAAGGTCAGGCGAGGCCCGGACGACCGGGCCTCGCCTCCGTGCCTGACGGCGCTGGGGGGAGGGTGTCACGATCGGATCACGTTCGCCACGGATGGAAGGACTCAAGCCTGAATAGTCTTGTAGAGATGGCCAGGGCACGTGGTGGCCAAGTCAGGGGCCACGTCGTCGATCCCGGCGCACCGCCGCTCGCCTCAGGACGTTCTGTCCCGTCATGAGCTTCTATCTGCGCACCCTCGGAAAGCTGTCTTTGCACCGGGAGGACCAGGCGGTCGACCCCGTTCTGTCAGAGTCCAAGCCACTCGTGATCCTTGCACTGTTGGCAGTAGCACCAAAGTACACGCTAAGTCGCGACCACCTCGCCGGCCTTCTCTGGCCGGACGCCGAGCACCGCGAGGCCAGAAGGTCGCTCCGCCAGGGTCTCTACCGTCTGACAAAGGGGGCGGAGCGGGAACTTGTCCGAAGCGATAACGGCAATGTCTCACTGGCCCTCGAGATTCTTGACTGCGATCTGTGGCGACTCGATCGAGCTGTTCAGGCGCGACAGCATGAGCGGGTTGTCGATGAGTTCGAAGGGCGGTTCCTGGAGAGCATGGAGCGCAAGCTGGGCGTCGAGGTGTTGGAGTGGATCGATCCGCACAACGACCGCCTGCGTTCTGCGTGGCGAGACGCGTACCAGCACCTCATTCCACGGTACATCGAGCAGGGTAGTGGTGAAGTGGCTCTCCGTTGGGCCAGAGCATACGCCGAATGGGAGCCACTGAGCGAAGAATCGCGACTCTATCTCGTAGAGACGTTGAAACAGGTCGGAGACGAAGCCGGAGCTGTTCGGGCCTACGAGCAGTACCGGTCGCTTGTTCAGTCCGCGGTAGGTGATCGGCCGTCCAAAACGCTCACCAGAGCCGTCGACAGCGTTCGCAAACGTCTGCTTGCCGACCGCGAGTGGAAGCCGATCGCGCCCGACACCCCCGCACCGGATCTGGTGCTCATCGAGAGACGGATCATACGTAGGCTGGGCGTTCCCGTAGTGTTGGGTGCGAGCGTCATCGGGATCGGAGCGTTCGCCCTGGGACGCAGCGGCGCCGAATCCGGACCGGACGAGCGGCTACGCAACTCGAGTATCGAGACGCTGGATGCGAGACTCCTGGCCGCGGGGGGCGACGCAGGATCCTCCACGATCGAGCTCGTTTTGGCACGCGATAGCATCAGCGAACGACGCGAGACTCTCGAGCATCCAAACTGTTCACCCGCCCGTGACAACCTTCGACTTGCGCGGGGTGGCGCGATCGCTGCGATCATGGTCAACAGCGCCTCGGGGCGGGACCTGGATGTGATCGACTGTGAGTCCGGCCGTGCAATTCTTCGTCTATCGGACCGGGCCGACGAGACGTTCAAGGACTTCTCTCCGGACGCGCGACACCTCCTCTTCGGAAAGGGCTGGAGAACCGACGCCGGCACCTATGCAGAAGTCCTTTTGAGGACGGAGATCGCCACAGGTCTGACCGACACGGTGGCGATCCGAGACGTGACTACGGAGCCCGAGGCGCGTTGGTCGCCGATCGGAACCCATATCGCGTACGTCGTAGGAGAGGGGGCAGAACGCCGACTCAGAATCTCGCTCGCCGACGGGAGCAGCCCGACTCTCATCGAGAGCCCAGGGGAGGTGTCCAACCCGGAGTGGTCGCCGGTTGCTAGGAGGCTCTCCTACTTCGTATCGATCGACGATACGCCGGTCTTGTATCTACTGAACATCGAGAGCGGTGAGTCACGGCGTTTGTCACCCGAGGGGGTCGTGCCAAACGCTTCTTTCTGGGTCTCCGACCACCTGCTCGTGTATTCCACCCCGTCGAGCGATGAGCTATGGGTTGCCGACGTTACGAGCGGAAGTCAGCGAATGCTGGGCAGCCTGGAAGGGGCCAAGCTCCTCCGCGTCGCGGAGCCGGAGACTCGGGCAGTGTGGGTCGACGCAATCGAAGTGGGCGGAAATGGTTCGGTAGAGGCGGGTCAACCACTCCCCCTGAGCCTACGCTTCGCTTCAGCTGATGGAGTCAGTCGGTCCGCCGTGCCGGCCGGCTTCCGCTGGGAGTCCCTGGACTCTACGGTCGTAGCGATTCGAGGTGGGACGGTCGAGGCAGTGGGTCCTGGGCGCACCGAGGTCCGGGCTACGCTGCCTGGATGGAGATCCGAACGGTTCTGGGTGGAGGTGGTACGACTGACGGATTCAGGAATCCGTCCCATCTTCGATGAAGATTGGAAGGCAGGGATCCGGGCAGAGGCGTGGCAGCTGTTCGGATCTCCCAAGCCCGTGGCGTTGCCCGGTCTGAGTTCTACCGGAGCTTCGTTTTTCGTGAGCAATGGAGATCAGAACTACCTAAGCGGCGCAATCTCGCAGGAGTCTTTCAACGCTGCGTCCGGTCTCACGATCGAGGTAGAGGGGCATCTGCCCTTCACGGGCAATTCGTTCGAGGGATGGGTGCTTGGCGTGGCCGAAGAGTCGCCGGCGTGGACGGTCGCGGGGCCACGCATGCTCGCGACCCTCTCCTTCATCGGTCCAAATCACTCAGGTGTTTTACACGGGTCGGATGGGGAGTCGGTGGATTGGCCGATGGCGTTTGATGCGGAGAGTTGGCACCGCTATGCGCTTCAGGTGGAGCCCGACGGAACCACGATCGCCCTGATGGATGGGGCGATTATCGGTCGGGGACCTGCCGTCGTTGGAGTGCCACTCCCCCCTGAGCGTCTGATGGTCGTGTTGGCCGGTTCAAGCCTTGACGTGCAGATCAAGCATGGCCGCGTCCAGGTGTTCGAGGGCCGCAAGTATGTCCTACGGAGCGTTCCCTAGCGAAGTGCGCTCCCTCCGGACCTAGAGTTGAGTGAGGCAAGTACTCGCAGCTGCGGGACCGCGGCGGCCGAGCGCTCGACGATCTCCGGCAGCGCGCCGTGGCTTTCTGCGCCCAGGATGACGAGCAGGTCCTCGAGCCCGGTGCCGGGCATCGGCATCTCCACGTCGTGGCCGATGAGGTCCATGATGATCACGGCCGCGAAGTCGAGCCCCATGCGTTGGTCCTCGTAGAACCGGATCGACCCCATGGCGGGGGAGAGGAAGTAGGGCGGTTCTTCCGCGTCGAAGAACGCGATGATGATGTCGCGTTCGAGCGGTTGATCGCGGAGCACGGTCGCCACGCCGAGGGCCACGGCCACGGCGGTGGCGTTGTCGTCGGAGCACGGAGCGTCGATCACGCTGTCGTAGTGGGCGCCGATCAGGATCGGGCGCAGGGTGGCGTCTCGTCCGGGCACGACGCCGACGAGGTTGGCGAAGTCGTGGTTCCCCCTGCCGTAGCCCCGCGGGTCGTAGGGAAGGGCGAAGTCGTCCTCGAGGAACGGGAGGAGCCCGATCTCTTCCATGCGTCGGGTGAGAAACGCGCGGGCTTCGGCGTGGCCGGGCTGGCCTACGCGGCGTCCGTCTTCAAGGGACAGGGCGCGGGTGTCGGCTTCGAGCTGGTGGAGCGTGCGGCTTGGCGTGGTCATGTGTTCCATCCTGTGGTGAGTGTGAGCCCACCATCAAGAAGCGCGCGCCTGCGCGTGTGAGGGGCCTCTGGCGTCATCGCCTCGCGGGGGGCCGCTCAGCGAGGGAGTGCCAAGACGTGAATTGGCGGTCGAACTCTGGGGCGACGTCGTGTGCCTCATCCCCCGGTCGTGGCGGGTTTCGAGGCAGTTCATAGCCCGTTGATATCGCCGAGTATCTTCAAGTACGTCTACAGATGACCTGACAGACTTGATGGAGGTACCGATGGGGTACCGCGCGCTTGCCGCGATGGAACTCACCGACATTCGGGGCGACGAGCAGGGCGGCGATGGATCGCGGGAACTAGACGCCCCCGATCCAGACGTCGTCGACGACTTGGGCGATGAAATCGCTACGCTCGCGGCACACATCCATGCGGCTACGCACCGACTTCTCGCACTCCTCGCACGGTTCGATCGGTTGCGCGGGTGGGAGCCGGCGGGGCACCGGACCTGTGCTCATTGGCTCTCGTTCCGCTCGGGCTTGGACCTGGGTACGGCGCGTGAGCATATCCGCGTGGCGCGAGCGCTCGACGAGCTTCCCCTCACCGACGCGGCGATGGCTCGCGGTGAGCTGTCGTTCTCCCAAGTGCGCGCGCTTACGCGGGTGGCCGAACCGTCAACCGAGTCTGACCTGTTGGAGTTGGCGCAGGGCTGCGCGACCGAGCAGCTCGAGCGGTTGGTGCGTGCGTGGAAGAAGGGGAGTCGGCAAGACGAACAGGATTGGGAACGCGAAAGACATGAATCGCGCACCTTCTCTGTGTTCCCCGACGAGGATGGGATGTATGTGGTTCAAGGCCGGCTCGATCCGGAAGTCGGGGCGTTGTTGATGCGAGCGGTGGAGGCGGCAAGCGATGCGCTCTACCGCGAGCGAGGCCGCATGCCAAGACAGCCGCACCATCGGAAGTCGGACGCGGGACGGGACGCCGCAAGGCGGAGAGCCGACGCGATCGGCCTCGTGGTCGAGCGGGCATTCGCGGCGGGGTTCGGTGCGAGCGAGTCCACGATCAGCGGTACTCGAGCGGAGCGCTATCAAGTCGTTCTCCACGTAGATGAGGAGACGCTGGCCGACGCGGGCGATTCGGGGCGCTCGAATCTGGAGGATGGCACGCGCGTTTCAGCTGAAACGTCTCGCCGGGTCGCGTGCGACGCGGGCCTTGTCCGTCTCACGCGGGCCAGGGACGGCTCGGTGCTCAACGTCGGGCGTCGAACCCGGACGATTTCCCCCGCGCTGCGGCGAGCATTGGACGCCCGCGACCGAGGATGTCGCTTCCCGGGTTGCGGGGGCCGTTTTACCGAAGCGCACCACGTCGTGCATTGGGCCGATGGCGGCGACACGAGCTTGGAAAACACGCTGCTTCTATGTCGCTACCACCACCGGCTCGTACACGAGGACTCCTGGAACATCGAATGGTGGGGCGTCGGACGCGCCGTGTTCCGAGACCCCCGAGGTACGGCGCACGCGACCGGCAGGGGAAGGCCACCGCCGCTCCCGAGCCATCCGGTCGCGGCAATGGTCCGTCGCAACAAGCTGCGAGGCGCCGACCCGGACGCATGGACTACCGCGGCCCGATGGAAGCGCGAAGTCGACATCCCCGACCGCGTGTTGTTCCGGGCGTCGGAGGCCGCCTGTTAGAACTGCCCCTCACGCACCTGCCCCGGCTGCAATCCCGCTCGCAGGTGGACAACGTTGTCGGGGGTGACCGACTCGTTCTCGGGTAGCGGTACGTCGCCCTTTTTCTGGCCGATCTGGGTCACACTTTTTAGTCCCGCGAGGATCCCGGACCCTTCAATGGCCGCGCCGTCGGAGTAGTACTCGAACCAGGGCAGCCTGGCCTTCGTGTACTCCTTCGAAGTTGGCGGCGTCGTGGGCGGGTTCTTCCCGGTGATCGATCTCCACACCATCGAGTTGGCGATGTGGACGAAGCAGCGGCTCGCGTTTTCGGTGTCCCACTCGTTGAACTGGTAGGGGTCGTCGTAGATCTCCTGGCGCATCCGGCCGCCGGGGGCGAGAGCCATGTCGTATGACATGGCCGTGCTGTCTTCCACCCTACTGAAGCATACGCCGAGCATGCTCCCCCGGCTCGACCGCTCGGCCTCCCACTTCTTTAGGCGCTCCTGATAAGCCGCTCGCCGCATCGGGTACGCGATCACTTGGATGCCGCCGTGTTCGGCTTCGCCCGTGATCTGTTCTTCAGCGGTACGCTTACCTGAGACCAACCCTCTCGTCGTTGAGGCCGAGTTCATTTCACCCCCTTCCTTGGAGAGCTTGACTCGGAACTCTTCAAGGGGCGATCGTGTACGACAGCCGACGTACAAATTGAGCGATGAGCGAGTCGATACGCTTTCGTGCCGTCCGTCGTCGACTGATCGACTGCCTACGGGAAGGCAGGTACCGCCACGAAGCGCGGACCGCGCTCGACGAGAAGAACCTCCTGGCCGTAGGCGAGCTGAGCGTCGAGGACGTGGTGGGGCTTCTCCACCGCTGTCGAGGAGACCAGCATGCGGTGAGCGCGCATCACGCTGATCGCGAGCTTGTCGTACACGAGTTTCGACCCCTCGTCGGTGAGCGGCGATGGTATGTGAAGGCGTACCTGAAGGAGTCAATGGCCTGGATCATCAGCGTCCACGAGATCGGATCATGAAGATTCTTCGCGAAGGGGACCGAGAGAAGGGCCTCTGCCCGGCCTGCGAGACCTCGCGTACGATCCGGTACGAGTATCAATCCGTCCATCTCGAGGCGACGGACGTGGATGTGGACGATGTGCTTGTGGGATCGTGTGAGGTATGCAGCGAGACGGTGTCGATTCCACCCCAGTCCACGCCCAGGCTTCGGGAGGCGAGGCGAAGCAAGCACCACACGCTGGAGGCCAGGATCCCGCGACACCTGGATGACGTCGTGTTCCTGATTGCGGCCGATCTGGACATCCCCGCCGCCGCGCTGCGAGGGACACTTCTGCGCTATTACATGAACGAGTTGAGCGCTGATCCGAAGGTGGCAAGACGCATCGGGAAGCTCGCCGGCTCTGAGCTCGCCGGTGGAGCGCGAAACGCGCGCGTCTCCCTACGGATGGACGCGGAGCTGCGAGACGCCGCTTGGTGCGCGGCTAGTGAGGTCGGGCTGTCATCCTGGGCTGACGTCGTCCGGGGGGCGCTCGTCGCGGCGAAGCAGGACTTTGTCGATGGGCGCGCGAGCGTTCGCAAAGGCGACCTGAGACGGTTCGCCGCAATCATCTGAGCGCGTATCTTGCCGTCGGCTCAGCCTTCCGATGGGATGGGGCAAGAGTGGGGTAAGAACATGCGACTTCCTCGTCGTATCAGAGGCACTACGGATCAGGTGTCCGTCCGTTCGAATTGCTTCTCCCCGCCGACCTCCTAGAACTGCCCCTCCCGGACCTGCCCCGGCCGAAGCCCCGCCCGCAGCTGCACGACATTGCCCGGAGTGACCGACTCGTTCTCCGGTAATGGCACGTCACCCTTCTTCTGTCCGATCTGGATCACGCTCTTGAGTCCCGCGAGGATCCCAGACCCATCGATCGCCTCGCCGTCGGAGTAGTACTCGAACCAGGGGAGTCCGGCCTTTGTGTACTCGCGCGAGGTTGGCGGGGTCGTGGGCGGATTCTTCCCGGTGATCGATCGCCACACCATCGAGTTCGCGATGTGGACGAAGCAGCGGCTCGCGTTCTCGGTGTCCCACTCGTTGAACTCGTAGGGGTCGTCGTAGATCTCTTGGCGCATCCGGCCGCCTGGGGCGAGCCCCATGTCGTACATGGCCGCGTCCTCTTGTATCGAGCCGAGGCACATCTGCCCCATGACGTTCGGCCCCCACCCCTCGACCTTCCACTTCTTCCGGTGCTCCTCGTAGGCCTCCCGCCGCATCGGATACGCGATCACTTGGATGCCGCCGTGCTCGGCCTCGCCCGTGATCTGTTCTTCAGCGGTATAGCCGGCCCCGAGCGGCATCGCGACGAACTGACGGATGATGCCTTTCTCGACGCAGTATCCGTCGAGCCATGGCTGCTCAGGGACCACGACGTAGTCCTGCGGATCCGCGTGAAGTCCGTTCTCCCACTCTTCGCCGGTGACCGCGTTGATCTTGCCGGTGGCGATCTTCACCGCGACTGGATAGGGGAAGCCGTTGCCGCGCGCCGAGAAGTTGAGCCACATCGCTTCGGACTGGTACATCGGAAGCATCACGCCCCCATGGGTGAGCCAACGTTCGGAGATGTCGTCGGCGAAATCATCCACATGCTGGAGCGGGAAACTGCCCAGGCCGGGGGGAAGGGGATGGTTGCTCCCGTCGTCGGGGATCCTCAAGGTGCGCTGAAAGTCGATGTCCAACCGCGCTTCCTTGTGGACCTCGGGAAACGAGAACTGCAGGCCGTCGTTCTTGAGCTCGATCATCGGTATCTCTCCTCTATCTCGTACTCATCTTTTCATACCCATCTCTTACCAGTCGCCGTCGCGGACCTCGCGCACGAGCTTGAGAACCGCGTGGTCCGGCAGGTCGCGAAGCTCCCGGATCAGCTCGCCGAACAACTGCGGCCGCCGCCGGATCGCGTCCTTCAAATCGCTGGACACTTTGCCCGCGAGCGCCAGGAGCACGTCGGGATCCTCCCCGAGCGCCTCGGCCAGCCGCACGACGGTCGCCTCCGACGGGGGAGGGACGTGTCCGCGTTCGACCTTGCTCAGGTAGGACGGCTCGATGCCGATCCGGCCCGCCACCTGACGGACGGAATAGGTCCGGTCGGTCTCGCGTAACGCTTCTCGGTGCCCTCGGACGTAATCGCCGAAGGTCCGGGTGTCGTCTGACATTTAGTCTCCGCTGTGTACTGTGTACTAAATAGTACACGATTGTGTAATTGGCAAGTGGTGACGGGGTCCCTCGGCCCCTTTCTTGATATGACTAAAATAGTCAGATTAAGTTTCGCTGGGACACACACGACGAAGAGGAGTTGATGCACAGATGAGACGTGTCGCCATCTCGGAGCTGAAAGCGAAACTCTCGGAGTTCATCGCCCTCGTACAAAGCGGGGAGGAGGTCGTCGTGACGGATCGAGGTCGACCGGTGGCGCGAATCAGCGGCTTGCGCGATGAGACGGGCCGCAGTGGAAGGCTGCAGCGGCTCATCCGGCTGGGTAGAGTGCGCCCGCCCTTAGACACCTCGGTCGTCGATCCGGCGCGGCCCGACCGGCCGTCCGATGAGGAGGGACGCGCGCTCTCAGCTCTACTCGAGGAGCGCCGAGCCGGACGGTGAGATTTTGGGACGCGTCTGCGATCGTGCCGCTCTGCGTCGAAGAACCGAGATCTGAAACGATCGATCGAGCGTTCGAGCAGGATCCTGAAATGGTCGTCTGGTGGACGTCGCCCGTCGAGTGTGCTTCCGCGTTCGCGAGACTCGAGCGGGAGTCGGTCCTCGGTCCACGAGGGGTGGCCGCCGCGCTCGAACTGCTGCGGCAACTCGAGCGGCGCTGGTATGTAGTCGAACCTTCGTCCGGTCTTCGAGACCTCGCGAGTCAGCTGCTCAGGGTCCACGATCTACGCGCGGCGGACGCGCTTCAACTGGCTGCCGCCTGCGAGTGGAGCGGTCGACCGGCATCGGGAGCCTTCCTCACCTTCGACGGGCGGTTGTCGGCAGCGGCCCAACGCGAGGGCTTCACGGTGGAACCGATCGAGCCCTAGGCGATCACCCCCTCTTGAGACGTATCCATCGCGCTTCGTGGCTCGCAACCGCAATCTGGGGGTGCGAATCCGTTTAACATTCCGGCTGCTCTTGTCGTGCCCGAATCGGATCCGAAGACGAACGTGAGCCTCTCGAAAGCCATGAAGCCTGCAGACGGCGAAGGGGGACGTGCCGCAGTCCACGGTGGGCGGGCACGTGCAGCGGACGCTTCTGCTCTCGCGCGGCGTGCGTCCCGGCGACAGCTTCCCAAGGAAGTCGCGGCGCTGATCGACTCGACGCCTGCCGATCGGGACGACGCGTGGGAGAGGTTCGTGGCTCGCTACACACGCCTGCTACTGCACACCGCCCACTCGAGGTCCAATGCCCACGACGGCGCGATGGATCGGTACACCTTCATCCTCGAGCAACTACGCGCCGACGACTTCAAGCGTTTGCGAACGTTCGCGTCGGACGGGCGCGGTAGCTTCTCGACCTGGCTCGTCGTGGTGGCGCGCCGGTTGTGCGAGGATTATCGGCGCCGCCGGGACGGTCGGCCACAGAGTCGAACGAACGAGGGAGACGAACGAGCTCGTTTGACGTTCCAAATCCGACGCATGCTGACCACACTGGACCTGGCCGAAGCCGACTGGTCGCACGTGGCGGATCCCTCGCGACGCAATCCGGAGATCCGTCTTCGAGAGGTGGAGCTTCGAAAGGCGCTCGGGGAGGCGATGGCCAGCCTCGAGCCCCGCGACCGCCTGCTGCTCAAGCTTCGCTTCGAATATGATCTGACGGCGGGTGAAATCGCGCAGCTCCTTCAGTTGCCGACCCAATTCCACGTTTACCGGCGCCTGCGGTCAAGGCTTGCGGGGCTCAAGCGACGCCTCGAAGCGCGGGGCGTGAGAGATGCTGCCCCGTGAACCCGATTCACGACCCGCAAGACGAGCATCTAGTAGCCGAAGACCTGGCGGCTCTGCTCGCCGGCGATGTCTCGGCGCGCGAACGAGAACGCCTCGAGGCACATCTTGCGGAGTGCAGCATCTGTTGCGACGAGTTCGTGGACATGGCCCGCATCGAACGGGAGCGCAAACGCGCGCGAAGAGGGCGACAGGGACGGGCGCTGATTCCAGTCGCACTCGGGCTCATCGGTGTGGCCGTCTTGGTCGCACGCCCAACGTTCGACCGAGACGAGGGGCCATCGTTTCGGGCGTCTGATTCGCCTGCGTTTGTCGCGGCCGAGCCGCTCGCCGCCCGCGCGCCGGACGACGCCGCCGAGGTCCCGCGAGATTCTCTGGTATTCGTCTGGCGACCGGTCGAGCCCGACGCCTTCTATACGATCACGCTGACCGACGACCGAGCGCGCCCCGTCTGGCGCGGAGCGACTCGGGACACCCTAATCATGATAGAGGATGACGTAGATCTGGCCAGGGGGGCGCGATATTTATGGAGCGTTACCGCTTTGCTGTCGACGGGCGAATCCATCGCCATGGACGAGGTTCGCCGGTTACGCATCCGCTAGTGATCCGTGGGACGGCGCGGCACCGTGCGGCGCTGGTCGTCGTCTTCGCAGTGTCCTCATGGTCGTGTGACGAAGAGGCGGGCCAGACGTCGACGATTCCCGTCGTCTCCTCGGCCTCGACCAACACGCTCGAAGGCATGGACGTCAGCGCCTTGCCGGGGCTGATCGACGAGGCCACGGATCTGTACTACTCGGGCGACTACGACGCCGCACGGGCGCTGCTTGCGTTTGTGGCCGAGCGAGGCGCGAGGGCCGGCGACCCGGCGGTCGAGGCGCGCGCGGAGACCTGGCTCGGACTGGCAGCGTGGCGTCAGGGGAACCTGGGTGACGCGCGCCGACATGGCGAAGCCGCACTCGCCTTGAAGATCGGGGCCGGACTCGAAGATCAGCTCTCGCGGTCCTACAACGCGCTGGGCTTGGTCGCATGGTACGAGACCCGTCTTGCCGAGGCGGAGGCGCATTTCGAGCACGCGGTCGAGTGGGGTAGAAAGACCGGTGATGCGGGCCGAGTGGCCGCGGCGGCCGGCAACCTCGGCCTCGTCCAGTCGGATCTCGGAGAATTCGACGCCGCACGGCGCGCGTTCGAAGCGCTCCGAGATGCGGGTCGCGCGCGCGAAGACCGCGGACAAGAAGCGAACGGGCTTACGAATCTCGGGATGTTGAGCACGCTGATCGGCGATCCAGCGTCCGCGATCCCACACCTGCAAGCGGCTCGCGAGATCTACCGTGAGCTCGACAGCGCCACCGAGGAAGCGGCCATACGACAGCTCGCCGACGCCTATCTGGAGCTCGGCGATCTAGGGCGCGCGCGAGCGCACTATGACACAGCCCTGTCGCTCGCCAACGCTTTCGATCAAAAGGGGGCTGCGGCGGCGAGTCGGGAAATGCTGGCGGACGTCTATCTTCACACGGGCAACCCGCAGGCCGCACTTCAGCGGTTTGGCGACGCCCGGCGTGACTATGAAGCGATGGGAATGCGGACCGAGGTGGGGCGAACCGCTCGCGGGGAAGGGCTCGCCTATTTGGAGCTCGGCGACCTTCAGCGCGCCTCGGTACGGTTCCGAGAAGCACTCCAGATTCACCGGGATACGAACGTCCCGTTCGAGGAGCTATCGGATCAACTGTTGCTTGCCGAGGTCGCCGAGCAGACGAACGTGCATGCGGATGCGGACTCCTGGCTCGCGGAGGCCTCGAGCTTGGCAGAGCGGTTGGACGCTCGATCCGCGCGTCTACAGGCTGGGATCGCAGCCGCGCAGATGGCCGAGCGACGGGGCGACCCTAGCCGCGCGCTGGAGATACTCGCCGACCTAGATCCCTGGCTCGACGCCGGCGACTACTCCCTCGAGTGGCAGGCCGAGGCTCTCGCGGCCCGCGCACACGCCGCACTCGGCCATGCGGATGCGTCGCTCACCGCAGGCAGACGCGCCGTTGAAAGCGTAGAACGCGTGCGTGGCGGGATCGGATCCGCAGCGCTTCGAACCAGCTTCGTGGCGGCCCGGCGTGAGACCTACGGTGCGCTGGTGGTCGCACTCTTGGCCGCTGGCCGTCCTGATGAGGCGTTCCACGTGTCCGACGCGGCCCGAGGTCGCGCGCTGATGGAACACCTCGCGTCGACGTCACGCGAGAGCGGACTCGACGCGACAGCCGAGTGGCTGGCCACAGCCGACCAAGTCCTGCGGCGAGTGGATCAGCTTTCGACGTCGTTGAACGATCTGAGGCGTGAAACGCGGGACGATGACGACCGCTTCGAAGCGGAGCTGGCCGAAAGGGGAAGACGTTTGGTGGCCGCGCGGGCCGAGTACGAAACGCTGCTAGAGACGTCACCGGCGGGATCTCCGGGCGCGCTCATCCTGGGGTTGGGATCTCCAACTGTGGCCGAGATCGGCGCGGTATTGAGGCCCGATGAAGCGATCGTGCAATACCTCGTCACCGAGGACCGCTTGCTCGCGCTCGTGCTTTCTCAGGCCGGCGTCGTAGCCTTCGAACAAGCGAGCGGCATCGAGGATGTAGCGACCTCGGTTTCGTTCGCGCGTCGTCTCATCCAGGATCCGACGTCCGACGAGTCCACCCGTCGAAGTGTCTTGGAGGGTCTGCACGAGCTTCTCATGGAGCCGCTCGCGGCAGCTGGGGTGCTGGCGGGTCGAAGCCGTCTCCTCATCGTCCCGCACGGAGCCCTGACATATCTCCCGTTTGCCGCACTCATCGACCCGGCGACAGGGAGGTATCTGGTAGAAGACTACACCGTCACGCAACTGCCCTCCGCGGCGGTGTTGCCGGCACTGCGAGGTCGCGCGGGACGCCCCGCGGTCCACGGCGCTTCCGATTTTCAGGCATTCGCGCCCTTCCACCGCGACTTGCCGGGGTCGTTGGAGGAAGTCGAGACCCTCGGTGCGACGTCCGGCGCGGAGACGCGAATCGGAGATCGCGCGACGGAAAGTGAAATACGGGGAGCCTTGGCGAACGCGCGGATCGTTCACATCGCCACGCACGGGGTGCTGAACGGTCGCAACCCGATGTTCTCGCACCTCGAGGTCCATCCCGATCGTGACGCGGTCGTTGAATCGGATGGCCGGCTCGAGGTGCATGAAATTCTCGGGCTGGAGGTTCGAAGCGACCTCGTCTTTTTGTCCGGGTGCGACACCGGGCTCGGGAGATCCGGTTCCGGAGCGGTTGAACCCGGGGAGGACTACGCGACGCTGGCTCGAGCGCTGCTCTACGCGGGAGCGCGCGACGTCGTGGCGACGCTTTGGCCGCTCGAAGATCGCGCCGCCGCCCGCTTCGCGGTCGGGTTCTACGGGGCGTTCGAGAGCCAGGGGGCGGCGGTGGCGCTGGCAGCGGCCCAACGACGGATGATCGAGTCGGCCGAGTTCGCCTCGCCCGCATACTGGGCGTCGTACGTCCTCTCCGGATCCGGATAGACGATGGATCAAAACTACGCTCCGCATCCGTTCATCAGTTTGATGCGCGTGACGCGCTTCCGCCGATGCCAGAATTCAATGCGAGCTAATCCGAGGTCAGACGCCATGCCGATCGCGATGCACGTCGCTCGAACGTTTCCACGCCGCGCGGGCTCCGCACAGAGTCGCGAGGGACGACTGCACCCTCGTCGTTGGAGCCGCCGTGTCGCCCTCTTCGCGACAACGCTGCTGTTCGCATGCCACGCGCCCGGAGATCCGGACAGCCTCGCCGGACCACCTAGCGCAGCGTCCGGCAAGGCGGGCGGAAAAATCACGGTCATCGCGATCGACCCTAACGAGGTGGACCAGGGGACCGTCGCGATGGATCTCCTCGTTTCCGGTACCGGGTTCGAAGCTGGCAGCGCCGTGTCCTTTCAGCTCAAGGGAAAAACCACCAAGAAGCTCTCCACGAACTCCACAACCTTCGTAAGCGCGACCGAGCTCATCGCCAACGTGGATGTCGCGATCGACGCGGAAGCAGCCGACTACGATGTCGTCGTTCGCAAGGGACCGACGAAGGGCGTCGGTAGCGAGCTCCTGCGGGTGAAGCTCACGGGCCCGGTCAATCCGGAGGAAGGGCTGTCCGTGACGTTCGACGGGACACAGACGGGGATCGCGGGGGACGGGCGCGACGCGGATGGCGACGGTGCACCGGATCCGTACGATCACGGGGTCGACCGAGTCGAAGCGCTCATCCTTCATGGTAACGGGAACTTCCGCTTGGATCCGGTAGTCGCCAACCAAGGCCCGCGCTGCCTGACGGTGCGTGTTCTCGAAGATGGAGACGCGGATGGCGACGGTGCTGCGGGCGAGCTTCTGTTTGGTCCGACGTGTCTGGATCCCGATTGGATGACCACCGCGCCGATCTTCGGAGGGCCGATCTTTCGAGACATCGCTGCGGACGGGATTCCCCGTTTGGTCAACGGCAATCTGGAGTTCGCGGCGTCACGCAAGGCGATCTACCGCGTTCGCTTTGGGCGCGATGACTGCCTCGGGTCGGAGGCCGCCGTGGCGAACGCGGCCAAGATGATGACGTTGGCGCGTGACGACGGCGGGACTCCGGGGGATCCGGACGACGACATCTGGACGCTGTCCGGAGATCGCGCAACGTTCTGTCACGTGGAGCTTCGAGGCCAAACGCACCGCAACATCGAACCGCCGGTCGACGTACGTGTGCCGTTCCTGATGACGATCCGAAAACTCGCCGCCGGCAACTGATGGCGTAAACTCACGGCGGCGCATCCGTATCCCAGATGAAGAGGAGACCACTCACTCTTCATCTGGAGCACGGATATGTCGATCAAGTTCGTCCCGTTGACGTCGGGCTTCCTCGCGCTCGCGGTGGGCGCCTGCCAGTCATCTCCCGTCGCCGTATCGGAACAAGAATCACCACCAATCGCCTTCGCCAAGGGGGGTAACGGAAACGGTGGTGGCGGCCCGCCGAGTGGGAGCAGCACTTCGCTCGACGTCGAGTTCGATGACGGCATGGGTGGCCTCGCTTCAGACGGCGGAGGCATGTATTCCGACGGCGTCGATGACGTCCGAGCCATCATTGCGGACGACGACAACTTCAGCTTCGACGCCAGCACGAAGAAAAAGTCGGCGACACGGCTCGTCGACGTCGTGATCACGACTCCGGATAGCGTTTCTTCGCGTGGTCTCGTCGACTTGATCGGGCAGAGTAAGGACCTGTGTCCAGCCAACCAGTTCGCCGGGTGCCAGCCGGGGGAGGTCGACGCTGCCCTCGGCGCGATGGCGGTCGGCGACACTCTGCCCCTGATCATCACGTTCCGCTGGGTGGAAGGCTCGACGGAGCATCGGCTCAAGTACGGTCTGGGGTGCGCGAGCAACGTGGACCGCATTCCGAGCAAGCGCGCCACGGCGATTCGTACGGCAACCGAATGGCAGATTTTCGGATCGGATGCGACGTGGTGCACCTACCCCACCCACGGGAACGCGCCGCCGGTGACGGTGAGTGCTGACGCGGTCGCGGATTTCTCGCTATCGCTTACACCGCGGCCGTAGGGGGGATGATGGCCGAGATACGGGGCGAGCACCGACGCGTGGTAACGGTCGTTGCGAGCATGCGCCGGGTCGTTGACCGATTCGCCGGGGCCGTCGGTTTGTTCGGTGGCTTGGTCGCGATGGTGACCGCGTGCGGTGGCCCCATGGAGGTCGCCAGTGGGGCGCCGCCGCCGCCTCCCGATGTTTGCGTAGGTCTTCCGAGTCCGACGACGATTCCAGCAGCGGATCCCCGACCCACGCCACCCACATTGGGGACGGCCCCGGTCGCCACACGTCTCCACGACGACGACGCTCAACAAGAGTGGCCTGTGGTATACGAAGACCGCGTGGTTTGGTCGGACAATCGCTCGGGAAGTTGGGACATCTTTCTTCTAGACCTCACGACTGGGCAGGAGAGACAGATCACGACCGATTCTGGCGACGATCAGTTCCCGGATCTGTGGGGTGACTTCATCGTCTACCAGTCCGATCGGAACGGCGGGTCCGACGTCTACTTGTTCGATCTTAACACGGGAATTGAGGAGCGGATTTCCGACGGCACCGGTATCGACATCAATCCACGGTTGCACGACGATTTAGTCGTGTACGAATCACGTGTCGGGGGCCAGCCGTCCGTACGACGATTCAACCGAGCGACCGGAGGAACCGCGACGCTCGCGCGCGAAGCCGCTCAACCCGAGGTCTCGGCGGAGTGGGTCGTTTGGGCCGGGCTCGTTTCGGGAACGCTCGAAGTGTTCGCCATGAACCGAGCGAACTCGTGCGTGCACCGCGTGACGACATCGGCCGGGGCGCAGCGGCCCGCCGTGGGAACGACCCACGTGGCCTTCGAGGTGCGTTCCACGACGGACGAAGCGCCACTGGATGTCGTGAGTCTCGAGACGGGGGCGCGCACGCGCCTCTCCCCCTATCGCACGTTCAACGCGGACGTCTCCGGTTCAACGGTCGTGTGGTCCGATCGAAGGTACGACGACCCGACGACCCAGGTGCGCGAGCTCGAAATTCTTTCGTTCGATCTGCTTTCCGGGACGGAGCGCGCGCTCACCGCCGATGCATTCGCGCAGATCACGCCATCGATTTGGGGCGGCCGCGTCGTGTGGTCCGGCATCGAGAGCCAAGACATCAACGACGACCTCGACGTCTACGTCCTCGACTTGGAGCCCTAGGAGCCGGAGCACTCCAGTGCGTTCAGCTGCAACGGGTAGAGCATAGCGCCGCCCCCGCCTCCCGCGCGGTCGGGAAAAGCGATTGCGGTCCGCACGGCACCCGAGCCAAGGGTATGGCGCTGTCGTCGTGGGGGATCCTCAGCGTGCGCTGAAAGTCGATCCCCAGCCGGGCGTCTTCCTGGACCTCGGCAAACGAGAACGGCAAGCGTCGTTCGTGAGCTCGATCATAGGTAGCTGAGTTCATGGGCACGCCCCTCCCGTGCTCGAGCACGTCTTGCCCCACCAATGGCCACGTTGTCCCCCGGTTGTCGGCTCCTCGTCAAATCCACAGCTTTGGGTCTCGGCCACCGTGATACAGCGTCATGCCTCCGCCCAGGGAGCACCAAGTCCATGAGAAGTCCCCGTCCTCTACTCGCCCTCCTCGTCGGTCTCCTGTGCCTCGCGCCGCACCCGGCGGTCTCACAACAACGTCAGCTCCCGCCCGCCTCGGAACGCCAAGAACAACCCCCGAGCCCGTCGTTCATGCGTGGCGCGCTGGGCCTGCCGTTCCTAGATCAGCAGACCTTGAAGGACGCCGTCTACGAGCTGGCCTCGCCTGAGTTCGAGGGACGGCTCACCGGGACGCCCGGGCACGACCTGGCCGTGCGATACGCCTCCGAGCGCTTCAGGGCCGCGGGTCTGCGGCCGGGAGGAACTGACGGTTCGTTTCTTCAGCCGTTTACGATCGAAGCCAACGAAGTGACGGGTCCGATCGAGCTCAGAATCGAATACGAGGGTTGGAGCGGTGCGCCCTATCGCTTTGGCCGCGACTACGTCGCGCGAGGATTCACGGGCTCGGGTAGAGTGGAGGACGCATCGGTCGTCTTCGTCGGGTATGGGCTCGTCGACACCGAAACCGGTTGGGATGACTACGCCGGGGTGGACGCGACGGGCAAAGTCGCGCTCATGTTCATGGGCACGCCTCCCGGGGGCGGGGATTGGGGCGAGAAGAGCCGGCCTCGTTTCAAGGCCTCGCTCGCGGCGGAGCGGGGCGCGCGGGCCATTCTCCTCATCGACGATCCAGGCGAGGGGGCCATCTCGCCGATCGTCAGCGTCTATCACGGCATGGAAGGCGCCCAACAAGAGAACATGCCCCAGCTCTCGGTCCGGAACCGGATCGCCGATGACCTGCTCCGTGGGCTGCCTCATACGGCGGCGTCGCTGCGCAGTCAGATCGCGGACACGCAGCGCCCGTTCCCGCTCGAGCTCGAGACGCGGGTCACGTTAGAGGTCGGCGCCCAATACACGTCCGAGCGGACGACCTGGAACGTCGTGGGATGGATCGACGGGAGCGATCCATCGCTCTCGGATGAATACGTGATCGTCGGAGGCCACCTCGATCACGTGGGGCGACAGGGGGATGTGATCTTCCAGGGGGCACAGGACAACGCATCGGGCAGCGTCATGGTGATGGCGATGGCCGAGGCGATGGCGAGGTCGGCCGTCAAGCCGCGGCGCTCGGTCGCGTTTGTTCTCTTCGCCGGCGAGGAGCTTTTCCTGCTCGGGTCGGAGTACTTCGCGTCACACCCGCCTCGCCCGATTTCCGATGCGGTCGGGATGATGAACCTGGACATGGTGGGCACCGGACCTCGGCTCCGGATGGACGGAGGCGCGACCACCCCCATCTTCCAACAGTTCGCGGTGGATGCCGATCGCCTGTATGGAGGCTTCGATCTCGCCGACAGCGAGCCCACGCCCGCGGTCCCGGGTGCGAGCGACCATACCGCGTTCATCAACGCGGGCGTGCCGACCGTCTATTTCCACAGCTCGGGTGCGCAGGGCAGGGCACACACGGCCGAGGATCTCCCGGAGGGCATCGATTACGATGCGTACTACCGAACCGCGCTGGTTCTCTACCTGACGCTGTTCCAGATGGCGGATCGGACGTCCGTGATCCCGTGATCTGTGTTCGTCGATTGCGACAGCGCCGGCCGTATTGGTGCTGCTGCCTCGGATGGCACGCGACCGGAAACCGGCCTCCTCAACGTAGACACCGGGTGCTAGGTATTCAGGGCAGTCCGCCGAGTGAGCCACGCGTTTACCTAGCGGGCGTCTTGTGACGGATTCCCAAATTGGGTATTATTGTTCCCAATATGGGAACGATCAAGGATAGTGAGCCCCCAAGGGCTCCGACGTCTATGGCAGATGCGCTCTTCACGTCCGTGGAGCAGCGTGTCTTGGGGCTGCTGTTTGGGCAGCCGACCCGTCGGTTTCAGAGCGTGGACCTCATTCGACTCGCTGGCTCGGGCACCGGCGCGACCCACCGCGTCGTAAAGCGTCTGTCGGGAAGCGGCCTCGTCCGGGAGAGTGTGGAGGGGCGCCAGAAGTATTATCAGGCCAACGCCGACAGCCCACTATTTGAAGAACTCGTCGCCCTCGTCGGTAAGACGGTGGGGGTGGCCGGGACGCTTCGAGAAGCGCTCGATCCAGTGACGGACCGAATTCACGCGGCCTTTGTGTACGGGTCTGTTGCCGCGAGTAGAGACGATGCGAGTAGTGATATAGACGTGATGGTGGTCGCCGATGATCTCGACTACCCGACCTTGTTTGAGGCTTTGCATGGGGCTGAGCAACAGCTTGGACGACCGGTGGGCGTGAATCTGCTCACGGCGGCTGAATGGCGCCGTAAGCGCAATCGATCCGACAGTTTTGTGGCCCGCGTCGCGGACGGCCCGCGGATTTTCGTGATCGGGTCTGATGATGTCCTCGATTGAGCTCGACAATCTAGTCGGAATCGGCCAGCTCAAGACCGAGCCCCCACGCGCAGACGAACTAGATGGCCTGATGCGCTCGGGCGAATCCCGTCTCGAGGATGCGGAGCGCGAAGATCTCTCGTTCGAAAGCCGCTTCGACCTCGCGTACAATGCCGCACACGCACTCGCGTTGTATGCCCTCAGACGAATGGGGTATCGACCCGCCAACCGATACATCGTATTCCAGACGCTGCAACACACGGCGGGTGTGGAGGTCGGCGAATGGCGCGTTCTGGCCAAGGCACACGAGCGCCGAAACATGGCGGAGTACGAAGGATATCTCGAACACGACGACCAACTGTTGATAGACGTGATTGCCGCCACACGGGGCTTGAGAGACGCGCTCCGCGCGAGCGGGAGTATCTGAGAGGCCGCTCTATGGGAACGTCAGAGAGTCGTCGGCCTTCTAGAACTCCCCCTTTCGACCTGCCCCGGCCTAAGCCCCGCCCGCAGGTGGACGACATCACCCGGAGTGACCGACTCGTTCTCCGGTAGCGGCGGGGGCTTGCGACTCTATGGAGAGATGGCCTAGGAGAACTTCCCGCGACAGAGGTCCCCAATCGGAGTTGCGAGTTCCGATTGATCTTTTGTCTTGCAAGCCTTCTCGGCCCGCGTCATGACATCCTTGGCCGCCTTCGCGACGTCGAGAGAATCGACTACGTCGCACGGATCGCACGACGCCTGACGTGCGATCTTACAGACGTGTCGCAGAACATAGGACCGGATCGGCTCCTCCCACTTGTTCTTGTCATTGCTCTTCAGCCAGGCACCGATGTTGTTCTCGAAGATCGCGACCGCGACAGCCCGGATCTCCTCGCTGGGCTCGAGTCCAGAGCATCGACCGAACTCCATGAGCACCTCGTCACGAGCCTTCTGCACATCGTCATCTCCGCTCGAGTCAAAGACGATCGAAGGCTCTTTCAAAGGGTCGGTAGTCTCGCCGTTTTGCACCGGATCGAATACTCCAGGAGCATCGGTCTCCGACGTCTCCTTGTCCTTGTTCTTGACCTTGTCTTTGTCTTTGTTCTTACCCACGGTCTCCTCCGTTTGCTTGCAATTGCTCAGCCGGGCTGCGGCGCCAAGGGCCGCGAACGCGTCCACGATTCCATAGCCGAGTGCGGGGTGCCAATCGCCGACCGTTGCCTTGTAGGTATCCGGGAGCTCGGCGGTCTTCTCGAGGACCGACCGGACGTCGCTGGGCGAAAGCCCGGGGCATCGGCTCAGCACCAGGCCCGCGACCCCGGCGACGTGCGGAGTCGCCGCAGAGGTCCCCCATAATGGCTGGTAACCGCCCGCGTCCAGGTCCGTCGTGTCGATCTCGTCGGCGGGGGCAGCGACGGTAACGCCCTCGGTCGGGTTGGGTCCGTCCTTGAAGTTTGAGCCCCACAGATACGCCCTCCATCGACTTCGACCCCGGTTTGAACCTCCACATGCCACGACGTCGGCGTGGGAGGCGGGGAAATAGATTGACTGACCCGCGCCCGCCGAGAGTTCGCCCGCGTCGTTGCCGGTTCCGGCACACACCACGAGCCCATCCGGCGGAGCCGTAACGGCCGCCAGCATGTTTTCGACGACGGGTGTATCGTCCAGCGTTTGCGCGAAGTCGTAGTCCCAGCCTTGACTGATGTTCATCACCCGTACGCCCCCACGTAGCGCGGCGGAGAGAGCCACGGACATCTGAAGGCTGGTCCCGTTGTACTTGATCGGCACAATGGTGCACCCGTGTGCGACGCCAGCCACTCCTTGGTTGTTGTCCGCGATCGCGCCCACGATGCCCGCTACCTTCGTTCCGTGGTCTTCGCCGATGGTGTCCTGCACGGTAAGCGACTGGTCATACGGATCAGCGGCGTTGAAACCGTCGTTCAGGTCAAACGGGAGATCGGGGTGGTTCGGGTGGAAGCCCTTCTCGAGGACCCCGATCTCGATAGCGGATTCCCCCGTCTCCAGGTCCCAGGCAGACTTGTTGGCGGCGCTGCTGACTCGAACTCCGTACGGGCCTAGCCCCCACTGCTCCCTGGGGTCATTGGTCGAAGCGAGACTCGGACTCCGCAGGGCCACGGTGACCCAGTGAACCTTGTCGACCACGTCCCCGTGATGCTGGAGGAGCCGGGTCTTGACCCGGTATGCGTCTTCGATCTCTTCATCGACCTCGTACAACTCGTATCCGATTCGTGCCAACCACTGAGAGGCCGACCACACGAGTTGCAACCCTTCCAAGACCATTCGCTGACGTAGCGCCGCGCTCAACGGGTCCTTCCCGCGGACCAGTACGAGGTTGGGCACCGGGGAGAACAGATCCCCTGGGCGAGCACCGTCAAGGCGATATACCGGTCCGATGAAGCTCAGCTCGGCGGCGTCGAATCGACCGGCCAAGTCCCGGTAGCGGGCCGGCGAGAACGATGAGTCGTCTCTGACTTTAACCCACACGTGAGCGTCCGACTCGTTCACGCGATTCGGCGTGGGAGGGACCGCCTCGGGCGGTGCCGGCGGAGCGCCCCCGGGAGCCGCGGTCTCGGGTAGCAAGGTGACCACTTGATAGGGAGTGGATGCCAGGCGCTCGGGTACGAGCCGCCGATCCTCTCTATCTTTGACGACGTCACTGTCGGGCGCGAACCCGAGGAGGGCGAGCCGCCTCTGGCGAAAATAGAGACGTCCCGTGTCGATCGAACGTAGCTCAGCAGGGTACTCGTACATAGATACGACCTCGGTGCCGGACCCACACGCCCCCCAACACGCACCGGATTCCCCAAAGCTCTGTCAGGTCGATCGCCAACGAACGGACCGGCAGATGACCGCATCCATGTTCCGCGTGTCCGCCAACGCGTGTCAAGGGTCGCGGGACCTCACACTTCGATTGAACGGGCGCGTTCATATCCAATAACGATAAATGTCTACCGGATGGCTCATCGCGTGCTTGGTCGCGTGCGCTGTACCCTTGCCCTCGTGTTCCAGCATGCCCGAAACGGTTAGAGTCAGCACCGGCCTCCAACTGCCTCCAGGAGTGAGACGTGTGTACGCCGTGACGTCGGCGCTGACACCCGGGGAGCCATGGGCACGATCCACCGAATTCTGCAACACGATTGGAGCTCGCTCCTAGCACGCGTGCTGGCGAGTTGCTCCGTGCTTCAGGTGATGTGCGGCGCGACCGTACTCCTACCGTTCGCGTACGATTCGGATCGGCTGGCGCGAACCAGCCCTCCGGACTTCGTCTTTGTCGGACTCTCGTTGCTGCTGGCTGGGACTGCTGCGCTTCTCGCGCAGGGGCGAACTCGCGACCGTCGCACGATTTACCTGGCGATGGGGTTTCTCGTCGCGGCCTCTTCGTTCGCGACGCGTTCTTTGTTGGTACTATCGGAGGTGTGGGGCGGGGGCGCAGGGCTGTTCGCGTCGACGCTCGCGTCGATCCACCCGGACGCATTTCTCCCCTACTACACCTGGGAGTTCGCGCGTCGGTTCCCCCGCGCCATTCGCTTTGGACGTCTCGCGCGGGTGCAAGGACTGGCCACCCGGGCCGCGGGATGGCTGGGCGTGCTTCTCCTGGCTGTCAACGCCGCGGTGCCCGGTCTACGCGCACTCGGCCTCACCCGGGCGGCCGACGCGCTCGATCCACTCTTGAGCAACGGGAACGAGTCAGTCTACTGGCCGCTGCTCTTGATCTTCCTCCTCGGAGCATCACTCTTCGCGTTGTGGAAGGTCAAGGCAGCCTCTCCAGATGAGCGCCGTCGCGTCGTATGGCTCACACTCGGCATCCTCATCGGCGTGGCGCCCGTACTCATCGAAACGGCGCTCGTATTCATCGTGCCGGCCTTTCGAGACTACATCGCGACCCCTGAGGGCTTTCGCGTCCTCGCACTCGTCGCCTACCCACCGATGGCGATCGGACCTCTCGTTTGTGCCTATGCAGTGCTCGCACACCGAGCGCTTGACGTTCGTGTCGTTATCCGCCGGGCTCTGCAGTATGCGTTCGCGAGATACTCGATCATTGCCGTGGCGGCATTGCCCTTCATCGCGGTCCTTTGGGTCTTTTACATCAATCGATACGAAACGCTGGCTACGATCCTCTCGGGAGGGAGAGTGCTCGCGCTTCTGGCGCTCTGCGCGGTTGGTGCCGTCGCAGTGCTCGGGAGCCGACGCCTCTTTGTGAAGGTCGACCGACTGTTTTTTAGGGAGGCGTACGACTCGCACGCCGTCCTCACGCAACTGGTTCCCAAAAGTCAGGGCGTTCAGAGCGAGTCGGAACTGGGGGACATCATTCGGGGTGAAATCGAGCGAGCCCTTCACCCCAAACGCGTGGACCTTCTTCTG
The DNA here is from genome assembly GCA_029262175.1 of Gemmatimonadota bacterium. GTDB lineage: Bacteria > Gemmatimonadota > Gemmatimonadetes > Palauibacterales > Palauibacteraceae > Palauibacter. The sequence goes on from JAJCZV010000114.1 coordinate 48,349, forward strand.
CGCGCTCCCGGCGAGTCACTGCTCACGTCGTTGACGGGTGCCACCCGCTCGCTCTCCGTGACGAGTCGGATCGCGGAGTGGGTGAGCGACGGGTCGGCACCCAAATACTTGGACTGGGAGTCTCCAGACACGCTACCCGATTTCCCGGTGGATGATGTCCACTGGCTGACCGATGCCGACTTCAGTCTGCTGGTTCCTTTACACACGTCGGACGGCGGGCTGATCGGAGCACTGGGACTGGGAGAAAAGCGTAGCGAACTCCCGTATGAGGCAGAAGATTGTGCCTTGTTGGCCGGTATCGCGGGGTCCGTCGGTTTGGCCTTGGAGAATCGACGTTTGGTACGAGACTCGGATTGGGCAAGGAGGGCCCGAGAAGCCGACATGGACCCGGCGAACCAGTGCGCTGGAGAGTGCACCGGGTGCGGACATCTCACGAGTGAAACCAGCGGCGACTGCGACCGATGTGGCGAAGCGATCGTCGAGGCGAAGGTCCCCCTCGTACTCAGCGGCAAGTTCCATTTCGCCGAACGGATCGGCCAGGGCGGGATGGGGGTCGTTTATCGCGCCGTAGACTCGACCCTGGGCCGAGACATCGCCGTCAAGACCCTGCCGTCGGTCTCCCCCGGTCTTTCACAGCGACTGAGACGCGAGGCCCGGGCGATGGCACAGGTCGATCATACGAACCTGGCGCTGCTCTACTCGCTCGAAACGTGGCGCGGGACACCGCTGTTGATGGTGGAATACCTCGCCGGTGGCACGCTGTTCGATCGCCTGCGAGACGGGCCGCTGGGCGAAGCGGCCGCCCTACGCCTCGGCGTCGTACTAGCCGAAGCGGCCGATTGTATTCACTCGGTTGGAATCCTCCACCGCGACATCAAACCAAGTAACATCGGATACACGCTCAAAGGGACACCAAAGGTCCTTGATTTTGGCCTCGCCCGGTTGGTGACAACTCCTGTGGACCGGGCAATCGAGCCCTTCAGGGCTGTCGTCGGTGACTGGGCCGAGCGATCGAGCGAGACCCTTGGCCCCGGGGGCACGAAGACCGGAGATCTGGTCGGCACGGTACCGTATATGTCGCCGGAGGCTCTCGCGGGCGAGGCCCCAGATCCTCACTTCGATCTATGGAGCATCTGTGTGGTCGTGCATGAAGCCATGACAGGTCGGAACCCGTTCCGGGACAAATCACAGTACCTGAGTATGCTTCGGATTTCGGAGGGTACGCCTGAGTTCGAGGAGTCTCTGATGGGATCAGCGACCCTGGAGTTCTTCCGTGATTCTCTGTCTGCTCAGAGACGACGTCGTCCGGCGACCGCTGTCAGCCTTCGTCAACAGTTCGAGTCACTCTTGGCGTCGTGAGCGACTGGCGGCTCGTCGATCGCCGCGAGCGCGTTGACTGTTGGCTGGGGAGGTCTGGTTAGAGACACTTCGCACGAAGGACGGCATAGCGCTGTGCGATGATGTGCCAACTACGTTCGAGCTCCTCCTCGGTTTCCTCCACCACCTTTGCGAGCCTGGCACGTTCGTCCGTCTGAGCCTGGATCGCCTCGACGAGCTTCAGAAAATCGGAATACCGAGTCCCCTCGGTAACGTCAAAACTTTCGGGAAGGTCTTGGGCTTCGCCGCCGTCGGGTACTTCCAAGCGAGGCAGCGAATTGTATAGGTAGTCGACCACAGCGTCCGCGTACTCCTGAAGAAGTCTTTCGGGGGAATCGGGCGGCGCCGGTTTTCGCTGTGCGCGGCTGCTGTGATACTTATTGAGCGCTTGCGCCTGTTCTACCGCTCCGGTGCGGACCGGGTTGAATCGTAGGCGCTCTCTCCGCACGTGACGGACGATGTCGGGCATCGGGACCTCTTCATCTGCGATCATTTCCGCGATCTTCAAAAACGTCTGGACGTAGTCCTTTTGGACGATCAGGAGGTCCTGCTGGATGGGCTCGATGTGATCGCGAAACAGCCGCTCGGGTTTCTCGCGAGAATGGCCGAGCGCCTTGGCAAGGTAGGTGATGATCCCGACGATGATGTCCCACATTCGACGAACTCCGGCCTTAGAGGGGTCCGACTCGATCGGGAGCTGCTCGACCGAATCAGCCAGGCGCCGGAGTCAATGGTGGACGGTTCGGCTCGCCTTGGTCAAGGTCACGGATTGCAGGGTTGGCTTGACGCTACTGACCAGAGGCTCCGATTGTGGAGGGCCAGAGCTGTTCAATTCCTCACGCGGAGTTCCATGAAAAACACCGACGCGGAGGCGCCGCGGCCGGTTCCCTCGCTCGAAGGGATCCGCCTCGGAAAGTACGACGTCCGCGAAGTCTTGGGGGAGGGGGGTATGGGCGTCGTCCATCGCGCCTACGATACCGCTCTGGAACGGGATGTCGCGCTCAAGGTGTTGTCTCCGTCTCTCGGAAACGACCTGAAGGCGCGGGCTCGTTTCTTATTGGAAGCGCGCGCGGCTGGAGCGATCGACCACGGAAACGTTTGTACCATTCATGAGGCCGACACCACGCCAGACGGCACGCTGTATATCGCGATGGCGCTGTACAAGGGCGAAACTCTGAAGGAGCGACTGACGCGAGGTCGGTGCACACTAGAGGAATGCCTCGACTGGACGCTGCAGGCTTGCTCAGGACTGGAGCAGGTTCACGACGCCGGGATCATTCACCGAGATCTCACTCCGGGGAACTTGCTGCGGACCGAGCACGGTGTCGTGAAGTTGCTCGACTTCGGGATCGCCAAGCTCGTCGAGGACAGCTTTACGAGCGGGCCCGCCGCGTTCGGGGCGGTGCGCTATATGCCGCCCGAGCAGTTGGAGGGAAACGCTCGTCGGCCTCAGGTGGACATTTGGTCGATGGGAGTGCTCATGTATGAGATGTTGTCGGGGCAGCCTCCCTTCGTTGGGGACGATGCGGTGAAGGTCATTTCCCAAGTCCTACGGGACGATCCCGCACCCCTCGCGAGTGTGGTAACCGGCCTCCCGGAGCCGGTCTCCGCCGGCGTGATGCAAGCCCTGCAGAAGGATCCGAATGCGCGGCCGTCGTCGGTGCACGAGTTTCTGTGCCGGCTCACGCTTCGGTGAGCAGGTCAGCCACTGCCGCGGGAGTCGGGAAGCCCCTTCGATGCTTGCGTTGGAGCGGCGCGATCTCGAACCGACCGTCCAATGATTGGGCTCTTGGGCTGCGGAAGGGGCCGCCGAGTCGTCTAGCCGTGCGGAGTGGGCCGACCTCTCCTATGCCACCAGGCGCACGCCATCCCCCCCGAACCGAAGGGCCGAACTTGAGCGGAGAACCACTTGATTCGGTTACGCCGGGCTGGCCCGTCCATTCGGCGCGATCGATTCTGCCGCCGAAGCGTGCCCATTTCGAGCGGGTCGCCCATTGGGTCGCAGCGAGGCGGCAAGTCCCACGGCTGGCATTCCGATCCCGGTCGAGTCGCCCCCCTGGAGATTCAGGACCCCCGCTCCCGTAGGCTCCTGCTCGAGCTCGAGTAGCCTGGCTTGGAGCGCGTCTCGCTCAGCCATGAGTCGACGCCGATCTTCCGCGTCGTGCTCGCGCGTCTGGGCGAGGGTGCGGGTCGCGTCCATCTCGACGGCGCACAGGAGTGTCTCGAACTTTCGCTTCAACATCAACTCTCGTCCCGAGGCCTGCCAACCTCGGATCGACCACCCAAGCATCCCAATCCCCAGCCCCGAGAGTACGGTCAGGAGCCAGATCTGCGCGGTCAATGCCAGTCCTTTCGCGTCCGTGCCCGGTCCACCCAGGGGCGTTTGCCGCCCGGGGCCTTGGCGCGTGAAGGTAGGGCGGCTCCATGCATCTCTCGGACCGGCCCGATGCCATCTCCTTGTCGGCACCCCGAGGGGCGAGGAAGACCACGCTTGCCCGGCCCTGACGCGGGAGCGGAGCTGGCGGGGATTTTCCGCGTAGATACTGGCCAGACGGCCTTAGCCGGCGACCGGGCTCCGGTGCCGGCGAGCCCGACCGGGCTCCGCCCACTTGGAGCTCAGCGGGGCTATCTACCTGCGATGAAACGACATAACCCGATGCTCTGATGCAACACATTTGCATCGTTCCGGGGACAATCGGCCCCCGATCGCTCGACCATCGGTCTCGGAGTTGGACAGGGGGGGTGGGTCATTCCGGCGTTCAGAAGCTGGAGCATCGAAAGCTGGACCATCGAATCGGGACTCGAGAATATCCGGGCGCGACTCCTTGTCATACAGGACCTGGCCGATCCATTCGGTTCGATGACACAGGTCGAGGCCATCCTGGCGCGCGTGCTGACGGTGCGCTCGACCGCGATCTCGCCCACCTAACGATCATCTCACGCTGGCTTCACGACGCGAGGTCACACTGCACGCGAATCGCCTGCGGGTGCAGTCTCCTGTCTATCTGCGTTGCCTCGATCCGAGGCGCTGGGCCGGAGGCTGTGCCCCAGGCCAAGCCTCGAGGAGGACAGATGCGCAGACTGACCACACTCGTGGCCGCAACGCTGGCGGCCACACTCATCTGGGGAGCCTGTGACGAAGGCACGGACCCAGTCGGACCACGAGAAGTTCCGGACCAACCATCTCCGGCGGAGCACTCTCCGACATCCAGCATCTCCGACGCGGCCAATGGCGGGAATGAGCACTTCTATTGGCTCCCGCCCATGGTGTCGAACCCGAGTCCCACAGGCACGTTTGATGGGAGCCGGTCGCCCCACCTAATGATTTGCGAGCTCGACGGGGCCGACTGTGCCGTACCGCAGCCGACCGATTTTCCCATCGTATTCACGCTGACCGGAGGTCCTAGCGGTGAGACGATCACCGTCTCGGGCGATAAGTACCAAGCGAACTGGCACACGGACGAAGTGCCACTCGACCCCAATGAGTTCTATCGGGTCGAGGTGACCGTCGGCGTGCAATCGCTCGGACACGCGGACATCGATCCGGTCAGCAACGGGAAGGGGCTCAAGAATGTAGATACCGAAGAGTACATCGGGCTCGTAAACGGTCGCACGCTGCCCATCAAGTTTCGGATCGAAGATGGCGCGGTGGACGAAGAGGGGCCCGTGACCAGCACCGTCGCGGGCGCGCCGAACCCGGCCCCCGTTGGCGTGGACGTCGATTTGACGGCCAGTGTGGACGACGCTCTCACGGGCAACTCCGACATCGCTTCAGCGGAATACAACATCGATGCGGGCCCGCTCGTCGCCATGTCTGCCCAGGACGGAACCTTCGACTCCCCAACCGAAGTGGTGGCTGCAACCATCCCTGGGTTCGGTTCGCCCGGTGACTATACCGTATGCGTTCGAGGGACGGACGCCGCCGGTAACACCGGGGCGGAGGTGTGCACCACGGTTACGGTCGAGGGGTTCGCTTGGGCCCAAGTCTCGACGGGAGCCAATCACGCCTGCGCCGTCTCCACCGACGGAACGCCTTATTGCTGGGGCTTCGGCAACACCGGTCAACTCGGTCATGGAACAACCGCGTCAAAGGACGTACCCACGCTGGTTTCGGGTGGGCTCTCCATTGCCTCCATCGACGCCGCCGGGGACGGTCGCACCTGCGCGATCACGACCAGCGGCCAGACCTACTGCTGGGGTGAGAACTTCTCCGGCGAACTCGGGATCGGCAGCACCGGACCGAACGAACTCACGCCAGCGTTGGTTGCGGGTGGACACACATTCCAAGAGGTCCACAACTCGGGATCGTATACCTGCGCCCGAGATCTGGGTGGGGCCGCCTACTGCTGGGGTAACAACTCCTTCGGTTGGGTGGGAGACGGGACCTTCACCAGTCGAGTCGTGCCGACGGCGGTCGTTGGCGGACTCACCTTCCAGTCTCTTTCGATCGGGGCCGGATCGTGTGGCCTGACTACAGGTGGCGCCGGCTACTGTTGGGGTGGGACTGGTCGCAGCCAGCTGGGTAACGGAGGCACAGCTGGTTCCTTCAACACACCACAGCCGATCGCGGGTGGACACACGTTTGATGAACTCGAGATCTGGGGGGACAGCGGCTGCGGTCTCGAGCCCGGTGGAGACGTGTATTGCTGGGGGACCAACTGGACCGGTGCACTCGCCGTGGCCCCGATCGATGTGGCCGGTTCGGCGGGGGAGCCCACGCCGCTGCTCGCCGGCGTCCCCACGAACTTCGTCGCATTAGCCGCAGGCGGTTTCTTCAACTGTGGTCTCGACGGCAGCGGTGCTGCGTACTGTTGGGGCCAAAACAAGAGCGGGACCCTCGGGGTCGATCCTGCCACGACCACCGAGGATTGCCGCGAGTTCACGCCTACGATCACCAGTACCTGTAGTTCCGTACCTGTCCCCGTGTCCGGAGGACACTCGTTCGTCCAAATCGATGCGGGGACCAACAACGTTTGCGGGCTGACCACCGATGGGGAGATCTGGTGCTGGGGTCGTGCCGATATCGGCGCCCTCGGCGATGGGTCGGGTTTCGCGAGCCCGTTTTCCTTTACGCCGGTGCAAGTGGTTGATCCCATCTGACCGCAGCCGTCGCGGGTAGCATGTGATGAGGGAGGAGGGCGGCCTCGGTCGTCCTCCTCCCGCATCGGACTACCAAAGAGCCTTGGATCGGCGGTCAAACCAATAGGATCAAGAGACCCGCCGCCGAGAATGAGACCCATGCAACGCTGGGCGTGCACTCGTTGTCAGAGAAGCGCTGCGAAGTTTCTCGACCAACCGACCGAAGAGGCGAACCCACCATGCGCCCCAGTCCGTCGTGTCAAAGACTTCCTCTGACGGCGCTCGCCTGGTTCGCACCGCTGGCCCTCGCCGCGTGCAGCCCCGAGGCCGGTGCCCGCACGGCGTCGTGGACCGGCACCATCGACACGCTCGCCTCAGGTCGGGTCGTCGTCGTAAACCCCAGCGAGCCGCTGTGGAAAGAGGGCGAGCGCTGGACCGTGACCGAGGATCTACGGATCGGCACGCTCGATGAGCCGGGGCCCTATGAGTTCGCCGAGATCATCGCGCTCGATGTCGATGCGTTCGGCCGCATCTGGGCGCTGGAAGCTCAGTCCAAAGAGATCCGCGTTTTCGACGCTCAAGGTCGACATGTACGGACGGTGGGAGGAGCGGGTGGTGGACCCGGCGAGTTCAACGGCCCCGCGCACGCCGAGTTCGGTCCGGACGGGCACTTGTGGGTCGTCGATCCTCAGAACAACCGGATCTCCGTCATCGACACTGCGGGTACGTTCGTGGCTTCGCACCGAATCGAGGGCGGGTTCTTCATGTCTCCCTGGCCGGGCGGTTTTGATCTGCACGGCAACTACTACCTCCCGGTCCCGCGCTCGGATCCGGACCGCGGCTTCGGGCTGTCGCTGGTCCGACACGACCTCGACCTCACGCCAATG
>JAJCZV010000115.1 GCA_029262175.1 Gemmatimonadota bacterium
GTCGTAGCCGAGCACGCCGGCGAGGACCTCGTGGGTGTGCTGCCCCAGCTCGGGCGCCGGACGCCGAGGCACGTCGGGGGCATCCGACATGTGTAAAGGCGTGCGAGCGAAGCGAAAGGAACCCAGATCCGGATACTCGATCGACATCAAGGTTCCGCGGGCTTCCAGTTGCGGACAGGCGAACACATCTTCGGCGGTCTGAATCGGGCCGGCGGGGACCCCGGCGTCGACGAGACGGCGAACCGCCTCCTCCCTCGTGATCGCAGCAAAGAACTCCTCGACAATCGGGTCCAAGAACACCCGGTTCTCGGCGCGCGCCGGACCGGAGTTCGTGCGCGGATCGTCCATCAAGTCCGACCGACCCATCACCTCGCACGTGCGACGCCACATCGTCTCGTCGGGAACGGTGAAGGCGATGAAGCCATCCTGCGTGGCGAAAGCTCCCCGAGGATACAACGCGCGCGGTCGACCGCGTTGCGGGGATTGCCCGGTCACCGAGTGAAGCGCCACCATGCCTTCGTTGAGCGAGATCATGTTGTCGTACATCGACGAATCGACAAGCTGTCCGCGACCCGTCGTCGCCCGAGAGACCAGGGCCATCGCGACGCCGTACGCTGCGGCCAGACCCGAGAAGATATCGGGCATGCCGTAGACCGTGGGCGACGGGGGCTTATCCTCGAAGCCGACCACGTGCATGATCCCACCCATCGCCTCGGCCACAATGTCGAACGACGGCCGATTCCCGAACGGGCCCTCGCGCCCCGGTAGGCGACCAAAGCCCGAGATCACCGCATAGATCAGACGTGGATTGAGAGCAGAGAGCGCCGCGTACCCGAGACCCAAGCGATCCACGGACCCCGGCCGAAGGTTCTCCACCACCACATCGGCTTCGGCGACCAACGCTCGATACACTTCCTGTCCGGCTGGAGCTTTGATATCGAGCGCCAAGCTTTTCTTGTTTCGGTTATAGCTCATGAAGCCGACACCCATCCTCTTTCCGTTCTTCTCGGCGAACGGCGGGATCGCGCGGCGCGGGTCGCCCAGACCCGGACGTTCGATCTTGATGACTTCGGCTCCGGCGTCGGCCAGCAATAGCGTGCAATACGGAGCGGATACGTATTGCTCGAGACTGACGACTCGGATCCCGGCGAGCGGCGGGTTGGGCGGAGAGGGATTCACCGTACACGGCCCAAATGAACAAACTCCACGAGCGTCATGCGCAACCTCCATTAGGACCGAGAGCCCGACCATTTGCACCACGAGCCCGAGTGCAGCGCATGATGACGAGCGACATGATCTCACGCGAGCCGTGTTATACTTATTGCCCCCCAACGAGGGGGAAGGTACCGTCGTAATGATTGAGAACGATTCTCAACTGGCGAAAACAAGAATCGCTACGATTTGAGATCGATACGTAAGACACGGAGAGAATCGCATGCGTCGTTTGGATCACGCACCACCTCTGCTTTTGATCGGACTCGCGAGCGTCGCGCTTGGCTGCGGCGAGGCGGCTCCCGCCAACGAGACCGAGGAGACCGGAGAGGTCCCTGTCGTCGAGATGGCCACGGCTGCGGAGGGCCTGCTCAGCCCGAATCTGGCTTCGGCCGAGGAACTGACCCGCGCGGGACTCACCGCCGAAGCGGCCGAATCCCTGATCGCCCATCGACCCTACCTCCGGGCATCGCAACTCCACGCAGAGCTCGCCGGTACGATGGGTGAGGCCGGAGCGCTCGCCGCGTACGACGCGGTTTGGCTGCGGATCAATCTCAACGACGTGACGGAAGAAGAGATCCTCCGCATCCCGGGCGTTGGCGATCGCATGGCCCACGAATTCGAAGAGTATCGCCCTTACGAGGACATGGCCGAGTTTCGCCGCGAGATGGCCAAGTACGTCGATGCCGCGGAAGTGGACCGCCTCGCGCAGTACGTGTTCGTTCCGATCGATCTGAACACGGCGTCCCGCGAGACCATCCTCATGATCCCGGGGATGGATGACCGCATGGCGCACGAGTTCGAGGAGTACCGTCCATACACCGACCTGGATCAGTTCCGGCGCGAGATGGGCAAGTACGTCGACGCCAACGAAGTCGCTCGGCTCGAACGGTACGTCTCGATCCGCTAGCCCGATCGCACCTCAGAGCGCGCGACCTTCCGCCCGTGAGCGGGAGGTGCGCGCGGCGCTGAGACCACGCGGGATCCCTTCCACATGATCCGCAGAATCGTGTTTTGGTCGCACCTCTCCAGCGCGGTGGGCGTAGGGACCGTGATCCTGATCCTCTCCATCACCGGTGCGCTGCTCGCCTACGAAGGCCAGATCGTAGCGCAGGCGGAGCGCGCCTACTTCGTCGATTCGGCCGGTGACCGAGCGCCGCGATCGGTCGAAGAATGGGTCGCGGCCGCCGAGGGCCACGACCAACGTCTTCGCGCCACCGCAGTCGTGGTGCAGGTGGATCCGCGCGCGGCCGTGCAGGTGTTCAGCGGAAGGACGACTCGGATCTACGTGGACCCCTACCGCGGTAGCGTCTTGGGCGAGGGCTTCCCACGCCTCGAGGGATTCTTCGAAAGCGTCCGCTCGTGGCACCGCTGGCTCAACGTCGCGACGCCCTCGATTCGGAAAGGGCGCGCGGTGACCGGGGCGGTAAACGTCGTCTTCTTTTTTCTCGTCCTTTCGGGTCTGTTTCTCTGGTTTCCCCGTCGGTGGTCGTGGAAGCGATTGCGCGCCGTGGCGTTCTTTCGACGGGGCATGAGCGGGCGAGCGCGCGACTTCAATTGGCACAACACGATTGGCGTCTGGTCCGTGCTTCCGCTGCTGGGGATCATCGCCTCGGCGTTTGTCATCTCCTATCCGAGCCTGGCCGATCGCGTCTATCCCGGAGTCGGTCAGTTCATTCCAGCCCGGGGCCTCCCCGATCTATTGGACGTAGCTCCCGCGTTGGACGTGGCTCCCGCGTTGGACGTAGCTCCCGCGCCCTCCCCTACCGCGCCGCGCGGAGCGCTCACATCGGCCCTCGAGGTGGCGCAATCCAGCGTACGAGACTGGCGGCGGATCGTCCTGAACATCCCACCGGAGGGTGCCGATGAGGTTTCGGTTCAAGTCGATGCGGGGTCTCAGGGACAGCCTCAACGGTCGGGAACGCTCACGGTCGATCGCGCGGGCGCGCGAACGTGGGAGACCTTCGCGCATCTCCCTTCCGAGCGCCGTGCGCAATCGTTCTTGCGGTACGCACACACCGGCCAGTACTGGGGCCTGCTCGGACAAACCCTGGCCGGTCTGTTTTCGCTCGCCGCCACCCTGATGGTGTGGACGGGGGTGTCGCTCGCGATCCGACGGCTCAGATCCGCGCTTCGACGACGGTCCCGACGCGCCGCCTCGACGAGTTGAGCGCTAGCTCGTGATCGACGTCGTCTTGAACCGATCGAACCACGCGACGATGTTGGCGATCTTGGCCACCAATTGGCTCGGCCGCCGGCTGATGTCATGCGAGGCGCCGGGAAGCCGAACCACGGCCGTCTCCACCTTCAGCAGCTTGAGCGCGTGGAAGAACTGATAGGTCTCCGACAGCGGCGTCCGCAGATCCTCCTCGCCCGTGATCAAGAGCGTCGGGGTCGTCACATTCCCCACGAGTGAGATCGGCGAAAACTTCAAATAGTTTTCCGGGTTCTCCCACGGCACACCCTCGTAGCGCGTGTCGTAGTACCCGTACCAGTTGTCCGCCGTGAGGACTTTGCTGTACCAATTGACGACCGGTTTCTGTGGCGCGGCGGCTCGGAACCGATCCGTTTTTCCGATTATCCAGGCCGACATGATCCCGCCCGCGCTCCCACCGGTAACGAACAGATTGTCCTCGTCGACGTACCCGAGATCGATGACGGCATCGACCCCCGACATGAGATCGTCGTAGTCGTTGCCGGGATAGTTGCGATACAGCAGGTCGCCGAACTCTTCGCCATAGCTCGTGCTCCCGCGCGGGTTCGCGTAGAGGACGACATAGTCGGCCGAGGCGAGTAGCTGCATCTCGGCCGAGAAACGGTCTCCGTAGTTCGTGATCGGCCCGCCATGGATCTCTAGGATCAGCGGATAGCGTCGGCTCGGGTCGAACTCGGGCGGACGCACGATCCAGCCCTGGATGGGGCGATCGTCGAAGGAAGACGTCCACCAGATCTCTTCGACCTCACCGAGTCGTTTCGTGGCGAGCAGGTCATCGTTGAGGCGTGTGATCCTTCGAGTCGAACCCGAGCGCCCTCCGACCGCCACGTCGCCAGGGTATTCGGGTCGCGTCTCGTTGAACGCAAAGCGGCCGTCATTGGCGACGCTGAATGATCCGCCCCCATACGGACGACCGTACGACGTGCCTCCCACGTTATGCGCCAGGATCTCGAGCTCCCCCGTGAGCGTGACGAAGGCGATCTTGGAGTTTCCCTCGTCATCGTACTGCAGGTAGATCCCGCTCCCGTCGGGCGCCCACACCGGCGCGGACAGGCTTCGGTCCAGCTCGACCGGGACCTCCCGCTGATCCGAGCCATCGCGATTCATCACATAGAGCCGCGTCACTTGATACGTGCGGATGCGATCGTCGTAGCCGACGTAGGCCACCTGACGACCATCGGGCGATACGACCGGGGTTCGATCCGGGCCGCTCCGTTCGGTGAGGGTCTCGATCTCTCGACCGACGATCGAAACGACATAGAGTTCCGAGTTGCGGAAATCGTACTCCCAGTCCGGATTCCGATTCGCGGAGAAGACGAGGTGCTCGCCGTCCGCGGTCCACGCGGCGGGGCTCGAGTGGTGAAAGTCGCCCGATGTGATCTGGGTCGGTGTCCCGCCCTCGACCGACATCACGAACAGATGGTCGAATCCGAAGTCCAGGTAACCGACGCCATCCTGCCGGTTCTTGAACCGGTCTTCCATGATGGGAGGCGCGGCCCAGTTCGCACCTTCGGGCGGCTTGAGCGCCGAGACGAGCGACGGGGGTGTAGAGGGCACGTGCATGTTGAACGCGATCCGCGCGCCATCGGGCGACCAGCGGATTCCGCTCGGCGACTCGAGAAGCTGGGTCAGGGTCGCCGTCTCGCCCGTGTCCATCCAGCGCACGAGAATCTGACCGTCGCTCACGTAGCCGAGCTTGTCGCCGGCCGGAGACCAGCGCGGCGAACTTCCTTCGGCGAGACGTCGGTGGTCCGAGCCATCCGAGCCGATGATCCAAAGCTCTGAACGCTTGCGATCCTCCATGATGTCCATCGACGTGCGCACATAGACGACGTGGCTTCCATCGGGGGAGATCTGAGGATCGGCGGCATACTCGAGTCCGAACACGTCGATTCCCGTGAAGCGCTCGGCCTCCTGCGCGTGCAATGCGCCGAACAGCGCGCCCAACGCGCCCAACGGCGGGCCCCCGCTGATCATGATCCCAAACAGGACGACCGCAAGCCTTTTCATACCGTCTCCTCCGAGCCGGGTGTCGGTGATTCGAGTGCAGAAGCTATAGTTGTCGTTGAGCCGAAACCGCGCCACACCATGACCCCGGAGATGCCCGTGCGCCGACGAACCCTGTTGTCCGCGTTTTTCGTGGTGATCTCGGCCTGCACGGGCGAGCGTCCGGTCGAGGGAAACCGGGTCGGTAGCGCCAGCGACGTCGACGATGCCGCGCTCGAGGCGGCCACTCCCGACGGAGATTGGCTCATGTACGGCGGGAACTACGCGGAGGATCGGTACAGCACGCTCGAGCAGATCACGCCGGAAAACGTGGGTGAGCTGGGTCTGGTGTGGACCTACGATTTCGACCTTCGAGGCGGGGTCGAAGCCACGCCCCTGGTCGCCGGCGGCGTCATGTACATCAGCGCGCCGTGGAGCGTCGTCCACGCGATCGACGTGCGCACGGGCGAGCGGCTGTGGAGACATGATCCGGGCGTGCCGAGGATTCGGGGTCGGCTGGCCTGCTGCGACGTGGTCAACCGCGGCTTGGCGATGTACGAGGGGAAGATCTTCGTCGGCACGATCGACGGCCGCCTCGTCGCGCTCGACGCCGAATCGGGCACACCCGTCTGGGAGACCATTACGGTCGATCAAGGTGAGGCCTACACCATCACGGGGGCGCCCCGCGTCGTTCAAGGACTGGTGGTGATCGGAAACGGCGGCGCGGAATACGGCGTACGCGGGTATGTATCGGCGTACGATGCCGACGACGGCGGCCTCGTGTGGCGCACCTATACGGTGCCGGGCAATCCGGCCAATGGCTTCGAGTCGCCCGCGCTCGAAATGGCCGCCGCAACGTGGAGCGGCGAGTGGTGGGTGGCCGGCGGTGGCGGCACCGCCTGGGATGCGATGGCGTACGACCCCCTGCTCGACCTCCTTTACATCGGGACGGGCAATGGCTCGCCCTGGTCCAGACACCTGCGAAGCCCCGGCGGCGGCGACAATCTGTTCTTGTCCTCGATCCTCGCGCTTCGGCCGTCGACGGGCGAGTACGTGTGGCATTTCCAGACGACCCCTGGCGACCACTGGGACTACACGGCGACCCAGCCCATCACGCTGGCCGACCTGGAGTTCGATGGCGAGATCCGGCGCGTGGTGATGCAGGCGCCCAAGAACGGCTTCTTCTACGTGCTCGATGCCGCGACCGGCGAATTCTTGTCTGGCCAGCCGTACATCGCGCTCAATTGGGCCGACGGGATCGACGTCGAAACGGGTCGACCCGTCGAACGGCCGGAAGCCGTTCACACCGTCGACTGGACGGTGATCACGCCCGCGGCGCTGGGCGGTCACAACTGGCAACCGCAGTCGTTCAATCACAAGACGGGGCTCGTCTACATCCCGATTCAAGAGGGGTGGGTCGAACGATCGGAGATCGAGGATTGGGAGTACACGGATCCCGAGATCGTCGACCACTCCTATTCGGGCGCAGCGTACAACCTCGGTCACATGAGTCGGTCCGCAGGTCGAGACGATCCGGGCTTTCTCGTCGCGTGGGACCCCAAGGCGCAAGAGGCTCGTTGGAGCGTTCCGCTGGCCGGGTATTGGAACGGCGGCACCATGACGACTTCGACGGGACTCGTGTTCCAGGGCGGCGGGGACGGTCGCTTTGTCGCCTATGATGCGAGCAATGGAGATCAGCTCTGGGAAACGGCGACCTATCTCGGAATCCTCGGAGGGCCTGCGACCTACGAAGTAGACGGTCAGCAGTACGTGTCGGTCGCGGCCGGTTGGGGGGGAGCGCGCGGGCGCAGCGGCGCGCCGTACGGCGAGGCCGCGAACTACGAACAGCAAGGTCGATTGTTCACATACGCGCTGGGAGGAACCGCTCCCATGCCGATGCCACGCACCAAGCGACCGTACTTCGCCCCCGACATGGATCTGCCTACGGACGCGAGGTCCCTCACGAGCGGCGAACAGCTCTATCGACAGTATTGTGGCTCGTGTCATGGTGCGCGTGGCGATTCCGATGGGGCGATGCCGAACCTCCAGCGAGCGACCGCGATTACGCACCGCAACTTCGAACGCATCGTCCTCGAAGGGAGCCGCGAGGTGGAGGGTATGCCTTCGTTCGCGCGCTTGTTGTCGGCTCAGGAAACACGTCTGATCCAAGCGTACCTCGTTGCTCAGGCGCGGGCATCGATCGCCGAAGCCGCAGAGGCGACGCCGGAGTCCCCGGACTCTCACAGACCTCAATGAACGCACCCAAACACCAGACGAACGCACCCCAAAACCACACAAGGGAGTTCTATGAACAAGAAGGCACTTCTCGGAACGGTTCTCATCGCGCTGGCGCTCGGCATGTCGGCTGATCTGTCGGCACAGGGTCGCGAGTACGTCAATCCCCGCCACGCGAGCGACGAGGGACTCCCCTTTAGCGGAGCGGTCTGGGTCGGCGACCTGCTGTTCCTATCGGGGACGATCGGTCTCGAAAACGGTCAAGTCCCGGCGGACGCCACGGAAGAGGCGCGACTCGTCATGGAGAGCATGAAAGGCACGCTCGAGGCGGCTGGACTCACGATGGACGATCTCGTCTCCGTGCAGATCTTCTGCTCTGACGTCGACCTCTATGACATCTTCAATAGCGTGTATCGCAC
Source organism: Gemmatimonadota bacterium (assembly GCA_029262175.1). Taxonomy (GTDB): domain Bacteria; phylum Gemmatimonadota; class Gemmatimonadetes; order Palauibacterales; family Palauibacteraceae; genus Palauibacter. Next base: position 8,068 of record JAJCZV010000115.1, read on the forward strand.
GTACTTTACCGAGACCTACCCGGCTCGCGCGTTTCTGGGATCGGGCACGCTGTTGTTCGGCGCACGCTATGAAGTCCAAGGCATCGCTTCGCGAAGATAGGCGAAGCGACGGACGACCTGACTCCGACACCGGCCGCGATGGAAATCCGAGACTCCGTGACGTTCGTCCCCTATTGGAAGAACATACGCCGACGCACGCGTCGAGTGATCGATTGTATCCCGGACGACCGCTTCGATTGGACTCACGCGGACGGGGCCTGGACGTTCGCCGACCTCGTCCGGCATATCGGCGCGGCCGAACGTTGGATGTTTGGCGAGAACGCGCTTAGACGACCCAGCCGCTACCCCGGCTGCGGATCGTCTCTGGCCGATGGACCCGAGGCGGTGCGGGCGTTTATCGATCGCATGCACGTCGAGTCGATCGAGATTTTCGAGTCGTTGTCACGCGAGGACCTCGACGCGAAATGTGAGACGCCGGGCGGGATCCAAATCACGGTCTGGAAGTGGCTACGCGCCATGGTCGAGCACGAAGTCCACCACCGCGGACAGATCTACTTGATGTTGGGCGTCGTGGGGGTACAGACACCGCCCCTCTATGGACTCACCGAAGAGGAAGTGGAAGAACGGAGCTTAGCTCTTTGAGCCAAGATCGAGACCAGGCGGTGCGCGATTTTTTTACTGCGCTGCGCAAGCGGGATTTGCCGGCGCTGCGCGAACTCGGTGCGGCGGACCCTTCCCTGCTTTCGCAATTCGACCCTAACCATTGCTGCGGCGGAACCGTAATGAATGTCGCCGTGGGGTTCGGTGACAAAGAGCTGCTTCAAACACTTCTCGATCTCGGAGCGGACCCGAATCAACCGAGCGATTGGCCGCCGGGGCCGTTCCGCGCGCTCCACTCGATTCCACAGCGGTACCGAGCGGAGTTGGCGCCCTGGCTGATCGAGCGCGGGGCCGAGCTCGACGCGCATGCGGCCGCATTGCTCGGGATGGAAGAAGAACTGACGGCCATCCTCGAGCGGGACCCGGCGACGATCAACCGCGAAGGACCTGACGGCCAGCGCCCTCTGCATGTAGCCCGCACTCCGGAGATCGCCGAGTACTTGCTCGACCGCGGCGCCGACCTCGAGGCGGAGTGCGTCGATCACGGAAGTCGGCCGGCGGAGTACGCGGCGACGGATCGCCCCGACGTCTGTCGCTTCCTCCTCGATCGAGGCGCACGGGGAGATGAGTTTATGTACACCCTGATCGGCGACCTCGATCGATTGGCGGCGGCCATCGATTCCGATCCGGAGACCCTACACGCGCGCACGACACCCGATCGCTTTGCGCCGACCGATGGGGAGGCGGCGCACATCTATATGTACACGATCGGATCCAACGCGACGCTCATGCATGCGGCGGTGGCGAGTTCGAACGCGGGGGTTGTCCGGTATCTCGCGGGCCTGGGACTCGACGGCAGCCTGCGCGGAGGCTTCGATGATCAAACGCCCGCGCATGTCGCCGCCTGGGCCGATGACGCGCCGATGATCCAGGTATTGGCGGAGTGCGGTGCAAACGTCGACCTCCCGTCCGGTGAGATCCACCGAAACCAACCGATCGGCTGGGCGGTCGTGAACGGGTCGGCCTCGGCCGTCGAAGCGTTGCTCGAGTTGGGCGCGGGCATCGAAGACGATCACATCCGGCAGGCCAAGGCAGGCCTCGCAGGCGAGTTCCGAGAATGGTCCGGAGCCTCGCCCGAGACGTTCCAGGGGATCCTCGAATCGCTGGAGGGCGAACGGCAGCGACGGAAGGAGATTTGAGCTAGGCAACCGGAGGCGCGCAACTTGCCCACCCAACCGGCTGCGCGCGCCCCGAATCCGGCCGATTCGTGCGGAGACGGCGGTGCGGTAGGCGATCGAGGAGAGGTCGTTGGCCACGCAGTCATGGGGGGTTAGGCGGGATGGGAATGGGAACGGTGGACGGAGCTCACGCACAGGCGAGGCCCAGCGGGCGAGCGTCCATAGCCGCCCAGGCGGCGTACGCATTCGGCGCCCTTTTTGCCATGTTCGAGGTCATCTCGATCCACTCGATTCTGGCCGGAAATCCGGCGATCGGAGCCCTCCAGGGGCTCGCCGTCGTCGGAATCATTGCCTTGGCTCTGACCCGACTGGTTCCCGCGGGGCGTGATCGAACGCGCCAGCTCGCACGACTCGCACTCCTGACGTCCGTCGTGGCCCTTCCCCTCACGAGGGTACTCTGGACTCGGGCGACCCAAGCGCAGGGCGCGACGCCCGATGCGGGGCCGTTCGTTCAACTCTTTCTCTTCCTCCTGTTTCAAGCGGGCTTGGCCCTGACGCATTGGCTCTCGGCCGAGAAGGGGCGCACCGACCCATCGCGCTACATTCCGGCCGCCATCGGCACGTCGATTCTGCTCGTCGGCAGTGTCATGTCCACCTTCGGCATTGGACCCGGGCGCGCGATCGAGGGTGCGACTCGGACGACGGCCGAGCCCGCCGAGGTGTACAAGACGTTTGCTACGGCAGAGGACTACGCCTTCGCTCAGGAGACCCGGCAAGTCGGGACGGAGCGCGGCGCAACGTTTGCGCATTTCCACGCGGGACGAGCGCCCATGCTCGGCGTCTCCTTTGGCACGCACGATTGGTTCCGTCGAGTGCGCATCGGCGATGATATCCGCGGTGTGTTCGCCGAGGGCGCACCCGCCGAGGGGGCACACCAATTCCTCGCCCGCCCCGGCTACGCCGTCGCCGCCTTCGAACTGCAGGCGGACGACTACGTCAACGCCCTCAGGGTCGAGTTCGCCCCGTTCGACGGCAGCCGACTGTCTAGCGACGAGCGGTACTGGAGCGAGTGGGCCGGGAGTTACCAGGTCGGTGAACGCATCACCAAGCTCGAGAGCGGCGCTGCGCTGGTGGTCGGCTTTCGCGGGACGGGTGGGATGGTCCTCAACTCGCTTAGCCTCTTGGTCGCCCTGCCGGAGGAGTAGGCCGCAGGGGAAGGCGGCAGCAACAAACCGCAGCAGCAAACCGCAGCAGCAGACCGCGGCAGCAGACCCCGGCAGCTAGGTCACGCGACCCCGAGCCCTCAGATTCCTAGACGGGTTTCACGAAATGGCTTCCGCCTCGTTGGACACACAGACCTCGTCGCGACTCCGCCCCGGACCGCGACCACCGAACCCCGACACGATGGACGGTGCGACGACATGAGCGAATCGACCCTGGCCCTCGAGACACTACGCTTTCCCATCGGACGCTTCGAGGTGCCGCAGGCGCGACTCTCCGAGGAAGAGCGTCAAGCGAAGATCGCTCGGATCGCGGCGACGCCGGCAGGACTTCGCGCCGCGGTACAGCACCTGGACAAGACGCAGCTCGACACAAAGTATCGGCCCGATGGCTGGACGATTCGACAAGTGGTCCATCACGTCGCTGACAGCCACATGAACTCCTACATCCGTTTCAAGCTGACCATCACCGAAGACCATCCGACGATCGGCACCTACGACGAGGCGGCGTGGGGCGAGGAGCCCGACGCGCGCGGCGCGGACATCGAACGATCGCTGCAAATCTTGGAGGGACTTCACGCTCGGTGGACGCCCTGGCTTGTCTCCCTGCCCGAGTCGGCGTGGCAGCGAACGCTGCACCATCCGGAGATGGGAGACCTGATCCTCGAACAACTGCTCGCGATGTACGCGTGGCACGGAGATCACCACATCGCCCACATCACGGAGCTGCGTTCTCGCCAGGGTTGGTGAACTGACGCGGTGACGAGCCTCTTGTGGGAAGACGTCGCCGCCCTCAGATATCGGGTCCTCGACTTCTGACAAAGGATGCCGATGGCCTGGGTGCAAACACATTGGATCGCGTTGGCCCTGTTGGCCGGATACGGCGCTCTTCTCGTGCGTCACGCGATCGAGGGGCGACGCCAGACCGAAGGACACGCGGACTATTACGTAGGCGGACGCGGGATGGGCGGCGTGGTGATCGGGCTCTCCTTCTTCGCCACCTATAGCAGCACCAACAGCTTCGTCGGGTTTGCCGGTCAGTCGTATACGTATGGGGCGCCCTGGCTGTTGACCGCGCCCGCCGTCGTGATCTTCTCCTTGTCTGCTTGGGTTTGGATCGCGCCGCGCCTCCGTGCCTTCACGGGCGCGACGGACTCGGTCACGTTGGCCGACTACATCGGCTTCCGATTCGAGAGCCGCGCAGCCCGGTCGATCTCCGCCGTGATCGTCATCTTCGCGAGCTTCCTCTACATGATCGCGGTGTTCAAAGGGATCGGGAATCTGCTCGAGGTCTTCCTCGACGTCCCCTATGTGGTCGCGATCGCGTTCGTGTTCGTCGTGGTCCTCGCGTACACCGCGGTGGGCGGCTTCATCTCCGTGGTGAAGACCGACGCCGTCCAGGGCGTCATCATGGTGATCGCCGGTCTTCTTCTGGCTTGGGGCACGGTCAACAGCGCGGGAGGCCTCGGCGCGCTCGAAGGACTGCGGAGCGCCGGCTCGACCATGGATCTGTTTCGCTGGGACGCGGCGATGCCGTTCCCCGTCCTGATCGGGATCGTGGTCGCGGGCACGCTCAAGTTTATCGTTGATCCGCGACAACTGTCTCGGTTCTACGCTCTGGCGGATCGTAAAGCCGTCCGCCGCGGATTGATCGTCTCGACCGCGGCGTTCCTCGTCGTTTACACGGCCATACTCCCGATCGGCCTCTATGCGCACGCGGTCCTCGGCAGCGGCCTCGGGGATTCGGATCTCGTCGTGCCCACCTTGCTCGGCGACGCGGGGATCCTCCCGGCGTTTCCGTCTGCGTTCATACTCGTGGCCCTGCTGGCCGCCGCGATGTCCTCGCTCGACAGTGTGCTCCTCGTGATGGCATCGACGTGGCAGCGCGATGTCGTATCGCTGTTTCTTCACGTAGAAGACCGAAAGATCGTCGGACAGACTCGAAGGTGGGTAGCGGTCTTTGCGGTGATCACGGCGCTTCTGGCGATCCGTCCGCCCGGCAGCATCGTCACGTTGACGGCGTTTTCCGGCAGCCTCTATGCAGCGTGCTTTTTTCCTGCGGTCGTGTTTGGCCTCATGTGGAAACGCGGGACCAGCGGCGGCGCCGTGGCCTCGCTTCTGTCCGGCGTGACCGTTCTGCTGCTCTGGGACTTCCTGCCGTTCGCGGCCGGGGTGCACCGGGTATTCCCGGCCATGGCCGCCTCATCTCTCGTCTACCTGGGCCTGGCCTTGGCGGGACCGCCGCTCGAGAGCGCGAAGCGCCTGGACATCCCCTTGGAAGCCTAAGCCTCACATACCCGGTGCCCCGCGAGCTCGCCCTGCCCCCGAGCTCGCTCTGCCGCCGTCGTCCGGGTCCCATTGCATGATATTTAAGTGTCTACTAAAGTATTGAAATGGTGAACCCCACGACGCTCGATGCGGCGGCGCTCCGAACGGCGACCGAGCCCAGGCGGCTTCAGATCCTGGAGCTCATTTGGGAACGGGAGCGGAGCGTCGGAGACATCGCCGCTCGAGTGCCCGTTTCCACCGCGGCCGTGTCCCAGCACTTGTCAAAACTCCGGGCCGCCGGTCTGGTGCGCGCCAGGCGAGAGGGTCGTCACCGGTTCTACCAAGCGACTAAAGAGGACATGGGCGCGCTCGCCATCATCCTGGAGTCGTTTTGGACTGACCGGCTTCAGACGCTCAAACGAACCGCGGAGACGATGGAGCGGACACTCCAATCAGATCCGCCGAAAAGCCGCCGTCACCCCGAGTCGAAAGGAAGCGAAACGTGAACGACATCCATCCCGAGGCGCTCGTCGATGTGTCGGTGGTGATCGAGGCGAGTCCCGACACGGTTTGGAACATCGTATCGACCCCGGAAGGCTTCTCGGGATGGATGGACGCGACGGCCGAATTCGAACCACGGGTCGGTAGTCCGTTCAAGGCCGATTTTCCGAACTACGGCATTGTCATGTCTGGTGAGGTCGCGAGCTTTGACACAGAGACCAAGACCATCGCGTTCACATGGGGGGTCGAGTCCGGGCCGCAGGCCGATACGTTTCCCGCAGGATCTTCGTTGGTGGAAGTGCAGGTGACCGGCGATCCTGAGGGTTGTCATGTGCGCCTACGACAGACGCGCGTGTCCCCCGATTCCGTCGAGCAACATGCTTCGGGCTGGAGGTTTCACCTCAGTCGGATGGCGCTCCACGCCAACCGCAGCGATCTCGCGGGAGCGCTCGCCAGAACGCTGCCGGCGTGGTTCAACGCCTGGAACGAATCGGATGGAGAAGCTCGACTCCAGAGGCTGCGGGACTGTTGCGCGGATGACGTCGCCTTCAGCGACGAATGGGCCGTAGCGGACGGCATCGAGCTCCTGAGCCTTCATATCGGGAACACACACCATTACATGCCGGGCTGGCGGCTCGAGCTAGCTGGCGATCCGCGCGTCTGCCGAGGCGAGATCCTCTTCGACTGGCGGGCGCTCGGCCCGAACGAAGAACAGGTCAGCGGGATAAACCACGCCCGAGTCGCCGCCGACGGAATGCTACGGCGGGTGGTCGGTTTTCCGAACGGGTCGTGGCCGGGATGATCCGATCTCGCCGGCTCGCGCGTTAGTCGGGGTGGAAGGCGCCGCAAGCCGAGCTCGAGGCTAAGGCTCGCGGTGCACGAGCCCCTCGCTTCGAGAAATGACAGGTCCGATATGTCCCGCAGAGAAGTTGCCGGTGCCCTCTTCGCCGCCATGATCACGGCCGGCGCGTTCACGGGTCTGGCCCTCGTCGTGCTCTACCGATAAAGACCCAGCGCTTCCCCGTTACGGGGCGGCGCGCTTCTCCGTTACGGGGCGGCGCGCTCCTCCAGCCAACGTTGGGCGGCGTCCATGCGAGCGAGCAGTGTCGGAATCGGGGTATCGCCATAGCCCTGAGTCAGACGGGCCCGCGCGACTTCGAGCGCTGCGAGCAGGTCCGTCGCGGCGGCGCGGGCGACCTCCGGATCGGAGCTCCCGACCTCGTCGATCCACACGGCGCCGGTGTGCGCGAAGGGATAATTCGCCATCGCGGGCCAGGTCGCGTCCCCCCCAACCGCGCGCGCCGCGACCCACCCGCCGGCCGGCAACACGAGTTCTCCCGAAAAGTCCTGCGACCCGGGACTATCCAGACCCTCTCCGGACCACACGACTTCGCCGTTGACCAGGACCTCGACGCCCTCGACGGCAGACGCCGAACCCAGAGTCAACGTCCAGGAGGTCGAGCCCGCCGCAGCGATTTCGCCTGGACCCGCGCCGCCGATCTTGAAGTCGAGCATCGGTCCGTTCGTCACGAAGCTGCGTCCCGCGCGAAGCGCACTGAGATAGGTCGGCCAGTTGAGCCCGTCGCCCGTGTTCGCATAAACCCGCGCGGTCCCCACCGCCATCGTGCGATAGAAGTCGGTCATGACGTCGGTCCCGGCCGATGGTGCCACCGGGATCCCGAGGTTGAGGAAGCGATGCCAAACCTGAGTCGTGCTGACTTCATCGCTCCATAGGCAGACGACTTCGAGCGCATCGAGGTCGCCCAGCACGGCGTCGGCGATCAACTCGATGGGGATACTGGGTGCGAGTGCCGACCATTCGCTCTCGGCCCAGGGCGTCGCGCGCTCGATCCCGCGCGGTTGGACCGGGTGCACGTAGTAACCGATGCCGCCTTCGTCGCGGGCGTGCTGCAACGCCTCCGCGTTCGCGCGATCATCGGCGCCGTACACCTGATATCCGGGTCCCCAAACCCAGGGCCAAAAGAGCTGGCTCGTCCCGAACACTCCGACGTGTCCCAGAAAGTGCGAGCGAACCTCTTGCCCAAAACGAATCATCGGTGACGCGTCGGATTTTTGCCAACCCCACAGATCTTGGTCGCCGAAACGATTGTGCAGGTTCGCCAGAAGCGGCGTCGCGATGTCGAGCGCTTCCCCTTTCATCATCGGAACCAAATCCGATGGAGCAAGGTCGTAGGGGCCACCGTAGTTGAGGTGGAAGTGGTGTTCCCCGGAGGTCCACCCCGCCGCGCGCGCGTCCCACACCGGCTCGAGTACGAGCTCGACCTCCGTGATAAACTGCGGGGCGAGCTGGACGCTGCGCGTCACCTCGGGCGTCGCGAGTCCTTGCACCGCGGACACGGTGGCCGCACCGACGGGTACCGTCAGCTCAATGACACCGGGAGAGTAGAAAAAGACGCGTCCGTTTTGTCCATCGAAGCGAGCCGCAGACCGATTCGGAATGACCGCGTGCGCCTTCCCGTCCAGAACGTTGAGGCGTGCCGGAACGGGCGGGCCACCGGCCACCGACGTCGTCCGGATCCGGAGTGTCGCGGTGGGCTCGCCCCAGTTCCACACGTGGACGGGGACCTCCTCGATCGCCCCCCCGACCGCGCGGATACGCTTGAGAACCATCCGTTGCTCGGCGTCGGCCTCGGAGAAATAGATCCACTCCCCTCCTGCGCCCCAAGCCGGAGTGAGGGGCATCCCGCCCTGGCTCAGGAGGATGGAGGGGTCCGGAGCCTCTCGGTTGACGAGCCGAAGCTCCCAACCCTCTTGGGTTGGCCAATTGATGGCGATGGACGAGCCGTCGGGACTGAGGGCGGGCCGCGCCATCGACGCGATGTTCGCCTCGAGTAGCACCGTGGCTGGGCCGCCCGTCGCGGGCGCCCACATGACTCGATCCCTGTCGGATTTGGCGAGATAGAGAAGACCGTCTGCGGCGGGTTGCGGTCGAAGCTCGATCCCGCGCTCGGTCGTCACCCTGCGCTGTTCACCGGTCGCCGTTGAAATCGCCCACAAGTCCAGATCGCCCGCGGAAGCCGACGAAAAGAAGAGCTCGCTGCCGTCGGTCGAGAACGCGGGGTCGAGATCGATCGCCGGCGTGTCGCCGAAGCTGAGCTCCGCGCCACTGACGGCGCTGGCGATGACGATCTGAGTGTCATGGTCGTTGTCGCGTACGAAAGCGAGCAGCTCGCCATCCGGCGACCACGCGGGACGAGAGTCGAGTCCACCACTCTTCGAAAAACGCTCCGCGACGCCCGTCGACAAGTCCATGATCCAGATCCAGCCGCGCGACGAGAACGCGATTCGAGACCCGTCCGGTGACGGTGCGGGATCGATCGGACCGTTGGTCAGAAGGGGAAGTTCATACCCCTCGAGGTACACATGGTGATTGTACCCGGCCACCTTGGGGTATCGGTTCAGCCACTGCGCGGAACCCGAGGCGGGCACCACCAACATCGCACACAAGGCACCGAAGAAGAGGAGTGGTAGCGATCGAAACGAGGTCATGGAGTGTCCTAAAGCACGAGTCCCGAGACAACGCGATTTCGACTCAGCGCGTCGCCGTCCACGCACCGGCGACCACAACCGTGTCGATGCTGCTATCGACCTGCACGACAAGTTGAATCTCGACCTGGCCGCTCATCCCATCGCCGACGAGCGTCCCCGTGTTGTGAATCGTCTCGGAATCGATGTCGAACATGACCTGATTTCCGATGAGCGAACCGCTCACGATGTTTCCCTGACCGAAGTCGATCAATTCCGGGGTGCCGGTGAGGCTGCAAAACAGTCGCGCTTGGCTGTAGATCCCGACAAACGTCGCACCACTGCCCGGGATAAACATCTCCAGACCGTAGTCGCATGTCAGGGGGCCGCCAAAGACGGTGCCGCTCAACCCCAAGGCCTCATACGTCCAATTTCCGGTGACCGTGGGCGCCGGCGTCGCAGGCGCCATCATCGCGTCGCCGCACGCGACGAACGCGGAGGTACCCACAAGGAGCGCCGAGGAACGACAAACTGCTCTCAGATTCATGTGCGAGAAACTAGTAGATCCACCTCGATGGCGCCGCCCGCGGACTATCCCAGGACTTCGAGCACAGCTCTGCCGATCTCGACCTTCGTTGCGTATGCGCGGGCCCGGGGAGGCTCCTCCCCCGCCTGACGCAGGCCCATGACGTGGAATTCGAGCACGGCTCGGATTTGGCGTTCCACCTGATCGCTCGTGCGACCCCTCGCGACGCACCCCTCGATATCCGGCGCATGGGCCGCGTAGCCCGTCTCGGTCGGTTGAACGACGATCAGAAACTCCATGTCTCCTCCTTCGGTCCACGATTCCGCACTCCGACAGCCTCGGCGTGCGGAACAACTTCGACCCGACCATCAACGCGGAATCAACCATCGCGAAGGGCGACCCGTATTGCCGCCCGAGTTGTGAAGGAGCACGTTTCCGCTGACGATCGCGGTCGAGTTCGGGAGGTAACCGCCTGGAGGACCTTTGTTGAAATCATCGCTACATCCGTTGCGCACCGCATGCGCGCCGCATCCCGCGGCTGTCTGGCGGGTCGCGGCCGTTCTGCTCGCAGTAAGCGCCGCTACAGCCTCTCTCGCTTCGCAAGAACACGCGCCTCCTTCAGTGGCCGAGATCGACGCGTGGGTCGAGGCGGGCATGGAGCGATGGGATGTGCCGGGATTGGCCCTGGCCGTCGTGGTGGACGGCGAAGTGTTTCTCACCCGCGGATACGGCGTGCGTGAATTGGGTCAGCCCGCCGCGGTGAATGAAGAGACGCTGTTCAGCATCGGTTCGTGCTCGAAGGCCTTCGGGGCGGCAACGCTCGCAACGCTCGTGGAGGATGGTGCGCTGACTTGGGATGACCGCATCGTCGATCACTTGCCGTGGTTCCGACTCCACGATCCGTGGACCACGCAGGAGATTCGCGTGCACGACATCGTCACCCACCGAGTCGGCACCGGGAGCAACCAACAGCTTCGTCCGCTGGCTCAAAACCGACGCGACTATCTGAGTCGTCTGCCGTACTCCGTACCCGTTCATACTTTCCGAGATCAATACGGCTACACCAACGACATGTTGATCTTGACCGGTGAACTCGTCGAAACGGTGTCAGGCACGACGTGGGATGCGTTCGCCAAAGAACGCCTTTGGACGCCGCTCGGGATGAACTCGACGACCGCGCGTATGTCGACGGCCAACGCGAACCGCAATCACGCGATGCCGCACGCGTTCATCGAGCGGCGATATGTCGGCTCCTTCAACACGGCCGGGCCGGCGCTCGAGCCCGTGGCCTGGCAATACCCCGTCGACGTGACCGTGCCGTCGGGCGGCGTCGTATCGACCGCTGCTGATATGGCCCGGTGGATGAAGTTTCATCTCGGGACACACACCGCGGCGCCGCTGTCGTGGGCCTCGGTCGAGCGCATGCACACGCCGCACACCGTGATCCAGAATCCGAGTTCGTGGATGACGTTCGACGGGCCGGGCGCGTATGCGATGGGTTGGGCGACGGGGCACTTCGGAACCGTGAGGACCGTCGGTCATGCCGGAAACGCGCTCGGCTTCAACTGCTCGATCGCGCTCGTCCCCGAACATGGCTTTGGCGTCTTCACCAACGGCAACCGAAACTCCGAGCTCCCGTTTGTCCTCACCAAGTGGATGGTGGCGCGCTTTTTTGGGGACAAAGAGATGCGAGAACATGACTGGCACGGCGATCGCGAGCGTAGCGTCGCCGCCAGCAACGCAGAAGCAATCGAGGCCGAGCAGGCTCGTCTCGACGCTCGGCTCCCGCAGGGCGCATCGATCCCCCTCGACGCATACGTCGGGACATACAAGAATGGATATGCGGGCGAACTCCGCGTGCGCATCGCCGACGGTCCCGCCGATCCTCTGAGGCCGGCCGAGGGACGGGGCGCTCGCTGGGATGCGACCCCGGGCGTCCATGAGCGGGCCGAGGCGTCGACCGCCAACACTTCGGTCGCCGAACCGAGCGCGCCTTACCTGATCGCCGAACTGGACGGACGTGAGCGACCGATCCGCCTTCCCCTCGAGCCCTGGCACCTCGACCAGTTCGACGCCTGGTACGGCGACATTCGGATTCGCTTTTCATTCGACCTGAGCGACATGGCCGAGGTCACCGGCGTCACCCTCGACTACTACGGCGCCTTCGACCGCGTCCCTTAGGCCCGGGCCGACCCCGGACCGAACTGCGGCCGGACCCCAACCGGGCCCCACCGGGTCCCACACCGAACCCAAACCGAACCCCGATCGCTATGCAGAACGGGGGCTTTGAGAATAATGCGTAACACTGTTACGCGTTTCGCGTTTTCGAGCGGGAGGCCTCTCGTCGGTCCGCTATCCTTGTCGAAGCACCGTGGCCGGCTCGGTCCCTCCGGCGCGACGCGCGGGAATCCAGGACGAGAGCGCGGCGACGGCCAGGAGCACGAACGGGATCGTCACAAACGTCAGCGCGTCGCGCGTCTCCACGCCAAACAACAGACTCTCCAGGAAGCGTGTGGCGAGGAGCGCCGCGACCACGCCGATGACGAGCCCGCCCGCTGCCAAGACCAACCCGTTGCGCATGACCAAGCCGATGATCTCGCCGCGGTCGGCGCCGAGCGCCATGCGGACACCGATCTCTTGTCGCCGTTGTCCGACGGAGTAGGCGAGGACGCCGTAAAGACCGATAGCTCCCAACAGCAGCGCGAGTCCCGCGAACGTCACCATGAGCTGCATCGCAAACCGTCGGGTCGCTCGACTATCGGCGTACAAGTCTTCCACGCGCGTGAATCGCTCCAAGACCAAGGACCGATCGAACTCCCAGAGCACAGACTCCACCGCTTCGCGCGAGGGGGGCGAGTCTGCACGAATCATGAATGTCTGCCAACCCATCCAATTCCATGGCTTTTGCGCGTAGGGGATGAAGAAGACGGGTTCCGCCTCCGTCGGCCCCAGGTGCCGCGTGTCGGCAACGACGCCCACGATCTCGAGCCAAGGTCCCTCCTGGCTCGCCGTGCTGATGCGTTCGCCGATGGGGCTCCGCCCCGGCCAGTGCAGCGCAGCCAAAGCTTCGTTGATCACTGCGACGCGGGCGGACTCCGTGTCGTCGGTGCGCTCGATGGACCGACCGAGCACCACCGGTTGTCGCATCGCCTCGAAGTAATCTGGTGTCACGACTCGAAGCTGGATCGCGTCCTCCATCGACTCCGGGCCGAGCCGCGGCTGTCCGGCAACGGAATATCCAAAGGACATTTGATATCCGATGACCGGAGGTTCGCTCGTCCCACCTACAGCGGTCACGCCGGAGATCGCGGCCAGTCGTTCTCGCAGCGGTTCGAGCAGGGCCTGCTGCTCAACCAGTGTGGGATATGCCGGGCCCGGTAGTCCGAGCGTAGCTGCGGACAGGTTGTCGATATCGAAGCCGTAGTCGACGCTTTGTAGCGCAATCATGCTCCGAGTCAACAGACCCGCCCCAATCAAGAGAACCGACGAGAGCGCGATCTGACTGACGAGGATCGCGGAGCGAAGCCGTGTATGGGAACGCCCGCCGCTGCTTCCCCGCCGTCCCTCCTGGAGCACCGATGCGGGATCGACTCGCGTCGTTCGCAAGGCCGGAATCAGTCCGAATAAGACCGTGCAGGTCACGGTCACCAAGGCGGCGAAAACAAGGACCGCGGTGTCCAGGCGCGTCGTGGCCAAGAGGGGGATGTCGCGCGGAGCCATGCTCACGAAGAGCCGCATCAGTCCCGCGGCAAGCACCAACCCGAGGCCGCCTCCCACCAGCGAGAGCATGCTGCTCTCCACAAGAGCCTTTCTGATCAAGCGTCCACGGCCCGCACCGATGGCGCTGCGTAAGGCAAACTCTCGCCGCTTCGCCGTGAACCGGGCGAGCATGAGGTTGGCCAGGTTGGCGCAGGCCACGAGAAGGACCGCGGCAACCACCGTGAGCAGCACCCACATCAGGGGTCGCACGGAACGCGTCAGGTCCGCGCGAAACACTTCGACGTGTGATCGCCAATCGGTCATGGCTTCCGGAAAAGACTGCTCGAGTCGGCCAGAGATCGCGTCGAGATCTGCCTTCGCCCGCTCGACCGAGACCCCAGGGCCCAGCCGCCCGAGTGCCTGCCATTGGTGGGCGGTGCGGTTCTGACCCTCGCTCGAATCCGCCATCCGCATACTCAACCAAACGTCGATACCGTCATTCGGGAAGGCGAACCGTGGACCCATCACGCCGACGATCTCCCAATCCTGTTTGTCGATCGTGAGAAAGCGACCCAGGATATCAGGGTCCCCTCCGAACCTGTTCTGCCACAGCCCCCAGTTGATGACCGCCACGAGCGGCGAACCAGGCTGTCGCTCCTCTTCGAGGAACTGCCGGCCCAGCAGAGGAGGGACGCCCAGGATCCGAAAGGCCGCAGGCGTCAGCGAAATGGTCTGGATCTGCTGAGGCAACGCATCGGTCCCGGTAAGCACCTGACCGAGCTCGAAACTGTACGCCCCGAATTCGGAGAAGCTCTCGTTGTCGTTGCGCCAATCGATGTACGTCGCGCTCGAGATGTGATTGCGTGGATAGAGCGGGAGATCGGCCTCCATGACCTGGACGATCCGGTCGGGCTCGAAATAGGGCAGCGGCCGAAACAGGACGGCGTTGGCGACGCTGAAGATCCCCGTGGTCGCTCCGATGGCCAGCGCCAACGTGGCGACCGCAACGGTCGTAAACGCGGGCGCGGAGCGAAGACTGCGAACCGCTTGTCGAACGTCGCCACTAAGCTCATTCAACCCGCGACCAAACCGTCGCTGTCGTTCTCGGCGGCGCGCTTTGGGGACCAAGGCGCTGCGCGCCGCGCGGACATCTCCGAACTCGCGCTCGGCTTCCTTCCGCGCTCTCTCGGGATCCATGCCCGATGCGACGAGGGCTTCGGTTCGTGCGTCGAGGTGAAAATCAATCTCTCGATCCACGTCTTCGCTCGCCTGTCGACCGATCGGTCGCGGTACGCGCAGGACTCGCCCCCATAGACGCATCACAACGCCGCCGCGCCGGCACTACGAGCATCCAGCACCCGCGTCACCGCTCCGACATATCGTCTCACCACTTTGGATTGGGCGAGGAGTTGGGCACGGCCGCGATCGGTCAGCGAATAGAATTTGGCGCGCCGGTTGTTCTCGGATCGACCCCATTCGGACGCGAGTAGATCGCGTTGTTCGAGTCGATGCAGGGCTTGATACAGGGCCGCGTCCTCGACATCCAGCGTCCCGTCCGTCCGTCGCCGAATCCAGCGCGAGACGGCATATCCATGCATGGGACCCCAAGAAAGGGTCTTGAGAACAAGAACATCCAGCGTACCCCTCATGAGCTTGAGTGGGTCTTCCTGTGTGTTACCGGCCTTGGTCATTTCGGATTCTCCGGGCGTCAATTTCCCCCTTAGATACTATGGGGACAGAAAAGGTTGTCATAGGCCGAGAGAGAAACCTCCTGCCCTACTCCCAGCGTACGAGGTTCGTCGACCGGCGAACCGTGAACGACGAGGCTGGTTCGGCGGGTCAGCGTAGTACGATCAAGGCAAGAAAGGACTCTATATGTTCCGGGTGACCGCAGGGCGTCGTGTCCGATGGCGTGCAGGCGCAGCGTCGGCTCTCGCGTTTGGTTGCGCGTTCCTCGCCTCTTCGCTCTTCGCTCAAGATCTGTTTCTGTCCGGCGGCCAAGTCATCGACGTCGACGCGCGAGAGATCCGGATCCAGAATCTGCGGATCTCCGATGGCGTGATCGTGGGGACGCCCGAAGCGCTGCCGTCGGGATTTGCGGGTGAGGTGGTGGATGTGACCGGGCGCTGGATCATGCCCGGGCTCGTCGACCTTCATACGCACTCGTTTGGAAACCAAGGGCCGGTCGAGGGAGCGATGGAGTTCCAGGGCACGGTGATGGTCTCGAATCGAATGTTGTTTGCGGGCGTCACGGCCTTTCTAGATCTCTTCGGTCTCGAGGATCAAATCCTGTTCGTGCGTAACGCGCAGCGGGAGAACCGCACGGTTGGGGCGGACATCTTTGTGGCCGGCCCCTGCCTCACGGCTCCGGAAGGACACTGTTCGGAGTACGGAATTCCGACCCGCCTCATGAGCACGCCCGAGGAAGCGCGTCGAAACGTGGACGAGCTTGCGGCCAAGGCGCCCGACGTGGTCAAGATCGTCTATGCGCCCGAGGGCCGTTTGCCCTCCATCGATCGAGCGACCCTCACGGCGGCCATCGAAGCGGCGACGTCGCACGCGATCCCGACGGTCATTCACGTGCAGAGCTGGGACGACGTGCGCCACGCGGCAATCGCGGGTGCGACCGCGGTCACGCACATACCCGACGATGAGGTGATCCCCGACGACGTCATCGCACTGATGTTGACCCACGGCGTTGCGAGCATCCCGACGCTCTCCGTGCAGTTCGGAGTTTCGGATCTAACCGCGGACCCGACGCTGCTCGATGGACCGATCGCCCAAGGCGTCACGACCGAGGTCATCCGTGCGGCGTATCGATCCGACGACCTCACTCCGGCGGCCGAGCGGTGGCGACTGCAACAGATCGAGGACGGGCCCAAGGTGCTCGCATCGGTGCGGCGGTTGCACGAGGCCGGGATTCAAGTCCTGGTGGGAACGGACTCGGGTAACCTGGGGACGATCCAGGGGTGGTCGGTCCATCATGAGATGAAGAAGTTGGTCGAGGCGGGGTTGGAACCGTGGGATGCGCTCGCGGCGGCCACGACGCGGGGCGCCGCATTCCTCGCTCAGAACTACGGCGTAAACATTGGAGACGCCGCAAACCTGGTGATCCTCGAAGCATCTCCCATCGATGACATCGACAACACCGAGCGGATCGTCTCCGTGGTGCACCGCGGTCAGATCGTAGATCGGGCCGCGCTCGGGGTTAGGCCGTCGACGACAGGCTGAACCCGCGCCCTCGGCTGGCAGCTGCGGGCGGACCAAGTCCTCCGCGAGTCTGCGGGGTGCCGCTCGGCGTTTACCGGTGCGGGTTGTTGGTCGCGTACTTGTGCGCGGTCACCGCAGACACCACGTGACACACCCACCCCAGTAGGCCGCCCGTACCGATCCACATGCCGGGAGTCACGATGAGCCAAAACACACCGCGCAGGATCTTGCCGTTATAGATCTGGCCGATCCCGGGAAACAGAAAACTCAGGATCGCTGCCGTTCCAGGGTTTCTCATCTATGTCCTCCGAATGTCCGAAAGTCAGGTCTTCTAAAGGGCTCGTCGCGGCCCTCAACCACCCTACGTCACCCGGTTGCGGCAGGTTTCTCGGCCTGCGGTCTGGCCGGACCGAACCGTTCTCCGCCATCATAAGGAATGGATGGCCGTCGATCCGTGACGACCCGCCGCGTGCCCACACCATCACAACGGGAGTCTTGCCCTATGGATCTCTCTCGCCGGGATTTCATCGCGAAATCGGCAGCCCTCGGTGCAGGCGTAGCGGCGGTCGGCGGACTGTCCGGGTGCCGCATCGATCGAGCCTCCGATACGCGACGAGGGTCGGCGACGTTCGGATCTCCGGCGGCAGGGGACGAGTCACCCGGGCTCGTCGTGGCTCGAGGCCCGATCGCGACCGAGGCCGGAGTGGGCGCGCTACGTGCCGGCGGCAACGCGATCGACGCGGCCATTGCAACTGCATTCGCACAATTCATCACCACGCCATTCTCGGCGGGCATCGGCGGCTTCGGTTGCATGGTCGTGTTCGACGCGAGCACCGGACGCGCGACGTCGATCGACTTCCACGGGCGCGCGGGCTCCAAGGCAACGCCAGATGTGTTTCGCGATGATCTAGAGGGCCGCATCTATGGCCACGCCGACCGCTGGAAGATCCGCGGAGACATCAACCAGATCGGATACACATCGGTGGTCACGCCCGGCACGGTCGCCGGGCTATGGGAGGCGCACCAACGGTTCGGCACCCTTCTGTGGGGAGATCTCATCGAACCGGCGATCCGTCTCGCGCACGATGGTTTCGACATCCCGGTCTCGCTCGCGCGCGGCTTCACGACCAATACGGTTTCGAGTTCGGGGGTCGTCCCCTTCTTCACCAAGGTCCAAACCACGGCTGCATCGGGACGCATCTTCCTCAATAACGGACAACCCTGGAAGGCCGGCGAACGCCTCGTACAGCGAGACTACGCGCGCACGCTCGAACTCGTCGCTGACGGTGGGGTCGATGCGGTCTATCGCGGGGAGATCGCCGAGCGGATCGCGGAAGATTTTGAACAAAACGGCGGGCTGGTCACCCTCGAAGATCTCGAAAACTACGAGGTGGATGTCTACGACCCCGTCCATGGGACCTACCGCGGACACGAGATCTTCTCCAACGCGCTTCCGGGGAGCGGGGCTCAAGTCATCGAGATCCTCAATCTGCTCGAAGGCTACGACGTCGGTTCGATGACGCATGGCGAAACCGACTACGTCGAGTTGGTGTCGCGCGCGCAGATTCTTTCGTTTATCGATCGGCGCCGGTATCACGGCGATCCGAAATTCATCGAAGATGCGACCGAGACTCTCATATCCAAGGATCGCGCCGCTGAGCTTCGCGACTTCATCGAGCGGAGAGACCTGCCGCCTGACGTGGCCGAGTTGCCTGCGGAGCCGCCTCACACCACGCACCTCTCGACGGCCGATCGATCCGGCAACTGTGTGGCTTTGACGCACACGCTCGGATCCGCGTCGGGCGTCGTCACGGAGGGGCTCGGTTTCACCTATAACAACTGCATGTTTCAGTTCAATCCGATTGCCGGCCGTCCGAACAGCGTCGCACCGGGGAAGGCACGGATCACCGGCATCTCTCCGGCCATCGTCCTGCGCGACGGCCAGCCGATCCTCGTGACCGGCGCGGCGGGTGGGACGCGGATCTTGGGCGCCGTACAGCACACGATCAACAACGTGGTCGACTTTGGGATGTCGGCGCTGGAAGCGGTCAGCGTCCCTCGCTGGCACTGGGAAGACCACGTGCTCGAGCTGGAGCCGCAACTCTTCTATCACCTGCGCGAAGCGCTCGAGGCCCGGGGGATCGAGGTGGGGAACGACGCTTTCGTCGCGCAGCTCCACGCCATCGGGCGTGATCCCGACACGGGTCTTTGGACGGGCGGCGCAGATCCGCGTGGATGGGGCGGCGGGGCGGCGAGCGCCTAGGACAAGATGTCGTCGAGGGCGGACTCGAGCGTCGGGTACCCGAACTCGACCCCTGCGTCGAGGGCGACCTTGGGGACGACACGCTGGGAGGCGAGGACCAAATCCGCGAGTTCTCCGAGCGTCGCTCGCAGCGCGAACTCGGGCACATTCATCCACGCAGGCCGACCGAGCGCACGCGCGAGTGTTTTGGTAAAGTCTCCGTTTCTCACCGGAGAGGGTGCCACCGCGTTCAGCGGACCGACCAAGCGGTCGTCTGCGGCCGCGGCAAGCATGCACGCGACCACATCATCGAGATGGACCCAGGGCATCCATTGGCGGCCGCTACCCAAGCGCCCGCCCAGACCGAGCTTGAAGGGCGGAAGCATTTTGGCCAACGCCCCTCCGCCGGGCCCCAAGACGACCCCTAACCGAACGCTTACGACGCGGACGCCGAGTTCGGTCGCCGCCTTCGCCGCTTCCTCCCATTTGATCGAGACCTCGGCCGCGAAGTCATCGCCGGGCGCGGCGTCTTCGGTGAGTTCCCGATCTCCGCACGAGCCGTAGTAGCCGACTGCCGAGGCCGAGACCAAGGTTTTGGGTCTTACGTCGAGGGCCGCCATCGCCTCGACCAGGTGTCGGGTTCCGAGCACTCGGCTGTCGAGAATCCGCCGCTTCTTGTCGGGCGTCCAGCGCCCGTCCGCGATGGACTCCCCCGCCAGATGAAAGACGGTATCCACCCCATCCAGCGCCGCCTCCGGGGGCCGCTCCGCCTTCGCCCGCCACCCGAATGCCGACACGTCGAACTCCGCCAGAGACTCTGCCGCGCGGCTCGCCGATCGACTCAGCACGTGGGGGGCTTCGAGTTCGGCGATGAGCCGCCGACCGATGAATCCAGTCGCGCCTGTCACTAGAGCCTTCACGGGCACCTCCCTTTGACGGCCAACCTACGGGAGCGACGGGCGGGCGGCCGTTTCCGTTTCATGTTTCAACCCGTTTCATCGAACGATTTGAAACGTTATAGATCTCAAAAATTACTTTAGGCAAAGTGCACAACTAGTATTGTATATGCAGTTACGCGGCAAATAACGGTACCACTGTGTTCGGCCTCTCGCCTGCCCAACTCTCACCGTACTAACACGTGCGACTTCGGTCGCAACACATCTCGTTCTTTGGAGGAGACGTTGAACAAACGCAACTGGATGCCGTTCGTCGCGATCGGCTTGATCGCGTTCACAGGCGCCTGCGACGCGGACGCGCCCGCTGGTCCCGAGGCAGAAATCGCCACGGCGGAGGCCCTCGCTCGTAACAACTCTGCGCTTCGCACCTATGAAGTGACGATCACGAACTACACGGGTGGTCAACCCTTCACACCGCCGCTCGTCGCGACACACGAGAAGCAGGTGAACATCTTCACCGTAGGGACCGCGGCCTCGTTCGGGGCGAAGGAGATCGCGGAGAACGGGAACCTCGGCCCCATGCTCGGCCGACTCCAGAGCGACGACGCGTTTTCTGATGTCCAGGTCGTCACGGGCGTTGCAGGTCCCCTCGTTCCCGGTGAAGCCGTGACGTTCACGATTACGGCTGGAAGGCGAGCCCGCTGGATTTCGTTTATGTCCATGTTGATCTGCACCAACGACGGCTTTACCGGCGTCGACTCTTTCGTGTTGCCTCCACGCGTGGGCCAGACCAAAGAGAAAGAAACGCGGGCGTACGAGACCCACACCGAGATCAACACGGAACGGTTCGCCCACATGGTGCCGCCCTGCCCTGCGCTGACGGGATTCCCCAGCTCTGCCCCGGGAATGGGGACGAGCCACCCCGACCTCCTCGAGACCGGCGTGATCCAGATGCACCCGGGAATCACGGGTAGCGCGGACCTCGATCCTTCGGTGCACGGCTTCTCACCACCGTTGTCTCAAATCCGCATCACGCGGACCAGCTGACTTCGATGATTTCGACCAGTCCCGATCCGTGGACTGCACAGCCGGGGCTCACCGCGAGCCCCGGTTGTATCTTCACTAGATGAGAATCCCGTTTGATCGTGCCCTACTGCTGACGCTGGGCGGAACGCTGCTCGCCGCGCTGGTCGTCGCCGGCGTCACCCTCGATCGTCGCTTGGCCGCGGAACTCGAGGCCGACGCTCGGAAAGATCTGGCGATGGCTAAACCGCTGCTGATCGACCGCCAGTCGACGCAAGCCGAGGCCCTGCGCATGCACGCCGACCAGCTTGCCGCCAGCGACAACCTCGGACAGGCATTGGCGCTCGGCGACCGAGAGGGTGCCATCGCGGACGCCGACGCCATGGCGGAGGCGTGGCCCGAGAGCCCGGTCATCGTGGATCTCTCGGGCGAGGTTTGGACGGGCCCCCAATCCGCCGGTCGGATCCAACCTGGAGAGACCGTGATCCCCGGTCCCTATCTGGTCGCCTACGAAGACGGGCGCTTGGATGCGTTGGCCCTCGCCCCCGTGCTGAGGGCGAATGGACAGGTCGGACTGGCGGGCGTGGCGCTGCCGCTCGACTTGAGCATGGCGGAAATCCTCGGAGGACTCACCCGCTCGGAGGTCATCTTGCTCGGGTCCGATGGCACCATCGTGGCGTCGACGCTCGAGCCGGTTACGACCCAAGCCATCGTGGCTCGCGCTCCGGCGATCCCGGTTGCATCGGCCTCGCTTTCCGACGGACCCGTCGTAGACGGACCGGTGGTAGAGGTCGACGTCGGAGCCGCCGGACGTTTCTGGATTTCGCCGGTCGGATTGGGAACGGCTGGTGCGGCCATCTTCGTGCGGTCGATCGAACGCGAGTTGGCGGCCCTGCCCCGACTGCGACAAGCCGGTCTACTGGCCGCTGGGCTCGCACTCCTGGTTACGCTGCTGGTCGGCTTCTGGATCGCACGTCAGTTTTCCCGCCCGATCCGAGCGCTTTCAGACGCGTCGCGCGGGCTCGCGGCCGGAGACTTCGACGTCCCGCTGCCCGTGTCGCGCGTATCGGAAGTGACCACCGTCAGCGGCGCGTTTGGCGAGATGCGAACGGCGCTTGCCGCACGATTGGGAGAGCTGGCCGACGCGAACCGTGAGCTGGCCGATCGACAGGAACGGTTGCAAGCGCTTCAGACCGAGCTGATCCAGCGAGACCGGCTGGTGGCGGCCGGTCGACTCGTGACCGAACTCGCCCACGAAATCCGGAACCCGGTCGCCAACGTTCGAAACTCGCTCGAGGTGGTCCGCCGCCACGTGGATACGCCGAAGGCGCGCGAGTTCACGGACCTGGCGATCCGCGAGCTGCTGCGCATGCATGAGTTGGCGGAGCGAATGCTCGATCTCAATCGGCCGAGCTCGGAAGCCGCGTCGACCTGCGATGCGCGGACGGTCGTCCACGACGTCGCAGCGCTCGCCAGTCTCGGTGACCGAGACGGGCGATGGGAGTTGACCGTCGACAGTCCGGAAACCGTCCCCGTCGCCATCCGCGCCGATTCACTCAAGCAGGTCTTGCTCAACTTGGTGACGAACGCGCAGGAGGCTTCGCCCGAGGGCGGGGTCGTCGAGGTCGCGATGTCGATCGCCGACGAGGTGAGCGGCGACGGCGCGAGGGTCCGCATCGAAGTTCGCGATCGCGGCGCCGGGATTCCCGATGATGTACTGCCGCGCATCTTCGATCCGTTTTTCACGACCAAGCAAGAGGTGCACGGAGTCGGACTCGGATTGTTTATCGCGGAAGGCGTGGTCCGAGGCCAAGGCGGTTCGATGGTCGCAGCCAACCGCGAACCGGGGCCCGGCGCCACGATCACCATCGAGCTGCCCCGTGCCGACGCCGCGGACCTCGCCGAAGACGAAGCCTCGGCGACGCCGAAAGCGGCCTCCGGACGAAGCCCCGCAGGCGCGCCATGAACCCGTCGCCCCCTCCGCTCTTGCTGATCGTCGACGATGACGACGCGTTCCGCCGACCCACCGCGGAGTTGTTGAGAGACGAGGGCTATCGCGTCGAGACCGCCGGCGGCGCGGCCGAAGCGGGCGAGTTCCTCGAGCACCAGGCCATCGACCTCTTGCTGCTCGACCTACGCATGCCCGGCATCGGCGGGCTTCAGGTGATCGAAGTCTTGCGACGTCGTGGCTCGCGTGTCCCGATCCTCATGATCAGCGGATACGGCAGCGTCGAGACCGCCGTCGAGTCGCTTCGACTCGGAGCGGACGACTTTCTCACCAAGCCCGTCGATCCGGAGGAACTCATCCGGAGAGTCAAGGAACTCCTCGATCGCAGACCTCGCGCGAGCCGACTCGAAGAAGCGACCAACCACGGAATCGTCGGTCAGTCGGCCGCCATCGGCGAGGTCCTGGAGATGGTCGCTCAAGTTGCCGAGACGGAAGCGACCGTGCTCGTGTCAGGCGAGACCGGTACCGGGAAAGAACTCGTCGCCCGGGCGGTTCACGAGTTGTCGCCGCGAAGATCGGGACCGTTCGTACCCGTCAACTGCGCGGCGCTCGCAGAGGGTCTCCTCGAGTCCGAGCTCTTTGGCCACATACGCGGCGCCTTCACCGGGGCCGACCGAGATCGGGAGGGCCTCTTCGCGACGGCCGACAAGGGCACCCTGCTTCTCGATGAGGTCGGCGACATGAGTCTTCGTCTCCAGAAGCGACTACTTCGAGTTCTTCAAGAAGGGGAAGCCACCCCCGTCGGCGCTTCCAAGCCCAGGAAAGTCGACGTCCGCGTAGTCGCGGCGACGCACCGCGACTTGAAGACCGAGATGGAGGCCGGACGTTTCCGAGACGATCTCTACTATCGACTCGCGGTGTTTCCGATCCGAATACCGCCGTTACGCGACCGGCGCGGAGATGTGCCGCTACTCGTCGGACACGTGCTCGACCGGCTGGCGGATCGTTCCTCTGCGCCCGTGCCGACGGCCGTCGCCGCGAGTGCGATGAAGGCACTGAAAGCGCACGCCTGGCCCGGCAACGTCAGAGAGCTTTTTGCCGCCGTCGAAAGCGCGGCGATTCGAGCGAGAGAGGGAGAGATCGGGGTGGAACATCTCCCACCGGAAGTACGCGGCGAGGCGTCGGACGCTCCCTCCCGGTACCGGGCGCCCACGAAGACCGATGACGAGCGAGGAGAAATCGCCACGGCGTTGGCCAGCGCTCACGGCGTTCGAGCGGACGCGGCGACGCTACTCGGCATGAGTCGGACCACACTTTGGCGTCGGATGAAAGCGCTCGGCCTGGACGAAGAGGCGTCGTCGAGCTAAGACCGTCTTCGCTACTGCTTCGCTACCCGATGGCCTCGGCTTGTCGGATCGCAGCCAGTGCGGGAGGGCGAGCCACCGCTCGACTCCCCATCGCCCCCAGAACCAGCGTCAAGAGGATCGCGCCCGCCCATAGTGAGACCAACACCTGGAATGGAAGCGAAAACGGGAGATCGAAGACGCCGCGTACGAGCGCCCAGCTCGCGACGGCCGCCAGCGAAACACCGGCCAGCCCGGCGAGCGCGCCCAGCGTAAAGAACTCCGCCGTGAGAATCCCACGCAGGGTCTTGCTGTCGGCACCCAACGCGCGCAGCAACGCGTTCTCACGGAGCCGTAGCCCGCGCGCCGCGATGACGATCGCGGCCAAGATCAAGAGACCCGCGGCGAGGGTAAACCCACCCATGAATCGCGTCGCGATCGCGGCTCGGTCCAACACGGTTTCGATCACCGCTTGTACGCTGGCGAGATCGATGACCAAGGCGCCCGGAGCGGTCGTGACGATCAAATTCTGAAACTCGGCGCGCTGGACCGCGTCATCGATTCTCGTCAGAACGAGATCGGTCCTGGGGATCCGATCGGCGGTGCCGGGTTCGAAGAGGCCGAGAAAGTTTGGCGCGAGACGCGACCAATCGACCTCTCGAAGACTGGCAACCTCGCTGTCTACGGTGCGGCCTTGGAAGTCCCATGTAATCGTGTCTCCTACGCCAACGCGCAGGGCCCGCGCCACATCGACCTCGAGCGAGACGCGGATCAATCCGTCCGGCGTTGGACTGCGAGCGTCCGTTTCATCCCACCATGTGCCCGCCACGACGGACTCCCCTGCGACGAGCGTGTCGCGAACGGAATTTCGGTACTCGCGTCGCAGCGCCCACGCGGCGGGCGGTGGGTTCTCGTCCGTAGCTTCGCGAGACGCGCCACGTCGTCCGCGGCGGCCCGACGCCTCGAGTAGGTCCGCGACCAACGCTCCCTCGACCGCATGGAGCCGCGCCGGCATCAGCGGCAACACTTCGAGCGCCGGATAACCGCGCTCGTTCATCACTCCGAGCAGCGTCGCCGTACGATCCGCGGGCACGTCGAACACGGCGAGGTTCGCTTCGATCCCCGAACCGGCGAGCGAGAACTGGGTGCGAACGTTCCGGTCTATCGACGCGACCGTGCCGATGAGGAACACGCCGAACCCGACCGCCATGACCGCAGCACGGGTCTGATTTTGGGGACGAAACAGATTCGCGACACCTTGTCGAACCCAAAACGGCGCGCCCGCCAACGGGGCGCCCGCCAACGTCGCGCGACGCGTGATCTTGATGAGCAAGGAGGCGATCCCGGCCAAGGCCAGCAACGCCGTCCCGATCCCCGCGGCGAACACGAGGCCTTCCCCGACCGCGCCCGCCTGCCACATGCAAAGTCCGATCACCGTCGCGGCGATCAGCACCCGAATGACCTTGATGGTTCGCGTCGCCGCCACGCGCTCCCCCCCGATGGCCGCGCGTCGGATGGCGCCGAGCGCGGGCGTGTGCTCGATGGGAGCGATCGCGTGCCAGGCAAACAACGTGGCCGTCCACACCCCCGCCAACACGCCGGTTGCCACCGAAAGAAAATCGAGCCGATAGTCGAACCCGACCGGAAGCACGTCTCCCAGCACCCGCGGCAACGCGGCCTGAAGACCGAGCCCGAACACCACACCGAGCACAGAGCCGAGCGCGGCCAAGACCACCGCCTGAATGATGTGAATCCGGACGAGCGTCGAACCGGTAGCGCCAAGACAGCGCAAAAGCGCGGCGCTTTTTTGCCGTTGACGCACATACACGTGCATCGCGCTCGCGACGCCGACGGCTCCGAGCAGAAGCGCGGCCAACCCGACCAAACCGAGGAAACGGCCCACGGTGTCGAAGGCGCGCGAGACGTCGCGCTCCCGATCGGCAGCGGTTTCCCACGAAATCGAATGTCGCGTGAGCAAAGGTCGATACCGGCGACCAAACCGGAACGCATCGCGTCGATCGGCCACGCGGACGTACGCTCGGTACGTGGCAAGGCTACCGGTGCGAATCAGTTCCGTCGCCGGAAGGTCGCCCGCCGCGAGATACACGCGAGGGTTCAGCGACGCCCGAATCCCCGGGTTGCCGGGAACGCTGGTGACCTCTCCTTCAACGACGGCTCGGAGTTCCCCGATGCGAAGCGTATCGCCGACCGCGACGCCCAACCGCGTGAGCACGCCGGACTCGACGAGGACGCGCGCGACCCCGCCGCCTCCGGATCGAGCTTCCAGTCCGCTCCACGCACCCGGTGGCACCGTCTCCACACTGCCGTAGAACGGGTACACCGACTCCAGCGCTCGCAACGCGAGGAGCGTGCTGCGCCCCGTCGCCTCTGCCGACACCATCGTCGGCACCGTCGTCGCTTCGGCCCAATCTCCTTGATCGCCGGCCACGGAGTCGAGCACGGCGAGTACCTCATCGGGAAACGGAAAGCGACTCTGGAGTTCGAGGTCTGCGCCGAGAAGCACGCGTCCTTGATCGCGCAGACCCGTCATGAGATTCGAGCGAAACCCACCCACCGCGACGATCGCCGCCACACCGACCGAGATCGACAACACGAACAGCGAGAGTCGACGACCGGCGTTCGTTAGATCACGAAGCGCCATGCGCACCGCAAAGCCTCGGATCATTGAATCATTCGGGCTGGATCCGTCCGCCCGCGAGTCGGACCGAGCGATCCGCGCGTCCGGCCAACTCCAGATCATGCGTGACCAACACCAACGTGGTTTGCGCTTCCGTGTTCAGCTCGCGTAAGAGGTCGATCACTCGCCCCCCCGTGTCGCGGTCCAGATTCCCCGTCGGCTCATCAGCGAACAACACGATGGGTCGGTGCGCGAACGCGCGCGCCAGGCTCACGCGTTGTTGTTCGCCGCCGGAAAGCTGTACGGGATAATGATCCGCACGGTCCCCCAATCCCACGCGGCCGAGCAGGCTACGGCCGCGAGCTTCTCGTGCCTCACGGCTCGCCCACTCGGACTCGTGTCCTGCAGCGGTGGGCGCGAGTTCGAGCGGCACGAGGATGTTTTGGAGCGCGGTCAGGGTGGGCAGAAGCTCGAACGTTTGAAACACGAAGCCCACCTTCTCGGCGCGCATGCGAGCGCGTTCGTCCTCGCTGAGCTCATCGAGACGGACATCGTCGAGCCACACCCGTCCGACCGTGGGCCGGTCCAGTCCTGCCAGTAGACCGAGCAGCGTCGACTTGCCGCTCCCCGAGGGACCGACGATGACCGCGAACTCCGCCGACTCTATGTCCAGGTCTATCTCTTCCAGGACCGTGATCGACCCCGATCCGCTGGGGTAGGTCTTGGAGACGTCACGCGCTACGATCAACGCCATGCTTTCTTCTTTCGCTGGCTCACGGTTTTTGCGGCCCCTCGTCTTCGGGTTGACCCTCGCGCTCTACGCGTCTTCGGGGTTCGCCGGTTGCAACCCGGAGCGCGAGCGCGCCGACAGCGAACGCGATCTCGCTGACGCCCACTCCGACGCCAGCGGTCAAGGCGAGATCGGACGTGAAACCGACCTCGACGATCCCACGAGCGCGAGCAACGACCCCCGACCCGCCGTCTTGTTCCTCGGAAACAGCTTGACCGCCGGGCTCGGCGTCGACCCCGCGGACGCCTTCCCGTCCCTCATCCAAAGAAAAATCGATCAAGCTCCGTACGCGCTCCGGGTCATCAACGCCGGTGTCAGCGGCGAAACGACCGGTGGAGGGTTGAGCCGAATCGACTGGCTACTCGAGAACCAGATCGTGGCCCTCGTCCTCGAGCTCGGCGCGAACGATGGCCTGCGAGGGGCTCCGCCGGAAGCCGTGGAGGAAAACCTGCAGGCGATCATCGACCGAGCGCGCGCGCGGCACCCGGGCCTCCCGATCGTCCTCGCCGGCATGCAGGCGCCGCCCAACATGGGACGGACGTATGCGGATGCGTTCCGAGACGTGTTCCCTCGTCTCGCGAATCGAAACGGCATCGCGTTGATCCCTTTTCTGCTGGAGGGCGTGGCCGCGGAACGTCAGCTCAACCAAGCCGATGGCATCCACCCCACGGCCGAAGGTCACGCGATCCTGGCCGAGACGGTGTGGGCAACGCTCGAACCCGTTCTGGATCAACTGGTCGAGCGTTAACCTGGAGGGGCCCGCTCAGCAGACGATCGTGCTCAACAGACGATGGTGCTCAACGGACGATGGTAATGAACGGTAGATCTTCTTGGTCTCCGGCGGCCCCGTTCGGCAGCGGCAGATAGCCAGGACCGTTGGTCGGCACGTCCTCGAAAAACCCCTGGCCTCTCGCGTAGCTGTCGCCCGTCGGACCCTTGGCGATCCCGCACGTGTTCAGCGGTCCCGGGGGAAATGACGCAAACTCGATGGCATACGTCCGGTTCTTCTTCAACTTGACGCCCCTTGGCCGCGCGGCGGATCGAGTTGCGAGGTTCTGGAACGTACCGTCTACGATCTCGGGGAGACCGCGAGTATTGCCCTCGAAGAGAATGCGGCCGCCGATGCCCGCACGAACCTTGACGTTGAGGAGGACGCCGGCGACACACCCCACCGGCACCCTGATCTCCCCCAGGTACTGTTTTCTGCGCGGACGGAACGTCTGAACGAGGTTTTGCCCCGCGCCAGCCGGAAAAACGGCGTAGGTGCCGCGCGAGAGATCGACGGCCGGCTGCTGCTCACCCGGCAGAAAGGGTCGAACCGCTTGTTCGACGCCAAAGGACTCGGTCTCGGGGGCGCCATCGGGGGGGCCATCGACAGGCCCGGTCGGAGGCGCCGAACAGCCGGCGGTCACGAGTGTGAGGGTGGCGAGGATCGCGGTGCGGGAACGCGTCATGGGGAGCCTCCGTGGGGCAACGGGATGATCTCTTCAACGAGACGGTCGTGCCCCCCCTAACGTAAATGGGGGGAGCACTCGGCTCATGATCCGTCCCGCGATCTTCGCGGCCCTGCAGAGCGAACGACCTAGTTGTCGTCGCCGTCGAACTCGAGCTCGGTGAAGCCGTTTTCGAGTTCCGCCTCGAACTCTACCAGCTGCCCTTGGAACTGAGAAAGATCCATCACCGTCCCGTCGGAGACGCTAAACCAAAGCGCCGGGTCGACGACGACCGTGGCCGTGGCGATCTCGCCCGCGGTCAGATCGAGCGGCGGCTGGAATTCGATTTCGATTTCGATCTCGGCTTCGAAGTACACGGAGAAAGGAACCGCCGTGCCGCCCGTCGGTGTGAACGAACCATTGACGAGCATGCTCGCCTCTTCGGGCCAGTCCGGGAACTGCAAAAGAATGGATGCGAACAACGCCTGAATATCGGCAGCGCTGGCGTTGTCATCATCGTCGTCGATCTCGAGATCTTCGACTTCGAACTCCAGCTCGTCGTAGATATCGGCGGGCACGTCCTGGGACACGCTCGGCTGCGATCCGCCGTCGAGCGGCAACGAGATAAAACGCGGCGGCGCTTCGAACTTCTCGCACGCATCCTCGTCAGGCGCGTCGAAACAGTCGTTGTCGTTGGCGCGCTGGAGTTCGAACTCCGCCACGATCATCCAGATTTCGTCGAGCGTGAGGGTGCCGTTCGTGCCGGTGAGATCGACGGTCCGCGCCAAGCTCCCAGCCGGAAGCAGGCCGTCGCCGGACACCTGTGACGCAGTCAGCCCGCCCGCCGTCGCTCGAAACGCGACGGACACCCTGGCTTGATCGCCGGAGGGCGCCGTCGAGGAGTCGCACGCGGCGAATCCCACGGTGAAGATGGCGAGAAGCAGGAGGTTTCGGGTCTTGGCTTCAAACATGTCGAACATTCCTCGGATCATGGAGAATCGGGCCTGGCCCCAGGGCGGCGGGTCACGGTAGCTGCATAGAGGGCAACCGGCGTGCCCGGGCCCGGTTTCTGCGGAATCGCCCGCCACGCGTGGGTTTCGGGAGGAGACGGCCCGGGGCGCCGCGCCCGAATCCCTGGTTCGCAGCGGGACATTGTCCCGACACGGGACACCCAAAACTTGCATATCCGCTCGTTGTAACGACATTCGATATCCGGTTGGCAGGAGTTGGGTGGGGGGCGTGGGCAGCCTTGGGTCGGCAATGGGCTGTGATCGCCGCGGGTCGCAAGAGAACGTCCCCCGTATGGAGTCGCCCTGCATGTGGTTCCTGACCTCGCACGTTTTGGTGTTCGCCGCTGGATGTTTGTTGGGTGGAATCCTTGCCTGGCAGTGGCGATCGGCGAGGGCTTGGCGCAGCGAGCTCGTCTACAAGCGGGAGTGGTCCGACAAGATTCACGCGACCGAGGCCTACACGAGCAAGCGTCTCTTGGCCGCTCGAGAAGAGGCCGCCGCCACGCTTGAAGCACACAAGGAGAAGGTCAGGGGCCTGACGGCCGAGATTCACGCGCTCGAGGGGCAACTCCCTCAGGGTCGGAGACAAGCGCGACGCAACGGGGCCCGCTCCACGGCGATGCCGGTCGTCCTCCCGACTCGAAGCGCGCCGCCGCGTGCCACGCGACCGCGAAGCGAACGCACCACTCGCAACGGCAACGGCTCTTCCCCGCACCGCGATGATCTCCGACGGATCAAAGGCATCGGCCCGGTCTTCGAAAGACAACTGCACGAGCTCGGCTATCGAAGATTCTTGGACATCGCGATGTGGGGATCGGACGATCTCGCAAAAGTGACGCGGAAGCTCGACGTCCGCGGTGATCGGATCGGTCGCGAGAATTGGATCGCGCAAGCGAAGGAACTCGCCGGTTTGACGTCTCTCCGCTAACGCTCCGTCTCTCCGCTACGCTCGTCAGGACGCTCGTCAGGACGCTCGACGAGTGGGTACAGACGGATGTGCTCGAGGTCCAGTTCATCGCGCCAAACGCCCAACACTTCAGACCCGCGAATCTCTGAAACCGTGAACCGCGCGGGAAACTCGGCGCTGGCGAGCAACCGGCCGTCCCGCTCGAACACGAGGTAGGTCGTCTGCCCTGAACCATCGGGATAGTCGCGTACCCACGCGCGACTCTGGTCATCGATTTCAAACCGGTCGTAGTAAGGAAAGTGCTCCGGATACGGTGCGGCCTCGGCGGCGCCGGCCCAAAACCCGACCGGCCCCTTCGAGAACTCGCTCGACTCATCTCTTTCTCGTGCAGCGGCGCGATAGGATGCGATGTCCGTGTTCGTCACCTCGCGCGGGACCCGGTCGGCGCGGATGCGCAGCGTCAGGGCACCGGCCGTGTCATAGCGATCGAGTTGATAGCCCTCGTTGGCCGCGACGTAGATCGCACCCCCGGCCAACCGAAACGATGTCGCCCGGCCGAACGGGATCTCGAGCGGCGTCGTCCCGAGCTCCCAAACCCAGTCCCACATCTCGACGCCGGGCACGGTGGCGATCGTGTCGGCGACCGCCCCCTCCGAGTCGAACGTGAGCAGCGTGAGGTCGGGTCGGTAGTACTCCAGCGATAGAAGATCTCGGGCGTCGCTCTTGGCGAGCAGTCGTCCATCGGAGAGAAAGCCGATCGGCGCATACCGACCCTTGGCAGCCGTCGGTTGAAGCGAGACGGATGGACCCGGCTCCCCTTCGCCGTCGATGATGGTGTAACGAGATAGCCGTCCATCCCAGACGCCCACGCGGGCGCCATCGATCGACCACATACGGTCGATCGTCTCGAACTCTCCCGGGCCCGAACCCTGACGACCGGCGGCGGTCAACTCGGCGCCGGTCGGGTCGAAGCGGCGCACCGTGAGGGCGAGCGCGTCGGCAACGACGATGACGCCGTTGTCCAATCGGACCACTCCGGCGACCCGTCCGAAGCCGTCCGCCCCCAGGTCATCCCCGATCGTGAGCGTCGGCTCCGCGGCCAACGTCCACTTCGGTGCCGCTCCCGGGTCGACGTTCTCCACGATTCGGACTCCGGCGCTGTCTCGCACCGCGGTGCGCTCACCCGTGGGGCCGTTCCGGGGTGCGTCGCGGTCGGTACAGCCGGGGACGCCAGCCACGACGGCCAGGGCGAACAACGACCCAGCCAACCTGGCTCCCGTCCCGGACAGGCAACCGTTCGTGTGATTCATTGCTCCTCCCTTTGCGACCTGCCTCGGTGCAGTCCCTTGGACGCGGCGAGCTTGACTCATCCGATGCCGTGTATTAGATACTAAATACTTAATACTTCGTATCTCGGAGAGAACATGACCGTTCACCTCACAAATCGCGAACTCGACGTCATCGCCGTCCTTTGGGAGACCGGGAGCGCCACGGTGTCCGAGGTGCGGGCGGCGGTCGGCGATGGGCTCGCGTATACGACGATCCTGTCGGTACTTAGGGGTCTCGAGCTAAAACAATATGTCCGGCACGAATCGGAGGGGAAAGCGCACCGATTCTTCCCCACCATCCAACCCTCTGACGCGGAAGACAAGTCCCTGGGGCGAGTTCTAGACAAGCTCTACCAGGGCTCTCGCGAGCTCCTGATTACTCGGCTCGTGTCCGAAAAGGAGCTCTCCCGCACGGAGCTCGAGCGCATCCGCGCGATCATCGACGAGCGGCTTGGGGAGGCGGACAAATGATCCTTTCCTGGCTGTTTTACGCGGCGTGGATCGGGGGACTTCTCGGTCTCAGTGCTCTCGCGGCCGAGCACGGGCTCCGGTTGGCCGGAAGACCGACCCGTTTGATATGGCTCGGAGCCATGGCCATATCCATCCTGATCCCCGGTGGAGTGGTCGTGATTCGATTCTGGATCCCTGAAGCCGGTCTGGCCCTGCCCTCCGTGGGGCTTTCCGAGCTGGTACTCCCCGCCTTTTTGGCGGCTGGCGACGCCGCTGGCTCGGGCTGGACTGGACAGCGCGCCGTCGACTTGGCCCTCGCCGGGGCCTGGTTGGCCGGGTCCGCCGCTCTGCTTGGGCTCTTGGTTCATTCGCAGAGACGGCTGCGACGAGAACGGGCCGGCTGGATCCATACAGAGGTGGATGGCGTGCCGGTCCTCGTTTCCCGGAAGACCGGCCCCGCGACGGTCGGTAGCCTCCGTCCGCGCGTGGTGTTGCCGGAATGGGCTGTCGGTCTGCCCGTGGCGAGCCGCGAGATGATCCTACGGCACGAACTCGAGCACGTTCGGGCGCGCGATGGGTTGGTCGCGCTCGCCGGGTTCGCGGTCGCTGCGCTCGTCCCCTGGAACCCGGCGGTATGGTGGATGTTGACCCGTTTACGACTGGCGCAGGAGATGGACTGCGACCGTCGACTCCTCGCCTCCGGAGTCCCCGTCCGAGGCTACGTCGACCTTCTCATGACCTCGGGGCGACCGGCGATGCCCGCGGCTCTGGCCGCTCCGGGACTCTCCCTCTCACGAAGCACACTCAGAAAGAGGATACTCCAGATGACGCACATCCCAGGACGAACCTCATGGGTCAAGGCGGCCGGCGTCGGCGCGGTTGCGATCGGTCTCGGTCTGTTGGCCTGCGATACGCCCGCTCCCGACACCGCCCCAGGACTCACCGGTCCAAACGGGGCCGTGGTCGAAGCGGATCAAGCCGCGAACGGCGCCGCGAACGGCGGCGCGAACGGCGCAGCGAAGCGAGTCATCGAGGAACTCGACGAACGCGGGACGTGGACAAGCGACGACGGTACGCACGACGTGGCCTTCACAGAGGACGGCAACCTGAGCACGGACGTCCACCTTCGTGAGCAGAACGAGTGGGTAGACGGCCCGGACCATGAGCTGCGGGTGGTCGACGAAGATCCGATCCAGGGCGAGTACAAGTTCCGCGAGCGCAACGAATCCATGATGCACTTCGACAGAGCGCCCCTGGACAGAGTGCCCCTGGACAGCGAGGGACTCGATGTAGCGGTAGACGGGGACGAACAAGCCCTGGCCAAATGGAAGCGTGCGAACGAAGAGGTCGCAGCTTCGCGAGGAGAGATACGGCGCAGAGTCAAACTAGACCCCAACGCTGAAGCGCCCTCCCTCGTCGTACTGAATGGCGAGATCTGGCGAGGCGACG
>JAJCZV010000116.1 GCA_029262175.1 Gemmatimonadota bacterium
TTGGCCTGTCCGTCGGGAAGCCGGGTGACCGCCGCCATGGCCACGGCCATCCATGGCATCTGACGATAGGGGACGTACATCTCCGAGCGCGGCTCGGATTCGAACCCGGCATGACGGATGTTGCCGACGACACCGACCACCGTGCGCCACGGCGTGTCGCCGTCGAACCAATAGCTCTCC
Source organism: Gemmatimonadota bacterium (assembly GCA_029262175.1). Classification (GTDB taxonomy): domain Bacteria; phylum Gemmatimonadota; class Gemmatimonadetes; order Palauibacterales; family Palauibacteraceae; genus Palauibacter. The sequence continues at coordinate 181 of JAJCZV010000116.1, forward strand.
ATGCTCGGAGCTCGTACGCGCTGTCCGATCGGGTCGGCCGACGGCCAGAACTCGTCGGCCATCGCCTGGTTGATCACGACGACGGGCTCGCTTCCGAGACGGTCGTCTGCGCTCACGTCGCGACCCTGCAACAAGGGGATCCGCAGGGTCTCGAAGTAGTCCTCGGACACGATCCGCCAGCCCGCACCCGCCGCGCGATCATCCCGGTCCGGTAGCTCGATGAAGCTGGCCCCGCCGCCACCGGTCGGAATCCAATTGCTGAGCCCCACGCGCTGCGCGCGGGGAGCCGCAGCCAGCTCTTGACGCACCGACTCCCAATAGGCCAGCACACGGTCGATGTCTTCGGAGTACTCGGGAGAAACCAGTGCCACGTCCACCGTGAGGACGGAGGTCGGGTCGAAGCCGAGGTCTCGCGACATCACGGCCCGCAGACTCATGAGAAGAAGCCCGCTCCCGGTCAGCAAGAGAACCGTCAGGGCCACCTCACCGCCGACGAGGAGCGCTCCCGGGAGCGCCCGGCTCTGCCGACGTGGTCGCATCGCCGTCAGCAACCGAGTCCCCCCGCGCTTGGCCGCGCGCATCGCGGGAGGAAGGCCTGCGGCCGTGCCGGCCATCAAAGAGATCAACAACCCGGCAACGAGGATGCGTCCGTCGAACCCGACGGACTCGACGCGAGGGATCACGTCTCGGATCTGCCCCATCAGGGCTCCGGTGCCCAACCACGCGAGGCCGATCCCCAAGATCCCACCGAGGCAAGCAAGTAGCAGGTCTTCGGTCAGAAGTTGTCGAACGATGCGGCGGCGGCTGGCTCCGATGGAGAGGCGCGTCGCCACCTCGCCCGCGCGTTGAGCGCCTCTCGCGAAACCGAGGGCGGCCAGGTTGGCGCAGGCCACGATCAAGACGACGAGAACCGCGCCCATCAGCATGACGAGATACTCCCCCGCCTCGCCCACCACCGTCTCTTGCAGCGGTCGGACGTCCACACCCCATGAGTAGATGCCCTCCGGGTCACGCGCCCGGATGCCGGCCGCGATCGTAGACAAGTCCGCGACGGCCTGGTCCCGCGAAGCTTCAGGCGAGAGCCGACCGATGGCCAAGAAGTTGATGTTGTTGCGCGCGCCACCGGTCTGCGGCCGGTACACCTGCGGCATCCACAGCTCGACGCCCTCTGGGTGCTCGTACCCGCTGCGCAGGACACCCACGACTTCCCGGGCACGGCCATCGATGACGATCGTTCGACCATCGAGATCGGTTTCGGCGCCGAGCACGCGTCGCCAGAAGCTCTCGCTCACGACCACGATGTCGCCGCCTTCTTGAGAGACCGTCTCGCTGGGTGTGACGCCCGCTAACACTGGCGGACGTAGCGTCTCGAAGAAGGCACCAAGCACCGTGACGCCCGGCACCGTGAACGCGCCGTCCCCGCTGGAGATGGTCGCGTCGCGTACGAACGAGTGGAGTGCGGTACTCTCCAGCGTCCGGTTGTTCTCCCGCCAGTCGTACCAGTTGCCCATCGAGACCCAAGGAAACGCCGCTCCATCTTCCTGGACGGAGTGTAGCGCGACCAGTTGATTCGGCTCGGGGAACGGCATCGGCCGGAGAAGGACGCGGTCGACGAGCGAATACATCACGGGTCGTCAGACCGATGCCGAATCCGAAGATGAGTACACTCAGGAGAGCCGGGCCCGGCCTCGTGCGAATTCGCCGAACGGCGACCACGAAGTCTCGGCGCACCCCGTCGACCCACTCGAACCAGTCGAGGTGCCGATCGCGCTGTTTCGCGGCCGCCTCGATCTGACTTCGGGCCCGCGACAACTCTCCAAAACGGGCGATCGCCTGCTCGCGCGCCTCCTCGAGGGGCACACCTTTGAGGATGAGATCGTCGATCCTCATCTGCAGGTGGACCTCGATCTCCTCTTCCGTCTCTCGTCTGCGCTGCGAGCGGGTTCGCCAGGCGATACGCGGGAGCCTTCGATCGTTTGACATCTCCGAATACCTCGGGGCCCTAAGCGGGCACCCCGTCCCCGGATTTGAGGAGCGTGCCCACCCACTCCACATAGCGCAGCCAGGTCTGCGCCTCATCGCGAAGGTGCCGCCGTCCCTCAGGCGTAAGACGGTAGAACCGGGCGCGACGGTTGTTGGCGGTCTGACCCCAGTCGGCTTCTACGAGTCGTCGACCCTCGAGTCGACGAAGCGCCTGATAGATCGCGCTGTCCTCCACCATGATCTCCCCCTCAGAACCACGCTCCATCCAGACGGCGAGCCCGTAGCCGTGCATCGGCTCGACGCTCAGCGCCTTGAGGATCAGCAGATCCAGCGTCCCCTTGAACAGCGGAAGTGTCGGTTTCATGTCTCCCCTTCGTATCCCGTGTGTGCTTAGGGGAACGTACTACAGGGTAGAGGACGTCACAACCACTTGCCGGTCGAATGTCGAGCGCGGTCGCACGTCGACGCTTTCAGCGGGGCAGCACCTGGAACCGGACGTGGCTTGCGCGGTCGGGTGAGTGGTGGATGGACATCGTGCCTGGACGAGTGACTGTCACATAGCCCTCGTGTTCGCCCGTGTTCGAGTTGGGGAACGAGTAGTCATCCAGCGCGTTCATGACGGCGATCCGAAGCCGGTGACCCGCTTTGAACGTGTTCGCGACCGAGGGGATGCTGAATTCGTATCGAACCACGTCGGCCAGGTCGCCAGTCAACAATTCCTCGGTCTCGAAGTTGGAGCCGCGGATCTTGTACACCGGGTCGTCGAGATTGCGAAAGCGAGCGCGGATTAGGCCGGTGGAGAGGCGGACCGAGCGGCCTTCGGGGTCCACGTCAGACAAGTGCGCCCACCAGTCGGTGTCGAGCACGTCGGTCGACGCGTGAAGTTCGATGACGATGGGCCCGGCGATCGTTATGTCCTCCGACAGAATATCCGAGGTGAAGACCGCCACATCTGCGCGGGCTTCCATCTCGACGAAATCAGCCGGGAAGCTCTGGATGTCCTCCCAGCTCGTCATCCCCTCGAAGTCGGTCCAGTTCTCGGGCGGATGCGCCGGGTCATACACGTACGTGTCGACGGGCTGTTCGACCTCTGGCGGCGCGGTCGATAGGGAGCCGCCGACCGCCGAGGTGGCTGCGTTGCCGTCGCTATGAAAATACCAGCGCTCTTCGACCGCCTCTTCCGGTGGCCAGCGCCCAGCGCGACGCCACTCGTTCTCACCGAGCACGAAGTAGTCGACCATCATGCCGTCCACCCCGTTCTCCTGGCCCTTCAGAAAATGATCGTACCACCGCTGTTTGATGAGCCACACGTCATCGCGCAGCGCATCGGCGCCAAAGCTGAACCCGTTGAGTCGACGATCCGCGTTGTAGCCGTGTTTCCAAGGCCCGAGGATGACTCGCTGCGGGCCACTTCCCCGCTGCTGCATGAACTCCCAGTTGGCCTGCGTGCCGGGATAGTCGTCATCGAACCACCCGCTGATCTGAAGCGTGCCAAACGATCGCTCGCCCTCGACCGCATACCAGTCCTGCCGTTTCCAATACGCGTCGTTCCGCCAGTGGTCGATCATCTCGTTCCACTGTCGGATGTCCTCGCCGGTGGCGAACACGTCCAGGTCCGAGATCGGGCGGTGATGGAGGATGTCGATCCATGTTCGGTCCGACAGGATCGGTTTGTCGAGCATCCAGAACATGTAATACGCCATCCCCTCGACGAACCCGCCGCCCATATAAGGCTGGTCGCTGAAGGCCGTGCCCATCGAGCTCTCGGGGACGATGCACTTGAGCCCCGGGTTCTCCGCCATGGTCGCCGACCACTGCGTGTATCCCACATAGGACCCGCCCTGCATGCACACGTTGCCGTCGGACCAAGGCTGCTGGGCGATCCAAGTCAGGGCATCCGCGCCGTCTGCCGGCTCGTTCACCATGGGGTCCCACTCGCCTTCGGATCGTTGCTCCGGATCCCAGTACGCGGTGCCGCGGGTCGCCTGGAGGACGACCGCGAACCCGCGCGCCGCGTAGTGGAAGTACTGCTCGATGAGCCCGGATATCCCATAGGGGGTCCGGATGAAGATCGTCGGAAACGGCCCCTCGATATCGCCGGACGGAACGTAGACGAGGGTTGCCAGTCGTACACCATCCGTCATCGCCACCCGAGCCTCGGGAAGCTCCGAGTATCCGTACTCGGGCTTCGAGATGTCGTTGGCCATCCAGCGTCCAACGGTCGTGAAGTTCTCGTACCCGCGCCGGACCCACACCATGTCCTGCGACGGGCTGACCGCGGCGAGTAGACGACCATCAGGGTCGACGATCAGGTCTATCGGATGGGTGCCGTCTCGCTCCGCCCAATAGACCGCACGTGCATCGCGTCGACCGATCCGAGCGGATAGCTCACGGTGCCGGACGAGCCGGGTCTCGGTTCCCGGCCATGAGATTTCGTCGCGGCCCTCCCAATCCAAACGGGCGAGGTCATCCAGGATGCCGGGCAGCGTCCGCATGTCTCGCAGAGCGTCGAACGCATCGTCGGAAGCGATCTGTTCGGCCGTCACGTGACGAGGACTCGACCAACTGCCGGCGCGCGGATCCCGAAGCTCGACGAGGAATCGCCGCGAAGAAAGGGGTTCCGAACTCGCGCCGGTCGGCTCCGCGGATGGCGTCGATGGCGTCGACGGCGTCGACGAATCGAGGACGAACCGCGCGATCGGTACGCCGACCCGGTACACATCGAATGTCTCGGACCCACCGTCCTCGATGGATTTACACGAGGCGGCCGTGAACACCACGCCGAGCGCGACGAAGCTGCGGAAGAGCGGAGACCAGTTGTTTCTGGGCGTGGGCGAGTCGGTCATGGTGCCAATGTACTGCCGCCGCCGATCCATGCTCCGTTCAGGGAGCAGCGCGAGCGCAAACCCTCGTCCGTCGTTCGACGGCGTCTCGGCGCCCGCTCCCGTATGCGTGACTGCGGCTGATGGCGTGCGCCGCGTAGACGCCGCCAACGACGATCCCCGCCCCGAACGCCGGAGGGGTGTGCGAGATCCCCTACTGGACCGGTCGACGTTCAAAATCCAGGTCCCAAACTCGATCGCGCGTCATGCTGAATTCCGTGACTCGACCCGACCCGTCGCGGTGGAAGATGAAGGTCGCCCCGAATCCCGTGAACGCGTCTTGGTAGGCCGGCGTCAGCTCGATGGTGACGTCGTAGCGCTGACGCGAGCGAAGCTGATCTCCATCGAGCTCGATCCAGTAGGTGACCTCAGCATCGTCACTGTAGTACTCACCCACGTAGTCGCCGAGAACGAGCGAACTGGGCTCGACGGTGTCAACTGGCTCGAGCCGTGCGCGATCGAGAACCTGCGACATGAGATGGGCGTCCGGTCGACCCTCGTTCCCTTGCCGCGCGTCAAATTCGAGGACGAAGTCGCTTGGGCCCTCGAACCTCGTGGCGTTGACCGGTACGAGCGGCACGTTGTTGACGATGAGGCGGCCCTCGGAAGACACGACCTCGAAGAAGCGGCCGGTGAACGTGTCACGGTACCCACCGGCAAAGGTGTCGAGCGCGAAGGACTCCAGCTGCGCCGGGGGACGTGTGAGCCCGTCCGGAATCCGGTCGTCGATCGCGTCCGACAGGTAGACGTCGGCCACGCTATGCGCGAGCCCACGCGGATTCGATCCCGTTACGTTGCACATGACGGCGACACCGACGCCTTGTTCTGGAAAGCGAGTCAGAAACGCGCTGTATCCGGCGGTGCCCCCCGCGTGGTGCACCTCGGGAACGCCTCGGTGTTCGCCGAAGATCAGCGCGCTCGCATACTTGATCTCACGATCTCCTCCGACGACGCCCCGACGATGCATCTCCTCGATGAACTCGGGGCCGCCCATCGCGCCCGTCTCGAGGTTGTTGGTGAATCGAAGCAGATCGCTCGGCGTCGTCAGGAGTCCGCCGTTCCCATACACGTTCTCGAACGGCATCAGCTGGTGGAAGTCACCGCTGGCGGCGCGCCGGTAGGCCATCGCCCGATTCGGCACGACCTCCGTGAAATCGTCTCGCCACTGCGTCCGCGTCATCCCGAGCGGACCGAAGATCCGCTCCTGTGAGAAGTCGTCGAGCGACCGACCTGTGACGCGCTCCACGATCACGGACAGCAGGTTGTATCCGGTGTTCGTGTAGGAGTAGTACGCTCCCACCGGGTAGTTGAGCGCCGATTGGCGGGCCGTCAGCTCGAGGACGTGTGTGTGGGTGTGTCGGCGCGTAGTGCGCTGCCACCCATGGATGCCCGCGATCGACCCCCAGTCACGCATCCCGTTTGTGTGGTTCAGGAGATCGCGAACCCTGATGACCTCACCATAGTCGGGGAGCTCGGGAAGGAACTTCGCGATGTCATCCTCGAGTGAGATGCGACCATCGAGGGCGAGGAGGATCGTCGCGGCGGCGACGAACTGTTTGGACACCGAGCCCGCCTCGAACACCGTTTCCGGCGTGATCGGCATATTCTGCTCGAGCTCCGCCGTCCCGAACGCCCGCGCCAAGACCTCGCGACCGTCCTGCATCGCGGCGACGGAGCACCCGGGGCTGTCCGGACTGGCCAGCGTCAGGAAGATCGAGTCGATAGCGGCGGGGGCAGTATCGAGGCTCGGGGCAACTTCTGCGCATGCACTCAGGATCGCGAACAGCGCGGGCATGGTCGCGAACGACAGGCGACGAACACCGGCCGAGTATCTAAGCAAGGGGAACCCCTAGGCGGCAGTCATTTTGAATCGGCATCTTGGTCGGTAGCTACCCGTCCTTCGACTCTTCCTCGGTTTCTGGGCCCCAGTCAACCTCCGGAGGCGTTGCGGCCATGAGGTGCTCGACGAAGTAGTCCCAGGTGCGGTGCACCGTAAAGGGGTCGTAGCCACCGGCATGGGTCCGGTTCGCGAGATACATCAGATCGTAGCGCTTGTCCGCACGGGTAAGCGCGTCGATGAGTCGGAAGGCCTGCGTGGGTGGAACGTTCTCATCGAGGTCACCGTAGACGATCAGCATCTTGCCCTCGAGGTTGTCCGCCATCGCGGTCACGTCGAGCGCCTCCCAACTCGTGGGACGATCCTGCGGCGTGCTCTGCTCATGGCCACCGTCTTCGAATGTCGGGACCCCCGTGAATGGCTCGAACCCCGCGTACAAAGCCGCGTAGTCGTACGCCCCCGCACCGGTCACCGACACCTTGTAGAACTCGGGTCGGCTCAGAATCGCCTGCGCGGAAAACGTCCCACCCCAAGACCATCCGTAGATCCCGACGTTGTCGATGTCCATCTCGGGGTGTCGCTCGGCGAGGGCCTTGATCGCGGCGATGTGGTCGTCGATTCCGACCTGGGTGAATTCGGGGTATCCCGCGTCGCGGAACGCGCTCGAGCGTCCCGGCGTGCCCCGACCATCCACCGTAACGACCGCGAACCCCAGGCGAGCGAGCGAGCTTTCGTAGCGCGGATTCCCAGAGCTGTACGCTTCGACGAAGTTCCGTGGGGTGACGAACACCTGAGGTCCGCCGTACACGGCATCGATCACTGGGTGACGGTCGGATCCGATGTCCCGACGGGGCGGATAGTAGTTGGCGTAGAGGGCCGTTTCGCCGTCGGCGGCCAGAACACGTTCACGAATCGGGGCTTGCCATCCGGCCTCGAACAGGGCGCTCGCGTCGGCCCGCTCCACTTCCGCGATCAACCGGCCGTCCTCGGTCGAGCGAAGGACGGTTACCGGGGGACTGCTGACGGTGGAATACGTGTCGATGAAGACCTGCGCCTCGAGGTTGACTCTTCTCAGGGGATCGGGAGTACCGGCTGCCAGCGTGGACTGCGGGGCGAAATCGTGGTCGGCGTCCTCTGCGGTCAGCAGAATCGGGTCGCCTCCGTCGAGGGGAGCCCTATACAGATGACGATGGTAGGGATCGCGACCTTTTTCGCGAGCGGTGCCGGTGAAGTAGATCTCGCGGCGCCCCTCATCGATGGCCACGACGTCGGCGACGGCCCACTCGCCCTCAGTGATCGCGTTCTTCAGATCACCGGTGCCCGCGTCATAGAGGTAGAGATGTCCCCAGCCCGTGCGGTCTGAATACCACACGACCTCCGAACCATCTCCCACGACACGAAGGTTGGGAGCGTTGTACAGCACGGTGTTGGTCTCGAAACGCGTCTCCGCGTCCTCCTCGATCACTGGGATCCCGATCCCGGTTTCGAGGCTAACGCGCAACAGCGCCGCCTTCTTCCAACCGAAGGTTCGGGCGAGGACGAAGATCTCGCGGTTGGCCAGCCCCCAGCCGACGAGTGTCCCGCCCTCCTCGTAGGGCTCGGGGAGCACGACGCGCGCCTGACGCCCGGACGCCGGTTCGAAGACGAACAATTCGGAAGCCACTTGTCCTGCCTCACCGGGAAGCGCAGACCGAATGGGGTGGTAGAGCGGACGTAGGGAACCGTCCTGGGGGACCCACTCCACAAACGGACTCGGCTCGAGCGACCGCTCGTCCACCCGCGAGGCAACGAGAAAGCGGCCATCGGGTGACCAGGTCGCCTGCGGTGGTAGCACCACTCCGGACTTTCGGTTTGGGATGGCGCTGAGCGAGTTCTCGGGGAGTGCCCCGTACGAATAGTAGGGCGCACCATCGCGGGTGAGCTGGCGCTTCCCTCCCTCTGGATCCAAGACAACGAGGTTGTCCGATCGTCTCACGACGGCGGTCCGACCGTCGGGCGACAGAAGGCGGCCGGGGATCGTGGCCTCGGGCGCCCTCGCTTCACACGCCATGGGCTCCAGCGTACAGATCACCGAGATCGATTCGCCCGAGATGGATGCCGTGGCGGAGAGTGTAGTAGTCTCATCGTCGTACTCGACGCCGGAGAGTCCGAGATCGGTTGGGGTCGGCCTGGGATCGAGCGATTCGGGCCCATCGAGGCCGAGGTGCGTCGCCAAAGCTTCGCCGAGCGCCTCCGCCAGCGAGACGTGATCAAAGAGCGGCGTTCGCTCGCCCGCCTCAGGACCAAACCGAACGTACTCCTCTCCATCAGGCAGATCTCTGCGATACCAGAACGATCCGTCCTGCCCGAGCCAGTTCGCCGCGACAGACTGGTTCTTGACGAACTCGATCAGGTTCGGCTCGTACAGGGCATCGGCCGCCTTGTAGTCCGCCGCGGACGGCGGCGGGGCGCCATTCGCCGAGGGAGAGCAGGCCAGCGCGAGGAAGCAGACGCAGGCTGTGTGACTGCCGATGCGCAGGGTGTCGTTCATGACGGCTCCTACCAGGTCGTGCGTCCCGGCCACCCAACCCCACGGGGAACCTCACTTCTTCCGTGGGATGACGCCACTGGTGCAGGTGCGGAGACTCGGCTCAGACGGGCGGGGCAGCAGGCGTCCTCGGCATCCGAGAGACGTCTTCGAGGCGCGCGACCGACACTTCAGGGCGTCGGCTCCGGAATCTTGCGAAAGGACGGCGCCTCCGGATCGCGCGCGCTGCAGGTTGCTTTGAACTGGACCAGACGTTCGCCCTCCGGAAAGTCGCCGCTTTTCCACATGTCATAGGTGAGGAGGCCGGGCGTGGCGTCCGTTACGAAGCTGGCCGGGCGGAGCACGATGTCCATGGACAGCATCCCGCCCGCAGATGAGGGCTGCGGTGTCCAGGCGGTCCAAACGGTCCCGCCTTCGAGCGTGACGTTGATGTCATCCGTGTCCTTCCAGGGCCGCACGCGCAAGTTGACCTGGTTGTTCCGACCGGTGGCCGGGCGAGTGATGCGGTTCGCTTCGGTGGTGAAGCCGAGTTCGGGTCGCATGGGATCGTCACAAAGGATGGTGATCGTGTATTCGCTGTCGTCGGTCCGAACGACCGCGGAGCCTTCGGATAGGGATCGTCGCGACCCGGCTTGAGCGACGAGCGCCGAGGGCGCGAGCAATAGCGCCGCGCACACCACGTGAAGTGCGTTTCTCTTGATCATGTCAAAGCTCCTTTGCTCTGGCCGTGGTCGACGGCTCGATGGATCCCGGTGCTCAGCGCAGACGCTGGACGATCTCGACGCGGCGGTTCAGCGCCCGGCCCGCGTCGTCGATGTTGGTCGAGACCGGCGCGAGCGGGCCCACTCCACGCGTTTCGAGGCGACCCGCATCGACTCCGTAGTCGGCAAGCAGCGAAGCCTTCACCGCCGCCGCCCGCTGCTCGGATAGGGTGAGGTTGTTTTCGAGAGAACCCGTGTCGTCCGTATGTCCGACGATGTAGAAGCCACCCGACACCTCGCTCAAATAGCTGGCGATCACCGCAAGCGCTTCGGCCGACTCGGGCTCGATGACCGCGCTGCCGGTCGCGAAGTGAATGTCATAGATGGCGATCTTGCCGGACGCTTCGATCTCTGAGCGCAGCGCTTCGATGTTGATGGAAACCGTCCCCGTCTCCATCGCGGTGGCCGTGACCTCTTCGATCATGTAGAGGTTCTGATCTCTCGAGATGATCACGGCCACCGTCAGCAGCTCATCGCCTCGCGTGCGCTCGGCCACAATGTAGTAATCGGCAAACGTCTCGAGGCGGGCGAGGTCCGCGCTCAGAATGCGATCCTCCGTGCTGCGGTATGAGCCGTACCGGTCGCTGAGCCTGGAGGTACTCCTGTACATGTTCCAGATCCGCTGCTGCAGGTCACGACTCGGGGTCTCTGAGATGAGCGTCGTAAACCCCGCCGCGCCAAGCTCCCGTTCGTAGCTCCGGAACACCTCCAGATTCGACTTTTGTTGAGGCTTCACAAACACCCGACTGTCGAGCGCTCCTTCGATCCGCTCGAGCGGGGAGTCCTTTGCGACGCTCGTCGGATAGATAAACTCGGCGAAGTCCACTTCGTACACGCCCTTCTCGACGCTGCCCTCGAAACGGCTGAGTGCCGCCTGAGCCGAGGCCTGTCCTGGGTCGAGCATGAGCACAGCGGCCGCGATGATCGACAACATGCACGAGACTTTGGAACGCATCGGTAGTCCTTTCCGGCGGGCGATCGAATGTGGACGGCACGCGCTTGCAACCGCCCTCCATTGAGCATGACGGGAAAAGTCCGCGTCGAGGCTCATGGGGACTCCCGTTCGGCCTGGCTTCGTGGCCGCGGGGGGGAGGGCCACGGTACGTTTGAGCCCCAATTCGTTGGAATAGCTCACTATGCAAAGCAGGCGTATGACCGACCCATTACTCAAACCGCAGCACTTGCCCGCCGGCCTGACGGCGACCGTCCGGGTGGTGGAAGATCTTCTTGGACGCGTCGTTTCGGACGCCGAGGGCGAAGTACTCTTCGATGTCGTGGAGGTCGTGCGACGTGACATGGTGGTGTTCCGTGAGGCACAGACCGAGGCGGAACGTGAGGAAGCGCTGGATCGAGCGGCGGCTCGGCTCGATGCCCTTTCCATCGAGCAAAAGACATCGCTCGCGCGGGCGTACACGCTGTACCTGCAGCTGGTGAACGTGTGCGAGAACGCGTATCGGACGCACCGCCTCGGGACGCGCCTGAACCCCGAGAGCGAGTCGTCAGCGCGTGCACAGCTGACGTTCGTCCTTACAGCGCACCCAACCGAGTCTCGCTCGCCCGAGAACATCCGCTTGCTACGCCGGGTGCAGGATCACGTCCTCGACGCGTTGGAACAGAACCGACCGATAAATCGCCGGGAGGTTGCGCATCTCCTTCGACTCGTCTGGAGGGTGGGGACGCATCCCGCTGAGAAGCCATCGGTAGATGACGAGGCGAACCATCTCTTCTCGCTGCTGACCGATCCGATTCTACGTGAACTGATCGCGCTCAACGAGGCCGGCCACCGCGTTCTGTTCCGGAGTTGGGTGGGCGGCGACAAAGACGGTCATCCGGGTGTGGGCCCCGAGCAAACTCAAGCCGCGCTCAACCGAGCCCGCGCCCGCCTGCTCGCCTTCGTCCGCGGCGCGCTGCTGGCTTCGGTACACGAGGATGTGCGGCTGGCGGGCACCGACGCGGTCGCTTCCGCGCTGTCCGAACTCGAACATGCGGTATCGTCGCTCGAGACCGTCACCGATGGCGATGGCGGTCGGGTGGTCGCGCTCGTCGAAGCGGTGACCGTCTTCCAGACCACCTATCTTGAGGAGTTCGGGATCGAGCACCCGGCGGTGAGCCGGCTCTCTACGCTGCTCGAAACTTTCCCGGCCCTCGTCATCCCCATCGAACTGCGAGAAGAACGCGGTCGATTCGCGAGCGACCAACCGATCGCCGACATGATGCGCAGGTTGGGCGCGATTGCATCGGGCGGTCGGGTCGATGCGTACGCGCGCGCGATCGTGGTCAGCATGACGCTCGAAGCCGTGGATCTTCTGGAAGCGCAGCGGCTCGGCGACGAAGTGTTCGGCGGGCCCTTGATTCCGGTGATTCCGCTTTTCGAACTCCCCGACGTGCTCGAGCGCGCTCCCGACATCCTCAAAGCGGCGTGGGAGGACGATCGATATCGCAGCGCGGTGCGCGAGCGCGGACACCTCGAAGTGATGCTGGGCTACTCCGACACGGCCAAGCGGATGGGGATGCTGGCCAGCCGGGTCGCGCTCCACGATGCCATGCGCCAGATCGGTGAGTGGGCGGAATCCGAGGAGATCACGCCGCTCTTCTTTCATGGCCACGGCGGGAGCGTTGGACGCGGCGGAGGCAGGATCGAGGACGTCGCCGCCACGTGGCCACCTCGTGCGCGCACACCCTACAAGTACACCGTGCAAGGCGAGATGGTCGAGCGAACGCTGGCCACACCCGAGATTCTGCGGAGTCTGGTTCACAAGGTGGCCACCGTGCAGACCGATCCCCCGCGCTACACCGGCGTGGGCGATTTCACGCGCGGCCTCGCCGAGGCGTCGCAAACCGCGTTCGTTGAACGCGTGGCGTCGGACTCGTTCCGTCGGCTCCTGGAACTCGCGACCCCTTACAGCCGGCTGCAAGCCTTGACGATCGGCTCGCGACCGGCGCGGCGAGGGGACGGAGGTCTCGAAGAACTGCGGGCCATCCCTTGGGTCCTGTGCTGGACACAAACTCGGCTGCTCCTCCACGCGTGGCTGGGTGTCGGTCGAGCCTGGCGCGATCGGCGCGATCTGCCCGGAGCGGAGGAGGCACTCGTGCTCGAAGAGGGACGCGATCCGCTGTTTCGCTCCTACGCGCGTTTGCTCTCGTTCACGTTGGCGAAAAGCGAGCCCGCCCTATGGCGACGCTATCGACGCGTGCTGGCGGCCGAGATTCCGAACGAGGTTTTGACCGAACTCGAGGTCGACTATGAGGCGGCACGGGACCTGGCGTGCAAAGCGATCGGTGCCGACACGCTCCTGCCCGAACGACCGTGGCTCAAGGAGTCCATTCGATACCGGGCTCCCATGATCCACCCCTTGAACCTGCTCCAGATCGAACTTCTTGCACGGCCGGCGTGGAGCGAAGCCGAGACGGAACTCTTCCGCGAGACGGTGACGGGGATCGCGGCTGGGATGCTTACGACCGGATAGGGCGCGCGCGGCGACGATGCCATCGCGCGGGGACGATTCCATCGCGCCGCGACTATTCCATAAAGAAGTCGACCGTGCCATCCCGAAGCCGGTAGGTCGCGCCCACGATCCTGAGTGATCCGGCGTGCAGCGGTTCGATCAGCGAAGGTTCGGAAGTCCGAAGTCGCTCGACGGTGCGTCGTACGTTCTGATCGACGGCCGCGTCGAGGAGGGCGTCTCGATCCACCTCACCGGTCCGGGTGGCCCGAAGTGCGGCCGGGATGATCGGCTCGACCATTTGGCCAATGCTTCCAGGAAACATGGCGTCCTCTTGTACGACCTGCAGCGCGGCCTCGACCGCTCCGCAGCCCTGGTGCCCCAGGACCAGAATCAACGGCGCACCGAGTACGAGCACGCCGTACTCAATGCTCCCCAGCGCCACCGTGCCGACAGTGTTTCCGGCGTTCCGAACGATGAACAGCTCGCCCAATCCGGCGCCGAACAGGAGTTCGGGTGAGACCCGACTATCAGAGCAACCGACCAGCACCGCGAACGGGCGCTGGCCAAGCGCGATTTCCATCCGACGATCGTGGTCGGTCGGAGGCACCACGATCTCGTCCGATAGAAAGCGGCGGTTGCCGTCTTTCAGTCGCAGAAGCGCTTCATCCGGCGTCAGTGCCATCGTCCCACGTCCATCCACTTCATGGTTGCCCTTTCCCGTCGTCCGGTCATATCGCCGTCAACCGTTCTCTTTCGGTGGTTACTGGAACAGCGCCGCAACTTCGCGTTCGAGCTGCTGCGCCTTCTCGGGTGCAATGCCCAGCTTCCCCTGGACATGCGCCAGAATCTCTCGCTCGCGCTCCGTCAAAATTCCATCGACCGCCGCACTCTCGAACGTCGCGCGGTAGACCTCATGCTTGCGACCAGCTCGATAGTTGGGCGTGTCGTGAACCGTGCTCATGACTCGGTTCGCGAACGCTTCTGCCAGGGACTGAAGAGGCCGCATCAAGAGAAGGATAACTCCGGCGACCATGAGACCGAGCAGATTGCCTTGGACCGGGACGATCGACTCGAGCAGCTCGCTGCCGACAAAAAAGCCCGCGGCGATGACCGCGCCGACGGTTCCCTGCCGAATCACGAACTTGAGCTTCAGATCGAGATCGAAAAGCTGGACCCTCAGGACCGCGTAGGTGAGCAGCGAGATGTAGAGCAACCCCAC
>JAJCZV010000117.1 GCA_029262175.1 Gemmatimonadota bacterium
ACCTCCCATGACGCGATGATACAAATCAGCGTGAGGAAAGTGGTCATCACAAACAGAAGCAGTGAGATCCCGTCTAACCCGACGTGATAACTGATTCCCCAGGATGAAATCCAGGGCACCGAGTATTCGTACTGCATCGCGTGTGTGGTGTTATCGAAGCCGAACCACAATTGCAGGGATAAAAGAAAATCAGCAGCGGCGAAGCCAACAGCCGTTTGCTTGATCAGGCTTTCTTTTTCCTTAGGCAGGAATGCCAGGACGAGTGCCCCTACAATGGGTAATACTGTAAGAAATGTAAGAAACATATTTTTATAACGCTATCATCAATAAACCAATAAAACCAATAACAATGAACAGGGCATAGTTTCGTACAAATCCAGATTGAAAAACTTTTGCCCGCTCGCTGAACCAGCCGATGACCTTGGCTACACCGTTGACCGTGCCATCTATACCTTGTGCGTCCGCTTTCTTCCAGAGGAGGTGTGAACCCTCCAGGGTGGGTTTGACGATGGTCTCGTCGTATAACTCATCCACCATGTATTTATTTTTTACAATTTCATAACCCCACTGCCCCTGAGTGAGCTTGTCGGGAAGATCAGGTCGCTTGATATAGAAAATATAAGCCATCACAATTCCCGTGACTCCGACAAGAACCGAGAACACCATTAAAAACACTTCCAGCCAGATATTGTGGTCTTTTTCCACCAGCAGATGTCCCCATGATGGCGCGTGTTCGCCCTTCTCATGGAGCAAATGTTCGGAATGGCTGAGGACAGATGCTAGGTCAAAATGTAAAACCGGTTCCAACCAGTTGTGAAGCACATGCCACCCGTGAATCAGAGGAACCCCCAGCAACCCGCCGCCAACGGCCAGTGTTGCCAGAATCACCAGAGGCATGGTCATTACGTTGGGAGACTCGTGCGGATGCACTTCAGGGTTCACCCGGGATTCGCCATGAAACGTCATGAACACCAGCCGAAACATATAAAACGCCGTCAGCAAGGCCGCTGAAATTCCCATTCCCCATAGGATGACGTTGCCGTCGATCAGGGAATGATAAAGCACTTCATCCTTACTGAAAAAACCGGAAAGGGGAGGGATCCCCGCTATGGCCAGAGTGGATACGAGAAATGTCTTGTAAGTCGTGGGCATGTGGTCTTTGAGGCCGCCCATTTTTCGCATGTCCTGCTCACCATTGATTCCGTGGATCACACTTCCAGAGCCCAAAAAGAGACAGGCTTTGAAGAAAGCGTGTGTCACCATGTGGAAGATCGCCGCCGTGTAAGCGCCTATGCCGCAAGCCATGAGCATATAGCCGATTTGACTACAGGTTGAATAGGCGAGCACCCGTTTGATATCGAACTGGGTCATGCCGATGGTTGCCGCAAACAAGGCGGTTCCGCCGCCGACAAATGCCATTATCATCATGGTCATTGGAGCCATGTTGAACAGCACGCTACAACGAACGATCATAAAAATCCCAGCTGTGACCATCGTCGCCGCATGGATCAGGGCGCTGACCGGGGTCGGGCCTTCCATTGCATCTGGAAGCCAGGTGTATAGGGGGATTTGCGCCGATTTCCCGGTGGCACCAATTAAGAGAAGGAGGGTGATGATGGTGATCGCTTCTTCCCCGTAGATAATCTTATGCGGAGCCGCATGAAATACCGTGGTGTAATCGATACTTCCGAAAATATTGAATATGTACATGACCGCGAGCAGAAAGGCGAAATCACCCACGCGATTGACAACGAACGCTTTGGTGCCCGCATCGCAGGCCGACTTTTTCTCAAAGTAATACCCGATCAGGAAGTAGGAACAGCAACCCACGCCTTCCCAGCCGATGAACATGATCAGGAAATTGTTACCCATCACCAAAAGCAACATGGCGAACATGAACAGGTTTAAATAGGCAAAGAAGCGGTAAAAACTGTACTCATCGTGCATATAACCGGTGGAATACACATGGATGAGAAATCCAACGCCGGTGACAAAGGTCATCATTGTCAGGGAGAGTGGATCAATCTGATA
The DNA here is from genome assembly GCA_029262175.1 of Gemmatimonadota bacterium. GTDB lineage: Bacteria > Gemmatimonadota > Gemmatimonadetes > Palauibacterales > Palauibacteraceae > Palauibacter. The sequence goes on from JAJCZV010000117.1 coordinate 2,032, forward strand.
ACCGAATTCAACGTTAAAGTCGCCTGCAACTATCCATTGAAAGAGGACTTGCTCGTAAACGGCGCCACTCTCAGGGAGGAGGACATAACCGAGAAACACTAAAAGGGTTGTTAGGAAAGACAATGCCACCGAGCCACAGGCAATCAGCCCTACAAGTCTCTTGCCAAGCTTGAGACCGAAGAAACCGCTGATTATGGACCCGATTAACGGGAACATAGGTATTAACCATGTAAGCTTTAGTAGCATGCGTTGCCCTTTACCACTTTAATAAGTTGAATTCGTCAAGGTTGACGGTCGGTTTATTTCTATACAATGAAATAATAATGGCAAGACCCACTGCAACTTCAGCAGCGGCTACGCACATGACCATGAAGCTAAAGATTTGTCCGTCGTTCTGGTTCAGGTATCGGTCAAAACCGATCAACGAGATATTTACCGCGTTCAACATGATTTCAACGGACATAAATACCACGATTGCGTTTCTGCGGATGAGAACCCCCAACACTCCAATGATGAAGAGTATCGCGCTCAAAATGAGGTAATGTGATATAGGTGTCATTTATTTTCAGTCCAGTTTGTTCTTCGCAAGCACTACGGTACCGACCATGGCGGCAAGCAGTAATACCGATGCGACTTCAAATGGCAATACGAAATCCGTAAATAGAGATTCACCCACTTGTGCGGCAGTGCCGAATGACTCTGGGACCTTTTGACCGGGCCCAAAATCGGTTTTCAGGATGACATCAATTATTTTATACAATGCACCCACCATCAGAAGCCCTGTGAGAACTGATATAAACGTGTTACTGGGTCGTGAACTCCAAGTTTCGGCATCGCTCTTCAAATTGAGAAGCATGATAACAAACATGAACAGAACCATGATTGCTCCAGCATAAATAATGATTTGGAGAATGGCGATGAAATGCGCCTGGGTCATGGCAAAAATTCCTGCCAGCCCTAACATCATTCCGATCAGGCAGATGGCGGAGTTGATGGCACTGGTGTTAAAGACAACTCCCAGAGCAAGAACGATGCATCCGATGGCGATGGGATAAAAAATTAATAATTCCATTTGGCGTACATGTTTCGGGTGAAATCAATTCGGTCCTGTAATTCGGCGACCGGTGTTAGAAGCTGTTCTTTGTTATATTTCATTTTTTTTCTGTCGAGCATGGAAATTTCACAATCATTGCTCATAAAAATGGCCTCTTCAGGACAGGCCTCCTCGCAATTTCCACAGAAGATGCATACCGCATAGTCGATGGAAAATTCGGCGGGCCAACGCTCGACTTCATTTTGTTTTCCGGTATTTTCAGCCGGAATGATATCGATGCAATATGCGGGGCAGGCAATTTCACACAACCCGCAGGCGACACAGTAAGGACTTCCATCCTCTTTCATGGGTAATACCGGACGTCCCCGATACGCAATGGGATAATCGATCATTTCTTCCGGGTAATACACCGTGAAAATTTCCCGCTCTTTTTTCTTTCCCAGGAAAAAGGGAATAAAACCAAACAGGTTTATAAAAAAGTGTCGAGAGGTGATATACATCCCTCGTATAATTTCAGGAAGATATACTTTTTCCCACCACGTCAATTTGACATTGCGGTCTACATAGTAAGCCATGGCATCCCCTTTTATTGAAGTGCCAGAATGACTATCCCGGTAATGACTATATTTGCCAGGGATAGGGGTAACAATATTTTCCAACCTAGTTTCATGATCTGATCATAGCGAAACCGTGGTAGGGTCCAGCGGATGGTCATTTGAAACCAGATAAAGAAAATAACCTT
>JAJCZV010000118.1 GCA_029262175.1 Gemmatimonadota bacterium
GCTGGAGATTCGCCGCGGTGCTTTTTTCTTAATCGGACCGAGTTCTTCGCGGATATAGGCGATGACATTCTCAACGTCTTTTTGAGACAGTTTCACGTTGCCGCCGCGATAGAAGGAAAGCATTTCAGTATTCTCTCGTCCCAGAATCATAGAGCCGGCTATGAATCCGTCCGAGGCTGTCCGGAGGAAGGCGCTGCTGCCCAAGGCCGGACCGCTCGCGCCTTCCCCTTGTGCGCCGTGACATTTCGCGCATCCGCCTTTGTTTTCCCAGACATCTTTTCCGTCTGCGGCGGAGGCCCACGAGTAATCTTTGTGAGCCGGCTCAAGCGGAGGGTTTTTCCCAAGTTTTCGCAGGTAGGCCACGAGATGATTGATGTCTTCCCGGTCAAGCGGGTTCTCTTTGGAATCGAGGAAACCTTTCATTTCTGTTTCGTCTTTCCCATAGGCGATGGTCCGCCATAGGAATTGATCGCTGACGTGAGCTTGGAATGTGGGATTGGAGATCTGAGCGCCGAGTTCTCCCTTGGCCCCTTCGGCATGACACTTCTTACAATTCTGAGCGAATAAGAGTTCCCCGAACTCCGGCCGGCCATGAATTTTTCGCTGAGAGACATCGATAGACGGTTTTTTCTGCCAGCTGCGGAGGAAGCCTATGAGGTCCGCGACGTCTTCTTTCGGTAAGAATGCCCATGCAGGCATGGCGGTGTTCGGGCGCCCTTCCGTGATGGAGTCGTATAGGAATTTGTTATCCGCCATCCGAAGGAAACTTTGACTGTTTAAGACCGATCCGATTCCGCCTTCACCCTTGCGGCCGTGACAACCGCTGCACTTCGCGCGGTAAACTTTTTTACCGATTCTGGCCGTTTCAGAACTGATGAGCGGTTCCACATCGGCAAATGTGTGCTGCGGAGGATTCCACGTTCGGAAAAACGCGATCAAGTCTGCGATGTCTTGGGGTGAGAAATCGTAGGAAGCCGGCATGGCGGTATGATCGCGTCCTAAGGCAATGGTGTCGCGGAGGAACTCATCGGAGGCTAGCGCCAGGAAGGAGGGGGCATTTAGCGAGTTTCCGATTCCGCCTTGTCCCATCACGCCGTGGCAGGCCGAACAGTGTCCGCGGTAAAGCGACTTCCCGATTCTCGGATCTCCGGTCTTACGAAGAACGGAAGCGCGGTCCGGGATTTTTTGCGCCCACGATCGAATATAGGTGATGAGACTTTGGGTTTGCGTCTTAGATAAAATTTTATCCCAAGCCGGCATTTGAGTGCCTTTTTTCCCGTGGTTGATGATATCCCAGTAAAAAGCATCATCGGCGTAGGCAAGGACCGCGGGCTGATTCAGCGTGGGCATACCGCGTTTCGGATGGCGGCCTTCTTTCCCGTGACAAGAGGCGCAGTTCGTGTCGAAAATTTCCCGGCCGTAATCCAGCGAGATGAGATGATTGCGCCGCGGATCTTCCGGAATAAAGGCTAAGGGGCCTAAGCGATCAATCTCGACTCTCTGAAGATCTCGAAGGTAATGAAGCAGTTTCCAGCGGTCTTCTTGAGTGATTTGCCCGGCGTGAGAGGGCATGAGGTTGCGTCCGTAGGTGATTATGTGAAAGAGTTCGCCGTCGCTCATGTCAAAGGCGGATTTTGTCGCAACGGGAAATGAGAAGCCCGGGAATTTTTTTGCGACAGCCCCGTCGCCTCGGCCTTTTGCGCCGTGGCAATGAGCGCAGAAATTGTCATACACCTCTTTTCCCCGCGTCATTACGGTATAGCTGGCCATAACGGGGTTTTTTAATTCTTTAGCGGCCCGGTCGCGGTCCTTTTTAGAAGCGGTGTAGTGGAGCGGTTTAAAACCTCTGGCAATCGTTCCAGCGGGAGGATGCTGCAATGTTTTTCCGTCTTTGAAATTCGGATTGGTCCCCTGCGCCCGATAGGCCGGAGAAACGAACATATCGGGGAAAACACGGTAATGGGGTTGGCTCATATCGCGGCGGGCTACGGTGATCACCAGGGCCGCCATGGTGGCACCGACTAAAATAATGGGGAGGAAGAGCTTTTTCTTCATTAGATTCCCCGGACCTCTTCCACAGAGTCCGCTCCGTTGGATTTTAAGAAAGCAACCATCGTGTCCCGGCCTTCGCCGGTTTCTTTTTCGCGCAGAGCCAATAAGAAGCGATCATTGGTTGCTCGGAGTTCGGCAAACGCCGGTTTTTTTCCGGGATACATATTCCGAAGGAAAAAGAGCGAAGCAACGGTGCCTAATCCTGCGCAGAGAACCGTAAATTCAAAAGCGATAGGAATTAACGCGGGCGAGGCTGAAAATGTTTTCCCGCCGATATTCATAGGCCAGTTATAAGTGGAAACCCACCATTGAAAGAGGAGAGCGAATCCCAGCCCAGCGGAGCCGAAGAGAAAGCAAAGGCGGGGGAGGATATTGCGCTTCATGCCCATAGCATCGTCCATACCGTGAATAGGGAAGGGGGTATATACATCTTGAATGGAGAATCCCTTTAGACGGGCGGCTTCCGTGGCTTTGAGAATGGAGCCTTCATTTTTGAACACACCGACTACGAGCCTATGCCCCATGGGAATCCTCCTCATTTCGGGCGTAGGAAAGAACGCCTTTGACTTCGCTGACCGCGATCATGGGAAGCAGGCGGCAGAATAAAAAGAAGCAAGTGAAGAACAATCCGAAACTGCCGACGAAGGTTCCGACTTCGACGTAGGTCGGCGTATAGTGGGTCCAGCTCGACGGCAGAAAGTCCCGATGAAGCGATGTCGTAATGATGATGAAGCGCTCAAACCACATGCCGATATTGATGGCAATCGAAATGAAGAAAAGAATGAGCGTGTTTTTCCTTATCGCGGGAAACCAAAGCAGCTGAGGGACTAAAACATTACACCCTACCATCGTCGCATAGCCCCATTTATAAGGACCAAGCGCACGATTGAGAAAGGCAAACCTTTCGTAAGGGTTAACGCTATACCATGCGGTAAAAATCTCCGTGGCGTAGGCGAGGCCTACAATCATAGACGTAAGCAGCGTTATTTTGCACATCGCATCGAGGTGACGCATCGTAATGTAATCTTCAAAGCGCATTACTTTTCGTGCGATCAGCATTAGAGACATGACCATCGCGAAACCGGAGAAGATGGCGCCGCAGACGAAGTAGGG
>JAJCZV010000119.1 GCA_029262175.1 Gemmatimonadota bacterium
GACGAGGAAGTTTCTCCCGATCGCCGTCGGTTCGAGCTCGGGGTGGTTGATGTTTGCGGGGATAATCGCCCGCCCGCGCTCGATTTCGGATCGAACGAACTCCGGGTCCAGCCCCTCGCGGATCGCGACAAACTCCATCTCAGACGTGACTTCACCGCGCCGCGCGTAATGCATCTGCGTCACGGGCCCGCTCCCGCGCAGGACTCTCGGCCGTTGCAGCGCATCGGGGATCAGCTGGGTGGAGCCCGTCGGTGCGTGAACCGGCCCGTACGCGGCATCGATGTCGTCTACATCGTCGCGCCCGCGGATCCAGGCTTCGCGGTACGGAGGCAGTCCCACCGTAGGGTCGACCTGGACCGGTCCGCTCGTATCCACGACCTGGATCGGAGGCTCCCCGCCCGAGAGACGGATTTCTCGGACCGGAACCCGCACCCCGGTCGCGCCCTCGAGGTGGACCTTCTTGGAGTTCGGAAAGCTCTCGCCGTATGCGTCCTCGGGTGCAAGCATGGTTCAGCCTTTCTTGGCCTCCCGCCAGAGGCGCACGCACCGCAGATTTGCGGTGCGCCGCGCTCCCTACGCCGGTACGAACCGGATCAGGTTCAGAGGGTGTTTCTCAACCCGGCCGCATCCGCGGGCTCCGTCGCTTCATTCGTCGGCGACCGATCGGGTACCCCTGGCAGCAAGAGACGATGGTAGACGGGCTTTGCAATAGCCGCCACTCGTCCCCCGGGTTACGGACACCTACTTTTGCCGTCCTCCGTCACCGCCGAAATCCGATGAATTGGGGCCATGCGAGACCGTTCTCCCCTCGAGTTTCCGATCAGAGTTGCTGCCCTCGACCTCGGGTCCAACGCGCTTCGGCTCATCGCGGCGGAGTTTACCGCACCGTCCGAATGGGTTTGTCTCGCTTTTGATCGCGAGCCTGTGCGTCTCGGCCAAGCCGCCTACTCGACCGGGAAGCTGTCCGAGTCGGCGATGGACAACGCGGTGGAGGCGCTGGGGCGGTTCCGATCCCGAATCGATGAGTTCGGCATTGAACATGTGCGAGCCGTCGCCACGAGCGCCGTTCGAGAGACCCGCAACGGCCCCGCGTTCGTCGAACGTGTTCGCGCGGAAACCGGAATACAAATCCACCTCATCTCGGGGAGCGAAGAGGCGCGTGTCGTCTGGCGCGCGGTGAAAGATCGAATCGACTTCGGCGACCGCAAATGGATGCTCGTCGACTTGGGTGGTGGAAGCGTCGAGGTCTCGCTCGCGGACCAGGTCGGAATCATGTGGAGCGAGTCGCACACGATGGGCTCCGTTCGATTACTGGAAGAATTGTCGGGGGCCGACGATAAGCCTGCCCACTTCGCGAACTTACTTGCAGAGTACGCCGCCACTCTGAGGATACCGCACGCGAGTAAGCATTGGACGCCGGTGGAAGTGATCGCGACGGGCGGAAACATCGAGGCGCTCGCACGCCTGGCCAACGGGCCGCCCGGGGATGACGTAGGCGAGATCACGCGCGAACAACTCGGGGCCACGATCCACAAGCTGTCTCAGCTCTCCGTCGCACAACGGATCGAACAGTTGGAACTGCGACCGGACCGCGCCGATGTCATCTTGCCGGCCGCCGTGGTCTACGATCGAGTCGCCGAACTTGCCGGGGCAGATCGCATCCTGGTGCCAGGAGTCGGGGTGAAGGAAGGCGTTCTGCTCGATTTCGTCGACGAGCTCACAAGCGAGAGTGGGCTCGGTCGCGTGGAGCGAATGGTGTACGAGTCGTCGCTTTCGCTCGGTCGCAGATACTTGTTCGACGAAGAGCACGGACGTCACGTCGCCGATCTCTCGCGGTCGTTGTTCGACCAGCTGCGTGCAGTGCATGGCCTAGATGAAGAGGACCGCCGGATCCTTCTGGCGGGCGCGCTTCTGCACGACATCGGCCAACACGTCTCCTATCACAAGCACCACAAACACTCGCTCTATCTCGTGCTCTACTCGGAGATCGCCGGAATCGCGCCAGACGAGTTAGGGCTCGTCGCACTCGTGGCTCGTTACCATCGTCGGGCGGAGCCCCGGCCGGGCCATTTTCTGTATCGGGACATGAGTGCCCACGATCAGAGCCGAGTCGAGCGACTGTCCGCCCTGCTACGGCTGGCGGACGCGCTGGATCGTGAGCATCTGCAGCGCGTCCGCAGCATTGAAGCGCGCGTCCACGGGGCCCGGCTCGAGTTGCACCTGCGAAAGAACGGCCGAATCCTGCTCGAACAATGGGCACTCGAGCAAAAGGGGAGGCTGTTCTTCAAGTTGTTCGGGTTGGAGCCCTACGTGACGTTCGATCCCGCCGAGGAGGGGGCACTAATCCCCGTCTCGTAACGTTACCTGGTTCCACTCTTATACATGCGAGGGCGCGAGTCCCCTCTGCGGCGCGTATTGTGCAGGCCCTGTTTTTGGATTGGAGCGGAAAGATCATGGCGACGGACCCACAGGAACTCTCAAAACGGCCCAGGCTCGAGCGTGCGCTAAGACGCCCGCCAGAGACGCATCCGGCCGAAAACGGCGCCACGAACGGGGCCGAGAACCTCGATGAGAAGCCCGAGATCGTGGTTTCTTCGCCGCCAACGGTCTCTCACCATCCACATCAGGTCGCTCCGGCGGCGTCGGATCCGTCCCCAGCACGAGGGCATCGAGTCGAGGAAGGGGTTCTGCTGCCCCTGGCGGCAGAGGCTCAACTGATCCCGCCCGACGCGAAGCTCGGCGATCCCTCGCTCTACTTCAATCGAGAACTCAGCTGGCTCGATTTCAATTGGCGCGTTCTGTATCAAGCGCTCGACGAACGAAATCCGCTGCTCGAGCGCATACGCTTTCTCGCCATCACCGAGAACAATCTCGATGAGTTCGTGATGAAGCGTGTGGGCGGGCTAAAGCGTGTGTTGGAAGCCGGCGTGGTGACACTATCGATCGACGGTCGTGGGCCGGGGGAGCAGCTCGAACTCATCCGCGAGGCGATTCGGACCATGCGTGCTCGCCTCGCTGAAGCGTGGGAGAATGAACTTCGGCCGGCGCTCCGGACCGAGCTCGATATCGTCGTTCGCGACTTCGAGGATTTGACCGACGACGAGCGTGACCACGTGTGCCAGGTCTTCCGAGATCGGATCTATCCGATCTTGACACCTCTCGCCGTTGACCCGGGCCACCCGTTCCCGTTTCTCTCGAACTTGAGTCTTTCGCTGGCCCTTATGCTCGAGCACCCGGACCGACGGACAAGACACTTTGCGCGCGTGAAGATCCCGACGAAGGCGCGATGGATCGAGCTGCCAGGGTGCGGCCACGTCGTGCCCATCGAGCAAGTCGTGGCTGGATTCGTCGGCGATTTGTTCCAAGGCATGAAAGTCGAAAGCGTGTCGCTGTTCCGAGTGACTCGGAACGCAGACGTAGCAAAGGACGAAGAGGTTGCCGACGACCTGCTCAAGATGATTTCGGAGGAGGTCCGCGAGCGCCGATTCGCCCGAGTCGTCCGGCTCGAGGTCGAGCCGTCCATGCCGAGCGACGTCAGAGATTATCTGCTTCGACAGCTGAAGCTCGATGAACAAGACCTGTACGAGATCCCGGGCCTTCTAGACATGTCCGGGTTTCAGCAGATTGCCGACGAGGGGCCTTGGGAGCACCGCTTCGAGCCGTGGCAGCCCATGATTCCCGCTCAGTTCATTCGCGAAGGCGAGACCGAGGGGCTGCCCGATTTCTTCACGGTGATCAAGAAAGGCGACCTGATCGTTCATCACCCGTATGAGTCGTTCGCCGCCACCGTTCAGCGCTTTATCGAGGAAGCGGCTGCCGATCCTTCTGTCGTCGCCATCAAGCAGACGCTCTATCGGACATCTCAGCACTCGCGAATCATCGGGGCGTTGGTGCGCGCGGCCGAAGCGGGCAAGGCGGTCGCTGTGTTGGTCGAGGTGACGGCGCGCTTCGACGAGGCCCCGAACATGGAGTGGGCCTCGGTATTGGAGGAGGCCGGGGTAAACGTGACGTACGGCGTGGTCGGACTGAAAACGCACGCGAAGATCGCGTTGGTCGTCCGAGACGAAGGGGACGAGGGGATTCGGACGTACTGCCATATCGGGACGGGCAACTACAACTCCGACACCTCACACATCTACGCGGACATCGGGGTCATCACGGCCCGTCCGGAGATCGGGCGCGACGCCGTCAATCTGTTTCACTACCTGACGGGATACGCGCCCGAGCAGCAGTATGAAGAACTGATCGTGGCCCCCCGAGATCTCCGTCGTTCACTGCTGGAACGCATCGAGCGCGAGGTCGAGCACGCCGAGGCGGGACGCGAAGGGCGCTTGATCGCCAAGATGAACGGGCTTGACGACCCCAAGCTCATTCGGGCGCTATATGCTGCGTCTCAGGCGGGCGTCGAGATCGACCTGATCGTCCGCGGGCACTGTGCACTTCGGCCCGGAGTGCCCGGTTTCAGCGAGACGATCCGTGTCCGAAGCATCGTGGGTCGATTCCTCGAACACGACCGCATCTACTGGTGGGAGAACGGCGGAGATCCCGAAGTCTGGGTCGGAAGCGCCGATTGGCGGCGGAGAAATCTCGATGATCGAGTCGAGGTCCTCATGCCGATTCAGGACAAGAAGATCCGGAAGCGATTGCGAAAGACGCTCCGGTTCGCGCTCGCCGACAACCGGCTCGCATGGGATCTGAATTCCGATGGGGAATACACGCTTGCCCGGCCTGTCGGGGAAGAGCGTACCGTTGATTATCACGCGCGACTCATGCGGACCGTGCGCCGGCAGCGGCGAAAAGTCGACACGCCTTGGGACATCGAGCCGGGCGACGACTAGACCTAGCTGAGCCAAGGACTGGGGGGCGCCTCGGAAGGCGGCTCGCCCGGCCGCCATTCCTGTACGGCCCCCATCGCGTCCAGCAGACTCATTAGATAGGCGGTCGACGTGAGCCGGCCGAGCGCGCCCTGGCCGCAGGCGGTTTCGCCAAAACGCTCGACCGTATCGACCCGACCTCCAGGGGTGTACAGGAGGGCTGGCACGGGGTCACCCGAGTGGCTTCCCGTGGAGCAGTCGCTCGAGTGATCGCCGGTCACCCCCAACACGAGGCCTCTGTTCAACAGGGGACCAAGCGCTTTATCGACGATCTCGATGAAGTCGCGCTTTCCTTCCGGATTCTGGTCGTGGGAACACGTGTCCGTACCCTTGATGTGCAGGAACACGAGATCGTGCTCCTCGAGCGCCGCGAGCGCCGCTTCCACTTTTGCGTGGACGTCGCTGTCGGGGAGTCCTGTGAAACGGGGGTCGCTCAAAACGGTCATCTGCAAAAGACCGGCGAGCCCCAGCACCGTGGACTCGCCAGCGATCACGGCCGCCGACACCCCGAGCTGTTCGACCGTGCTCCGAACCGTCGTTGCGATCCCCGCTCCCCTCGTGATGACCGCATTTGCTTCAGGCTTGCCTTCCGCCCTGCGCCGAAGGTTCACCGGGTGTTCGCGAAGTCTTTCGAACGCCTCCTCGACGAACGTGTTGACCGCCCACGCCGTGCGTGAAGCGCGTGGATCCCCTCGATGGCGAGCCTTACTTCGCTGGATCAGTGCCGGCAACGGGACCACGCCTGGATCGGTATCGCCTATGGCGGACGACAGTCCCTGTCCGGACAACCTGAGTACGGCGCGGTGCTGCGTCGCGGGTCTGAGCGTGGCCACGATGCCATCGCCCAGATCCATGCCCTCGAGCGCCGAGGCGAGTTCATCGGTCGACGTTCGGATCCTGCCGGCCCGACGGTCGAGGATCTGAAGACGGCCGTCGTTCGCGATGACCGTGGCGAAGTTGCACCGCAACGCGATGTCACCGGGGGCGATTTCCAGACCCACCCCCATCGCCTCGACGGGTCCCCGCGACAGACCTTCGATCGAATGTGGCGGTGCCCCGAGCAAAAGTCCCGTGCCTGTCGCTGTGTCCACAGGGATGCCCGGCGACAGCGGGTCGACGAGCCCACCGAGGCCATCCCTGGCGAGTCCGTCCAACGTGGGGCTTGAAGCGGCTTCCAACGGCGTCTGCCCGGCCATGTGCGCGATCGGTCGGTCCCCGAGACCATCGAGGATCACCAAGATTCCTTTGTGGCGAACGGGCACTAGGACGCCTCCGACGGAACGGACGAAAAGTGATCCGCCAGCGTGTCCAGTACGACACCCATCGCCTGGTGTACGGTCGCCTCCTGGTCCTCGTTGAACACGATCGACACGTCGGCCTCATCCGCTGCGGACAGTAGGAACGACTGCAATTGCCAGATTCCGTCGAGATTGGTCAGGTAACGCTCGGCCCGACGGTCGGGAGTCTTCCGCCCGCGGCCCTTGATCCGCTTCTTGAGCTTCTTGCGGCTCAAGACGGCCAGCATGATCGGGACGACGATCGCGTCCGAATCGAGTTCGATTCGATCCAGCCAGCCGGGATGGATGTGCACGCCTTCGACGATGAGCGAGACCCGTTCTTTCAGCGCCCGTTGAACGACGGCCTCGGCGGCGAGCGAGACCGGTTCGGCCTGGCTCAGGTAGCCCTCGGCCAGCTGCGCGTCCGTGGGCTCCTCGGTTTGCGTCTGAGCCGGCAGGGATTTCCAGGCCGTATACGTCGAGTGGTAAAGGGCCGGAAGAAGGTTCTGAGGGATGAGTGTCCTCATGACTTCGCGGAGCATGTCGGTCGATTGGATTCGAACAATGCCCAAACGGTGTGCGAGCTGCGTCGAGATGGTGCTCTTGCCGGTCCCAACGGTTCCGCCCACAAAAACCAGGAGAGGACGGTCGCTCGCCAGATAGCGGTGCCACACCATGTAGCGCTCCGCCGCGTCCTCACCGATCTCGCGCCCGATCATCTCGCAGGTCAACGCTACGAGATCGGCCGTCTCGAGCTCCGCGGCTCCCCCTTCGTTTAGAAG
>JAJCZV010000120.1 GCA_029262175.1 Gemmatimonadota bacterium
CCGACCTGTTTCTTCTAGACGACGTCGTCTGAACCGGCGACCATGACGCCGCAGATCCAACGGCCCTCGATCTACGCACGCCTCGGTTCAGGTCTGCTGTGCACCTTCGGTCTCACGGTCCTGGGGCTGTCTGCGGGCGCATTGCTCGGCGGACGCGTCTTCGGAGGCGGGGGGATGGGCTGGGATCAACTCGCCGACGCCCTCGGCGGGGCGGCCATCGGGATCGTGTCCGGGCTCGTCCTCTCGGTGTGGGCGATCCGGCAGCTTCCGGTGCTCAAGCAGGTGTGGCTCGGACTCGGCGCCGGGGCCGTGGCGGCGTGCGCGATCGCCGTGATCCAGTTGCTGAAGCCGTAGTCGAACGGGCGTCTCCGCGGAGACGTTTCAGCTGAAACGTTTCAGCTGAAACGTTTCTTGGACCGGGATGCGCTCAGGGACGCTCGCCTGCGGCGCGCTCTTCGGCTTCGATCTCGAGCCGGGAAGCTTCGACCCGAGCCTGCATCGTAGCGATCGCGGCCTGGTAGCGCGGTTCGCCCCTTACCTCGTCGAAAATCGGGTCCTGTTCGATCAGGAACCACCAGTTGAACCCACCGTCGATCGAGCGCTCGAGCCAGTCCAACCCCGCGTCGTGTGATCCGCGGATCATGTGGATCGAGGACAGCCACCACATCACCTCCGAGTTGTCGGCCCCATCGTCGACCTGGCCCTGAAACTCGCGCTCCGCGTCAGCCAGGAGTTCGACCGCCTCGCTCGAGAGATCTTCGCGGCTCAGGGCATGTGCCCGAAGTACGCGGATGTCGTGGATGTCCGCCAATGCACCACCGCTCGATTGCTCGAGCGCGCGCGCGGTCCAGTCGAGCACGTCGGCGTGTTGCCCGGCGTAGTGCGCACCGACCGCCGCCACCGTCGAGAGCCGACCGCTTTCCTGCTCCGACTCATCCAAGAACCGTCGAAAGTCTTTGTACGCCGTCTCTGGCTCTCGGCGGAAGATCGCGAGGGCCATTCGCTGACGACGGACCGACGGGCTGGCCGGGTCGAGGGCTTGAGCCTCTTCGATCCAATGCTCAGCTATCTCCGACTCGCCCATGAGGCCGTAGCTGAGCGCGACGTTCTCGCGCGCGAATCCCCCGTTGGGCTCGATCTGAAACGAGCGCTTGAACCAGCGATTCGCCTCCGCCCAGTCCCCGCCCGTAAGCCAGTATGCGACACCGAGATTGTTGGCCGGGGCGCTGAAGTTCGGGTTGAGTTGGTAGGCTCTTTCGTAGAACTCGGTGGCGGCGCCGTTGTAGCCTCGCTGGCTTTGCGCGAAGCCAAGCGTCTTGTAGCCCTCCGCCGAGGTCGAGTCGAGCGCGATCGCTCTCCGCGCGGCAGCTTCGGCAGAATCGGCCCACGCCATCGGATAGCCATAGAACTGGACGCGCTGCAGATAGCCATCTCCCAGGCTCGCCCAGGCGATGGCGAAGCTCGAGTCCTCGGCGATCGCCTGACGAAACAGCCGAATCGCCTCCTCGTTGTCCGCTTCTCGGAACCGGTTGTACGCTTGGCTGCCGCGCAGATAGAAGTCGAGCGCGTTTACGCTCTCGGTCGCGCGACGCGTGACCGCCTCTACCTCGCGCGGGTTGAGCGTCGCCTCGAGCTGCGCAGCGACGCGGAGTGCGACGTCCGACTGAAAGTCGAAGATCTCTTCGACGCTTCCGTCGTACTGGTCCGCCCACAGGTTCTCCTCGGTCACCGGATCGACGAGCTGGGCGCTGATTCGAATCTGTCCGCCGGCCCGTTGAACGCTGCCTTGGAGGATCGCACCAACGGCGAGTTCATCCGCGATCTCGGCCAGACTGAGATCGGTCTCCCGATAACGAAGCATGGACGCGCGAGACAGCACGCGAAGATCGCCGATCTTGGAGATCTGCGTGAGGACGCTCTCGTGAACCCCGTCGGCGAAGAACGCGTTTTCCGCGTCCGGGCTCAGGTTGGCAAACGGGAGCACCGCGATCGACTTTGCGCGCTCCTCACCCTGGGGCAGCAGCGCCTGCGATGGATTCGCATTCGCGGTCGTGGGTGCGAGGCCCTCTGGACCCGCACCTCCCAAGAAGACCCAACCCAGCGCGATGAGTCCCCAGACGGCCAGCGCGACCACGCCGCCACCGAGGGCGTTCTTCCACGTGAAGAAGCCGACCGCACCGGTCGCGAGGGGCGGGTCCGGTTCGGCGTCCCCGACGTCCGCCAACGACTGCTGGGGGACCTCCGGCTCTTTGGTCGAGAGCCCTTCTTGGAGAAAGGCGGTCGCGAGGACGATCGGCAGACCGATGATCAGCAGGAACAACGCGAGCGAGGGCGCCCACTCGGGCAGACCCAGCGCACCGGCCATGGTGTCGACGATTTGCAGGACGACCCATGAGCCCGCCGCGTAGATGCCCAGCACCTGCCACAGCGACCGTCGGTGAATCTCGCGGATGAAGTTCTTCAAGACCTCTCCCCCCCAGGGGTGGTTTCGGGCGGTCGCGGGACCGTTTTGCCACCCAGATCAACGAAGATCGCGCCGGATCGGCTCGTTCGGCCAGGGTCTGGCCAAGATTCGTCGCTTCCAGGCGGTTGTCGCGAAGGGCGGAACGCGGGCGTGGTTGAGTCGTAAGAGTCTCTACGATCTCATCACCGCACCTACCCAGCTCATCTACAACGAGAAGACCAGAGGACTCATGCTCCGCCCACCCCTGCTCGTGTTGATGGCCACCCTGGGGGCCGGTGCGCTCCACGCCCAGGACGCGGATCCCTGGCGGGTCGACGAGCTCGCTCTGGGGGTACATGCGAGCCTCTCCGTGCCGCCCTACCCGCCTTCTCTCTATTCCAACTCCTTGATCATCGTAGGCCAGCGTTCGGTTCTATTGGTCGATACGCGAGAGGTGCCCCGGGCCGGAGATGATCTGGTCCGCGCCATCGAAGCCATCACCGACCTGCCGATCCGGTATGTGGTCAATTCTCACTGGCACTGGGACCACGTAAACGGAAACCAGTCGGTGCGGGCGGTCTTTCCGGACGTCTCATTCGTGATGCACCCCGAGACCAGCCGCTTGCTACTGGAGGAGGGCCCGGGGAGAATCGCGGAACGCGCAGCGGGTCACCGACGCCGACTCGACGAGACCCGGGCGCGACTCGCGGCCGATGCGGAAGACGAGCGGCCCGAGGAAGAGCGGATGACGCGAGAAGACATGCGAGCGCTGGTCGTGAGGGACAGCACGCGGGCGGAAGCCTACGATTCGGTCGTTCCGATCGGGGCCGATGAGTTGGTTGAAGACCGCTGGTCGCCGCCGGGGTTCGAGGGGCGGGTCGAGCTCATTGCGACCGGTCTCGGGCATACGCCGGGCGACATCGCCGTGTGGCTTCCCGCCGAGCGGATCCTCTTCGTGGGCGACCTGATCGAGGACGGCTTCCCCTACACCGGAGACGGCAGCGTCTTGGGCACCGCGAGGGCGCTCCGCCAACTCAGCGCCCTCGGAGCGGTGACCGTCGTCCCGGGTCATGGGTCGGTCGAGAGCCCAGACACGCTATTCGAGCCACAGGCCCGTTTGCTGACGACGGTGGCGGAACTGGCCTGCGCTTCGAGAGACGACGCCCTCACGGATCAAGACGGTGCCTTTGAAGTCTTCCACCGTACCGTTCGCACACTGACCGAGGACTACCGGGCGACGACCGCCGCCGACATGGACGAGGCGGCGTACGCGAGGGGTCTCGAGACGCTGGTCACCCAGGCCTGGGAGGAGGCCCCCGGAGCCTGCCTCGCCTAGGCCCCCGCGGGCTCATCCCGCAGCGGCGTGCCAGGCGGCCAGAACCTCTGATTCCTTCTCTGCCGGCAGACCGGCTCGTGGCTCGGCCCGTCGCTCCTGGGGCAGTGCGTTCCACCATTGGAGCGTGTCGCGGGCGGTGTCGGCGAGCGGCCGGAAGGTGAGGCCGTGCGCTAGCGCCGCATCGATCGATACTCGTAGCATCGCCGATTCGGGCGGCACCCAGTTCGTCATGTGGCCCCAAGGCGCGACCTCGTGCTCCGCCATGAACTCGGTCGAGACCCAGGTAAACGACGCATCGGAGCCGAGCGCGGCA
>JAJCZV010000121.1 GCA_029262175.1 Gemmatimonadota bacterium
TGTGTGCCGGCACCGACGGAGCGCGTGGCGCCACCGCTGTGGCCCGCCGCATCATCGATGCCCTCGAGCGACCACTTGTGCTCGACGGGCGCGAAGTGAACCTCGGCGCCTCCATCGGCATCGCTACCGCCATCGGAGACAACGACCCAACCCGCGTTCTCGACAACGCAGACACGGCGATGTACGAGGCGAAGCACGAGGGCCGCGGCCGCTTTGCCATCCACAATGAGGCCGATCAGAGCCTCGCTCTTGAACGACTCGGCACCGAAGAAGCCCTCCGCCGGGCAGTCGAAAACAACGAGCTCCGCCTGCACTATCAGCCCGAACTCGATCTGGCCTCGAACCGCATCGTTGGTTTCGAGGCCCTGGTGCGCTGGCAACGCCCTGATGGCCAGCTCATCCCGCCCGGCGATTTCATCCCATTGGCCGAGGAGACCGGCCTCATCGTCGACATCGGCAAGTGGGTCATTCGCGAGGCCTGTCGACAGGCGGCCAAGTGGCGCGTTCACCGCACGCTCGATCAAGAGCCGGTGCGAATCTGGGTCAACCTGTCCGCTCGCCAACTGGGCGACCCTGAGCTGATCAACTACGTCCAGGCTGCCGTCGACGATGCCGGCATCACCACGGATGAGATCTGCCTCGAGATCACCGAATCCGCACTGATGGACGACGCAGAGTCGGCTACTGAACAGCTCGACGAGCTACGCAGGCTCGGTATCAGCCTGGGTATCGACGACTTCGGCACCGGTTGGTCTCAGTTCTCCTACCTTCAGCGATTGCCGCTCGACGTCTTGAAGATCGACCGGTCATTCGTGTCCGGGCTCGGCACCGAAAAGAGCGCGGCCACGATCGTGGCTGCGATCATCGATCTTGCCCATGCGCTCGGGCTGATCGTCATTGCCGAGGGCGTTGAGACGCGCCAGCAGCTCGATGTCCTGGCCGAACTCGACTGTGACCAGGCGCTCGGCTTCTATTTCTCGAGGCCTCAGTTACCCGAAGCCTTCGACGATGTCCTCACTCCGCTGACGTAGCAGGCACGAGCAGCTCGATGGCGTTGCAGAACTCTGCACGCATCGACCCATTCGGAGCGAGACCGGTGACCCAACGGGTCGACGACGACGACCACACGTGCACCAGAACGCGAGCGATCTCCGGCGCATTCGGGTAGGACTCGCCAAGCGCCGTGACGATCAGCGCATTCTGCTCGGTCTCGACATCGAGCTTGTGCGGCCCGGAGGCGGGCGACGTCGAACCCTGTGCCCGCACAAGTGCCTGCATCAGCATGGGCGAGGCCTCGGTCGAACGAGCAACGCTGGCAAGGAGCCGGGTCAGCCGTTCTTGAGGCGAATCGCAGCGGATCTCTTCTTCCTCGAGCCGCTTTCGTGTACGAAGGAGCCAACCTGCCAGTCCGGCGATGAGGAGATCGTCCTTGCTCGAGAAATAGCGGTAGATCGTGCCGAGGGCTACGCCGGATCGATCCGCCACCGCCCGCATCTGGACCGCGTCGTATCCACCTTCCGCGCCCAGGTGCATTGCAGCTTCCAGCACCTGTCGGCGCCGGATCTGCTGCCCTGTCGAGCGTTGGGACCCCTCCTGACCCATGCAGGGAAGTGTGACGGATGACGGTGGCTACGTCGAATCGGCGGTAGCGTCAGCTTCTGTGACCGGCGGATTTCTTGACATCCTCGGCCCTGAAGCACCTCGCTGGCGGGCGAAAATGCGACGGCGCCGCTATGGGCGAGACGAGATCGTTTTCCATGAGGGCGACCCTGGCGACACGTTGCACGTGATCGACAAGGGTCGAGTACTCGTGGAGACCACGACCAGTATCGGCGACGTGGCCGCTCTCTCTGTGCGAGGGCCAGGCGAAGTAATCGGCGAGCTCGCGCTTGTCGGCGACGGACGACGGACTGCAAGCGTCACCGCACTCGAGCCCACCGAGACGCTGAGCCTCAGCAAGGCCGTGCTCGAAGACCTCCGCACCACCGATGCCCGGGTCGACCGCTACCTGGTCGAGCTCCTCGCCGAGAAGCTGGCCGAAACCATGGCCCAGCTGGTCGAAGTCCTCTTTGTGCCAGTCGAGTCACGCGTGCTGCGCGTGGTCGACCGCCTGGCTGACGCCTTCGATGAAGGTCAAAGTCCCGTCATCATTCGAGTGCGTCAAGAAGACATCGCCGCGATGGCGGGCACCCGTCGCCAGACCGCAAACCGCCCACTGAAGTCAGCGGAAGCCCGAGGCGCAGTGCGAATCGGCCGGGGCCGCGTCGAAGTCATCGACCGCGAGCTTCTTCGTCAACTCGCGTACTAGTCCGCCGGCGGGGGCGGAGGCGGTGCGAGCTCTGACGGGCCGTCTTCTTCGTCGGGGCGCATGCTCTTGAGGATGTCGACGCCGGTGGCGGCCTCAATTTGCTCGGACATGCTGACCACGGCTGCCGGGAGCTGGCTCATCAGGGCTGGAATTCCACCCGAGCCACCGTTGCCACTGCCGTTGTCGATGATCGCAACACGATCGATCGAGACGCCGTTGACCGTCGAGACGATCTTGTCGACGAGGTCCGGCAACATGTTCAGCACGAAGATGCGCTGACCGTCGTCGCCGGCGGCCTGGTACTGATCGGTGAGGCGACGGAATACTTCGACCTGGGCCTTGCCGTCCTCAATGATCTTCGCGGCTTCTGCCTGGGCTTCGAGCTGCTTGGCCTCGAGGTTGGCGCGAGCCGGAGTCACAACGTCGGCCTCGAGCCGACGGCGCTCCAACTCGATGCGGGTCTGCT
>JAJCZV010000122.1 GCA_029262175.1 Gemmatimonadota bacterium
GGACCGAGTGTATCTCGACGCGACCACGGACGTGGCTGGGATACCCCTCACGCTCGAGCTGGCCAAACCGCTGCCGCCCGCAGATGCGCCGTCGTCTGGTTGCTTCAACTGCGTCTCCTTCGACGAGGTTCGCGGCCGATAAACGGTTCGGTGCCATCGTAAGAAAAGGGGCGCTCGAAAGAGCGCCCCTTTTTTGGGTCTCCACTAGCGCTCGAGCAATTCCATCTGCTCGGTCGCCAGTACCAGCTTGACGAACTCCGCCCGATAGCCGTTTCGATCTCGACCCAAACCGGACTGCGCCAGCTCGACGATGTCCTCGAGCGAGAACCCGGTGCAGTGTTCGGAGTCTCGAAGCCGCATTCCGAAGGCGGCTACGGAGGCGGCGAAACGAAGTTCGCCAGAGGCGCGGCCGACGCGATCACGTACCGGCTGTTGAAGCAGACGGCTGCGTTCACCGTCCGGCGCCTTGTAGCGGAGCTTGACGAACATCAGCTCTTCGGACCCTTCGCCAAAGCTCGAGGCTTCGTCCTCTCCCCGCTCGCCCGTCTGCGCATAGCGAAGAGGATCGACCGCGCCGGAGGCCACCGCCGGCGCGCCAACAGGCACGACCTCATATAGCGCGGTGACGGTGTGGCCGGCTCCGAGTTCACCGGCATCCTTGGCGTCGTTGTTGAAGTCCTCGGCCGCGAGCAGTCGGTTCTCGTACCCGATCAATCGATAGGCCTGCACGCGCCCCGGGTTGAATTCGATCTGGATTTTCACATCCTTGGCAATCGTGACCAAGGTTCCGCCCATCTCTTGGACGAGCACCTTCCGCGCTTCGAGAAGGTTGTCTATGTACGCGTAGTTGCCGTTCCCGTGATCCGCGACGGCTTCCATCTTCGAGTCCTTGAGATTCCCCATGCCGAAACCGAGCACGGTCAGGAAGGTCCCGCTTTCTCGCTTGCGTTCGATGAGGCGGGTCATCTCGGAGTCGCTCGAGGCACCGACGTTGAAGTCGCCATCCGTCGCGAGAATCACGCGGTTGCTTCCACCTTCGATGAAGTTCTCTTCGGCGATCCGATAGGCGAGACGGATTCCAGCACCACCGGCGGTAGAGCCTCCGGCCTCCAGGCTCCCGAGGGCGTCTAGGATCCGCGCTCTGTGTCGTCCCGATGTCGATGGCAACACGAGACCAGCGGCCCCGGCGTACACGACGATCGACACGCGGTCTTCGGGTCTCAGTTCGTTTACAAGCAGTCGAAGCGAACGCTTGAGTAGGGGCAGCTTGTTCTCGGCTTGCATGGAGCCGGAGACGTCGAGGAGGAACACGAGATTGGAGGGCGGGAGGTCGTCCAAGTCGATCCGCTCGCCTTGTATCCCGACACGCACTAGGCGATGTGCTTCGTTCCATGGAGCGCGGGTCACCTCGGTAGAAACCGCGAACGGGTGCTCGCCGCTCGGATCCGGGTAGTCATACGTGAAGTAGTTCACCATCTCTTCGATTCGGACCGCGTCGATCGGAGGACGTTGTCCGTCGGTGATAAAACGACGGATGTTGGCGTACGAAGCGCGGTCGACGTCGATCGAAAAGGTCGAAAGCGGGTTCTCCGATGGAGCACGCCAGTCGTTCTCGACGATGTGCGCGTAGCTCTCCGTGTTGAAGTCGGGGTCGCTTCGGCGACTGCGCCCGGGACTCGCGTAGGCGGCGGAGGCCGAAGCGCTGTTGCCGACCAAGGCACCCCCAGCTTTGGCGGCGGGGACCGGCTGAGTTTGGGGTTGGTCCCGGCGATCCTCTGACGGGATCTCGTTCTCGACGAGTCGTTCTACGGAAAAGGGTAGCTTCACCTGCGGCGTTTCGCCGCCGACCCCTGTAACCACGACGTCCTCAAGACGAAGCGCGGTTTGGGTCATTTCGAAATCCACGTCGACCGTGCCATCCACCAACTCGACGACCTGGGTCACCTCCAGATACCCGACCAGCCGAACGATCACCTCGACCTCGGATCCGGCCGCGAACCGATTGCCGATCTCGAGGCGGAAGCCTCCTTGGGCGTCTGTCAGTGTGCCGAGTGTGGTGCCCGAGATGAATACTTGAGCGCCCGAGATCGTTCGCGCGGTCGCTACGTCTGTTACGGTACCCGCGATCCACATTTCGGCAGAATCGCGGGGCGCCTCGGCGCCTCCGGCGAGCGCCAGTGGACCGAGTGCGACGGCCATGGCCGCCACGCCCATTATGGTTCGTTTTAACATCAGGTTCTCCTTGTGGTATTGGCCGGGTGGACCCGGTCGCGAGTCGACTCCTGGCGCTCGATGGGAGTGTTGTATGGGGTAGGACGAATCCGACGGTCGAGTATGCACATCGCTCTCTCGCGAGTCCCGAAGAAGTCGGATCGAACTGGTCCGACCCTGCCGGCGCGGCTACCCTAGGATCCCCAGTTGAAACGGACCGTAGGCGGATCGAGCCGTGACAAAGAAGGCCAAATCGCGACCCAATACAGAGAGACCCCTACCCCTGATCGCGTATCGGTTGTGGGACGGGGCGCTCGAGCTTACGAAGGGCGACCAAAAGCGTGAGTGGATGGATGCGTTGCCCGACCGTTTCGCGTATCGATGTCTTCCACTACTCATCGCGAATCAAGCGGGCTGGGACTTGCTCTGTCCAACGGGGTTTTCGGCGCGTTGGAACGGAAAGCAGGCGATTGACGGGATCAAGTTCAAATGGGACGACCAGCCGGTGGACAGCGTCGCGTCTCACTTTGGGAGCGGGGTCATCACCTTTACTCCCGGATACCTGTTCCGAACGCCAAAGGATCACAACCTGTTGGTAAAGGGCTGCCCCAATCTTCCAAAAGATGGCGTGGTCGCACTCGAGGCCATCGTCGAGACGGACTGGGCGCCATTCACGTTCACCATGAACTGGAAGATTACGCGACCGAAACATTGGGTTCGGTTTGAGAAGGGCGAGCCGATCTGCCGTATTCTCCCCTTCCCGCGTCACTACCTCGAGAGCGTGCAGCCAAAGACCCAAACGCTCGCGTCGGACAAGCGGCTCGCGAAACAGTATCAGGATTGGCGCGAGTCCCGAGACAAGTTTATCGGGGACCTACACGACCTTGATGAAGACACGGTCGCACAGGGTTGGCAGCGGACGTACATCCGTGGCGAGAACATGAGTGGTGTCCGGATGAAGGATCACCAGACGAAGCTTCAGCTCCGAGACTTTCTCCCCGGCAAGAAGTAGCCGTCGTTTCTCCAAGCCGTGTAGAGAATGCCCGCGACGAGGAGAACGATCGCTAGCACGAAGTAGCGGCTGTCCCGTCGCGCGACCAAACCAACCAGCGCATTTCTGAGCGCACCCTGTTCTAGCGTGGCCGCGGCGGCGGGTCGCGTGACCTCTTCGGGGCCGGGTCGCGTGACCCTTTCGGCGCCCGGTGTTTCAACCGTCGGCGCCTGGGACGTCGGCCTCTGGCCCACCGGCTGGCGTGGCGCAGCCGAGTCCTGCCGGGTCTTCGCACCCGCGACGGCGTTCACCCGCTGCTTCGCCGGACCGACCTCGTCTCGACCGATCTCGGCGATTTGAGTGACGACGTCGACCATGTGGATCGTGAAGGCCGGTTCGACCGTCGCGGGCCTCGGGATCCGCCGGGCGCTCGCCGGCCTGCGGACCATGGGCAGAATGGGTGGCGCACTCTCGACCTCGGCTCGAATCGGGGGTGCAATCGTCACAGGCGTTGCTTCTTTGCCGCCCGCGACCGGCTGGACCACGACTTCCGCGGCGCGAGGGTCGCGTCGTCCGAAGACGGCTTCGTCAAACTTGAGCCCGAATCCGAGATAGAACCCGTGGTCCGCGGTCGTCGACTCGAGCAAGTCCCGATCGCTCAGGCCGAACACGTTGTATCCGCCGTAGACTCGCATGCCGCTGATGTTGAGGCCCGCTTCGAGCCCGAGGCCAAAGCGATGGCTGTCGAAGCCGCCGGTCCAGTGCGAACGTCCGATCAGGCCGAGGTCGAAGAGACGGCTGAGTTCGACCGTCCCGCGGACCGCTAGAATCCCCGCATTCGATTGCGTTTCGAGGCCGTCGTCGCGGTCGCGGGCGACTTTGCCGGCAGCTCGTGCGCCGATCGACCACGCGCCCGTCGACTGGTGCGTGGCGTTGAAGCTCAGGATGTGCGCCTGATGGTTCGTCGGCGACGTGCCGAATAGGGACCCGTCATCGCGCTCATAGCGATGCTCGTAGCGACCCAGCGCGTTCCAACGATTGCTCTCCGTCTCACGCCAAGCGAACCCGAGCCGTGTGCGTTCGAACAGGCGATCCGCCCCGTTCGTGAACCAGCTCACGGTCGACCGGCCGAGAAGCGACCAGTCTGGGCCGAGCTTGCGTACGTATCCGGCGCTGAACAGAAGCTGATCCCCAGCCTCGGCCGCGCGATACTCACTACGTAGGGTTCCGCGCCACGCCTCGGGCCGCGTGTATTCCAGGCCGCCCGTGAGCGCGGTCGAACCGGCAAGATCGCCGCTATCGCCCAACGGATTCACGCGTTCGAAGCCGGCATCGACGCGAAGGCCGTCGCTCACCGTCCACCGATTGCGGAGTCCGATCGCCGCTTGCGCCTCGCGCCCGTCGATGGCGTCACGAACGCGATACTCGCTGAAGACGAACCCGTCTTTCATGTAGTCGGCCGACAACCCAAACACCGTCCGCTGGGCGTCTTGGTCTCCGTTCAGGGAGAACGGCCCATCGAAGCTCGAGATGAACTCGTGCTGTAGGTAGAGTCTCGCACGGTTCGCGATCCGGACGTCGCCACCCAGTGCGGCCCGTCTTTGATCGGTTCGGGCTACATCCTGTTCCACCTCTCCGAACAGCGAGAACTGATTTGCGGGCCGGGCCGTGATTCGACCGCGCAGGCTGCTGGTTTTGTTCGGTGTGGCAGCTCCGCCAGCGCTGTCGGACGGCGCCGACGTTTCTTCCGCGTAGCGATATCCCAGCTCTGCCTCGAGCCATGGGAACAGAGTCCGTTGCACGGAAAGCTGAGCGCCCCGACGCGTCCCGGCGTTTCGACGGTTCTTGGTGCGTAGCGCCTCGGCGAGCAGTCGTGTTCGGTTGTCGAGCGTGGCCTGGCCCTGGAGTCCGATTTCTGAACGGCCGCGCCCGAACGAGGAGGACGGGTTTACAAACGTCGAGTCGGTGAACAGCCCATACCCACGGACATCAAATCGGCCCGATCGGTGTCTGAGCTCGAGTCGTTGCGCGTTGCCCGTGACGCCAGCGCTGTCTACGCGCGCGAGTTCGCCGACCAGGAACGTTCCGCGCCCCAGCTGTAGTCCGATGTTGGCGCTCAGGATCTCCTGTGTACCGATCGGATCTTCGTCTCTAGCGTACGATCCGCCGATCTCCAAACGGTCGATGGGCTTCAACTGCGCGACTCCGCCATAAATCCAGCGCTCTTGCCCGCCACGTTCGACCTCATACGTGACTCGAATCGAGATCGGGTTCAGATTCTCATCGAGGCTCGCGATCGGTCGTCGGAAAAGCAGTCGCCCCGTGAACGGCTCGATCGTGTAGTCGGCGAACCGTTGCAGCGTCTGGATCTGGAGTATTACGCCCGTTTGATTTCGGTCGCGGGTGATG
This sequence comes from Gemmatimonadota bacterium, assembly GCA_029262175.1. Lineage (GTDB taxonomy): Bacteria > Gemmatimonadota > Gemmatimonadetes > Palauibacterales > Palauibacteraceae > Palauibacter. The sequence continues at coordinate 5,612 of JAJCZV010000122.1, forward strand.
ATCTCCACACGCTCGGAGTTGAGCAGCGCGTCGTTTTGCGTGAGCTCGTACGGGCCCGAGATGCCACGTCCGGGGAGTTCGTCGACGACGAGGCCCGAGGTGGTCCGTGTGGCAAACAGATCCGCGAACACACGATCGGTTTCGACATGCGTCAACGCGCCGTTCAAGGTGCGGTTGAAGGCGCCAAGTTTTCGGCCTTCGGTTTCGACCGGCGTCAGGTAGTCACCGAACATCACGAACGAACGGTCCTTGTCTACACGCGCGAACAGGCGGTTCCGAGATTGAGCGTCGAAGTCCTGCACGGAGGCATCGCCGTAGATCGGATACAGTTCGTCCGGTCGAATGTCGCGGAAGAACCGCTGGCGTTCGTCCTCTTCGGAGTCGTAGCGCAGGGTCAATTGGTAGCCCTCACCGATGTCCCCCTGAAGGAACATCGCCGCGCGCACGCCGGCGAAGAGTCGTTCGCTATCACTGGACAACGAAAGATCTCTCAGCTCATCCTCAAAACGGTCGCGTGTATCAAGCGCATCACCGAGTTCCCGCGAACGGAAGTCGAACCGCCCCTCGAAGAGACCGACGGCCATCAAAGGGCGGTGAGCCGTGATGAAGGAAACCGGCGCGCTACCGCTGGATCGGTCGGTTGTGGCTCGCACGACGCCGCGACCGTCGGACAACAGCAAACGGGACGGGGCGACGAGGAAGAAGCGGGCAACCCCGTCTGAGACATAGGCCTGTACGCCGGGCTCGTCGGGGTCGAGATCTTCGACTCGCCACGAGCCGAGCGACGACTCGAGCGTGACCACGGTCCGGCCGGATCTAAGCTGCCCGTTGGGACTCGCGATCCGGACTTCTACTGGCACCGTCGTGTTTCCGTCCGCCGGAATTTCGCCTGCGGGTATGCGCACCTGGATTTGGTCGGCCGGCGCGCCACCGAACGATCGACGCACCGAATCGGGTCCAGCCGCGAGCGGAAGGCGGGAGTTTATCCGGTTCAGGTTGTTCTCAGGCAGGACGCTGCGGAACAGGTCGCCCGCCTCTCCCTCATCGCCTTCTTCAGCGCCGGTCGGATCGGTGACGTCGCGCGCACCGGCAGCGCCGGGCATCGGCGCCGCTCCGCCGGCCCGATCGGCGCTCGGCTCCAGCGCGGCCGCGGTTACCGCGCCTGCGGCACGACGCGCCTGCACCTCGTCCCACACGGTCGACGTGCCCAGGACCGCGAAGTCCGCGATGTGGAGATCTCCGTTCTTGATGTCGACGAATCGTGTCGAGCCGGTGCCGGCGTTTCGTGTCCCCAGGGGGATCAGTCTGGACGAGACCGGTAACGACATCGGATCCACCTTTACCACGTGGAGCCGCGGGCTCACACCGGTAAAGTGATATCGACCTTCGTAGTCCGTGACGGTCGAAGATCCGTCCTCCAGGTATACCCGGACCGCAGGAACACCGACTTCAGCCCGGTGCTGCGCTCCCGTATCCGTGCACGTGCTGAGCCCACCGTCGGTGGGACAGGGGACGCACGCCTCATCCGCGCCGGCTCCAGCGCAGGACAATCGCACAAAGATCTTGCCCATGATGACGCCTTCGTCGGTGAACACGTCCTCCCGGATCTGGACCTTGACCCGCGCCTCGTTCGATACCACGCCAACGGGTGGACTCGAAGCTTGTGCGCGGTTGATGCCGTCACCTACGCGGGCTCCGGCGCCAACGAGCGTGCGATACGTCAACGTGATCGATGCACCTGGCGACAGATCTCCGATCACGAATCGCAGCGCAGGCCCGACTCCGCCCTCGGGGTCGGCGATCGGAACGCCGTCGATGCGTGCGGTGCCTGAAGCGTAGCGGAAGCCAAGCGGCAATCGGTCCGCGATCTCGACGGCAGGCAGCAAGATGGCCGAGACGTTGCGAACGGTGAGTGTGTATTCGACGTGGTCTCCGGTCTCGATCGTCGTGGCCGATACCGTCTTCTCCAGAGACAGGATCTGACTGTCGTCAACGTCGACGTCCGTCTCATCGCTGTCATTCTCGGGCTCGGAATCTTCTGGACTCGAGAGCGTCGCCCGGTTGTGGACGTTGGGGGTCGCGTCGGGTCCAACGAGTACTTCGAGCGTAATCGCGCTGGAATCGCCGGCTAAGATCGATCCGGACAGTACGCACTCCACCACCTGACCTGACGCGGAACAAGTCCAACCTGGACCCGTCGCCGACGCGTAGGTAAGCCCCGACGGAAGTGTATCGGTGACCGTGATCATGGCGCCGGTCGGGCCCGTGCCGAGGTTCCGAACCGTGAGGAGATAGATCGCTGTGTCGCCCACGGCGAAGCGGCCTTGGGCTTCTTTCGTGAGCGCCAGGTCGACATCGGTGACGGCGGTCACGGCCTGCGAGGCCGTAGCGGATCCATCGTTGTTCAATGGGTCCGGATCTGTCGTCGGGGACATCGCGCGCGCCGTGTTCACAAGCGAACCCGCCGAGTCGACGCGCACCGTGAGACTGCGAGTCGCGCTCGCCCCGTTCGTGAGGCTCGGTATCGCAGGCCAGGTGACCACGCCCGGGGACGACTCGGTTCCACCGTCCGACGCGGAGATCAGAGAGACACCGCTGGGCAGATCGTCGGTGAGAGAAACGTTCATCGCCGCGTCCGGGCCGTTGTTGCCAATCGTAATCGTGTACGTCATGGTCCCGCCGACGTTGGCCGTGGCTGGGCCCGTCTTTGTGACCTCGACGTCGGCCATTTGTGCGATTTGAGTATTGTCGGTGGCGCTTTCATCGCCGGGCGATGGGTCTGGAAGGCCGGCCGGAGGCGATACGGTCGCGGTGTTCGAGATCATCCCCGTCGCGCCAGGAGCAACCAACGCGGAGACGTTGAACGTCACTTGTCCGCCCGCGGGAAGGTCGACGGTCGCCGCGATGTTTCCGGTGCCCGAAGCGGGGCAGGCGGCGCCCGCGGAGGCTGCGCAGGTCCAGCTGATGTTTTGGAGCTGCGCCGGGAGGTTGTCGACGACGGTCGCCCCAATGGCGGGTAGCGGCCCGGCGTTTCGAGCGACGATCGTGTAGGTGACGGAAGTCCCGGCCATCGTCGCCGAAAGACCATCATTCTTCGTGATGGAGAGATCCGCCCCAGCTTGGAACCCGATCGGTGTCGCGCTCGCAGAGCCGCCACCGACGACGGTGACGGTCTGGGGGTCGTTCGCGGTCGTGAGCGCCGAGCCCGCCGGGTCGGTCACGTCGACATCGACATCGCCCGCAGGAGCCGTGGCCGAGTAGTCGCCAGTCGCGTTGGTCGTGACCGTGATCGGCGCGCCGCCGCCTGCCGGCGTGAGCGTGACGGTCAGGCCGGCGAGTCCGTTTTCACCAGCGTCTTGAGTGCCGTTGCCGTTCACATCATCGAACACGCGGCCGGTGACCGTGCCTGCCCCTTGGAACCCGACGTCACTCGCCGACACAGACCCGCCGACCGGGACCGTGACCGTCTGCGGATCGTTCGCCGTCGTGAGCGTCGATCCTGCCGGATCAGTGACATCGATGTCGACATCGCCGGCAGGAGCTGAAGCGGTGTAGTCACCGGTCGCGTTGGTCGTGACCGTGATCGGTGCTCCGCCACCTGCCGGCGTGAGGGTCACCGTCAGCCCAGCTAAGCCGTTCTCGCCAGCGTCTTGAGTCCCGTTGCCGTTTACATCGTCGAACACGCGGCCGATGACTGTGCCGGCACCCTGGAACCCGACGTCCGTTGCCGACACCGATCCGCCGACCGGGACCGTGACGGTCTGCGGATCGTTCGCGGTCGTAAGCGTCGAGCCGGCCGGGTCGGTCACGTCGATGTCGAGGTCGCCCGCCGGTGCGGCCGCCGAGTAGTCGCCCGTTGCGTTGGTCGTGACCGTGATCGGTGCTCCGCCACCTGCCGGAGTAAGCGTGACGGTGAGTCCGGTCAGGCCGTTCTCACCAGCGTCCTGCGTTCCGTTGCCGTTTACATCGTCGAACACGCGGCCGATGACTGTGCCGGCACCCTGGAACCCGACGTCAGTTGCCGAGGCCGACCCGCCGACCGGGACCGTGACGGTCTGCGGATCGTTCGCGGTCGTGAGCGTCGAGCCCGCCGGATCCGTAACGTCGACGTCGACGTCGCCAGCAGGAGCTGTCGTCGTGTAGTCGCCCGTCGCGTTGGTCGTGACCGCGATCGGCGCACCGCCACCTGCTGGCGTGAGGGTCACCGTCAGCCCAGCTAAGCCGTTTTCACCAGCGTCGTGAGTGCCGTTGCCGTTCACATCATCGAACACGCGACCGGTGACGGTACCCGCGCCTTGGAACCCGACGTCAGTTGCCGACACCGATCCGCCGACCGGGACCGTGACGGTCTGCGGATCGTTCGCCGTCGTGAGCGTCGATCCTGCCGGGTCGGTCACGTCGATGTCGAGGTCGCCCGCCGGTGCGGCCGCCGAGTAGTCGCCCGTTGCGTTGGTCGTGACCGTGATCGGTGCTCCGCCACCTGCCGGAGTAAGCGTGACGGTGAGTCCGGTCAGGCCGTTCTCGCCAGCATCTTGAGTCCCGTTGCCGTTGACATCATCGAACACGCGCCCGGTAACCGTGCCAACGCCCTGGAACCCGACGTCAGTTGCCGAGACCGACCCGCCGACCGGCACCGTGACGGTCTGCGGATCGTTCGCAGTGGTAAGCGTCGATCCTGCCGGATCCGTGACATCGATGTCGACATCGCCGGCAGGAGCTGAAGCGGTGTAGTCACCGGTCGCGTTGGTGGTGACGACCATGGGGGCTCCGCCACCTGCCGGAGTAAGCGTGACGGTCAGCCCAGCTAGACCGTTCTCGCCAGCATCTTGAGTCCCGTTGCCGTTGACATCATCGAACACGCGCCCGGTAACCGTGCCAACGCCCTGGAACCCGACGTCCGTGGCCGAGACTGACCCGCCGACCGGGACCGTGACGGTCTGCGGATCGTTCGCCGTGGTGAGCGTCGAGCCGGCGGGGTCGGTCACGTCGACATCGACATCGCCCGCGGGAGCCGTCGCCGTGTAGTCACCCGTCGCGTTGGTCGTGACCGTGATGGGCGCGCCGCCACCTGCCGGCGTGA
>JAJCZV010000123.1 GCA_029262175.1 Gemmatimonadota bacterium
TCTGCTTGGGCCTTTGGGGGATGCTCGGCTGTACGACATCCACACGTGATTTCGACGAACCGGACGTCCGCTGGGATGGCTCGGAGAAGATCGGCGGCGTCTCGCTTTCTGCCCCGCGCAACCCCATCCCCGTGGAGTCGCTGGCCCCCATCGCGGCTTTGGGAGCGAATTGGATCGCGGTGATTCCCTACGCGTTTGTGAACCCGGAGGATCCCACCGTCACGTTCAACGTCGAGCGACAGTTCTGGGGCGAGCACGCGGAGGGAGTCGCGATCACGATCGCTCATGCTCGAGCCAACGGTCTCAGGGTCCTGCTCAAGCCGCATCTCTGGGTCCGTGGACAAGGGTGGCCGGGAGAGTTTCGACCCGCCGATGAAGCCGGCTGGGAGACCTTCCTCTCGACCTACCGCGACTACATCCTGACCTTCGCGCGGCTCGCCGATTCGCTCGGCGTCTCGATGCTCAGCGTCGGCACCGAGGTCGATGTCGTAGCCGTCGAGCGACCGGACTATTGGCGCGGTCTGATCGCGGAGATCCGCGAATTCTACGATGGCACGCTGACGTACGCCGCAAATTGGGATGAGTACCAGAACATCGAGTTTTGGGACGCACTCGACCTCGTCGGCGTCGATGCCTATTTCCCCCTGGTCAACGACGTGACGCCCGCGGTCGATGACCTCCTTGCGGCGTGGAAGCCCTGGGAGGACGAGCTCGCGGCGGTCTTGCGCCGGGTGGAACGCCCGGTGCTGTTCACGGAGTATGGCTATCGGAGTATCGACGGCGCGGCCGGTGAACATTGGAAGCTCCCGGACAATCGAGAGGCCCGCGGCATCCCCCCGAATTTCGAAGCCCAGTCCGCCGGGTACGCAGCCTTGTTTCAGGTGTGGTGGGACCGGCCGTGGTTCGCGGGCGGATTCCTCTGGAAGTGGTACCCCGGGGCGCCCGACGGACCGCCTCAGTCCAACGACTTCTCACCGCAGGGGAAACCGGCCGAGGCGGTCATCTCGAAGTGGTACCGAACCGCCGGCGCCGCGGCGGTCGGGGCGGGTGGAAGCTAGCGGAAGAGGATCAGCACCCCGCGCGCCGCTAGGCCTGGTCTGGCGCCTCGAACCACAACTCCGTCTGCAACACCCCTTGAAAGGTCTGGCGATGGTGCGGCGTGGGACCGTGCTCGCGGATGGCCTTCATGTGGCCTCGCGTCCGGTAGCCCTTGTTGGAGGCCCATCCGTACTGCGGATAGCGGGGATCCAGGTTTTTCATGAGTCGGTCTCGGGTGACTTTGGCGATGATCGAAGCACAGGCGATGGACTGACTGGCTCGATCCCCACCGACGATGGAGCGGTGCTCACCCAGTTCCGGCACCGGATTGCCATCCACGAGGATGAGATCGGGGGTCACCTCGAGCCGGCTGAGTGCCCGACGCATGGCCAAGATTGCAGCCCCACGGACATTGAACCGCTCGATCTCGCGCGTCGACGCGGCCGCGACGCGGCAGGACAGTGCCTCCGAGAAAATCTGAACCGCGATCTTCTCACGACGCTTGGGCGTCATCAGTTTACTGTCGGTGGCCCCTTTGAATTGCTGACCTTCGTGGAGCACCACTACGGCGACGACGACCGGACCCGCGACCGGACCGAGACCCACCTCGTCGATCCCGGCGATAAAACGAGAGCCCGAGGACCAGGCCTCGCGCTCATGGTCGAGCGGGGCGGTCTCGGGCTCTTTCCTCGTCTTGCTCTTCGCTCGTCTTGCCGAGGGGATGTCTCGCCTCCCAGCGCCGGTGGCTACTCGGTCGCGGCCTCGGTTGCTTCAGCTGCGACCTCCACCGCGTCTGACGCCATCTCGACGACGTCGTCGCCGAGCGCCTCATCAGTGACTTCCGCGATCGCCTGCGCTCCTTCTTCCGGTGCCGCTTTCGCGGCGGCGGCCGCCGCACGCATTTCCGCTACCGCCTCTTTATCGAGCCACCACTTCCGCTCGCGCACCCGGGCGCGCTTACCCGTCCGATCGCGTAGGTAATAGAGCTTGGCCCGACGCACATCACCGCGTCGTACGACCTCGATCCCGGCGATCCAGGGAGAGTGCAGCGGGAAGATTCGCTCGACGCCGACACCACCCGAGATTCGGCGGAGCATGAAGGTCGCGTTGACCCCGGCGCCGCGTTTCCCGATGCAGATGCCTTCGAAAGGCTGGATGCGTTCCTTGTCTCCCTCGCGGACTCGGACCCGGACGCGAATCGTGTCTCCGGGGGCGAATGCGGGAAGATCCGTTCGCAGATAATGCCGCTCGATCTCGGCGATTCTGGGATCCATGCTGATTTATCCTTTCCAGCCGCGGGTCTACGGCCGGCGCCGAACCCGTCAAACTCGATTTCGTTGAAAACCTGCGTCCTCGACCAGTCTGAGCGACCGCCTCATGCGCTACGGTCGCAGCCCTACAGTATACGTCGTTGAAGCGCCCCGCGTCAGGGGCCTCCGCGAAGAGACGCGCAGCGGAGGCTCCCTTAGTCCGCCGCATCCAGATCGAGCAGATCCGGGCGCGCCGTTCGGGTCGCGTGGTCGGCCATACGAGCCCGCCAAGCCACGATCCGCGCGTGGTCGCCGGATGACAAGACCTCCGGCACGGCCCGGTCGTCCCACTCCGCCGGACGGGTGTAGGCGGGCGCCGAAAGCCCTCCATGATAAAAGGAGTCGGACGCGGCCGACTCGTGGTCGCCCAGCGCGCCGGGCAGGAGGCGCACGACCGCATCGATGACCACCAGGGCCGCGGGCTCGCCGCCGCTCAGCACGTAGTCCCCGACGGAGATCTCCTCCTCCACCCACCGATCCGTGACGCGTTGATCGATGCCCTTGTACCGCCCGCACAGAAGGGTGAGCTCCGACGTCACGGCGAGGCGAACCGCCGTCTCGTGGTCGAAGGGGCGGCCCCTAGGCGTGAGAGAAATCACCGGCCCGCTGGGCTCCAGCGCCTCCAATGCCTCGTGAAACGGTTCCGGTTTCATGACCATCCCGGCCCCACCCCCGAACGGTTCGTCGTCCGTCGTGCGGTGCCGATCGTGCGTATGATCGCGTAGGTCCACGAGGTTGTAGTCCACGAGTCCCGCCTGCCGGGCGCGCCCCGGAATCGATAGCGCCAGGGGGCCCTGGAAGTAGTCGGGGAAGATCGTGACGACGTTGATCCGCATTTGAATACCGGGGTCGGAGTCGACGAGCGCTTCATCGCCGACGATCATTCAGACGTCGAGCAGCCCCTTGGGCAACGTGACGTGCACTTTTCCGTCCTTCGCGTCAACGGCGTCGACGATCTCCGGCTGAAACGGGATCATCCGCTCTCTGCCATCGACATCGACGGCGAGCATGGGCCCAGACGGAAAATCGTAAACGTCCGTAATGCTCCCGATGGACTCGCCGTCCTCAAACACCCTCATCCCGATGAGATCGTTCAAGAGATAGCCATCCTCGGGTAGCTCCGGGAGTGCGGACCTCGGAACCGCGAGGCTCGCGCCCCGGAGCGTCTCCGCCGCCGTGCGATCGGAGATGTGTTCCACCCGAACCAACCACCGGCCAGAATGAGGTCGCGCCTCGGTGAGGGTGGCGACTTCCATCGCGTGGTCTTTCCCAACGACACGGAGGCGCTGTCCCGGTTGGAACAGCGCCTCCGCGTAGTCGGTCTCGACATCCAGAAGGAGCCCGCCGTGAATCCCGTGCGCCCGAGCAATCCGGGCCACGATCACGGGCTCGTCAGGGGTCACGACTTCTCAGCGTCCTCCGCCTCGGCGACCGCTTCTTCCGGCGCTTCAGCCTTTGCCTCGGCCGGAGCCTTCTCGGCCTTTGCCTCGGCCGGAGCCTTCTCGGCCTTTGCCTCGGCCGGAGCCTTCTCGGCCTTTGCCTCGGCCGGAGCCTTCTCAGCCTTTGCCTCGGCCGGAGCCTTCTCAGCCTTTGCCTCGGCCGGAGCCTTCTCAGCCTTTGCCTCGGCCGGAGCCTTCTCGGCCTTTGCCTCGGCCGGAGCCTTCTCAGCCTTTGCCTCGGCCGGAGCCTTCTCAGCCTCGGCGGCCGGCTCCACTTGTGGCGCAGGCGCTGGCGCATCGTACGTCTTCGGCGCGCGGTCGGTCGGGGGCGGTCGCTGAGATGTGCCTCGCTTGCCGGGGGGCGGACCCACGACGACCATCGCCTCCTCGATCGTGGCCGGGTCCACACCGTCGTGATACTGCTTCCACACGCCGGTCTTCTTTAGCAGCGAACGCACGGAATCGCTCGGTTGCGCGCCTTCTCGCAGCCAGTGGATGGCCCGCGGCGCGTCTACCTCGATCAACGAGGGTTTCGTGCGAGGGTTATACCGACCGAGCCGCTCGATCGGCGCCCCAGAGGATCCCTCACGTGAATCAATCACGACGATTCGGTACGACGCGGCTTTCTTTGCGCCCGTCCGCTTGAGTCTAATCGAAGTTGCCATACAGCCCTTTTCGCTCCTTACCCAATCAACTGGCTAATGTCGCCGGGCCCGCCACCGCGCATCATTTGCGGTGCGAACTTGCCCATTTGCTTCATCATCTTCCGCATCTCCTGGAACTGCTTGAGCAGGCGGTTCACTTCGTGAACCGGCCGCCCCGACCCCCGAGCGATACGCGCTCGACGCGATCCGTTGAGGATCTTTGGCCGTTTCCGCTCCTCGGGCGTCATCGACTGGATGATGGCTTCGAGGTGTTTCACTCTTTTCGGGTCCACTTCGGCGTTTTCGAGCATGTTCGCCTTGACGCCAGGGATCATTTTCATGAGTCCCTTGAGCGGTCCCATCTTTTGGATCTGCTGGATCGACATCAGGAAGTCCTCGAGATCGAACTCGCCTTTGCCGCCCAACAGCTTCTTTTCAAGTTTCTGCGTCTCGCCGAGATCGATCGTCTGTTGGGCCCGTTCTACAAGCCCGACGATATCCCCCATTTGGAGGATTCGACCCGCCATCCGTTGCGCGTCGAAGACCGTGAGATCTTCCGGACGCTCCCCGACCCCGACATACCGAATCGGGACGCCGAGCACCCCATAAATCGAAAGCGCCGCACCACCGCGTGCGTCGCCGTCCATCTTGGTCAAGACCACGCCCGTGAGTCCCACCGTCTTGTGGAACCCTTCGGCGATCTTGACCGCTTCCTGCCCCGTCATTCCGTCCGCCACCAAAAACACTTCGTGGGGCACGACGACGTCTTTGACGCGTCGTAACTCGTCCATGAGCTCTTCGTCGGCCTGCAGCCGACCCGCCATGTCGAGTACGACGTGTGACAACCCGCTCCTACGCGCTTCGTCCACTGCTGACTTGGCGAGTTCCGCCATGTCCTCGCCAGCCGGTCTGGCCAACAAGGGCACGTCGATCGACTTCGCCAACGTCGCCAGCTGCTCTGCCGCCGCGGGCCGGTATGGATCGCACGCGACCAGCCCCGGCTTCGCCCCATCTTTCTTGAGCCGACGCCCCAACTTCGCGGCCGTGGTCGTCTTCCCCGACCCCTGGAGACCCACCAACATCACCACCGTCGGCGGCACAGGCGCGGACGCAAGCTCTGTCGCATCCCTGCCCAACAACTCGACCAGCTCGTCATGGACGATCTTGACGACTTGATCGCCGGGCTTGACCGATTTGAGGACGTTTTCTCCGAGGGCCCGCTTTTCCACTCGCCGGAGGAAATCACGCGCCACCTGGTAGTTGACGTCCGCCTCGAGAAGGGCCCTGCGAACCTCGCGCAGCCCCTCGCCCAGCATCTTATCTGTAATGACGCCGCGCTGACGGAACTTCCCGAGCACGCCGTCCAGTCGATCACTCAGACGTTCGAACATCTAACCTACCGCAAAGATCCGATTCGGACGTAGCCCTTTAGTTTAGGGGTGTAGAGCGGCCACGGCAACGACCTCAGGCGGCGGCGATGCCGGCATCGGAAACCCGGATGGTCGCCCCGCGGGCGGCTCCTACGCCGACGATCCGAATGGGGGTCCCGCTGGCCTCCTCGAGCCGACCCAAATATTGCCTAGCGGCGGTCGGCAGTTCTCCCATCGTTCGGCACCCGGTCGTGTCGGCGTTCCACCCGGAGCAGGTCTCGTAAACGGGCACTACCGCCCCCAAATCTTCGACCGAGTCGGGAAATGCGCCCACGGGCGCTCCGTCCAGTTCATAGCCCGTCGCGATCTTTACGGCGTCAAACGTATCGAGAACATCGAGTTTCGTGATGGCGAGCGCCGTGAGCCCGTTCACCCCCGACGCATACCGCGCGACCGGCCCGTCGAACCAGCCCGGGCGTCGTGGGCGACCGGTGGTGGCGCCGAATTCGCCGCCCAGCTGCCGCAGACGTTCAGCCTCTTTCTCGGGGAGTTCTGTCGGGAGGGGACCGGCACCGACGCGCGTGATATACGCCTTCACCACCCCCAAAACTTCGTCGATCGCGGTGGGGCCGATGCCGACTCCCACTGCCGCACCCCCGGCGGTCGTCGTGGAGGACGTCACGAAGGGATAGGTGCCATGGTCGACATCGAGCATCGCCCCTTGGGCACCCTCCAACAGGACGCGGCCCCCGACCCCGAGCTCCGCCCGAATCTCGTCGCCCGTATCGGCGCACAAATCGAGCATCATCGACCGCACCTCTTCGATGGACGACATCACGGCGTCGCACTCGACGCGGGCCTCGTCCTTGAGTCCCCTCAAGACCACGTTTGCGCGGTTCGCCCCGTCGCTCACGATCGTTCGAGTCCGCTTGAGATCCTTGAGGTCGCCTACGCGAAGACCCGTGCGCGCGATCTTGTCACGATAGGTCGGCCCGATACCTCGTCCGGTCGTGCCGATCTTCGCGCTGCCGCGGCTGCGCTCCTGAGCGGCGTCGAGCGTCCGGTGGTAGGGCAAGACCAAGTGGGCGCGGCGGCTGATCCCGATACGTCCGTCGAGATCGATTCCGCGCTCCCGAAGCCCTGCCATCTCCTTGGCCAAGGTCCAAGGATCGATGACCACGCCGTTGCCGAGCAGACACCGGGCCTCCGGGTAGAGGATGCCAGACGGGATGAGGTGAAGGATGAATTCGTCCTCACCGACTCGCACCGTATGCCCCGCGTTCGCGCCACCTTGATAGCGGGCCACGATCGTGGCTTGCTCGGCGAGCACGTCCACGACCTTGCCCTTCCCTTCGTCCCCCCACTGCGCGCCAACCACAACCAGGCAACGCACGTCGTCGCTAAACACGGGATGATCCTCTCGATATGGTGGGTGGTGGTCACGGACCCGGCGGGGGTCACGATCATGATGGTCCGTCGCGAATAGTAGTGCGTTTCGACCCGATCAGGAAGCAGACGTCTCCTTGACTGCGATACTGAAGACAACTAGTATCATTTAGACTAGTGACCTACGACACCAGGTGAACATGCCCCGCCCCGTTCGTCTCACGACGCCGGACTTGGTCGTTCTCAGTCTTCTCTCCGAACGACCGTATCACGGCTACGATCTCTACCGTGTCCTTCTGCTTCGCGACGTGCACCACTGGGCGCCCGTGTCTCGGCCTCAGGTCTACTACTCGCTTCGGAAACTCGAGAGATTGGGGATGACGCGGGCGGTCGATGGCGGGGCGGCCGAGGGCCCTGAGAAGCGCACCTACGTTCCGACCGCGAAGGGTCGGCGCGAGGCGGCCGAGGCCCTGGACCGAAGCGATTGGGCGACGCACCGTCCCCTTCCGCCGTTTCTTACCTGGGCCGCCCTCTCCTGGGGGACGGACGAGGAGACGGTGAACCGGCAAGTCGATCGCCGTCGAGCGTTTCTGACCGCGCAAATCGAGCGAGAGGAGTTGACGCTCGAGTCGATTCGCGAGGAGTTCGAAGGCCGGCCGAGTGTCCCGGAGATGATGTTGGAACTCGGGCTTCAGTCGTTTCGGCTCGAACTCGCCTGGCTCGACCGGCTCGAACCCGTTGCGCTGGCCACACTCGACCCCGAGACGCACCTCGCCCCGTCTCACGGAGTGCCGGCATAGCGCGAGATCTCTCGGACTTGGTGAATCAACGCAGACAGGGGATGAGAACATGCTTAGGAGAATTATGGCCCGGAGCGGCGCACGTACCACGCTCCTCGTCTTGTCGGCAGGCGCGGTCGGCTACGCCGCCCCCTCGACGACCTCGATCGACCCGAGGCTTCACGCAATGACGGAGGCTTATATGAACAAAGTCACCCCAGTGCTCACCGTCGACGCGATCGAGCCGGCGCTCCCCTTTTGGGAGGCGCTCGGCTTCGCACGAACGGCAGAAGTTCCCGGTGACGACGGACTGGTTTTCGTCAGTCTGCAAAAGGACGACGTGGAGCTGATGTACCAAACCTGGTCTAGCCTCGAGGCGGCCGATGCGGAGAACTTCGCGAAGATGCCGAGAGGGCCCGCCTTCTTGTTTATCGAAGTGGGCGATCTAGATGCTATCGAGGCCGCCCTCTCGGCGGTCCAACCCTTGAAGCCGCGGCAGACGACGTTCTACGGCGCGGATGAAGTCGTGTTTCGAGAACCGGGCGGGAACATCATCACGTTCGCCGAATTCGCGGAAGCAGGCTAGCGGCCGGACGCGATTCCGAGTTCCGCAGCCTCGAGGGCCTCCTCCACACGCGCAATCTTTTTTTCGTCGGCCGGTTGGAGTGGAAGCCTCGGATCGCCCCCATATAGGCCCAACCGATCGAGCGCGGCCTTCACGCCTGGGACGCCGCAACCGACGACGATCTCCTTGTGCAACGGACCGATCCGTTCTTGCATGGCCCCGGCGAGCGGGTGGTCGCCCGCCTTCCACGCCTCGTACAAGGCGCACGAGGATCGCGTCGCGAAGACCGCGACGCCGAGGATTCCACCCACGGCCCCGGCTTCGAGCGCGGCATAGAGGAGGGCCCCCGACCCGACCAGCACAGAGCCCTTGGAGCCGCAGGCTTCGACGAGCGCACCCAGGTTCGTGAGATCGCCGGAGGAATCCTTGATCCCGATGATGTTCTCGTGTTCGACCAACCGCCCCACGAGATCCGGGATCAGTTCGACCGTGACGAACTTCGGGATGTGATAGAGGATGACGGGCACGGGGGATTCATCGGCGACGCGTAGAAAATGATCGCGCACGACCCCCGGCGACATCGCGGACCGATAGTAGTACGGCGATCGGACCAAGACCGCGTGGGCTCCGCGCTCCGCCGCCTCTCGGTTGGTCGCGATGACCTGCCGGGTCGACTCGGCACCGGTCCCGACCGTGAGCTGCTTTGAACCGATTTGCTCGGCCACGAGCTCGACGAGCTCGAATAACTCACGTTCGGTCAGCAGCGGCGCTTCGCCGGTCGAGCCGGCGACGACGATGCCAGCCGTCGGGTGCGAGAGCCACTGTTGCAGGTTGGATCTAAACGACTCGGTGGCCAGCCCTCCCGCTTCCGCGAAAGGAGTGGCCACCGGTAGGTGTACGCCTCCGAGATCTAGCACGGTCGCTCCGCTGTTCGGCGTCGCTCGCGACTAGATCGCCATCGTGGGTCTAGAAGCGTTGCTCGCCCGTAATCATTGCGTCGGTCGTTGCTCCGGCGAATTCGCCTTCGCTCTCACGCAGCGTCTTCATGTGAAGCTCGAAATCGCTCGGGCTCGAAGACATCATGAGCGCCTGCTCGTAGGCGACCACGCCCTCTTCAACCAAATCCATCAAGTGCTGATCAAAGGTCTGCATCCCGTACTGCTGCCGACCGTTCTGCATCAGCTCCACGATCTCGGTCTTCGTTTCACCGCGCAAGATACAATCGCGGATGGCCGGCGTTACGCGCATGACCTCGAGGATCGGCACGGCACCGCTGCCATCGATCGTCTTGGCGAGACGCTGTGAGACGATGCCGCGCAGCGAATCGGCCACGCGGAAACGCACCAGCTCTTCGTGCTGCTCTGGGAACATACCAAACAAATGCTTGAGCGCGCCCGTCGCGGTCGGAGCGTGCATCGTCGACATGACGAGGTGCCCCGTTTCCGCCGCTTCGACGGCGATCTCGGTCGTCTCCAAATCACGCATTTCTCCGATCAGGATGACGTCGGGATCCTGACGAAGCGCCTGACGCAGACCACGACGGAACGACTCGGTGTCGCTCCCGATCTCGCGTTGGGTGACGGTGGACATGTGGTTGTCATGCCAATACTCGATCGGATCTTCGAGCGTAATGATGTGCTTCTTGCGATTGTGGTTGATCCAGCTCAGCATCGCCGCCTGAGTGGTCGATTTTCCCACACCGGTCGCGCCGGTGACCAGCACCATGCCGTGCGTTTCGTCGGCGATCTTGGAGAGCACATCCGGCAGGTTGAGCTCTTCGAGGGTCGGCACGCGCCAAGGGATCGTTCGCAGCACCACCATGAACGATCCCCGCTGCTGGAGGATGTTCACCCGGAACCGGGCCAGGTCGGCGACTTCGAACGCGAAGTCGAGGTCCCAGATCTCATCGATGCGCCGGCGGAACGTCTCGTTCGGCAGAAGCTCGAGCGCGATCTGACGTGTCTCTTCCGGGGTGAACGGCGTCTCGGAGAGAGGGACGAGGTCGTTGTGAATGCGAGCGCGGAAGACGTCGTGTGCTTTGATATGAATCGATGCCGCGCCACGCGCGACGGCGGCTCGGATCAGGCGCTCCATGAGTTGCATTAGTACCCGCGCTCCTTGTCCACCCGGTTTTCCAGTTCCTCCCCGGCGAGGTAACGACGGACGTTGCCAACGATCAGCTCGGTCTCGCGCTCCCAAAATCGCCCAGAGGTTCCGCCCACGTGCGGTGTGATCAGAACGTTGTCGAGACTCCAGAGCGGGTGGCCCTCTGGAAGCGGCTCGTTCTGGAACACGTCCAAAGCCGCTCCGCGCAATCGTCGTTCCATAAGGGCTTGAAAGAGCGCGTCTTCGTCAATCATCGACCCACGCGCGAGGTTGATCAGAACGGCCGTGGAACGCATGAGCGCAAGCTGTGCCGCACCAAGCAGTTGGCGGGTCTCCGGCGTTTCGGGGGCGGTCAACGCGACATAATCGGAGGTTTTGAGAAGTTCATGCAGAAACGCCGGACCCTCGATCCGATCGAGCTCCGGCGGCAAAGCGCCCGGCGTCCGTCGAATTGCCTGGACATGCATCCCCAGTGCTGACGCTCGCCGGCCCAGTGCGGCTCCAATCCCTCCATAGCCGATGATCCCGA
This sequence comes from Gemmatimonadota bacterium, assembly GCA_029262175.1. Classification (GTDB taxonomy): domain Bacteria; phylum Gemmatimonadota; class Gemmatimonadetes; order Palauibacterales; family Palauibacteraceae; genus Palauibacter. The sequence goes on from JAJCZV010000123.1 coordinate 11,167, forward strand.
GCGTGGCGCCCGCGATTTCGCCCGCGTAGGGGCTGCCCAAGAGCGGGCTATCGGCCCCGGTGAGCGTCCCCTGCTCCCAGCGCTCCCCCTTCTGACCTCGAAGGGCGATATCGATCCCCCTCGAGAAATGGAGGATCCCCGCAAGCGCGTGCTCGGCCAGCGGCTCGGAGTACATGTTGGCCGAGTTCGTAAACAGCACCTGGCTCTCACGAAGCTCCGTGAAGAGGGACGCCCTCACGCCCGCTGCGCCCGAGTGAAACCACTTGAGGGACTTTGCCGCGGCGAAGGCTTCGGGGCGGATGCCCCACCCGCAGTAGACCTCGGCGTCCGCGATGGCTTCCAGAACCCGTGGCGGCGTCGTCCGGACCCCATCGCCAGTCGCGTCGAGCACCACCTCGACCGACTCGACCTCCCACCCCTCCCCCAGCGCGTCTCGGATCTCACGCAGGGACTCCTCCGGCATCGACCACTGGGGGGCGTGTGGTGCGTACATCCAGACAACGAAGCGGCGCATGCGTCGTTCCCGGCTATGAGAGGGTTTCAGGGACCCTTGGGGGCGAATTCACGGAGAGAGGCCGCGAGCACATCGGGACCGACGCCCATGCGCTCGCAAACGATGGACATCGTTTTCTCGGCCTCGGATCGGGCGCGTTCGGCTCCGGCGGCGAGGACCTCCACTACGCGTTCGGGATTCGCCGTCAGCTCCGCCGCCCGCTCGCGAACCGGAGCGAGATGTTCAGACAGATTGTCGCTGAGGATCCGCTTGCAGTCTACGCATCCGATCGTTGCGGTCTGACAACGGATTTCGATGTCGGCTCGTGCTTCGTCATCGGTGACGAATTCGTGGAGGGCGAACACGTTGCAGACGTTCGGATTGCCAGGATCGTTTTTGCGCACGCGTGCCGGATCCGTAACTGCTGTCCTCACGAGACTCCACATCTGCTCGGGGTCGGCGACGATGGGGAGCGTGTTGCCGATCGACTTCGACATCTTGGCGACGCCGTCGAGCCCGAGCACGCGACTTCCGGCACCCGTGAGCGTCTCGGGCTCGGGGAACACGTCACCGAAGCGCGCATTCCATTTTCGCGCCACGTCCCGCGAGAGCTCCAAGTGCTGTCTCTGGTCGTCGCCTACGGGAACATAGTCGGCGCGATAGAGGAGGATGTCGGCGGCCTGAAGCACCGGGTAGTTCAAGAGTCCCGCGTTGACCGATTCAAGCCCGGCGGACTTTTCTTTATACTGCGTCATCCGCTGCAGGTCCCCAACCGGCGTGACCACGTTGAACAGCCACGCGAGCTCGCTGTGTTGTGCCACATGGGACTGGACGAACAGGGTGCAGCGCTCAGGATCGATCCCGCTCGCCATCAGGGAGACGGTGAGTTCGAACACACGCCGTAAGAGTTCAGGACGTTCGTAGTCTCGTGTGATCGCATGCAGATCTACGATGCAGTAAAAGCATTCGTAGTCGTTCACCATCTCCGCCCAGCGGCGAAATGCCCCCAGATAATTTCCGAGGTGTGCCTCGCCCGTGGGCTGTATCCCGCTGAAAACTCGCTTGCGCTGGCTCATGATGCGGGTAGTATCGCCCCACGGTCGGCTCCACGCGAGCCCAGTTCCCATCCTTCGCGCGATCGGAGACTTCCGCCGTGCCTGACCCCACGTACGACCGCGCGCTGACCGAGGCGCTGTTAGAGACTTCGCTCGCCGCCGCACGCCAAGCGGCCGAGCTTCAACGCCGACTCGCAGGTACGCTCGGTCCGGATCAGTGGTCCGAGAAGGGGACGTCCGACTTCGTAACCGAGGTGGACCGAGAGTCGGAAAGGTTGATCCTCGCGAAGGTCCTGGAGCGATTTCCCCACCATCGCATTCTCGCTGAAGAGAACACCCTGGCCGAGGCCGGGGCGGTCGAGCGTACCGCCGGTCCTGTAGCTGACACGGCGGACGACTCGATCCTGTGGATCATCGACCCGCTCGATGGGACGACGAACTGGTTGCATGGGTATCCGGAGTACGCCGTGTCGATCGCGACGCTCGATGCTCGCGGGCTGCGCACCGGGCTCGTGCTCAACTCGGCGACCGGAGAGCTGTTCACGGCGGTACGCGAAGGCGGCGCGAAGCGGAACGACGAGACCATCCACGTTTCCGAAGTGGTCGAGACACGACTCGCGCTACTCGGGACGGGGTTTCCGTTCAAGAAGTCGGAGTTGGTGCCGGGCTACCTGCAGGCGCTCGGCGCGATGCTCGAACACACGAGCGGCGTGCGGCGCGCGGGGGCGGCGGCGCTCGACCTCTGCGATCTCGCGTGCGGCCGGCTCGATGCGTTTTGGGAGCACTGGCTCATGGAGTGGGACGTGGCGGCGGCCGCCCTCATCGTTCAGGAGGCTGGAGGCACGTTCGCACCTCTTCCGACCAGCGGAGACCCTCTACTCGAGGCCGCTGTGTCCGGGGGGCGTCGAATCTGCGCCGCCTTCGCGGGTGCCGGCCGTTTGGACGAGGCCCTGGGTGGAGGATTCATAGCTGGCAACGGGGCGCTCGAAACCGCGATCACCGAACTCTGGCTAGAAGCGATGTCGCGCACTCCCTAGGAGGCGGTCGCAGCCCCGCGTAGGGACTCGTATCGTCGTTGTACGGCGTCCGTGAGTGGTTCCACCCCAAACCGAATCGGGTCGGTGGCCGGTAGCCCGGTGAGCGATTCCGCGTGAGCGACTGCGTCCCGCGCTTTTCGTTCTGAAATGTCCCAGGTTGCGAGGGACACGCCGATGACTTTGCCTTCGACGCCGGGACACACCCACGAGAGCGCGTCTTCGTATCTGCGAACCACCTCGTCGAGATCTGGAAGGTCGACCCACTCGTGATTCCCGCCATAAATCGTCGGCCGGCTCGGCATCCATGTCAGAATCATCGCGTGCGGAACACTGCCGTGCAGTAGGCCGAGCGTTACTCCGGAGTAGGCCGGGTGCATCAAGGACCCCTGGCCCTCGATCAGCACGATGTCTTTGCCTCGTGCGGCCTCGATCGTCAGGCGTTCTGCGGCCCCGGAAACAAAATCCGACACCACCGCGTCGACCGCGATTCCGGTCCCCGCGAGCAGGATCCCAGTCTGGCCGCTGGCGCCGAATCCGGTCGACAGCCCTCGATCTTCCAGACTCCGCATGACCTCCAGAGCGGTCGTCATCTTCCCCGTGTTGCAGTCCGTGCCGACGGTGAGCAGTCGCATCGCGTCGGTCGATCTGGCCCGACCCGTCCCGACCTTCAAGTCTCCGGGCGGCTTTCGGAGGTCTCGGAGCGCGCGCCCATGCGTGCGCGCGCAGGCGCTGATCTCGGGGTCGTCGCAGAGAAACGTGTGGAGCCCGCTCCACAGATCGAGACCGGCCTCCAGTGCCTGTGTGAGGGTGGGCCGCCAAGCGTCGGGAAGCACCCCCCCCTGGTTGGCGATACCGATGAGGAGCGCGTCGGGTCGGGGATCGATGGCGAGAGCGGCGTCCAACGTGGCGACGACGGGAATGTCGCCGCCAAAACCGATCGTTTCAGCGACACTCTGACCCGCGAAGCGCGCGTCTATGACCGAACGGACGCGGTCGCCAGCGTACCGGATGGCCGAAGAAGCCGTCTTCGCCGTCTCGACGCCGAAGGCGCCCTCGGCGAGAATCGTAAACGAAGGCGAGTTCACGCGCCCTCGGACGTCTCCCTCGCTTCGGTCGAGTCCAACGCTTCGAGCTCGACATCGACCGCTGGGTCGTCCGCCATCGCGTCGGCCGCGGCCGAGTCGACGATTTCGGCCTCGGGAATATCCGCCGCCTCTCCAGCCTCCAAGGCCTTAGGCTCTTCCGGCTCGCCGGACGGGAGCAGGCCCATCGATGCCTTGAGCGCCAGGAGCTTGTCTTCGACGGCGGCGTCACCACCGGCCTCGAGCTGTTTGAACTCCGACACCAACGTATCGCCGCTGAGCTCTTCCGAGACTTCTGCGCTGGCCAGCGCTTTGCGCTCGGCCGTTTCGATCTTCTCTGTCATCTGATCGAAGGCGCGAAAGGCGCTCTTGTCCTGCAGACCCGCCATCGTGTCGTGGATCCGCTGCTGAGCCTCCGCACGCTTCTGCTTTGCGATGAGGAGGTTCTTCTTACGCTTGGCCTCCTCGATCTTGGCATTTAGCTGTCGGAGAGAATCCTTGAGCTTCTCGGTCTCGCTCCGATGCTTCTGCCACTGCTCCTCCATTTCGCTGGCATGACGCGCGTGCTCTTGACCTCGCACGAGCGCTTGTTTGGCCAGATCGTCGCGACCCTCTCGGATCGCGAGTCGTGCGCGACGCTCCCACTCTTCGGCGCCGGATCGCTCCTCCTCGAACTGCGATCGCAGCTTCCGCTCGTCGGCGATGGCGACGGCCACTTCCTGCTTCGCCTGAGCGAGCTGGCGACGCATGTCCTCGATAATCTGAGACAACATCTTCTCGGGGTTTTCCGCCCGAGCGATGAGGTCATTGATATTGGATCGAATCAGTCGAGAAAGACGGTCTATGACGCCCATTTATCGGCCCTTCATTCCTGCGAGGTTTCGGTGGCGAACGTACCCCAATGCGAGGTGAGCGCGAGGGTCAAACTCTCCAGCGACGCTTGAAACTCGGAGAAGTCGAGGTTCTCCAATTCGAGCGTATCGCTCAGAATGATCTTTTCATCCTCGAGTCCGTACGCTCCGTGGATCAGATCGACGGCGTTCAGTTCGAGCATCCTTCGGCATAGTGCGAGCTGATCTTCATCGTCGATCGGAAGATCCTGAATGTCCGCCCGGAATACGACGACCGGAGGCTGAAAGTTGACGATGAGCCCGCGGGTATCGGCGTTGTCTCCGGTCTGATGGACCAGCCAAATCCCTTCTTCCAACTCTTGGAACTCCGCTTCCGCACGAATGAGGAAGCTCTCTATGTCCTCTCGATTCAACATCAGCTTGGGTCCTGAGGTCGGGGATCGGGGTTCTGTACCGATCGCGATTCAGTAGTTCCCGGCAGCGCGGTGCCCGAAGAACCGGATTCCAACAGACGCGTCATAAAGCGCTGTTCCTCCGTGAGACGATCCACCTGATCTGCAAGCTGCGAAACGTGCTCGCGCAGAGCGGTCAGTTCGTCGTCACGACCGGGTTCCAACACCTTCCGAGACGCACCGGTCTCCAGCCACTTCGAGGCGACCTCGCCAAATGTGACGAGTCCTACGATGACAATGATGAAGAAGAAAACGCCCATCGCCTCGCTCGTCGGTACCTGCTGCCTTTGCCGGACACACGTACGGCGCGGGTTTCGACCGGGTTTCGG
>JAJCZV010000124.1 GCA_029262175.1 Gemmatimonadota bacterium
GCAAGGCTGATAGAGATGGTTCAAATAGTGATGGCAGCGCTCACGTTCCTGTTGCTCGGACCGATGATCGTCTGGAAACTCCGCAACCGCGATCGGGATCTCCGGCATCTGTACCACAGCGAGGACGGGTACGTCGCGCAGACCTTGGGTCGGGCGAAGAACGCATCTTGGGTCGCGACGTTCGTCCTGATTGCCTTCCTTTCGCCCGTTGCGCGACGGTTCGAAGCGGTCCCTGCCGAGTTCTTTCTCAAGCTCGCGATGTCTGGCATGCTCGTGGTGTTCGCAGGAGCATTCCTCTTCCTGAATCGAAACGACATCGATAGCGACCTGCCCGATGACGCTCGTGCGTAAGGTCAAGCTCGAGAACCGTATTCGTGTGTTTCGGGCAGAGCACCGGCTGACACAAAGTGATCTGGCGAAGGCGATCGGTGTGTCGCGCAAGACGATAAGTACGATCGAGGTCGGACGATTCGTGCCCTCGACGACGATCGCCCTTCTCATCGCTCAGTACTTTGGGGCCCCCGTCGAGGAGATCTTCTCGATCGAAGAAAGCTAGCACCTGGCCGGCTCGAGGCTGCCCGAGACATTGCCGATCCACTACTGTCATGGCCAAGCTCCGAGATTCCTCCTCTGCCCACAGCGGTGATCAGATGGTCGGCAAGCATGGACTCGTACTCGTGTTCTTGGGAGCCGCCGTGGTGGTCGGCTGCGTCGAATCCGAAGCGGATACCGTCGTAAATGATGCGTCGCTCGCAGAACAAGGCTCGGGCGAAAACTGGCTCGCATATGGACGGACCTATGACGAGCAGCGCTTTAGCCCTTTGACGCAGGTCGATGCGTCGAACGTGTCCGGTCTCCAGGTGGATTGGTTCCTCGAGCTCCCGGCCGATCGTGGTCTGGTATCCACGCCTCTGGTCGTCGACGGCGTCCTCTATTTCATCGGCAGCATGAATATCGTGCGAGCCGTCGATGCGACGACCGGCACCGTGCTCTGGGAGTACGATCCGCTCGTGCGCGAACACGCGGGCCGTATGCGAGCCGGATGGGATCACAACCGAGGCATCGGGTTTTGGAACGGCAAGGTCTATGTCGCGACATGGGACGGCCGGCTGAACGCCGTGGATGCCGCGACGGGGGAGGAGATCTGGAGCGTCACGACGGTTGACCCCGGTGAGGCGCTCTACATCACCGGTGCCCCGAAGATCTTCAAGGGGAAGGTGTTGATCGGCAACGGTGGAACGGAGAACGGGCCGACGCGTGGATACGTCACCGCCTACGACGCCGAGACCGGCGAGCAGGCGTGGCGCTTCTACATCGTGCCGGGCAACCCCGCCGATGGATTTGAGAGCGAGGCCATGGAGATGGCCGCGGAGACGTGGACGGGCGAGTGGTGGAGGCACGGCGGTGGGGGGAACGCGTGGCATGGCTTCACCTACGACGCTGAACTCGACCAGCTCTACATCGGGACCGGCAACGGCTCGCCTTGGAACCGGAAGATCCGCAGCCCCGGTGGAGGCGACAATCTGTTCTTGTGCTCCGTCGTCGCGCTCGACCCCGATACCGGGGACTACCTATGGCACTATCAAACCACGCCGGGCGAGTCGTGGGACTACAACTCGAACATGGACATGGTGCTCGCGGATCTCACGATCGAGGGTCGCCAGCGGAAGGCGATGCTGCACGCACCCAAGAACGGATTCTTTTACGTCATCGATCGCACCAACGGCGAGCTCATCTCCGCCGAGCCGTTCACGACGACGACCTGGGCGACGCATATCGACCTGGCGACCGGCCGTCCGGCGGAGGTGCCGGGGGCTCGATACGAGACGGCGGCGGCGTTGGTCTCTCCGACCCCGCTTGGGGGACACAGCTGGCAGTCGATGTCGTTCAACCCGCAGACGGGCCTCGCCTACTATCCGGCGATGCACGTCCAGACGAGGTATTCGGACGACGGTGTCGATTTGGAAAGCTTCCAATCGGTGAGCTACCAGGGTGGCTTCGGCGTGACGATCACGGCGGAGGGAGCATCGCGTGAAGGTTCGATGTCCTCGCTTCAGGCGTGGGACCCCGTTCGACAAGAACTCGCCTGGGAGATTCCGCTCGAGGGAATCTTCAACCCCGGCACGCTGACGACGGCCGGCAACCTCGTCTTCCAAGGGCGAATCGACGGAACCCTACGAGCGTATCGCGCGGACACGGGCCAAGAGCTGTGGGTGTCAGACCTGGGGCTCGGGATCTCGGCACCCCCCATCACGTATTCGGTCGATGGTCGTCAATACGTTGCGCTCCTCGTTGGCTGGGGCGGCGCCATGTCGGGATTGGGCGGCGTGGTATCGGCGCAATACGGGTGGGCATACGGCGCGCAGACCCGGATGCTGGTCGCCTTCTCGCTAGCGGGTGCGGAAACGCTGCCTCCGTTCATGGAACCGATGATCCCGCAAGCGGTCGAGGCCGATTTCGAGGTGGACGCCCAACTCGCGGCGGCCGGTGAGCGGCTCTATGGGCTCTGTCGTAGCTGTCACGGTCCTGAACTCGTCTCGGCCGGGATGGCGCCCGACCTGAGGGCCTCGCATCTCATCGTCTCGGCCGAGGCGTTCGCGAGCGTGGTCCGTGAGGGGAGTCGAGCGGTTGGCGGCATGCCGGCCTACGCGGACTTCAGCGACGACCGGCTCCTCGCGCTCCGTCACTACATCCGTCGACAGGCCGAACTCGCGCTCGCGGGCGTGGAGCCTAGGGCGGGACCCTTCGTGCGCTGATGCCGGTCGGCGCGCTAGTCGGCGGGCACCCCGAGCCGTGCTCCACTCGGGGTGCCGCCGGACTCGGGCGCTAGCGTTCCAACACCTGGTCTATGGTGAGTAGGAAAGCCGAGCGATTCGTGTCTGGTCGTGGCGCTCGATCCGCCACGCCGCGTCGTTCATGACTTGATTCAGCCGGCCCCATTCTTCTCGGTAAGACGTGCGTGCTGCGCGGCGTGCATCCGAGTTGGGTCCCGCATCGGCGGCGCGACTCTCCGCGGAGATTCGAACCATGACGACCTGGGCCTGCGTGCCAATCCCACCGTTCCACGCGGTAAGGATGAAGTTGCTTCCGAGCCCGGCCTCCCGGTCGAGCGCCGAACGCTCCCGAAGGGCCGCCCTGAACGCGCCCGCTTGGTCCCACTTCAGGTAGTAGACGAAGGTTCGATTATAGGGGAGCGCGCGGATGTCATCGATCGAAAATCCATCCGGCACCACACTCATCGCCGGGGCCGCGTTGTACACGGAGACCTGACGGGTGCCCCATCCCGCGTTCCAGAGAGCGACTTGTGCCTCGCTGAAGTCCTGGAAGCTGGTTCCCCTGGCTCGCTGGATCGGCAGAAGCGATTCCAAGCCCTCCGGGAGCACTGTGATGCGGTACGACGTCTTGGCGTTCTCCCGATAGATGGCCCACGGGGTGCCGCCGGTCCCAGTGTATTTCTCGACCAGCATCTCGAAGTAATCATCGAACCCCGAGGTGGTCCCGTTGAAGGTCTCGTACAGGACCGCCGGAACTTGTTCGAAAAGCGGTGCGACGTCTTGCGCCACTACGGCGGGCGCCCCGACCGCGGCCCCGATCCCGCAGGCGATACCGACGAGCGTGCTCGACTGAATCCACTTCATGGTGGCCTCCTTTGGTTGCGTCTGACCGCGTCTAACTGCGTCAGACCCGACTGCTTCCCCCCACGTGACCTTCCTTACATCAGTGTCATAAACGCAAGACCACGGGGAGACAGGTCATGGGTCCTTCGGGCTTTGCGGTGGAGAGAGCGGAGGAGAGAGGCCTAGCGGGTTAGAGCTTGTGGGACCAGATCGATCGCCACGACCCGGTAAGCCGGTCGATATGCGCGCTCGTATTCGGCGCTGTGGTGGACGGCGGGGAGGCCCTCGGCGGCACGCGAGCCCAAGTATTCGGTGACGATGAGGGGGGACCACGGGAGTTGGCCGCGCTGGGCCAGATTGCGTAGGACACCCATCGCGCACACGAGATCGTCCTTCTTCCCGTACGGTCCGGAAGCGGTGGCCACGAATGCATCGAGCAAGCGGCCTGGCGCGCGGTCCTCCGCGACGAACGGACGCAGATGGATTCGGGCAACCCGACCCCCAGCGCCGAGTGAGTCAACGAGCGGTTCCGCCGGTCCCCTTGGGAGATCGCCCAACTCATCGGACAACCATTGTCGAGCGACCTCGATGTCGGGAACGGCGTGTTCGCTACCCATGGTCGCCTGGTGGATCAGTTTATACACATCCGCGACCTGCATCTCTTCGTAGCGCGACAGGTGATCGAGAATCAACGATTCCCACGTTTGGCCGTCTTCACATCCTTCTAACTGAGTATGCGGCGCACCCGGAGCGCCGGCGCCGCTCGCCGAGCCGAGCAGCACGGCCAGGACGGCGGCAGCGGTGATGAACCTCAAGAAAGCGCCCCCCTAGCCGAGCGAGTCGGCAAACGTGGGCGGTGTTCTGTGATTCGTCGCGTTCTCGTAGGCGCCCGCGATGCGGATCAAGGTTGGCTCGCTCCAGGCGCGGCCAAAGAACGAGACGCCGGCCGGGAGCCCAGAAACGAAGCCCATCGGCACGGTGATGTTTGGGTAGCCCGCGATGGCCGCCGGGCCGGCCGAACTCCCGCCGTCGAGTCGGTCGCCCTTGATGTGGTCGGTGGGCCAGGGAAGGTCGCGCGTGGGCGCAACGATGGCGTCCAGATTGTGCTCGTTCATCACACGATCGATTCCATCTTCGCGGTTCGCGCGTTGGATCGTGCGCTTGGCGTCGAGATAGGCCTGATCCGTCAGCGGCCCTCGCGTCTGCGAAGAAATCATCCGCTGCTGACCGAAGTAAGGCATCTCCCGGTCCGCGTTCCGCTCGTTGAATTCGATTACGTCGGCCAGCGTCTTGACCGGTGCGTCGGGTCCGAGGCTCGCGAAGTAGGCATTGAGACCCGCCTTGTATTCATACTCGAGCAAAGTGAGCGAAAGCGGGTCTCTCCACGCGGACGCATCCAGGTTGGCAGGGTCGACGAGGATGGCCCCTCCGGCTGCAAGCGCCTGCAGGGCGTCTTCGAACAAATCCGTCACACGCGGATCGAAGCCGGTGAAACTTCGCGCGACCCCGATGCGCGCGCCCCGCAGCCCGGCCGGGTCGAGAAACTGCGTGTAGTCGGTCTGGGCGTTGCCGTTACTGGCGGACGTGGCAGAATCTCGCGGATCTACTCCCGTGAGCGCGCCAAGCAGGATCGCGGCGTCCCGCACCGTACGGCACATCGGTCCCGCCGTGTCCTGCGAGTGCGAGATCGGGATGATGCCCGACCGACTCCAAAGCCCCACCGTCGGCTTGATCCCGACGACCCCGTTGCTGGAGGAAGGACACATGATCGAGCCGCCGGTTTCCGTACCGATCGTCAGTGCCGAAAGATTAGCGGAGGCCGCTACGCCAGACCCCGAACTCGAGCCGCAGGGATTCCGGTCGAGGGCGTAGGGGTTTCGACATTGCCCGCCTCGTCCGCTCCAACCGCTGGTTGCCTGCTCACCACGGAAGTAGGCCCACTCACTGAGATTCGCCTTGCCGAGAATGATCGCGCCCGCTTCGCGGAGTTTTTGGGCGATAAACGAATCGAGCGGCGGGATCGATCCTTCGAGGGCCAGTGAACCGGCGGTCGTCGTCATCCGGTCGTGCGTGTCGATGTTGTCTTTGATCGCGACCGGGATCCCATGTAAGGGCCCCCGCGGTCCGCTGGCCTGACGCTCGGCATCCAGCTGGTCGGCGATGGAGAGAGCATCTGGGTTGGTCTCGATCATCGAGCGGAGTTCGGGGCCGCGGCGATCCATCGCTTCGATTCGACCCAGGTACAGCTCCGTAATCGAACGAGCCGTGCGTTCTCCGGACTCCATACTCCGTTGGAGCTGGTCGACGGTGACTTCATCGAGTTCGAACGGGGGGATCTGCGACCCAGCGGAGTTTTCCGTGCCTGGCGACGTCCCGGCAGGCGAAGTCTCGCCAAGCGATGACTCGCCAGGTGCACAGCCCGCTGCACCCGCCACCAACCCTAAGCTGCCCGCGACGGTCGTTCCGATAAAGCGACGGCGATCGATCATGGCCCCTCCTGAGTTGAGCGTCTGGTGCTCAACCTACAATATAGAGGCTTCCCCCGGTTCTCTACCGGGGATCATTCTCGCAAGGGCGACGGAAACCTATGCTTCGACGCAGCCTTTTTCTTTTCGCGGTGGTTCTTGCCGCGACCTCGCTCGGTTCGGATCCTCGCGCGGCATTCGCTCAGGCCCCGCCCACGGCCTCCGCGCCGAACGACTACACGGACATGAACAATTGGTTGTGTCGGCCTGGTCGGCAGGACGCGTGTGCGCTGGACTTGGCAACGACGATCGTCGGGCCCTCCGGCGTCACCACGATCGAACCGTGGTCGGCCGATCCGAACGCTCCGATCGACTGCTTCTACGTCTATCCCACCGTCTCCAACGATCCCACCGCGAACAGCGATATGGAGGCGGGCCAGGGAGAAACCGGCGTCGTTCGTTCGCAACTGGCGAGGTTCGCGTCGAAGTGCCGGTTGTACGCCCCCATGTACCGTCAGGTCACACTCGCGGCGCTCCGAGCCCGCCTTTCCGGAAGTCCCATGGAAGACGACGCGGATTTGGCGTACACGGACGTCTTGGAGGCCTGGAATCATTATCTTGCCAACGACAACGATGGTCGCGGCGTCGTCCTAATCGGGCACTCGCAGGGGACCGGCGTGCTCGTACGGATGATCGCCGAGGAGATCGACGGAACGCCCGTGCAGGATCAGCTCGTCTCCGCGCTCCTCATCGGTAACAACGTCGAGGTGCCCGAAGGGAAGGACGTGGGGGGCGCGTTCCAGCACCTACCGCTTTGCCGTTCTGCCGGGCAGATCGGCTGCGCCATCACGTACATGACGTTTCGCGCGACCGTGCCGCCGGCTCAGAGCTTCTTCGCACGCTCGCCGCGACCGGGCATGATCACCGGCTGCACCAACCCGGCCGCGCTCGCGGGCGGCGCCGGTGATCTTCAGGCGTATTTCGGCGGCGGTGGTTTTGGCGGCGAACCCATGACCTGGGTCGAGCCGGCCGTCGAAGTCTCGACGGAGTTTGTCACCCCGCCCGGCCTGGTGCAGGGCGAGTGCGTGCAGAGGAACGGCTACTCGTACCTCGAGGTGGTCGTGACCGGGGACCCAAATGATCCACGTGCCGATGACATTCCGGGGGATCTCGTGATCGGCGGTCAACCCAGCGCGGTTTGGGGACTTCATCTCGTCGATGTCGGGATCGCGATGGGGAACCTGCTCGAGATCGTCGACCAACAGACGAAGGCTTACTTGGGTCGATGAGCGGGGGTCGGGTCCTCTACCTGCAGACGTCAGCTCCGCGCGTGAAACCCGGTATCAGAGATCGGCCTCGTTCTCTGCCACGGCTACGCCTCGCCAGAAGGCGACGTGGTTCTTGATCTCGGCGGCCGCTTCTTTTGGGGCGGGGTAGTACCACGCGGCGTCGACATTTTCTTCGCCGTCTACGATCACCGTGTGATAACTGGCCGTTCCCTTCCAGGGACAAACCGTGGTGGTTGCGCTCGGGATGACGTGGTCTTGGTTGATCGAGTCGGATGGGAAGTAGTGGTTGCCTTCGACCACGATGGTGTCCTCGCTCTCCGCGAGGATCGTGTCGCGCCATATCGCCTTCATCATCTCGTGCAAGCCTTCGAAGTTGGCAGTGGATTCGTCACGGCTGTGGTCCGCCGACGACCCAGCGGCACGCATCGCCCCCGCATTCCGTGGCTACGAACAGCTCCGAACGGATCTTCCACTCGGAGCCACGCTTGACCCACTGCGCCGCGTAGTGACCGCTGATGGACGTTCGCTGTTCGTCATCCCACCCGCGCCACGTCCCCTGTTCGAACGCGAGCGGCCAGGCCTCGCTCAGGCGCAGCGATCTCGTCGTGCGTTCGTAGGTGAGCGCCGAGTCGGCCGCGAGCGCCGCAAGATAGGCTTCCTTGCCCGACACAATGAAGCCGAGTCCGGCGGTGACTTGAACCTCGTCGATCCAAAACGAACCCACCGTTTCGAAGTCGTTCGACGCGATCGCCGAGTTCTGCGCGGTCCGGGCCTCTCGAATCGCGATCGAGTCGCCCGTCGTCACTTGGGCGCGCAACCCCATCGGGATCGCAAGCAACCACCCGACCGCCAACACAAGCCGACCCACTCGGCTAATCCATGGGTTTTTGCGGTAGGGCAATCGGCTCCTTCACTGCGGGCCTGACGACGTCCGTGTACAGCTGCGCGTTTACCGCCGGCACGCGGTTCTCGAGCAGCTCGTTCAGCCGAGGAGCGACGACCGACATGAGCCGCCAGGCCTCTTCGACCTGCCACAGGTGATCTTCGGTGGGCAGGGTCGATGACCCCTGGATGGCATTTGACACGGCGGCGTGTCGACGAGCCGTGCCGAGCTCCTCGCGGATGGACTCGAGTTCCTCCTCGATCTCCTCGATCTCCTCGCTCAGACCTTCGGGTGGGTCTGTCGCAGCGTCGACCAAATCCTGGGCGGCGGATAGTTGGGCGTCCAAGTCGTTCGCACGTTGACCCGCGTCGTAGATCGGTTTCGCCAACGCGTACAGGCTGAGCAATGCGGTTTGCCGGGTGCCGCGATCGGCGGTCGTCATCGGGCGTCGCGGATCGGCCACCACTCCGACGCGGGACGAGAAGCGCTCGCCACCGGCCTCCAGGCTCACGGTATAGGTCCCCGGGAGAACGATCGGCCCTTGCGGCGGGCCTCCGAACCGGCCACCTCCTCCGCCCCCACCACCACCACCACCACCACCCCCACGCGCCACCTCATACGGCGGATCGTAGCGCCAGTCCCAAATCACTTCGTTGATCCCCTGCGCGCTGGGGGCATCGAGCGTTCGCACGTGCGCCCCGTTCGCGTCCGTGATGGTCAGCGCAAAATCGTCCGCGTCGGTCTCGGCTGCGGCACCGGGGCTCTCGTCGAAGTCGCCGTCCGAGTCTTCCGCCTCGAGATCGTCGCCGCCGCCGGCCATCATGGGTGCCGCCGGTTCATCGCGCAGGTAGTAGCGGATCCGCGCGCCTCGCGGCGGGTTGGGCGCCATGTAGGTCGCCCCAAAGAAGGGCCAGTCGCCCTTCTGTGCCCACATCGTGGAGCGGGCGGGGAAGACGCGTCCGGCCTCGGCCAGCATTGCGGTCGACAAATGTTCGAGCGGAGTCACGTCGGCCATGATGTACACGCTTCGGCCATGCGTCCCCACGATGAGATCGTTCTCCCGCGGGTGAACCAAAATGTCGTCGACCGGGACGACGGGGAGGTCGTTCTTGATTTGCGTCCAGCGCTGACCACGATCGATCGAGGCGAATACTCCGACCTCGTTGCCCAGGAACAGTAAATTCGGGGCCCGGTGATGCTCGACGATCACGTTCACCGACCATCCGTCCGGGAGCCCCCTGACGATCGGGTTCCAGGATTGTCCGTAGTCCTCGCTGACGAAAGCGTAGGGAGCGAAGTCGCCGTTTCGGTGCCCGTCAAACGTCGCGTACACTCGTCCGGCGACGTGCGCCGACGCTTCGACCCGACTTACGTAGGTCCGCTCGGGCAGCGCGGGGATGCGGTCGACGACGTTCTCCCAGGTGGCGCCATCGTCCCGGGTCACCTGGAGGTTTCCGTCGTCCGTGCCGACATAGATCACGCCCGCCGTCAAGGGTGACTCAGCGAGCGTCGTGAGGTTGCCGTAGGTAGAAATCCCATCGTTGATCGACATCTGCGGTTCGGACCCGGGCACGCCCATGATGCTGAGCGTCTCTCGGTCGATGTTCTTCGTGAGGTCGATCCCGCCGACTTCCTCCCACGACATGCCCTGGTCGCGCGACCGCATGAGATAGTTCGCGCCGAGATAAATCGTCTTCGAGTCGTGCGGCGAGAACTGGAGCGGAGCATTCCAGTTGAATCGATACACCTTGGTGGTGTCACCGTCTTCGCGCGGACCCGTGATCGGTCGCATGGGCGTCTTTTCGCCCGTCGTGAGGTCGTAGCGGTTCATGTTGCCGCCCTGCGACTCCGAAAACACGACCGACGAGTCGTTCGGATCGACGATGGTAAAGAACCCGTCGCCGTAGGCCGTCTCGTACCAATCCTGATTGCGGATCCCGTGAAACTCGAGCGTGTTGGAGGGGCCGCACCACGGGTTGTTGTCCTGAAGACCGCCGCACACGAAGTACGGATCGCGCATGTCGAAGCCAACGGCGTAGAACTGACCGAGCGCGATGTTGTCGAACATCCGCCAGTGCTTGGTCCCGTCCCAGCTGGCTGAGACCCCGCCATCGCTGCCGATGATCAGGTGGTCGGGATCGTTCGGATTGATCCATAGGTCGTGGTGGTCCACGTGGATCTGTTCCGCACCGTCGCTGCGGAATGTGCGGCCCGCATCATCGGAAACCATGAGCTGCGTCGCGAGCACGTAGATCCGATCCGGGTTGCTCGGGTCGATCCGAATCTGCGAGTAATACATCGGACGAGGGTTCGTGTCAGACATCTTTTCCCATGTCGCGCCGCGGTCCAGCGAGCGAAACGTGCCGCTCTCGCTGGGTCCGGGTCCGCCACCGAATCCCGCCGATGGATCGCGCTTGTCCGCCTCGATGAGCGCGTACACGACGTTCCCGTTTTGACGGTAGATGTCGATGCCGATCCGGCCCTTGTCTCCCTCCGGAAGCCCTTCGCTGAGCTCGATCCACTCCTCACCGCCATCCACGGTGCGGTACAAGCCGCTGCCCGGACCGCCCCCGTTGAACCCCCATCCCGTTCGACGTCGCTGATACATGGCCGCGAAGACCGTGTTGGGGTCCCCCGGGTCCATCGCCAGATCGATGGCGCCGGTGTCCTCATCGATGTACAGCACGTTTTCCCACGTCTCGCCGCCATCGCGACTGCGGTATACGCCACGTTCCTGATTGGGCCCCCAAAGGTCTCCGACCGCCGCGACGTACACGATGTCGGGGTTGCTCGGGTGGATGAGGATGCGGCCGATGTGCTTCGTCTGTTCGAGACCCATGTGGGTCCACGTGCTGCCGGCGTCGGTCGACTTATAAACGCCATTGCCCCACGGAGAGGACTGTCGGTTCTGCGGTTCGCCCGTCCCCACCCACAACAGGTTCGGATTGGCTTGGTGGACGGTGACGGCGCCGATCGAGCTGGTGGGCTGGTCATCGAACAGTGGGGTCCACGAAGTGCCGTGGTTGTCCGTCCTCCACAGGCCGCCGGTGGCCGTCCCGAGATAGAACGTCTGCGGCCGGGACTCGACCACCGCGATGTCGGCGACCCGCCCCCCCATGAGGGCCGGCCCGATCTCCCGATAGGACAAGTGCGAAACGGCAGTCTCGATCGAGGTCTGAGCGCGGACTTCCGCCGCCGCGAAGGACGTGAATACAAGGGCGAGTGCGAGCGTACGGGAGGCCTTCATTGCGATCTCTCTGATAGGGCGGAGCGTGGGTCTCTGGCGATGGTCACGGTCAACATGGCGCGACGCGCGGCGCCGGTCGAATCGGGTCGTCGGTGGCGCGAGCAGAAACCGCGCCGGTACGTCGTTCTCATGGTGTATTCCAGATCGCGCGTCCGAGGAGGCTGCCGACCCATACGGCCAGCAAACACCCGACGACGCTCACGAGAACGTTGAGCATTGCGCGGACGGTGTCGCCCTCGCGCGTCAGCAGCAGCGTTTCGTACGCAAAAGCGGAAAAGGTCGTGAATCCGCCAAGCACCCCGATGAACAACAGGGCGCGTAGATCCGAGCTCAAGAAGTTGCGTAGGTCGGCGGAGCCAAGGAGCCCGATGAGGCAACACCCGATGAGGTTGACGCTCAGCGTGCCTCCCGGAAAGGCGGCGCCCGGCCACAACCGAGCCACGAGGCCGCTCATACCGTATCGGCCCATCGAGCCCACCATGCCGCCAAGACCTACAAAGAACGCGGTTGCCATTGGCTCCTTCTCGGTTCGGGGTAGGGCGTCACGGGCACGGATCGGTCGAGGATGCTAATACGAGCGTTCGGCGGGGAGCTCGAGTTTCGCGATCCATAGCTCTTCGAGGATCTTGAGTTCAGCGCTCACATCATGCTCTTCGCCGGACGAGGCGTTTCCTTGTACGCTCGAACCAATGCCTTCCGATCCAAAGGAAGGTGGCGACTCAGAGCCGGTTCGCGCGGTGCCATGCGGTCAAGACCTCTCGCTCGCGGTCGCGCGTCATCCCCGCCTGTCGTTCGGCTCGTTCGCTCGCCGGTCGGCTCTTGTCCCATTCGATCGTGTCGTAGCTCGTGAGGGCGAGCGGTCGGTAGGTCAGGCCCGCAGCCAGCGCTCGCTCGAGGTTTACGAACATGGAGGGCTCTCCCGGCATCCAGGACGGAATGTCCGACCACGCGCGGAGGCCTTGCTCTTGGAGGAAGGCCTCGTCGACCCAAGTGAACTCGATGGGGGCGGTCGTCACGGCTCGGATGCCATACAGCATCTCCGCCATCGACATCCGTGACGCAGGACCCGTCGCGTTGAAGTTTCCGACCGTGGCGTCCTCGGCGAGCCGGACAATCCATTCGGTGAGATCGCGCTGGTCGATGACTTGATTGGCGTGCTCCGGGTTGCCGGGCGCCAGGACCTCGCCGCCTTCATCGATGCGGAGCGGCCAATACGTAAACCGGTCGGTGGGGTCTCCGGGTCCAACGATCAGACCGGGTCGAACGACCGTCGTTCGACCGGGGAACGCCGCGTGTGCAATGTTCTCGCTCAGAGCCTTGGTCAGTCCGTAGTGCGCTTCGTCGCCATCGGTCCAGCCCTCAGGCTGTGAAAAACGCTGCGCGTCTTCGTCGAGGATCGGCTGTCGCAAGACTCGGTCTGCGGACCCGGTCGGTGCGCCGTCGCCGCCGTATGCCGAAATGGACGAGACGAAGATGTACTGCTCGGCCGCATCTCTCAGCAGTTCCGTGCTGCGTTGTACCCAACGATAGTCGCGGGCGTTGTTGTCGAGGACGACATCCCATGTCCGTCCCTCGAGCGCGCTCAGATCGTCGTTGCGATCGCCTACCAGGTGCTCGATGTCCGGGATCTCGGCTTGCGTCCGACCCCGCGTGAAGATGGTGACTTCGTGGCCCCGCTCGACCGCGTATCGAACCATGTTCGGGCCGATAAAGCCGGTCCCGCCCAAGATTAGAAGCTTCTTCGGGGCGGAGCCGTTAGAACCTGGAGTGGGTGTGCTGGCGAGCAGCCGCGGACCGAGGGCAAAACCGGCACCGACCAGTCCGCTCGAGCGCAGGAAATCTCTTCGTGTAGTCACGGGCAACCACGGGTGTGGGGAGCAGCCGCGAGCGGCGTTTTGGCGAAGGACTACGGTGACGAAGTCGCGCCCGGCGGGCAAGGTTGGCCCGATAGGTCCGTGCGAGCGCTACAAGAACTGCCCGACTTGGTACGCGATGGCCGCCAGCGCTGCGGCGCACGGTAACGTGACCACCCACGACAACACCACGTTACGAACCGTCGCGACGTTTGCTTGGCCCGTCGAAAGGCCGATCCCGAAGAGGGCCCCGACCGATACGTGCGTCGTCGACACCGGCAGCCCCAGCCGACTGGCCCAGATGACGAGGAACCCGGTGGTCATGTTCGCGGCAAACCCCTGCCCGTGGTTCATCCCGGTAATTTTCTGACCCAACGTGATCGCGACTTTCCGGGCGTTGAGAAGACCCCCGACTGCCATCGCTATGCCCACCAGGATCAGCCCGCCCTCGATGTTCACGATGTGGACGATCGCCAAAAGGGCCGCGATTTTTGGCGTGTCGTTGAGACCGCGCGCAAACGACACGACGCCGGCGCTGATGAAGTGGCCGGTGTCCAGGAGCCGCTGGCATGGGATCCCCACGCAGTGGCCGGCGTAGCGCGACTCACAACGGTGCGCCGGCTGCACCGTCACCCGAGGTGTCACCGACCCCCGCGCCATCGTCGCGAAGCCCCCGACCCGAACCGCGACCGACTCGGTTTGGCCGACACACACGCAATCGTCCTTCTGGAGACCGAGATGGAGTCTCAGCCGTCGCAGCATCCGATACACGAACGCCGCCATGAGAATGGCGACCAGCGGGCTCGCGACCAGCGGCACGACAAACGTCGATACGAGCACAGCGGTGTCGATCTGACCGGCGGCGGCCAAGAGCCCGGCTCCCACGATCGCGCCAACGAGACTGTGGGTCGTCGAGATCGGGAACCCGAGAGCGGTCGCGAGGATGACCGTGCCGCCAGCTCCCAGGGCGACGCTAAGCAGAAACAGCTCGCCGCCGGCTACCGAAGCCGGGATCAGACCTTTGCCAGAGAAGGCTTCGAGAAGACCCCGCGCGAGCAGGAGCGACGCTACGGATCCAAGAAAAGTGGTGGCAGTTCCCCAAACCAGCGCCGTCTTGTAGCCCGTCGTTTCGCTCCCGAACAGAGAAGCGACGCCCTTGAAGTTGTCGTTGGCCCCGTTCGAGTAGGCGAGCAGGCATGTTGCGGCGAGCAAAAGGAAGCTGAGCATCAGCTCCTATCCAGTTAGGTGACGGTCGACGCGAGACAAACTACGGCATCGATGTCGTGGTTCCCATCCGTGTCTTCTCAATCTCTTCGCCGCAGGTCCGCGATCATGGGCCGATGGTCGGATCCGAGGTCGGGTCCCACGAAGGCACGAACCGATCGCCACTCCCCGCGCATCAGGATGTGATCGATACGGACCCGAATCCAGCCGTTGAAGCGCGTGGATCCAAACCCCATACCTGCGCTCGAGAACGCGTTCTCGAGACCTCCCCAATGACGCTGATAGATCACGCTCTCGACGGGCGTGTTGAAGTCGCCCAAAATGATGTGCGACCCGTAATCGTCGTCGACCCATCTCCGAGCACGTCGAGCCTCGAGATCTCGAAGCTCCGCATTGGAATCTAGCGCCCGTGCGCCCAAGGCGACCCGGCCCCGACGGATGTACTCGAACCCAGACCGTGGTGTGTCCAAGTGTAGGTTCGTGATTCGCAGGATTCCCTGAGGCAGCTGAAGCGTGTACCCGATGACCCAGCCCGAGCCTCCGACGCGTCGCAGCGCGTCGCGCTCCTGCTGCACGACCGATGCGATCGGGTGTCGGCTCAACAGACAGAGCGACCCGCCCGAGTTTTCAAAGAACCAGCCCGACGTGTTCGTCACAAGCCTCGCGATGCCAGGGTTGCATTCCTGAAACGCGACGACGTCAGGGTTGAAGGCAAGCAGTCGAGCGAACTGTGGCGCACTGATGTTCTCCCCACCTTCGGCGTTAAAGGTGATGACGCGAAGATCCTCCGGTTGGTCGCCTCGTCCGAGCCACGATCGCCAGCCCGTCCGGAATCCGAGGACGGGCCCGATCATGAGGACAACGACGAGAAGCAGAGTGAGCAGACCTCGCCGCGCCCTTACCGCGAGCGGGAGGAGAACCAGCACCGGAAGCAGAGTCACCCACCTGGGCCCGAACAAAAAGACGGAAGCCGGCCACCAGCGATCCCCGAGGGTCCACAGCAGCGCGCAAACCAAGAGCGTCGCGATCACATACGTTCGGACGGTAAGACCTACGAGGCGTCCCTTCTTCGTCGCGAGCGTTTTGCCCTGACGGCCCCCGATCCAGGCCCCCACGCGTCGCATGCGCGTGGGGTCGACGCGTCGCCCACAGCTGGGGCAGCGTGCCGAACGCCAGAACTTGTTCGGGGCAAGTCGGACCCGGTGGTCCCCGGAGGCGCACGTTACGACGATGCTCACACCGGAGTGTCACGGACGATGATCGCTCGAGCAACTCAGGCTGGGTACACGCGCCATGAACACGCGGTTCTGGTAAAAGAGAGCGCGAGTCTGCACATTTCGGGGTGGGTGCGACACGAACTTCTGCCGAAGGTGCCCCAGCTTGAGCTCGACCAGATCACGTCCGTGGCGCGTAGTGCCGGCCCTCCTGGCGGCCCTGATCCTATCTGTTTCTCTACCTCTGTCCGCTCGAGGCCAGGAAGCCGACGTTCCGAGAACCGCCTCGGGCAAACCGGACATGAACGGGATATGGCAGGGGCTCGGCAACGCCTATTGGGACATTGAGCCCCACGCCGCGCGGCCCGCGTTGGCGATGCAAGCGGGTCCCGTGGTCCCGGTTCCGGCGAGCGATGTTCTGGCGTTGGGTGCCGTCGGTTCGGTTCCCGCGGGGCAGGGCATCGTCGAGGGTGGGGAGATCCCGTATTTGCCGGAAGCCCTCGCGGTGAGGGATGAGAACCGCGAGAAGTGGCTGGAACGCGATCCGGAGATCAAGTGCTACCTACCGGGCGTCCCCCGCGCCAATTACATGCACATGCCGTTTCAGATCTTTCAGAGCGAGAGCAAGTTCTTCGTCGCCTACGAATATGCCGGCGCGATGCGAGACATCTATTTGGAAGATCCCGGTCCTCCCCAGGTCGACTCCTGGATGGGTCAGTCCGTAGGACGTTGGGAAGGGGACACCTTCGTGGTCGTCGTCAACGGGTTCAACGGCCAGACTTGGTTTGATCGAGCGGGGAATCACCACAGTTACGAGCTCGTCGTGACCGAGCGCTACAC
>JAJCZV010000125.1 GCA_029262175.1 Gemmatimonadota bacterium
GGGTTCGAGTCGTTCGTGTTGGTGAGTGCGATCACCGCGACCTTCTCGTCGAGCTGTATCTGCGTTTGGGTCGTATAGCCGGGGTATCCGCCGCCGTGCCCGATGAAGATCTTGTCATCTACACGGCTGATGCCAAACCCGATTCCCTGCCCTCGAGTCCACGTCGACTCCAGCATGCGAACGCGGTGCATCTCCCTGAGCGAGGCGGTGCTGAGGACACGATCGTCGCCTCTGGCGCCCTCACGGAACTGGGCCGAGACGAACCTCGCCATATCTTCGACAGTTGACGTCAGTCCCGTCGCGGCGGCCATCCCTCGAGCATCGACAAACGGATAGATCTCGCGCGTCCCGTCGAGCTGACGACTCGTATACCCGGTGGCCAGACCATCG
Organism: Gemmatimonadota bacterium; assembly: GCA_029262175.1. Lineage (GTDB taxonomy): Bacteria > Gemmatimonadota > Gemmatimonadetes > Palauibacterales > Palauibacteraceae > Palauibacter. The sequence continues at coordinate 391 of JAJCZV010000125.1, forward strand.
TCGTCGAGGTCGACGTTCGAAGCGGACATACCGAGCGGATCGAAGATGTTCGCCTGTAGATAGTCGGCCCACGACTGACCGCTCACCGCCTCGACCACCATCCCGGCGATCGTATACGCGAGGTTCGAGTATTTCCAGCGGACCTCGGGTGAGAACGGTGCCTGACGGTCGGGAATCAGGTTCTTGAGTTGGTCCTCTGTCGGGAAGTCATGACTGGTCCAGTGATCCGCAGCTTCACGCGGCAAGCCCGAGCTGTGCGTGAGCAGGTGTTCGATCGTGACCGGCGGGTCGTCCGGCTTGGCGTGCTTGAACTCGAACCAGGGCAGATAGTCCGACACGGGGTCGTCGAGCCGGAGTTTGCCCTGTTCGCGAAGCTGCATGATCGCCGTCGCCGTGAAGAGCTTGCTGTGCGAAGCCATCCGGAACTTGGTTCCGAGGCTCATCGGACGACCACCTTCGATGTCCGCGAGTCCGAACCCTTTCGCCCAAACCAGTTCGTCCCCGGCCACGACGCCGACCACCACGCCCGGGAGCTCTCGAGATGCGATCTGGCCGTCGAGCCACGCGGAGAACAGTCGGATCTGACCCTGCACCTCCGGGTCTGCGGCGGGGCCGGTCTGCGCTGTCAGAGGGGTGGTCACGACCAGCAGCGCAAGGGCGGCAAGACTCGTCTTCAGCGACAGGAATCTGATTCGGGACATACATCACCTCGCCGACGCGGGACACGTGAAGGGGATCGACTCCCTGCCGCGCAACCTAGCCAGCGGCTCTCGGAGACCGCTAGAAGAGGACCTGGCCCATCGGATGCTCTCAGTCCTGGGAGGAGTGCGGTGTCGCATGGAAATGCCGTAGTCGTAGCCATTTGGCCGCTCCGACAAAGGGGCAGGCGCGCGAAACTCCTCCACCAACGCCGCGGCCTGTCGTTGCCTAGTCGACCACCGGGCAGGTTCTTTGCTGTCATGCAGCGGGAATTCGCGGCCCATCTGAGTGAGGACCCTCAACCGGAGCTGATGTGAGCCAACCCGTCCGTACGCGTCCCATGCACGCAGCGCTGGCGATCGTGTTGAGTTCCGCCGTCACCCTGCTGGTGGCGGAGATCGCCCTCCGGGCGTTCTCGGACGATCGCTATTACGTCTGGCCGCGCGAAACCGTGGGCACCGTGGCATCGCTGCCGGACGTAACACCGGGGATCTGGGGTGAGAGGACGTTCTCGACGAATGAGTTTGGCATCCGCGGCCGAGGGTTCGAGGCGGACGACGAGTATCGAATCCTCGCAGTGGGAGGGAGCACGACCGAGAACATCCTCGTCGACGATGAGGAAGCTTGGCCCCACCTGCTGGAAATCGAGATGAATCGCGCCTTTCCTGACACGCGTGTTTGGGTGGGCAACGTCGGCAGGTCCGGGATGTCGGCGCGGGACCACACGCTGCACGTCGAGAAGCTCCCACCGCAGTATCCGAGGATCGACGCGGCCCTCGTTCTCGTCGGAGTCAACGATCTGGCTCTCCGGCTCAACCGTCACGACGAATACGTCCCGTTTTCCGAGGCTCCACCCGAGTATCACGACGGCCTGCTCACGCATGCCTTCGCGTCGATTCCACTGTCCGACCGGGACTACCCCTTCTACAAAAAAACCAAACTGGGTCAGATGCTCCGCGGCGTCGCGGGACGACTGACGGACCCTCCCGCCGGCCCGGATCAGTCCGCGGGTGCGGGCTACCTCGTCGGGGTACGTGAGCGCCGGCAACGGGCGGCTCGCCGCGACTCTCTTCCCGATCTGACGTCAGCGCTGGGGGACTACGCCCGGACCCTGGATCGAATCGTGACCTCGCTCGAAGATCAGGGGATCAAGCCGATCTTGATGACACAACCCTACATGTGGCGAGGGGACCTGTCCGACAAACTCGAATCCCTGTTGTGGTTTGGTCGAGTCGGCCGGTCGAGCACGGTTCCCGAGGAAGTCTTCTACACCGCGAGGGCGTTGGCCGAAGGGATGCGGCTTCACAACGAGGTACTCTTGGACCTGTGCCGCCGGCGGCAACTTGCGTGTGTGGATCTCGACGCGGCGTTGCCGCGAGACACGACCGTCTTCTACGACGATGTCCACTTCAACGAGGCCGGCAACCGGCGGGTCGCGACGACCGTGGCTGAAGCCCTATCGCGTGACCCGGACATCTTCGCGAGGCTAGCGCGATAGTGCCCGCGTGGGCGTAGGTTGGCGCTCCCGAACTCCGCCGCCGGCGATCAACCAACCCGAGAGACCCCATGAATCCAAGAGTCGCCGTCCCGCTCCTCTCTCTCGTGTTTGCTGCGTGCGCCTCCACCGGAGGCGCGGCGCCAAGGGTCTTCGATCCACTGCCGCTTACGAGCGCCCCGGCTCCCGAGACGGCGCCGGACGGGTGGCAGAATCTGGACCTCAACCTCGACGGCGTGCCGGGCACCAGCACGGAGCGGGCGATCGCCGATCTGCTCAGCGACCGTTCGCCGGCGCGGACGGTCGTGGTCGCCGTCATCGACGGCGGCGTCGACACCGCCCATGTCGATTTACGCGACGCCCTATGGCGCAATCCGGGGGAGACCCCGGGCAATGCTCGCGACGACGATGGGAACGGCTATGTAGACGACATTTACGGGTGGAACTTTATCGGCGGTCCCGACGGCGAGAACGTCGATTTTGACACCTTCGAACTCACGCGCCTGCACGCCCACTGCCTCCGCGGGACTGGCTCCGGCCTCTACGACTGCGCCGAGCTGCAACGGACGTTCGACGAAACCCGGGCAGACTTGGACGCGCAGTCACAACAGATCTCGGAGATCGAATCGGTGCTCGGCGTCATCATTCCCGCGCTCACACAGGCCACGGGCGGCGGGGAGCTCAGCGATGACGCGGTCGAGGCCATCGAGACCACCGACCCCCGGCTGCAACAGATGCGGGACATCTACCTCCAGATCTCCGCGGCCGGTATCACAGAAGAGACCTTGAACGACATCAAGGAAGATGTGGAGGGACGACGACGCTACGGACTCGATCCCGACTTCGATCCTCGTGACATCGTAGGCGACGATTTCGGGAATGGGACGCAGCGCACCTACGGAAACGGTGACGTGACGGGACCGAACGCGGACCACGGGTCACACGTGGCCGGGATCATCGCAGGCGCTCGCAACGGCCGGGGCAACGATGGCATCGCCGCGCCCCACGCCCGAATCATGGCGGTGAGAGCCGTTCCCAATGGGGACGAGCGGGACAAGGACGTCGCCAACGCGATCCGGTACGCCGTCGACCAAGGCGCCCAAATCATCAACATGAGCTTCGGGAAGGATTTCTCCCCCAGTAAGCCCCTGGTGGATGAGGCCGTTCGCTACGGCGACGAGCGGGGCGTGCTGTTTATCCACGCCGCGGGCAACGATGGCCACGACCTAGAGATCGAGGACAACTTCCCCACGTCCGAGTACGACGGAGGCGGAGGCCGCGCCGAACATTGGATCACGGTGGGCGCCTCGAACTGGAAGGTGGATAGCCTCGCGACCCCTTTCTCCAACTACGGGCGGACCAAGGTCGACCTCTTCGCCCCGGGGATCGAGATCCTTTCGGCGGCGCCGGGCGATGAGTGGGAATCGCAGCAAGGCACCAGCATGGCCGCGCCCGTCGTGTCCGGGGTAGCCGCCCTACTGATGGCCTACTTCCCGGAGCTGACGGCTGCCGATGTGAAGGAAATTCTGCTCGCCTCTTCGGTAAAGTACGTCGACCGCGTCGTGCCTCGCCCAGGCGACCCCTCCCTCGCGGGCGCGTCGGCATCCATGGTTCCCTTCGGTGAACTTTCCTCCACGGGTGGCGTCGTGAACACCTACGAGGCGGTGCGTCTAGCGCTCCTCCGTCAGCGCTAGACTCTGACGTCGTTCCGGGCCCGCGCCCAGTGGTCGACCGCCTCGAGCGGGGTCCTCAGGATCGCTGCGACCAGAACGCGTGGATCGCAGCGCGACTGAGCGCCGCCGCCCCCTCGGGCGAGGCCGCCTCGTTTCCCAACTGACCATCGATGATCAGCGTCGCAAGACCGTGGACCAGCGCCCAAGCGGCCGCCACGTCGATCGGCTCTGACGTCGTCCCACTACCCAGGCGGGACGCTGCGACGGCTCGCTCGAGTCCCGCCCGAGCGTCGGCGGCCGCCGCATGCAGGTCGGGGTACGGCGTGGAATCGGCGATCTCGCGGCTGAACATCAGGCGGAACTGCTCCGGGTTCGAGACCGCGAACACGACGTAGGCGACCCCGGCTTCATGGAGGCGCTCGCGGGGCGATTCGATCGAACGCTCCACCGCGGATACGTCGTTCGCCAGCGCTCGGAATCCAACCTCGGCCACCGCGGCGATCAGCGCCGTTCTGTCGGGGAAGTGGTGGTACGGCGCGGCATGACTCACCCCCGCATGGCGCGCCACTCGGCGAAGCGAAACCTCATCCGCGCCGTGCTCGCGGGCGATCTCCACCGCGGCCTCGATGAGGGCCCGACGAAGATCACCGTGATGATATGGCTTTGAGGGCATGGGCCGAGCTCGATGTTGACAGTGGTAAGATTCACGCTATCTTTACATCATAAAGATTGCCTTCCGTTTTCGGTAGTCACGGCAGCAGAAGAAGCGGGCGGATTCTCGAAAAAGTGAGCGAATCGTGAGTAAGGATCGTTTTCAATGGATCTGTGCCACCCTTCTGACGGCGGGCGTAGTCGCGTTTCTTTGGGGAGGTTCGAAACACCCCCTGACCGACGCCTCGCTCGGCCCGCTCGGGACACCCGACTATTTTCGTGCGTTCGCGCGCCACGTCGCGGGCCACTCCGGCTGGCAAGAGATCCATGCCGGGATCCTCGCAGGGCCGGTGTTGTGGGCGCTGGGCGCGGTTGGTCTTGCTCGACGCGTGGGCCATGAAGGCGACGCCGGATGGGCGCAGTTTGCCCTCGTAGGGCTTGCGATCGGATCGGCGCTGTGGGCTGTCGTCTTCACGCTGGACGGCTTTGTCGCGCCCCTTCAGGCCGCCGCGGTGATGGCGGCCGGGTCATCGGCCGATGCGGTACATGCGTTTCGGAGCAACCAAGAGATCGTCCTCCGGCTCGGTCTCGTGTCTTGGCTCTTGATCGGCACAGGAATCGCATCGCTTTCGATGGCTGCCTGGGCCTCATCGGAACGCGCACCACTGGTCCGGTTCGTTCTCGTTCCGGTCGGACTCGTCGTGGGTCTTTGGCCGCTCGTCGCTTTTGTCGCGGGTCCGTTTCGGCCGGGCCCGTTCACGAGCGGTCTATGGACGGCAACCGCGATCCTGACGGGAGTTTGGTTTCTGATCGCTGCGGCGGCACTCGTCCAGCGCGAGGCGCCCCTGATCGACTAGCTGGGGGGCGGCCCCACGCGTCCGTAGCTCGCCGGTTGACCGTCCTCGGGGAGGCTGGCGCGGATGAACTCCCGGATGTCTTCATTCGAGGTCTCGAGGTCCTCGGCCCGCAAATACATCATGTGTCCGCTTCGATAGCCCTCGAACCGCATCCGCTCCGCTAGCCTCCCGCTCGGATCCATGTTCCAGAGCACGTACTTGGCGGTGAAGTAGTCGGTCGCGCCGTCGTAGTAACCCGACTGCACCATCACGTGCAGAAACGGGTTCTGGGCCATCGCCTGACGCAGTCGTTCGCCGCCGTTGTAGTTCGGGTTGCCACCGGACCACGGGTTTACGGGACCGAACAGGTAGTACTGGAGATCCGTCTTCCAGCCCAGTTCATCCCGGAGGTAATGATTGATCGCGGGGGCGAAGGCATGGTTCCATGACGTGAGCTCGGGCGCATAGTCGTAGCTGTCCCCGGCGTCCTGTCGATCCAATCCGAGATATCTCGAGTCGAGTCGTCCGATCGTGTGACCTTCCTCGCGAAGCAGATCCTTCCAGAAGTAGTTGGTCGGCACCGCCAGGTTGTGGTCGAGCACGGTCTGCACCGAAAGACCCGAGTAAGCGGCCACCCTGCCCGCGATCTCCTGGCGACGCCGCTCGTCCAGCGAGCCACCCCGTGACAAGGCCGGGAGGTACTCGTCGAGCGCGAACGCCTCGACCTCGGGCAGGAGTTCCTCCAGGTCGCGCCCCTGGAGCGCCGGGGCCAACTGGCCGTGATAGTGAGCCGCCGCCGTGTAGTAGGGCAGCTTCAGTACAGTCGCCCGGGGCTGTGGGCCCTCCGGATCGAGTCCGAGCCCCGTGGGAGAGACCAGAATCACGCCGTTCAGGTACATCCAATGCGAGTTCTGAAGTTGGCCCGCCAAACCGGCCGCCCGCATCGTCCCGTAGCTCTCGCCGATCAGGTATTTGGGCGACGGCCATCGACCCTGACGAGAGACGAACACATCGATCCAGTCGGCCAGATACGCGATGTCGGGCTGGGCCCCGAAGAAGGTCTCGCGGTCTACGTCAGGATCGAGGATCCGCGAGAAGCCCGTGTTCACGGGGTTTACATAGACGATGTCCGCGATATCCAGGATCGAATGCGGATTGTCCCGGACGCCGTAGGGCTGAATCGGGTACCCTTCGTCGTCGATGATCAGCTGCTTCGGACTGGTATACCCGAGGTGCATCCAAAGCGAGCCGGACCCAGGTCCTCCGTTGAAGGAGATGACGAGCGGGCGGCGCGCGCGGTCCTCGACATCGCTGCGCTCGTAGTAGGTGTAGTAGAGTGCCGCGTCGACGCTTCCGTCGTCGCCGTACACCGGTTGCGTGCCCGTCGTGACCTCGTACGGCACAACGACGCCGCCGATGCTCACCTGATCGGTGGCCGTGATCGTCTCGTCCGCCGGGAGCGAGCGTTCTACCGCGACATCCTCGGGCGTGCCCGCGGCTTCCTGGGCCACCCCGGATCCCGGCGCGACGGCTGAACTGACCAGGAACGCCAGCAATAAGATCGAACGCGATGGGCACGGGTAGCGCCGCGCGATGGAGAACGAAGCGGTCATGTCGGTTCCTCATAATCGGGACGTGTTCAGCGAGATTCCGGCGACTGCGAACGTGGTCTCGGCCGGCAGGACGCGCCAGCCGGGCAACCTCACATGAGATCCCCGGTGCCCGAAGCCGCGCCGGACGGATGGCAGAATCTGGAAAACCGCTATCGACGCTACGCTCATGCGTAGTTGCGCCGAAGTCCGTTACGCTCGAGCGTCCTTGAGCCGACACGGTCTCCCCCATCGTCTGGAGCAACCACTATGACCAAGCACAAGCGAGCGACGCGCACCGGCCCCGCCCGCGCGATCGTTCTCGTGGCGGCGCTGGTTTCGGCCTGCGCCCCCGCCGAGGCCGCGGACGAGGCAGCTGGCGCTGATCTGGTTGAACTCGATGCGAAGACGATGCTGGCGGACCTGGAAGACAAAATCGAGACGGCGCGGGACAAGTTCATCTCGCTGGCAGAAGCGGTGCCCGAAGACCGCTGGGACTGGCGACCGATGGAGGGGGTGCGGTCGTTCCGCGAGGTCTTCATCCACATCGCCGCGGACAACTGGTGGCCCACCCAGATGGGCTACGCGGCCCCCGACGACATCGGTGTGACCGACGACCTGGCGACCATCGGCACGTATCAACAGCAACGCTTGACCAAGGGCGAGACGCTCGAGCACATGCGTCGATCGTTCGACTTCCTCCTCGAGTCACTGGATCAATCGCGGGACCGACTCGACGAGCCCATTGCCCTCGGACAGCGAGACGTAACGATCGCGCGCATCTGGGTCGAACTCACGACCCACATGCACGAGCATTTGGGACAAACCGTGGCCTACGCTCGAATGAACGAGATCGTACCGCCCTGGAGTCGCTAGTAATGGTTCGCGAGGTTTCCGCATCCTATGATGGTGCCCGTTCTCTGCCCCATGGTCTCTAGCGCCGGATCGCGCTCATGAAGAAGTACGTCCTGCTCCTCATCTTCGTCGCTGTCGGCGTCGCTGTCGGCTGCGCCCCGGCGGATCCCGAGATCCAACGCTGGGAAGCGATGGCCGACGAAATCACGATCACTCGGGACCATTGGGGCATCGCGCACATCCACGGCCCGACCGATGCGCACGCGGTCTTCGGTATGATCTACGCGCAGGCCGAGGACGACTTCAACCGCATCGAGGTGAACTTCCTCAACTCCCAAGGTCGCCTTGCCGAAGCCGAGGGTGAGTCGGAGATCTGGCGCGATCTCCGCATGAAACTCTTCATCGATCCGGTCGATATGCAGGAGATGTACGCCAGCAGTCCGCCCTGGCTCGTGGACCTGATGGATGCTTGGGCCGACGGCCTCAACTACTACCTGCATACACACCCTGAGGTGTCTCCCCGTGTGCTCACGCACTTCGAGCCCTGGATGGCGCTCACGTTTAGCGAGGGGAGCATCGGCGGCGACATCGAGCGCGTGAATCTCGACCAGTTGCAGGCCTTCTACGACGACGGACCCGACGACTTGGCGATGGCGGCATTGGACGAGATCGAACCGCTCGTCGATTGGGAGGAGCCGCGCGGGTCCAACGGGTTTGCCGTAGCCCCCGGAAATACGGTAAACGGCAACGCGCTTCTGCTCATCAACCCGCACACATCGTTCTTCTTCCGATCCGAGCTCCACATGTCGAGCGACGAGGGACTCAACGCGTACGGTGCATCGACGTGGGGTCAATTCTTCATCTACCAGGGCTTCAACGAGAACGTCGGCTGGATGCATACGTCGAGCGGCGTCGACAACATCGACGAGTATCTCGAGACCGTCGTGGAGCGGGACGGGCAGTACTACTACACGGTGGACGATGAAGAGCGCCTCGTAGAGAGCCGGGAAGTCGCGGTCCCGTATCGGACGGACCAGGGCGGCGCAGAACGAGTGTTCACCGTGTTCAGTACCCACCGCGGACCCGTCATCCGGGCTGCCGACGGCAAGTGGGTTTCGGTCGCACTCATGAACGAGCCGCTCTCTGCCCTCATGCAGTCTTACACGCGCACCACCGCGCGCGGACTGGCGGATTATCGCGAGAACATGGAGATGCATACGAACTCGTCGAACAACACGGTGTATGCGGACGCCGACGGAAACATCGCCTACTGGCACTCGAACTTCGTGCCGGAACGCAACGCCGCGATGGATTGGACGCGACCCGTGGACGGAAGCACCTCGGCGAACGACTGGGGCGAGGTGCACTCGATCGATGAGACCCCGAACGTATTCAATCCGTCCGTGGGATGGGTTCAAAACACCAACAATTGGCCGTACACCGCAGCCGGCCCGGACAGCCCGGACCCCGACGACTACGCTCGCTACTTTGAGCGCGGCGGAGAGAACTCGAGGGGCATCCATGCCGTGCGGGTGTTGAGCGACCGCACCGACTTCACGGTGGAGCGACTGGTGGAAGCGGCGTACGACCCGGTGATGCCGGGCTTCGAACCGATCGTTCCAGCGCTCCTCCGGGCCTACGATCGCGCGCCGGCATCCCACGCCATGAAGGCGGCGCTCTCTGGGCCGATCGAGGTGCTCCGCGCATGGGACTACAAGTGGGGAGTCGAGTCGATCGCCACCTCGGTCGCCACGTACTGGGCCGAGGACATCACGCAGCGCGTCGCGGGAGCCGCCCGAAGCGCGGGCATGTCCACAACGGACTACATCGTCTCGCGAGCTTCGGTCGACGAACACCTGCAGTCGCTCACCGACGCCACCGCCCTTCTGACGTCTGAGTTTGGGGATTGGCGTACGCCATGGGGAGAGATCAATCGGTATCAGCGTCTTACTGGCGACATCGTTCAGCCGTTCAGCGACGATGCACCGAGCCTCCCGGTCGGATTTCACTCGTCTCGATGGGGCTCGCTGGCCTCCTTCGGGGCGAGCCGATATCCGGGGACGGCTCGTCGGTACGGCACGAGCGGGAACTCCTTCGTTGCCGTCGTGGAGTTCGGAGAGCGAGTGCGGGCGGTCGCCGTCACCGCAGGGGGCGAGAGCGGCGACCCGTCTTCGCCTCACTTCAATGATCAGGCGCAGCGATATGCCGAGGGGAACCTCCGGCCGGTCTACTACTATCCGGAAGACATCGCGGCGAACGCCGAACGGACGTACAAGCCAGGCGGGTAGCCGGGGCACCGCCGCATGAACCGACCATGATGTCACGGGGACGGAGCACCGCGTTCGCAACATCGCGACAGCGGTGAGGGCCGCGCGCCCCTCCTTCGCGGGGCGGTTCGCGCGGTTGGTCCCCGTCGCGAAAGTGCTGTTGCCGTTGGTCGCGTTCGGGGTCGCCCTTTGGTTCCTCCATGAAGAGTTGGCTCGGACGCGCCTGTCCAGCGTATGGGCCGCGATTCGCGCCACCACCCCCAGTCGGGTGGCCGTCGCCGGTGGGTTGACGGGGTTGAGCTTTCTCCTCCTGACGCTTTACGACGTCCTTGGGCTCCGCTACGCCGGGGTCAAGCTCCCGTATCGAAAGACCTCGTTCGCATCGGGCGTCGCCTTCGGCGTCAGCCACGCGGTCGGGTTCACAATCCTGACCGGCATACCGATCCGCTACCGGCTATACACGTCTTGGGGACTGTCGGCGCTTCAAGTCTCCAAGGTCGTCGCCTTCTACTCGATCACGTTCTGGATCGGCGTGATGACGCTGTTCGGTGGCCTGCTCTTGATGGCCCCGGCTACTCTCGCGGAGCCGCTTTCCCTCTCCCCGAATCTCGTTCGGGCCGGGGCGCTGCTCGTGCTCGCGCCCGTGGGCGTCTACCTGCTTCGGACCCTGTTGGGCAAACCCTCGATCGGGATTCGCACCTTGCAGGTGGAGGTCCCTACCCGCCGGCTGGCGCTCCTTCAGCCGCTCCTCGGACCGCTCGACTGGATGGTCGCGGCCAGCGTCCTGTATGTGCTGCTTCCGCCCGAGGCTTCGGTCCCGTTCCCCCACTTTCTGGCCGCCTTCCTCGCCGCCCACATCCTCGGGACGCTGAGCCACGTACCGGCCGGTCTGGGCGTCGTGGAAGCCACGCTCGTGACGCTCCTCGGCGACGAGGTCGGGACTCCGGCCCTGCTCGCAGCGATGGGCGCCTATCGAGCCATCTACTATCTCGTGCCGCTGGTCATCGCATCGACGGCGCTGGGGGCGCACGAGTGGCGACGCCGTCGGGCGGAGCTCGACCGGCTCGCCGCCAGGCTGAGCCGCCTCGCCCTGCCGATCGCGCCGACGGCGCTAGCGGCTGCCACCTTCGCGGCAGGAGCCATCCTCCTTCTGACCGGATCCCTTCCGGGGGAACCCGAGCGATTGACGTGGCTCGGACGCGTACTGCCGCTCTCGGTCATCGAGTTGTCGCACATGGGGGCGAGCATCCTCGGGTCGGGGCTGTTGATTCTCTCTAGGGGACTTCAGCGGCGACTCGACAGCGCCTATGTGATCTCGGTCGTCGTCCTCGCGATCGCGATCGTGCTCGCGTTCGGGCGCGGGGTGGACTATTGGGAGGCGGCCTCTCTGGCCGCCGTTCTACTGGCCCTGATCGGCGCTCGGAAGCGGTTCGACCGAAAATCGGCGTTGGCCGGTGAGGCCCTGGGAACGGGATGGATGATCGCCGTGGGCTGTGTACTGCTCACCGCCGTGTGGGTCGGCTTTCTCGCGTATCGCCATGTCCCGTATCAGGCGGACCAGTGGTGGGCCTTCGCGCTACGCGGAGATGCCTCACGGTTTCTGCGAGCTTCCTTTGCCGGCTCGGTGGTGCTCGGGCTCTTCGGCCTCAGTCGACTGCTCGGACCGGCGCGGCCACGGTTCACGCGTCCCGACGTCGCGGACCTGGATCGAGCCGCGGTCCTCGCAGCAGCAAGCGACCGGTCCGCTGCCGCGCTTGCCCTCCTCGGCGATAAACAGCTCATCTTCTCGGAGTCCGGGCAGTCCATGCTCATGTACGGCATCGAGGGCCGGGCGTGGGTCGCGCTCGGAGACCCGATCGGACCGATCGAGGAGTGGGATGAGATCTTGTGGACGTTCGTTCAGCGCGCCCGACTTCATGACGACCATCCGGTGTTCTATCAGGTCGGGGGCAAGCACCTCGCGCTGTATGCGGAGTTGGGGCTCGGGCTACTCAAGCTTGGTGAAGTGGCGCGCGTCCCGCTGACGGAGTTCTCGCTCGAGGGGAGCGCTCGTAAGGGGATGCGGCGGGCACTGCGGACGCTCGAGCGCGATGGGTGCTCGTTCGAAGTCGTTCCTCAACCCCTCGTACTCCCCATCATGGAAGAGCTTCGCGGCGTGTCCGACCGCTGGCTCTCAGAAAAGAAGATCACGACCGAGAAGGGCTTTTCGCTGGGCTACTTCGAGCTCACCTACATCGCGCGCTTCCCGGTAGCCACGGTTCGCCTCGACGGCAAACTCGTCGCGTTCGCCAACCTGTGGTTGGGCGCCCCCGGCACCGAGATCAGCCCCGACTTGATGCGGTACGTTCCGGACGCGCCCAACGGCGTGATGGACTACTTGTTCGCCCAAATCATGCTCTGGGGACAGCAGGCGGGGTACACATGGTTCAACCTCGGCGCGGCGCCGCTTTCGGGTCTGGCAAGCCACGCGTTGGCCCCCACATGGGAGCGCATCGGTTCGTTGGTCTTTCGCTTTGGTGACCAGTTTTACGGCTTCGAGGGGCTACGCGACTTCAAGGAGAAGTTCGATCCGGTCTGGGAGCCCACCTACCTGGCGGCTCCGGGCGGGCTCGCGTTGCCCAGGGTCCTCACCAACGTCACGACGCTGATCTCTGGGGGCGTCGGTCGCCTCTTCTCCAGATGATCGCATGATCTCTGGACCGCGCCCCGTGCTCTGCGAAGCCTCAGGAGTCGGATTCGGCCCGCTATCCGCATCGGACGTGGGCTTGGTTCGAATCGAGCGCCTATGGGGCCTCGAGATCGAGCTGCCAGATGTTGGCGCTCCAGCGCGTATCTCCGAGTAGGTGCTCCACGAAGTACTCCGCGCGAAGCCAGAACCAGTAATCCCCCATATCGCCGTACCCATGGCGCTGTCCTGGAAAAACGAAGTAGTCGAACCGCTTGTTGGCCTTGATCAGCGCCTCCGCCATACGGTGCGTGTTTGCATGGTGGACGTTGTTGTCGATGTCCCCGGTCGTGAGGAGCAGGTGGCCTTTCAGGTTGTCCGCGAGCTCCGAATTGCGCTCGATCGAATATTCGAACGACACGTTGCCGCTGTCGTCGACGACTTCCTCGACGCCGTGGTGTTTCTCTGACCAGTTCTGGTTGTACACGTCGTTGTTGTGGTTGCCCGACGAGGAGACCGCGACCTTGAAGAAGTCGGGGTAGACGAGCATGGCCGCAGTCGACATAAACCCGCCGCCCGAGTGCCCGTATATGCCGACGCGGTCGATATCGATGAACGCGTGGCGATCGGCGAGCTGCTCGATGGCGGTCTTCTTATCCGCGAGCCCGTAGTCGCGCAGGTTTCCATACCCGTAGTTGTGGTACCACTTCGATCTCGCCGGGTGACCGCCGCGATTGCCCACGGTGATGACGATCATCCCGAACTGCGAGAGCGCCGTTTCGTATCTCGCGGTGGAAAACGATTTCGCAACGGACTCGGTCTGTGGACCCGGGTACACATAAGCCACGATGGGATAGGTCGCCGTCGAATCGAAGTCGAACGGTTTATACATGACGCCGTAAAGATCTGTGACGCCATCGTCGGCCTTGACGGTGTAAGGCTCCGGAAACCCATACCCCGCGTCGACAAGCCTCGAGAAATCCGCCTCCTCTAAATCGAGGATCCGTCGCCCGGTCGACGAATACAGCGCGACGGCCGGGGTCGTGTTGACGCGTGAGTAGTTGCTGACAAAGAAGCGGTTGGACTCGCCCAGGTCTACGCGGTGGTCGAAGTCGCCACTGTTCAAGAGCGTTACGGCGCCGCCGCCCACACCCACTCGGTAGAGATGCTGGTAGTAGGGGTCCTCGTCCCCTTCGCGCGCGTTGGCCATGAAGTAGACGAACCCATTCGTTTCATCGATTCCCTCGACCCCACGGACCGACCACGGCCCCTCGGTGAGCCGATTCCTGAGCGTCCCGTCTGCTGCGTAGCGGTAGAGGTGCGCCCAACCGTCTCGCTCGGACCACCAGAGCATGTCTCCCGAATCGAGCAGCTCGAGCCGCTGCGATTCGACGTAGGTGTTCAATCGCTCTTCGATGAGCACGCGCGCCTGACCCGTCGTCGCGTCCGCCACCATCACGTCGACGCGGTGCTGGTCGCGGCTTCGTCGCCAGAAGTAGAGCTCGTTCGAGTCTTCCGAGAGCCACAGCGAGCGGAAGGGTTCTTCGGAGTCTGGATAGCGGAACTGTCGCGCACTGAATGTGGAGATGCTCTCGTCCTTCCACGGCTCCGCAAGCTGGACTTCAACCATGCGTCGGTCCTGGAGGTCATACACGAGAAGCTCGTCCTGACTGACCTTTTCCTCGCCCGGCAGGTCATACTTGTACGATTCGAGCCCCGGTCGTTTGTTCCCAACCATATGGATAACCCACAGGTCCCCCACCTCGCGTCGATCCACACGTACGATCGAGAACCGTCGCGAGTCGTGTGACCATGAGATCGGGGCGCGCTTCCGCTTGTCCGCGTTCTTCTCGCGCTCTTCATCCGTATCGCCGCGATCGAACACCGCGAAGCTGTAGTGCTCCTCGCCATCGGTCGTGAGCTGCGTGCCCTCGATCTCGACGTCTTCCTCGGCCTCGTCGGCCTCATCGCCGCTCTCCCCGCGCCGCGCCTCTAGAATCTGCTGGTAGTCGGCTCCCGTCATCAGGAAGAGATTGTGGTTCTGCGCGTAGATGACCGTCTCTCCGTCGGGTGACACGCTCGCCCATGAGGGGTGGTTGTCGGGCGCCTCGAAGTCCTCGAGCTCGCGCAGCGTCTGCGTGTTCACGTCGTATTCGAAGTGGAAAACCTTCTTGTTGGAGCGATCCCGCTGCTCCTCCCCTTCCTCTTCTTCTTCGTCCTGTTCTTCCATGTCGGTCTCGTCCTCCTCGATCTCCTCATCTTGGGAAGACTCGACTTCGAACTGGAGCGTATTCGCATCGATGAACTTGATCGAGCGTATCGGCAGGTGCTGGCCGTCGTAGGGGTCGAGCGTGATTCGCGTCAGCTCGGCCGCGATTCGGTCGTTGTCGAAGATCTGCCGCTTGGTCCCCGCCACAGGATCCACGATGTAATAGAACGATCCGTCCGACGTCTCCCACTCGTACCAGAACCTCTCGCTCCCCTCGATCCACCGGGGACTCACGGACGTGGAATGGATGAGATCTTGGATCTTGTACGGCGCGAAGCGCGCGGCCAGCCGGTAGTTGGCCGGCCCGGCTGCGTCTGCGCCCTGCGCGACGACGGGCGCAGGGAGGGTCCAACTGGATGCTAGGCCGATCAGTGCGCACGAGGCTAAGCAACGTACGAAGGTCATCGCGGTCTCCCGATTGGAAGCGGAACAAAGAGGACAGAGCCGAACCTGAGCGATGGGGAGTGCGATTGTCCAGTC
>JAJCZV010000126.1 GCA_029262175.1 Gemmatimonadota bacterium
CCTGGGGAGTCGGCCATGCCGTCAACGCCGTGGTCGATCGAAGACTACCAACCGCAGGCGGACGACGGCATCCGCGTGCTCATCATTCACGATATGGAGGGATTGTCCGGCCAGGACGATCCGAGTTCGTTCGATTTCGGGACGGATCTCTACCCGATGGGTCAGGAACTGCTCGCCGCCGACATCAACGCCGTCATCGACGGCCTCTTTGCCGGCGGAGCCACCGAGGTCCTGATCGCCGACGGACACGGGAGCGGGAATCCCGAGCCTGACCTGCGCGCGGACTTACTCGACCCCCGCGCACGACAAATTATCCGCGACGAGCCGTTCGATACCTACTTCGATCTTCCGGAGTCGGAAGCCATCGATGCGGTCGCGGTCGTCGGCATGCATGCAAAGACGGGTAGCCGGGGGTTCGCGTCGCACACGTTCACGCTTGGGATCGACCTGCTCATCAACGGGCACTCGATCACCGAGACCGAACTGGTCGCGCTCTCCTGGGGACGGGTCGGAGTCCCGGTGATCTTTGCGTCGGGTGACGACCGGCTGGCGGGGGACCTCGCGACCATGCCATGGATCGAATACGTAACGGTCAAGGAGGCGACCGCGGCCGACAGCGCCAATCTTCGACCGTTGATCGAGGGACGCGCAGATTTGCGGGCCGGAGCTCAACGCGCCGTTGAGAATCTCACGTCGGCCAAGGCGATGAGGGTGAACACGCCGATCTTCGCATCTCTGCATGCAGTGCCGCCTGCCAGCCTCCGGTTCTTGGACGGCATCCCCGGAGTGGAGTACGAGGATGATACGCTTACGTTCGTGACCGATGACATGCGGGCCGCGTACGACGGGCTGGTCGAGATCGTGGGCGCGGCGACGGTCGGATATCTGAGCCTGCTACAGGAGGTGGTGCGCGACCGACCCGATGGCGATGAGATCATGGCTGCGTTTCGTGCCGCGTTGTCGCAACGGTGGTTCGATCAGGAGTCCGGTCGGTACGAGCGCCCGACGCCCACGGCCGGAGGCACGAGCGGGCCTGGACGCTATCACGGGTATCGCTAACGGCTCGTGATGGGCGGGCGGCCTCTCGTCATGGGTCGACGAGGTTCAAAATCGGCCAGATGATTTGGAGCATCAACGGGACGTCCTCATCGTTCGAGAGCGTGCTGATGGCGACGCCGGATTCGGGGACGAGGACGAGCCACGTGCGAGTCTCGTCCTGGCTGCCCGAGTGCAGGTAGACGGTCTTGCCACCCAGATCATCAACAGGAGCGACGGTGATGCCGAATCCGTAGTACTGAGGGGGTTCGGCACCTGGAGGCGGGACGGTCTGGGCGGCCATACTCTCCTCGCTCACGAGGCGCCCTGCGTGCCAGGCCAGAGCGAAGCGAACGAGATCGCTTGCAGTCGATACGTGACCGCCGGCCGGCAGGTTCTCACTCACATCTCGAAACTGCGATCGACGCAACTCGCCCGAACCCGCGCGAACGTAGCCACGGGCACGGTTCGGGATGATGGCATGTGCGTCGTCGTTGCGAGTAAGGGTCATTCCGGACGGGTCGAAGACGTGCGCCTTCAAGACCTCGTCGTAGCTGACGCCCGAGGCGCCACGCAGAATGCAGCCCACGAGTCGATAGCCAAAGGAGGTATACCGAAAATCCGTTCCCGGCTCGAAAAGAAGCGGGTCATCCTTGAAGCGGTTGATGGGCCCAACCGTGTTGTCGTAGCGCGTCGTCGTCCAACGCGACGCCTCCTCCTGTTTCTCTCGAAGCGCCCGACGCTCCTCGGGTGTTTGCGGATCCTCTCCGTTCGCACCCCAGTAGTGTCGCACGCCGCCTCGATGGGCCAGCAAGTCGCGCGTCGTGAGCGGCCACTCCTTCTCCGGAAAGGCGCGACAGTACTCCTGCACGGGCGCATCCAGATCGAGTTGTCCGAGTTCGACGAGCCGCATGGCCGCCGCAGCGGTCATCCATTTGGAAATGGACGCGGTACGAAAGCGCGTCTCGTCGGTTACGGGGATGCCGTGCTCGAGATCCGCCATCCCGTAGGCCCCACTCCAGGCGACCTCTCCACCAACCCCGACCGCGACTTGGAGTCCGACGACGTCATTGTCGGCGACCCACGTCGACACGATGCGGTCCACCGCCGCAGCCGCGGCCGGATCGAGAGTTTGCGCTTGGGCGTGATCTGTGTACGCCGACGGACCGCAGGCCAGGAAGACGCTAGCGATCGCCGTTGCGCGTAGGGTCAAGTGTCGGCCAAGGGGTGCACGTCTACCCGGAGCAGACGCCAGCCGAGATCGCTTCGAACCCAGACCTCCGCCAGGGCAGCGCCCGACTTCGACTGCTCGCCTGCTGGACCAAGGTACGTTTCCTCGACCATCCGACGGGTGAACGCGAGGTCTCCTCTTATCAGAATCTCGAGGTGTTGAGTTTGCCGGTCTGCCACGCGCCAACCCTCATCGAACCACTCGCGGACTCCCTCGACCCAGTCATGCTTATCGTTCATCACCGCACTGCCGATGGTCCAGCGACTAAACCCTTCTGCCAACACGGCCCCGTAGGCGTCCGCGCCCGTTCCATTCGGTGCGGTCGAGTCGGAGAGTTCCTCCATTGCCGCGAGGACCTCGCGTTGTTCCGGCGTCCATGAGTCTTGAGCGAGGGCGCCCGACGACGGGCAAAGCACCGCGAGAGCCAACGCTACACCGCGCCAACAGGCTCTGGTCCGATCCTGTCCGACTTTCAAGACGTCTGACCTCCATTCCCGCCGCTACTGACTCGAACGCAACACCGTCGCGGGGTCGACACGCGTCGCTCCTGCGGCCGGAATATACGTGGCCAAGAACGTGACGCCCAAGAGGAACAGCGCCAGTCCGGCATACACGGGGACGTCGATCGGACTGACCTCGAACAGAAAGCCGCGAAGAAGCTGCGTGAGCGAGAGGGCGGCTACGATCCCGATCGCGATCCCGATTCCCGCCAGAGCCAGCCCTTCCAGGGCGATCCAGCGTCGGACCGCTCGGCCGTCGGCGCCCAGCGCCATGCGGATCCCGATCTCCGAAGTACGTTGCACCACCGTGTAAGAGAGCACCCCGAAGATGCCGATGCCCGCGAGCAACATGGCGAGCGCGCTAAAGGTGGCGAGGATGCCGCCAAGCGCGGTGTCGTTTTGCAGTGTGTTCTCGAGCACTTCCTGCATCGTCGTGACGTGGGAGAGCGGGGCGTCCGGGTCTATGGCGGCCAGCTCGCCCCGCAGCGCTCCAACCAACGAAGTCGGAGGAACTGACGTCTTGACCATGATCGACATGTCCATGCCGGTTTGCGTGCCCGATTGCTGATAAGGAATGTAGACTTGGATCCTGGACGGCGCCTCGAGTTCGTAGTGACGGACGTTCTGCGCCAAGCCGACGATCGTGCGCAGAATCGGCTCCCCGCTTCCTTGCGGGCCGGTGAACTCGAAGATGACGCGCTTACCGATGGGATTCTCGCCTGGCCAGTACCGCTCTGCCATCGTTTCGTCGATGATGGCCACTGGGGCTGCGGGTTCGCGATCGGAGCTTGTAAAAGCGCGGCCGCGGACAATCGGAACGCCCAACGTCTCGAAGTAACTCTCCGAGACCACCCCATACAGCACCGAGTCGCCGTTGTCAGGCGTGATCGCTTGCCCCTCTGGCCAGATCCGACGTTCCCAAGACCGGTTTCCAAGCGGCAGCAGCAAGGTGATCGCCGCGTTCTCCGCGCCCGGTAGGGCGCCGGCTCGTCGCTCGATTTCCTCGTAGAACCCCCGCCACGCCTCTGGGCTGTCGTAGCGGTTGGTATTGATCGGAATGCTGGCTGTGAGGAGCCCTTCGGTATCAAAGCCCTTGTCGACGGTCCTTAGTTCGTGGAGGCTTCGGATCATGAGACCGGCGCCGACGAGGAGGACCATGGACAGCGCAACCTCGGCCACCACCAACGCACCGCGCAGCCGTTTGTTGCCGCGGGTCGCGCTTCGCGAACCTTCTTTTAGGTCGCCGGAAAGGTCGGGTCTCGAAGCGCGAAGGGCGGGAACGAGTCCAAACAGAAGCCCGGAAGAAGCCGCGATGAGGAAGGTGAACGCGAGCACCGTGGCGTCGAGCCCGATGCGATCACCGGTCGTGGCCATGGTCTGCGGCAGCAGCGGCGCGAGCGCCCGGAGCGCTAACAAGGCCACCGCGATTCCGAGGGTCCCGCCCAACAGTGAAAGCAGCATGCTCTCGACCATGAGCCCGCGAACGATGGTGCCCCGTCCCGCTCCGAGCGCGGTCCGTACGGCGACCTCCTGTTTTCGACCTTCGCCACGCGCGAGCGTGAGGTTCGCCACGTTCGCCGTCGCGATGAGCAGGACGAAGCCCACCGCGCCAAAAAGGATCCAAAGGGCCGCCCCGAGATCCCCCGTCAAGAACTCGTCGAGGGCTCGGACCTCCACGCTGGCGTTTTCGAGTCCGACCTCTTCCGTGACGCCCTCGTTGATCCGCGCGATGTCCTGCATGGCCGAACCCGCGGTCGAGCCCGACGCCAAGCGGGCATAGATCCGCGTCCCGAAGGAGCTTTCGCGAACGGTCCACGGCAGACCTGGCAGACTTCCCATCGGGACGTAGACCTGTACCTCCGGCGCCGGGAACGACCACCCCGGTGGGAGGACGCCCACGATGGGGTGCGGCCGACCGTTCAACACGATCGACTCGCCGATGACCCCGGGATCCTCGCCAAACCGGTCCACCCAGAACCCGTGTCCCAGAACGACGATCGGTGGCGAGCCGAGTTCCGTTTCTGCCGGGCCGAAGAGACGGCCGCGGAACGCCGTCACGCCAAGCGTGGCCCATAGATCTCCGAGTACGGCTCGCGTATCCAAGACCTCGGCCTGTCCCGTGCCGGTGAACGTGAGGCTCCAGCCGGCCGTCGCCGCAAAGCGATCGAACTCGTCGCTCTCCTGCCAACTCTCGTAGTTGGGTATCGAGGTGGAGATGTTGAAGCCCTGACGAGAGATGACGTCGAGGGTGACGAGCCGGTCGGGCTCCTCGTACGGGAGTGCGTCGAGAAGCGACCCCTTGATCAACGTGAAGATGGCCGTCACGCCGCCCATCGCGAGCGCGATCGTGAGCGCAGCCACGAGGGCGAACCCCGGTCGACGCGAAAGGGAACGGACGGCGATGCGAACGTCTTGGAGAAGTCCGGACATAGTCGACTACCTTTTGGGCGTGCGGAGAGGGCTGGTCTCGATTGAGACGAGCGTTACGCCCCGAGGGTTGGAACCAGGGCTACGTTCAGTCCGCCCGCCGCCGGCTCGCACGGCCGCTAGAGCTCGGCGTCGATGATTCCGGCAAGTTCGTCGGCGCGACGCCATCCGGCCTCGAGGTCCGCCGCCAAAGCAGCGAGACGGTGCCGTTCGGCCCCATCATTGACGCAGATCTCGAGCGCCAGACGCTCGATCCGTGGGAGTTGACGCAGCTGTTGTCGGCGGCCGGCGAGCGTCCCCACGAATTCGGCGGCCGAGCCCGCCCCGTCGATCAGCCGCACGGCTTTGTCCAATTCACGTTGCGTCGCCCCACCGACGTTGTGCCAAGCGAGCACCCGCTGCAGAACCCACTCCGACGCCTGCGGGCTAAACCCGTACGTCTTCTCGACCGTCCACGGGTCGCATCGGCTACAGGGCAGACCGACCATCGGCAGACCATCGGCATCGGGCGCCAATACCAGGTCCGGCGACTTGAAGAAGAACAATCGAATGAGGACGCTGTTGCAGCTTGGACACGGCGCCCGGCCGCACCAAGCCGTGCCTCGAAACCGCCGCCAGCGAAGCACCTCGACCCGGCGGTTGGTCACGCCCCGGAAATCTCCCGTCACCGACTCGAAGCCCAACGACCGACCCAACGTGGAAACCGCGGTGTAGGTGGCGGCGCCGACGCCGGTCAGCGAACTGGTGAAGTGGTCTCGTCGGCGACGCAATTGTCGGCCGTATCGCCACCAGGCCTCCTCGCGAGAGGGAGGGGCGCCGACGCGAACCAGCTGTCTTCCTTCGGACTCGATCAGTGCGACGTGATCGGTCTCGAACAGCACGCGTGCCCGGTCTCGCGCTCTCCTCTCCAGCGTCTCCAGCGCATGGGCCCGGTCGTCCGTCCACCAGAGATTCCATCCATGACAGCGATCACAGATGGTCCACACGCGCTCGTTCTTCGAGTCGAACGCGATGCGGACATTCGGGCGGACGCCGCGGAGATCTTGGCGTCCGGCCAGCGCGCGATCGCAGTACAGACAGTACCGATCCATGCCTGAACTTGGGGCTTCGCGGCTTTCTCGCAAAGAGCCGAGCGCCTGCCCTTGCCTATCTAGGTCAAGGGTTGATACGTTGGCCTAGGTCGTCTAGGTCACGCGCTGGGACCATACAACTGCGAACGGATTCGAGGAGAAACGACGATGCCAAGCCCGATCGAGATCCTGCCCGGGACCCTCGAATTGCTCGTGATGAAGGCACTGGTCGGCGTCGACTCGATGCACGGGTTCGACATCTTGCGCTGGCTTCGATCGGCGACGGACGAGGAGCTGGTGGTCGAGGAAGGAAGTCTGTATCCGGCCTTGCACCGCATGCAGCGCCGAGGCTGGCTCGTCCCCGAGTGGGGGATCTCTGACCGGGGGCGCAGGGCCAAGTACTACACCCTGACGGTCCCGGGCCACAAAGAACTGGCTCGGCAGGAGCAGAGTTGGCACCGGTACGTCTCGATCGTCGGCAAGGTGATCGCCGCGGGAGCGGCCGCGTGAGCCACGGTCCGGTTCGGCGGCTGTTCCGGATCTTCGATCGCCCGCCCACGGCGGCCGACGCCGTCGACCTCGAGATCCGCCATCACATCGAATCTCGGGCCGAAGATCTCATGAAACGCGAGGGTCTCTCGGCTGACGCCGCCCTCGATGAAGCCCGGCGCCGGTTCGGGGAATTGGAGATGATCCGCCGCAGGATGGAAGGTGGCGAAAGGAGACATCGAAGGGACATGCGACGATTGAAATCGATTGGCCAAACCGGAGAGGACATTCGATTCGCACTACGCGGGCTTCGAAAGAGTCCCGGCCTGGCAGCCGTCGTCATCATCACCCTCGCGCTCGGAATCGGGCTCAACACCGCCATCTTCAGCGTGGTGAAGGGGGTCCTCCTCGACCCGCTCCCGTATCCCGAAGCCGATCGGCTCGTCTGGGGGGTGGGCTCCTTTAGCGCCAACTCGCAAGCCGCCGTCTCGCCACCCGATTATCTCGACTATCGCGATCAATCTACGTCCTTCGAATACTTGGGCGGCCGACGCGGGATCGGGAGCTACACATTGACTGGTTCCGAGGCACCCGAGGTCGTCCGAGGACAATCCGTCACGGCCGAGTTCTTCGAGGCGCTCGGAGGCGTGCCCATACTGGGTCGCGGTTTCACCCGAACGGACGAGCAACAGGTCTCCCGCATCGTCGTCTTGGGTCACACGTTCTGGCAAAACCGTTTTGGCGGTCGATCTGATGTCGTAGGCGAGCGGTTGACGCTCGACGGGGAGTCCCACGAGATCGTCGGTGTGATGCCGGCCGGATTTCAGTTGTTCTCGGAGCCGGATTTCTTCTCACCGATCCCGCTTCATGTCGGCGGCAATCTCGTTCGTCGTTTCCATAACCTCCGTTTGGTCGGGCGTCTCCAGCGCGGGGTCTCCATCGAGGAGGCGCAGGCCGAGCTCGATGTGATCGCTTCGCGACTGGAGCGAGAGTATCCGGAATCCAACGCAACGTGGACGCTGCCCATCGTGCCCCTCGAGAGCGTCTTTGTCGGCGGAGTGCGCACGGGTCTCATGATTCTGTGGGGGGCCGTGGGGATGGTGTTGCTTATCGTTTGCGCGAACGTAGCCAACCTCCTGCTCGCGCGGGGGACCGGGCGTCGTGTGGAGATCGCGCTGCGCACCGCGCTCGGCGCGGGCCGCGCTCGCATCATGCGCCTCCTGTTTACCGAGAGTTTGGTGCTGGCGCTGGTGGGCTGCGCGGGGGGGGTCGGTTTGTCCTTCGTAGCTTTGCGGGTCCTCAGAGTGGTCGAACCGGGAGTGCTTCCTCGAATGGATGAGGTGGCCCTCGACGGCTGGGTTCTCGCGTTCACGATCGCGATCTCGCTACTCACCGGATTGGTCTTCGGGCTCTTTCCGGCCCTGGCCACGTCGAACCTGGATTTGAGTTCCACGCTGAAGACGGGTGGCCGTGGTGCGGCTGGTTCTTCTGGCAGGATTCGCGGGGCGCTGGTGGTCGCCGAAGTCGCGATGTCGTTCGTGCTACTTATTGGCGCGGGGCTGTTGATTCAGAGTTTTGCCAAGCTGCGCAGCGTCGACCCCGGATTTCAGCCGGACGGTATGGTCGTCGCCTCGGTGGCGTTGCCGGAGGCTCGCTACCAGACGGATGAGCAGCGAATCTCGTTCTTCGCACAGCTGAGAACGCGGCTGGCTGCGATGCCGGGCGTCGAGGGAGTGGCGACAAGCTCGATCCTGCCATTGTCAGGCGGGGGGAATGACACCTACGTCGGCGTGCCGGGCCGCCTCGAGCTCGGCAGCGACCAGCAGTTCAATTCGCAGTTCAGGTTTACAAGCAACGAATTCTTCGACGTCATGAGGATTCCCCTCATCCAGGGCCGTGCGTTCGGGGACGGCGATCGCGCGGGTTCACCGCCCGTCGTGGTCATCGACCAAACGCTTGCGACCGCCATCTTCCCCGACGAAAACCCTCTTGGGCAGCGTCTTCAAATCGACATGGGCGAGCCGTACGAGGCCGAGATCATTGGGGTCGTGGGCGGGATAAGCGGCTTCTCGCTCGCGCTGGCGCCCGGTTTCCACTTGTATCTCCCCTACGATCAGAGGCCGATCGCGGGTCAGCGGGTCGTGATCCGGACAACGGTCGATCCGGTTACGATCATGAACGGGGTCGCACCTACGGTCGCCGCGTTGGACCCGCTGCAACCTGTTTCGGAGTTGTCGGCTTACAGCGAGGTGGTGGACCAGACGGTGGCGCAGCCAAGGTTCCAGGCACTTCTGCTCGGGATCTTTGCAGCTGTGGCACTGGTGCTGGCGGTGATCGGTGTCTACGGCGTGCTGAGTTACCTCGTTGCGCAGCGCGCGCGCGAAGTAGGGATTCGGATCGCCCTTGGCGCGAGGCGATCCGACGTGGTTCGCTTGATCGTGCGACGGGGTCTCGGGCTAACGATGATGGGGCTCGCGATCGGACTCGTTGCGGCCTTCGGTCTCACCAGGCTGATGGCTACGCTGCTGTTTGGCGTCGGGGCGACCGACGTTCTGACGTTCGCCCTCGTAGCCGTGCTGCTCGGCGGTACTTCCCTCGCGGCGAGCTACGTTCCGGCGCGACGAGCGGCGCGGGTCGACCCGACGGCGGCCTTGCGACAGGAGTGAGCGGCGCTATCCGGCGGCCGCGGCGACGGCTTCGACGAGCGCGTCGCGGAGGTTGGCGTAGCGCCCACCAAAGAGATTCCAGCTGTTGATCACGGCGACCACGTCGTATTCGGGGAGGACGAGTAGGAACTGTCCACCGAATCCCTGGCCAGCCCAGACTTCGACGCCGCCAGGGTCGGGTCGCCACCATTGATAGCCATACCCGGGGTTCTGCACTCGACGGGCGGTGGCCTCGCCGACCCAGCCCTCGGGTAAGAGGCGGGTGTCTTCCCACACGCCATCTTTCAGATAGAGATATCCGATCTTGGCGAGTTGTTCGGCTTCCAGGTACAAACCGCCGAGCGCATCCGGCAGACCCGCCGGTGTTCGCTTCCAGTGATAGTCGTCGATCCCGAGCGGTTTGAAGAGATGTTCCTGCGCGTAGTCATCCATCGTCCGGCCGGTCGCGCTCGTCAGGATGGCGGACATCAACTGCGAGCCGCCGGAGTTATAGATCCACTTCTCGCCCGGCGCCGCATCCATCGGTTGGTCGAGCGTGAACTGCACCCAGTCGTCGGTTCGCTCGAGCTGGATCGTCGTGTTGGTGTCGTTCATGGGTCGATCGGTCTCGTGCCACTCGATCCCGGTCCGCATCGTGAGCAGATCGTCGAGCGTCGCGTTGCGAAGCCCGGTTTCGACCCCGGAAACGTCGTAGCCGTCCAAGAACGGAAGCAGAGGTGCATCTGCCCCCGAGATCTCCCGACGGTGAATCGCCATACCAATGAGGGTCGCTGAGACAGACTTCGTCACCGACTGAAGCGTGTGGACGTCGCGTGACTGGAAGTAGGGGTGCCAATCCGGGTGGAGATAGTTGAATTGATGATCCCAGGACTCGTCCGCGCAGCCAAACCCGCATCCGATCTGACTCTCTTGCCCACGACTGATGGCTTCATAGTCCTGGTCGTAGCGTTCGTTTTGGATCACGAATCCGTTGCGGATGACGAGGAGTCGATCGATATATCCGAAGTCACCTACTCGAATTCGTTCGTCGAGATCCTCGAGTGCTCCCGCCAAGCCCCCCGCCTGGGCGGAAGACGGCTCCCATCCGGAGGTGGGCCACGGCGCTTGTTGAGCGACCAGCGGTGCCGCCGCCGCAAGCCCTGCCGACGCCAGCAAGGGAGCGACAAACCAACCCCGTGGCGCACGGTTTCGGATCACGCGGTGTCGGATCATTCGTCTCACCTCGGTTGGGCGTGGAACCGCCACTGCGTGGAGCCGAGATCCATCCGTCCGCGCACACCGGATGCGTCGCTTTCGAGTTCGAGCGACATCAGACCGAATGGGCTCACCAGGGCATAGCGATTCCCATCGAGGTGGTGAACGGGCATGCGTTCCACCGCCAACGGGCCGGTCCATTCGGCAAAGGGCGTCGGCATGGTGATCCAACCCTCATCGGCTTCGAGCACGATCGTTCCGGTTGTGGACTCGGTCTTTCCAGAACGCATGAACTCGCCCGTGTACTCGAACTCGCCGGAGCCGAACGAGGCTCCAACAGAGGCGGACGATCGATACGCCTCCATCAACAACAGCCCCGTCTCCATGATGTTGGACGACCAACCGACGTTGGTCATCACAGCGATCGACTCGCCCTCATCGGGCCAGATCACGATGGTGGACCGAGCGCCGCCCATCGAGCCCGAATGGTGGATCACTCTGCGACCCTGCTCGTCTTCTCCGATCCGCCATGCGACTCCTACGCCGGTCTCCTCTCCGGCAGTCGTTCTCTGGGACCCCCACATCTCGTCGACCACCTCGGGTGACAACGTGCCATCGAGGTATCCCGTGGCCATCCGGACGAGATCGGACGGCGTCGAGATCAGCCCGCCGCCGGCCCATTTGTAGCTCGGATCTTCCGGCCGCGGGATCGGGAACGGTTCGCGACGTCTGCGGCCATACAGCGTGGACATCGTGGAAGGCAGATCTGTCCGATCGTCGGGCCCGGAACTCTCCATGCCGAGCGGTACGAACACCTCCTGATCCAGGAGTCCGAGGAAGGAATCGCCAGCCGCCCCTTCAGCGACCGCCGCAAGAAGCGTGAAGCCGTGGGTGGAATACGTATAGGACTCACCCGGGGCGCCCGCGCGCGGGCTCTCACGAAACACGTCGAGCGCCGCGGTCACGCTTTCGTAATGTCTCTGCCGTTCGAGGCGGTCCTCCCCGGCGTAGTGGCCCACGCCCGCGAGGTGACCCGCCAGGAGTCGTGGCGTGATCATCGGGTCCGACGGCCAAGAGGGCACGTAGCGAGAGACGGGGGCATCTAGATCCAAACGTCCGGCCTGCACCAAGCGCCCGATCGCGGTGGCCGTGATCACCTTGGAAACCGAGGCGCATCGGTACTGCGTGTTCACCGTCGCCGGGATGCGTCCTTCGATATCCGCAAAGCCGAACGCTTGGGCGTACTGGACTTGCCCGTCGCGCGCGATCGCGATCGAGATGCTTGGGAGCGCCGCGCTTTCTACCAGCGCGGCGGCCAACGCATCGACCCTCTGGGAGCCTCTAGGTCGTGAGGACGGGGCCGCCTCGATGAGCCCGGTGCCGACGATCGCCAGAGCAAGTAAGGACAATATCAAGGAGGCCATGCGAAAACCGGGGCCCCGGCGCTCTCGAGCGTCCGTTCGAACGAGTCTGGAATCACCCAAGAATCCCGCCTTGTTTCGAGGGGTGGACGAATCACTCGCTGTCTACTATAGTGATAAACACTATAGTCGTCGAGCCCGTCGCTGTTGGTCCTTTGGAGACAAGATGTCATACGAGGAAGTCCCGACCCAGTTTCTTCCCCTCGGCAATCTCTCGTTTCACATCCTATTGGCGCTCGGCGCCGGAGAGAGTCACGGCTATGCGATCGGGAAGGAGATCGAACGGCGGAGCGAGGGAAGGCTGAGTCCGACGACGGGCAGCCTTTATCAGGCGCTACGGCGTCTGGGTGCCGACGGGCTCATCGAGCGGGCGCCCGACGAACCTCGCATTTCAACCGACGGGCGGCGTCAGTACTTCCGACTCAGCGAGCTGGGCCGGGCCGTGGTGCGAGCGGAGGCGTCTCGACTTCACGCTCTGGTCCGGCTGGCTGCGGAGCGCGATCTATACCTGATGCCGAGCTCCTAGGGGTCGCGCAATGGAAGCCAAACGCGATCGTCACGACCATACCGAAAGCCTTTGGCGGGCCCTCTACGAAGTGGCCCTGCACCTGTACCCTCGGCGATTTCAAGAGGCCTTCGCCCCGGACATGTCGCGCACGTTTGCCGGCAAACTGTCGGACGTGCACCCGGCCGGTCGAGTACGCGTCGCCGCGTTTCTCGTCAGCGAGTTCGCCGGGTTGCTCGGCTCCGTTGTTCGGGTGCGCGCGGGATGGACCATGACGCGCGCCGGCCTCCCGCCTGTCCAGCGTCATCGGCGACCCTTCTCGACTCTGCGGCGCGAACTGAGACACGGGGCGAGGAGGCTGGCGCGGAGTCCCGGGTTCACGATCGCCTCGGTTCTGACCCTGGCCCTGGGCGTCGGTGCCACGACGGCCGTCTACAGCCTCGTGCACTCCACTGTCTTGAGTCCGCTGCCGTATCCAGAGTCCGAGCAGCTCGTCTGGCTCGATCACATGGCGCCGGGGCTCGGCGGCGACGGAAGTCTCGGCAATACGCTCGGGATGGCCGACGGTCTCTACGATCATTACAAGGATCGCGTCCCGTCGCTGACCGATATGGCGATCTGGAGACCCGCCGAGGTCACGCTTTCGACGGATAATCCGGAGCGGGTAGCCGGCGTCGACGTCACGCCCTCCTTCTTCAGGGCTTTGCGCGTGCAGCCCGTTGCCGGTCGAGTGTTTTCCGACGCGGAAGTCTCCGCCGGCGCGCCGGGAATCGTCCTCAGCTACGCGCTTTGGCAGCGACGGTTCGGCGGAGAACCGAACGTGGTCGGTCGCACCGTCACGACCGACGGCAGTGTCGTCGAAGTGCTCGGCGTCATGCCCAAAGGCTTCGGGTTCCCGGACGAGGCTGTCGAGTTCTGGCGGCCACTCGATGTGAACGTCACGGCCACCGGCTTTGGCGGGTTCTCTCGTGAAGGAATCGCGCGGTTGGCGCCAGGAGCGACGCGCGAGTCGGCAGAGGCCGAAGTGCGAGCGGCGATACCGTCGCTGGTCGACGCCTTTGACGGCATCCAAACGATGCTCGACGACACGCAGCTTCAGCCCGCCATCCCGACATTGAAAGAGCACGTGGTTCGAGATGCCGAGCGGACGCTTTGGATCCTGTTGGGAAGCGTGGCTTTCGTCCTGCTGCTGGCGTGTGCGAACGTCGCCAATCTTCTCTTGGTGCGCGTAGAGAGTCGTCACCAAGAGGCCGCGGTGCGGGAAGCACTCGGCGCCGGCCGAGCCGATATCGTGCGATACTATCTCGCCGAAGGGTTCTTGTTATCGCTGGGCGGAGGGATCGTAGGCGTAGCGCTCGCAATGCTCGCGGTGCGAGTCCTCATCCGGGTCGGACCGCAACACCTTCCGCGTCTTTCAGAGCTCGCGGTGAGCATGCCGGCTCTCGGGATGACGGCCGCGGTCTTGTTCGCCACTACGATGGTTTTTGGTCTGGGACCGGTGCTGCGTCCAACGTCATCGCTCGCGGCCACCGTCAAGCGAGCCGGCCGGGGGATGCATGGGGGCCGGGCCAGCACGCGGGTTCGCAACGGTCTCGTGGTCGCGCAGGTCAGTCTTTCCCTCGTGTTGCTGGTCGCCACGGGGCTCATGGGGCGGAGCTTCGCGCATCTCGTTTCCTTAGACCCGGGATTCGAGGCCGCCGGCGCACTCACCTTTCGAGTCGGACTCCCGATCGCCCGATACGAATCGCAAGCCGACGCCGTCTCGTTTCACCGGGAAGCACTGGAGCGGATGTCTGCGT
Organism: Gemmatimonadota bacterium; assembly: GCA_029262175.1. Classification (GTDB taxonomy): domain Bacteria; phylum Gemmatimonadota; class Gemmatimonadetes; order Palauibacterales; family Palauibacteraceae; genus Palauibacter. The sequence continues at coordinate 14,338 of JAJCZV010000126.1, forward strand.
TGCCGGGCGTCGAAGTGGTCGGGGCGACATCCTGTCTGCCTCTATGCGGGAGTTGGCACGGCACTCAGCTTCTGGTGGAAGGGCGACCGGACGACCCGAACACGGTCTTAGGCGTCGTGGCCATCCGCCGGGTCAGCGAAGACTTTTTTGCGGCGGTCCAGATGAGGTTACTGGCCGGTCGACTTCCGACCCGCGCGGATCAGCTTTCCGGCAGCGGAGCCGTCGCGATCAGCGCCGCCCTCGCGGCGGACTATTGGCCGGACGAAGATCCGATCGGCGCGCGGTTCGACTCCGGTGCGGGTGAAGACAACTGGCTAACGGTTGTCGGCGTCGTGGACGACACGCCCATCCGGACGCTCACCGATGGACCGCCGGCCATCGCCTACCTGCCGCTCCTCGACGGCGCGTTGAGTCGCGTGTCTTCGCACGAGCTCAGTTACGTGCTGCGGACATCGGTCCGACCGGAGAGTCTGGCGGGTGCAGCGCGCGAAGTCATCCAATCTTTGGATCCGGCGGTGCCACTCGCCCGCGTCGCGACGCTTCAGACCCTGGTCTCGCAGTCCAACGTTTCGACCGCCTTCACAACGGTCGTTCTAGGAATCGCTGCGGGCATCGCGCTCTTGCTTGGACTGGTCGGGATCTATGGTGTCATCTCCTACATGGTTGGGCGACGCTCTAAAGAGATCGGAATACGGATCGCGTTGGGCGCTCGCTCGGGGCAGGTCAGCCGGTCCGTTCTGGCTCAAGGGGGCCGCGTAACGGCCATCGGTTTATCGATCGGTGTCGTGGCCGCGCTGGGCCTCACGCGCGTGATGCAGCGGCTTCTGTTTGGCGTGAGTCCGACCGACCCCCTCACGTTTGTCGCTGTGACGCTGTTGTTGCTCGGGTTCGCTCTCGCGGCGACCTATATCCCCGCGCGTCGCGCCGCCCGGGTCGACCCAGCGCAGGCCTTGAGGGCCGACTAGGCGACGTTGGGGGAGTAGCTCAGGGCGCGAAAGGCTTGAAGTGCTCCCGGAGCAACCCGTTCACGGCGTCGGCTGCCTCTTCCGGGACCCAGTGGCTCACATCTTCGATGATCTCGAAGCGATACGGTCCCTCGATGAACTTGGCCGTCCCTTCCGCTCCTTCGCGTCCAAGAGCCGTGTCGCCCGTGCTCCAGATGAACATGGTCGGCATCGAGATCGGCGTCATGGCCATGCCACCGCCCTGCAGGTTCATGGCGCGGTACCAATTGAGCGCGCTGGTCAGCGCACCCGGCTGACTCAGCAGGTCGACATACTGGTCGGTCTCTGCGGCTGTGAGTCCGGCGCCGCCATAGATGCCACGGAGCATCGCCGCGTCGTTTGCCAGGAAGGCTTCCTCCGCTCCGTCCGATCGGAACATCTCCATGTAACCGGACATCTGCGCCTGCTCGCCCTCTGGGTTTGAAAGCGCCTCGCTAAAGGCGAAGGGGTGGGGGACCGACATGGGGACGAGGGACTCGACTCGGTCGGGATGAACGAGCCCGGTAAACCAGGCGACCGCGGCGCCCCAATCATGACCCACCACATGGAACGTTTCGCGACCTAACGCGTCCGCCATGCCCACGACATCGGCCACCATGTTCGTTGTCGCGTAGGCCTCGACGGCTGCGGGCCGAGCTCCGGGCGAGTACCCCCGCTGATCCGGAGCGACCGCACGAAACCCCATCGAAGCCAGGACCGGCAACTGGTGTCGCCACTCGAACGAACTCTGGGGGAACCCGTGGAGCAAGAAGACCAAAGGTCCATCCACAGGGCCGGCCACCAAGGCGTCGAACGTGAACTCACCGACGTCGATCTGAATTCGTTCCAGCTCCGATTGTGCTAGGAGGCCTTTCACGGCGCCCGCACTTCCGAGCATCCCGATGAATGCGGCCAGGCCAAGCAGTCGACGGCTTCGAGTCCACATACGATTCGCTCCAATTTCGAGGCTACGCGGGGACGAGGGGTCGCCCCGCGTTGGCCTGTAGGAAAAGAAGTATCATGAGGGCGGCGTAGAAGGCGGAGAAAAGCCACACGACCCGCGTCTGCCTCGCGTCGTCGAGGGTGGGCGCCTTCCAACGCACGACAAAGGCGAACAGGGGGATCGCTTGAAGACCGTGGATGCCTAGGAGGTGTCCGACCCGAAGGTCTCCGCCTTCTGTACTAAAGTTCAAAAAACGCAGGCCTGGACCACCGTCTGCGACCCCCACCGCGTGCGCTCCGTTACTGATCATGAGGTTCCCGATGACGCTACCCGCGAGCAGCAGCAACACGCCGATCCTTATCGACCAGAGGTACACGCGCGGACGACTGGCCGTCGCCCGCCAAAAAAGCATCCCCGCAAACGCTATGAGAAAGACCGTGTTCAGCGCGATCATACCGCCCATCACGGCGAATGCGCCTCCGTCGAACGCGGTGTCGAAATTGAAATGCGATCGCACGCCGCGCGCGGCCTGGGTCACAACCACCGAGTTCTCGATCACCATCGATATCGATACGCCCCAGCTCACGACACGTTTTAGCCACGACGGTCCCGAGACGTAGGGCATGAACCACGCGAGGCTCCACACATATATGCCAACGGAGGCGAGAAACTTGGCAGGTTTGACCCACACGTTGAGTCCGAGAAGCGTGCGGGTGTCGGATGTCGCGAGGAACAAGACAGCGATCAGTACGACGAACATGAGGCCGCCAGTCGCGGCCAGAGGTTTGTCGCGACGCCAAATCTCCGGGATCACGTCTTATCCGCCGAAGACGACTCAAGATGTCCGCGCTGCTTGCTCACTCTTCCTCCTTGGGCGACTTGGACTTGGCCAGGAGCCTGTACAACCCGTAGGCGACCACCGCGATCACGAGGACGGTGGGGATCCAACCTAAGAAATTGAAGACCGCGCCCGCGACGATGACGGCGCCGACCCCTTCGGCGCGACCCATGAGCCGTTGTCGCTTGCGAGTCTTGTCGATTTCCCGTTGCGTATAGAGTTCAGGGAGCTTGTCCATCTCAGCCATGAATCACCTCTCATCTGTTTCGTACCTATTACGATGCGAGGCGCATCCCCGTTTCCGCTATTCCCCCCGTCGCTCGAGACAGCCAACTTGAGCCGGACTACGCTCTCTCCCAGGAGGTTCGGACATGGCTAATTGGCGCAAAGTACCCCTAATTCTAGCGACGCTGGCAGTTTTTCTACGCCCGTTTCCTGGCCTCCAGGGGCAGGAGAGCGGCGAACGGTACGACGTCCTCATCCAAAACGGCCGAGTGTTCGACGGATCCGGAAACCCCTATTTCTTCGCGGATGTCGGGATCCGTGGGGACGAGATCGTCGCGGTCGGAGACCTTGCCGGCGCCACCGCGGCACGCGTCGTGGACGCGGAAGGTCAGTACGTCACACCCGGGTTCATCGCGCTCCACGAGCACATCGAACCAGACATTCTGGACGGGTACGGTACGGTCCCCAACTACACGACCCAAGGGTTCACGACGGCCGTCATCAACACGGACGGCTACAACTTTGGAGCGAACGAGCCTCTCTGGCCGCTCGAGCGGGAGCGGGAGTTGCTCGAGGAAGCCGGGACGGCGCTCAACCTGGCGCTGCTCGTTCCGCACGGAATCCTTCGCAACATGGTGATGGGCACGGCCCCCGAAGACGTCATGCGCTATGCCACGGACGCCGAGCTCGAGGAGATGAAAGCGCTCGTCCGCGAAGGGATGGAGGCCGGGGCTTTTGGTCTGTCCACGGGCCTCGAATACAACCCCATGCGCTACTCGTCGGAAGAAGAAGTACTCGAGCTGTCCAAGGAGGTCGCGCCTTACGGGGGGCACTTCCAAGCGCATATGCGAAGCCAAGGCCGCTACCCGAAATGGCAACTCCCGAGCCACATGGATCATCCCACGCAGCGTCACGTGAGTTGGATGGACGCGATCATGGAGATCCTTACCATTGGCCGCGAGGCGAATATCCCCGTCATGATCGACCATATTCACCCCAAGGGGCCGCGCGAGTGGGGCATGAGTTCGGTGACGACCCAGCTCGTCGATCAGATGTGGGAGGACGGACACCCGGTCTACCTAAACATGCATTCCTACGAGGGATATTCTGCGACCGTAACCTTGATACCGCGGTGGGCACTGATCGAAGGGGAGGTTCCGGGTCAGAGCATGGCGGACGACTTCCCGCCGGTCGAATACGGGGACATGCTCGCCAATCTCGAAGCGCGGCTCGCGGACCCGCGCATCCGTGACATGATTCGGCGCGACTCCGAGTATGAGATGATTCGACAGGGCGGCGCCGACAATCTTCTCATCACCGATTATCCAGACAAAACGCTCGTCGGGAAGACGCTCGCAGAGCTGGCCGAGGAGCGCGACGAAACGACGTTCGAAACGGCCGTGTGGCTACAAAGAAACGGATTTGATCGTCCGGGCGGGGTGCTTTGGATGGCCCAGGCCGTCGGGACTCAAGACATCGTCGAGTGGATGCAGCAGGACTACACGGCGGTCACGTTGGACCGCGGCGGGGATCGTCCCGAGATCCGCTCGGATCGCGCGGTCCACCCCGGCCAGTACGGCACGTCTGGACGCCTGATCCGCGAGCATGTCATGGAGCGCGGCACGATCACGCTCCCGCACGCCATCCGATCGATGACGGGTCTTTCGGCCCAGATCCTCGGGCTCAGCGACCGCGGACATATTCGCGTCGGGATGAAGGCCGATGTCGTCGTCTTCGATCCGAAGACCATCAAGACCGAAGCCACCTATCTGAATCCGTTCGTGTTTCAGGAAGGCATGACGCACGTGGTTGTGAACGGCGAGTTCGTGGTCGATGGCGGGGTACCGACGGCGGCGCTGCCGGGCGAGGTTCTCCGGCGCCAGAAGAAGGGGCCGGCCACCACGACAGATGAGTGACAAAGCCGACTGGCTCGATGTAGTTCAAAGATCCAACCAATAGGGGTGTCATAACTTTGCGAAAGCTCATAAAGATTCTTGGCGTTGCCGGGATCCTGGCGACGTTGTTCTTGATTGCGATGGGGTTCCGTGGGCGCTCGATCGCGGCATCGGTCTACGAGACTCCAGGGCGGCTCCTGGAGTCGCTGCCCGACTCCGTCGACCTAGCCGAGGGTGCTCGTCTGGCTACGACTACGGGGTGCCATGGGTGTCATGGCAAAGATCTGTCGGGTGAAATCTTCATCGACGCCCCGCCGTTTCTCGTCGTCGCCCCGAACCTCACGTCTGGCGCGGGTGGCGTCGCTGGTGCGTACCGCGGTCCGGCGGATTGGGATCGAGCGATTCGATATCGCATTCGGCCAGATGGTCGCGGGCTACTTCCGATGATGCCATCGGAGAATTATCACCGCATGAGCGATGAAGAACTGACGAAGATCATCGCGTACCTGATGGCCGCGCCGGCCGTCGCCAACGATCTGCCCCAAACGCAGTTGCGCGCGATGGGACTTCCCATCGCCGGGTTTGGCGTCTTGCATCCAAGGCGTGAGCAGGCCGACGCGCCGAGCGGACCGACACCGCCCCCCTCGCCAACGGCGGACTATGGGGCCTACCTGAGCGGTCTTACCTGCGTAGAGTGTCACGGTGACGATCTGCAAGGTGGGCCGACGCCCGGAGGTGGCCCAAAGGCGCCCGCGCTCGGGAGTGCCGGCCGCTGGCCCTTCGATGCGTTCGTCACGGCCATGCGGGAGGGTGTGGCGCTGGGCCGTACCCTGGATCCCGTGATGCCATTTGAAGATTTCGAAGCGATGACGGATCTCGAGCTCGAAGCGCTGCACAGATACCTCGCGACGCTCGAACTCGGCGCGCCATGACTTTTGCCATACTCAAAGGAGCACCAGATGCGACGTGAGCTCCGGATCAAAGCCCCCACAGTGGCTGCGGTGCTACTCGCCTTCGGCGTAGTGCCGCTGCTCGCGCAATCACATGCACCCTCCGGGAGAGACTTCGCCGACGCGCAACGAAGCGACGGAGTCATGCCCGGTGTGCTCCCCCTCCGTGAGCGGGCCAAGGTGATCGATCGTTGGCTCGAGCGGCGGATGGAAGTCGTCGTCCCGGAGGTGATGCGCCGCGAGGGCGTCGACCTCTGGATCGTCGCAGCGCGTGAGTACAACGAGGACCCCGTCATCGAGACGATGTTGCCGGCCACTTGGATGGCGGCGCGCCGACGAACCGTTCTGATCCTGCACGATCAGGGTCCGAATCGGCCGATCGAGCGCCTGGCCGCAGCGAGGTACGACATTGGTCCCTTCCCCCGTGCGTGGGACCCGGAAGCCCAGCCGGATCAATGGGCGCGCGTCGCCGAAATCATCAAGGAGCGCGACCCTCGACGTATCGCCGTCAACCGCTCCGAAACGTTCGCGCTGGCGGACGGATTGACCGGAACGGAGTACGACCAGCTGATGGCTGCGCTCCCGGCGAAATACAGAGAGCGCGTCGTCTCGGCAGAGCGCCTGGCGATCGGTTGGCTCGAGACTCGAACGGCAGAAGAGATGGAGGTGTATCCGCAGGTGGTGCGGATTGCTCACCGGATCATCGCCGAGGGGTTTAGCGCACAGGTCATCCAACCCGGAGTGACCACCACCGACGACGTCGTCTGGTGGTACCGCGAGCGAATCTCCGATCTCAAGCTCGCGACGTGGTTCCATCCCAGCGTCGAGGTGCAGCGCGCGGAAACCGACCCAGGACTTCGAGGCGGGCAGGGGAACTTCGCGGATCGGCCCGAGGAAAACGTGATCCTCGCCGGAGACCTTTTGCACGTCGACTTCGGAATCACTTACCTCCGGCTCAACACGGACACGCAACAACACGCGTACGTCCTACGACCCGGCGAGACGGACGCTCCCGACGGTCTGAAGCGGGCGCTCGCCATCGGCAATCGTCTTCAAGATGTGCTAACGGAAAATTTCGCGGCCGGCCGATCCGGAAACGACATTCTGGCGGGGGCGCTCGCTCAAGCGACCGCCGAGGGCATCGCGGCCACCATCTATACCCACCCCATCGGCTTTCACGGCCACGCGGCGGGACCCACGATCGGGTTGTGGGATCAGCAGGGGGGCGTCCCTGGTCGCGGCGACTACCCCTTGTTTGCAAACACCGCGCACTCGATCGAACTCAATGCAGCGGTCGAGATTCCCGAGTGGGGCGGCCAGACGGTGCGGATCATGCTGGAGGAAGATGCGTTTTTTGATGGAGACCGCACGTGGTATATCGACGGTCGCCAAACCGAACTCTGGCTGATTCCGCGCTGATTCGACGTGAGACGATTCCTGTTTCTACAGATCGACGCGTTCACGACGACCGCACTCGAGGGGAATGCGTGCGCGGTCGTCTTGGACGCCGACTCGCTCTCGAGCGAAAGCATGCAAGCGATCGCGCTCGAGATGAATCTCTCCGAAACGGCCTTCATCCTGAGGTCCGAGCGCGCGGACCTGCGCGCACGTTACTTCACGCCGGCAGAAGAGATCCCCCTCGCGGGGCACCCGACCATCGCGTCGATGCACGCGCTGGTGGAAGAGGGTCGCCTCCAGTTGAGCGAAGGCCCACGAGAGGTTTCCCTGCAGCTCGAGGCGGGCGTGATCTCCGTGGTGCTGGAGTCTTCTAGGCAAGCCGTCGTTCGCGTCACGATGCGCCAGTTGAAGCCGACGTACGGTCGGATCTACGAGGCTTCCGCGGTCGCGCCCGTCTTTGGTCTCGAGCCCGAAGATCTCGTGGCCGGCCTGCCCATCGAAACCGTGAGTACTGGCACCCCTCAGCTGATGCTTCCGGTGCGGACTCATGAGGCGCTGCGTAGGGCCCGTTTGGATGGGTCGTCCTACGCCGCGCTTCGCGACGCGGGCGACTTCTTCAGCCCACACCTGTTTTGCACCGAGGGCGTCACCTCGTCGGGTGACACGTTCGCTCGACATTTCGGCGTCCCGCCCGATACTTCGGAAGATCCCTTCACGGGCTCGGCGACCGGAGGGATGGGCGTCTATCTTTGGCGGCACGGCTTGATCGATCGTCCCTCGTTCGTCGCTGAACAGGGGCACTGGATGGGTCGCCCGGGGGTTGCACGGGTAGAGGTGATGGGGCCGCGCGATGGGGTCGAGGGGGTCTCGGTTACCGGCGAGGCCGTAACCGTGGTCCGTGGCGAGCTGAGCCTGCCGTAAACTCACTGGATGGAGGCGTTTGGCAAACGTGAACTTTCTGTTCCGCTCTCGAATGGCGCGTAGACTCGCGGTCTTGTTCGCGTGTTTCGCCGGGGCTGTCCCGGCGATGGCTCAAGATGGCGGAGGGGATTGGTGGGACGACCTCAAGGACATGCCGCCGGGGTTCCAGGTGATCGAGGTCGATTCGGTCTACGCGATCAGCGGGTTCACGCACGACGACGTGCTTCGAGAGATGCATCGCAATGGACCTGGCGCGGACGACGTCGGCGTGCGGCTGGGTCTTCACGTTTCCCAATGGCGGTACAGCTATCAATACGCCGATAGCGGCGGGTCCGGTCGCTGCCGACTCACCGAAGCTCAGGTTCTGCTGCGCTCCGTCATCGTGCTTCCCGATTGGACAAACGCTTCCACCGCCCCGCCTGATGTCGCCTCCGGTTGGCGCCCGTTCTTGAGATCATTGAGCGACCACGAGGATGGGCATCGCAGTCGTGCCATGGCGCAGGGCGTGACGTTGTGGACCTCGCTGCTAGGCTTGGAGGCGGCGGACTGTCCCGGACTCGAGGCGCGCGTCCGCCAGACGGCCGAGTCGGTGCTTGCCGATGGACGCGAGATCCAAAGCCGCTATGATCGCGCCACGGGTCACGGCGCTACACAAGGAGCCACATGGCCGAGATGAACCTGCGTGGGAAGGGCTGGAAACGCCGAACCTCTGCGCTTCTGCTCGTGGGGCTCGTGGGAATTGTCGCGACCGCCGAACTGACGGCCCAACCTCCCGAGGCATGGCTGTTGACGGGGCAGGATACCGCACATTACCGGTTGAGTCGCGATGACGAAGTCGCTTACGCCGGCGAAGCCAGCATGCGGTTGGCGGCTCGGGGCAACCGGCGCAACAGTCAGTGGGCCGTGAGCGTGCAGATGGTGGACGCCACCGCATACCGCGGAAAACGGATGCGGCTCCGAGGGTACCTACGCGGGGAAGAGGTCCGCTCCGGCGGTCTGTGGTTACGCGTGGACGGCATCATCGACGGCAACTATGCGATGCTCGCGCTGGACAACGCGGAGGACCGCCGCGTCGAGGGGACCCAAGACTGGGCGATCCAGGATATTGTCGTCGACGTTCCGCCAGAAAGCGTAACGATCCTGTTCGGGGCCATGATCACTGGCGACGGAAAGATCTGGGTCGACGAGATGTCGTTCGACGAAGTATCCGCCGACGAGGCGCCAACGTCCGACGGAGAGCGACAGCTCACGGATAGCCCCTACACGCGGCCTACCGGTGTTTTTGGCATCCCCACGAACCTCGATTTCGAGAAGACCCCGCCCGGTCGTGACCGCTAGCATCGAGGAACTCCGGCAGGTAGTTGAGCGGGCACGTGCGGCCGTCACGCTCGTTCGCCCGCCGACCGCGCTCGGCGAACCGTGGCCGTGGAATTATGCGGATCGCGCCCGCGTGCTGGCTCGACACGCGGACGCAATACTCGATTTGACGACGGGAACCGGCGAGGTGCTGGCGGGCGTGCTCGATACGGAGGACGTCGACGCGTTCACCGTCGCAGCCGACCGGCGGGCGAGACATCTGTCCGACGTACGCGAGAACGTCGGTGATCGTGCCCATCTTCTGCGAGCCACTCCGGAGCACATTCCGTTTCACGACAATGCGTTCGAGTTGATCCTTCTGAGGCACCGGCCCTACGACCCGCGTCAGCTCACCGGGTTGGTCGCGCCGGGCGGAGCGATCCTTACGGAGCAGATCCACGCCAAGAACTGGCATGAACTACGGACCTACTTCCCGCGCATCGAGGAACGGATCGACGATTTCGAGTTGAGCAAGAAGGTGTTTCGCCAGGAGCGGTTCGAGTTCATCGACTTGCGAACGCACGATCGCCCGCTCGTATTCGAGGATCTGGCGCACCTGACCTACGTCCTCGCTTCGTCGCGATCGATCGTCCCCGACTTCTCGCTCGAACAAGATGCGGATGCCCTGTTTCAACTTGCGGAGGAACTGTCCGATGGGCGCGGGATCGTCTTGACGCGGAGTCGATATCTTATCGAAGTTCGTCGACGTCCCAGCTTCAATTGAATAGAGTGAGAACTATGAAAACGAGTGCAAGAGCGGTGGTGTTGTTGTGCGCCGTGACGTGCGGGCTCGCTGGGTGTCGCAACGGAGAGCGTCTTCGCGACGTCGAAATGAGCACGCCCCTGTTGGGCCGGGCACTCCCGACGCTCGAGGTCACGGACCTCGGTCACCAACCCTTCGATCTCGGCACTCTTCACGGGCGCAATATCCTACTGAACCTGTGGGCCACGTGGTGTGTCCCTTGTCGCGAGGAGATGCCCGAACTGGAGCACCTTCAAGGGCTCTATGCTCCCGAAGATCTCTCCATCGTCGGTATTTCCTTTGACGACATGGACTCGGCCTTCATCGTCGAATTCCTGGAAGAGAACCAAATCACCTACACCAACCTCCTCGCAGATGGGGTGGCCGTGCTCGACGCGCTCGGGGTCAATCCGGGAATCCCACATACGATTCTCATCGACCGCGAAGGGGTCGTGCGCGGACATTGGCCCGGACGATTCAGACCCTCGGAGCCGAACACCGCCACGCTCCTCCGGTCGATCGTCACGCCGTGAGTCGACTCGTGATTCGATCGATGGTACCCGCCGATTGGGACCGGGTGCGCGAGATCTACGAACAGGGGATCGCGACGGGTCACGCGACCTTCGAGACCGAAGCGCCTGGTTGGGAAGATTGGAACGACGCTCACATGGCTTCGGTTCGATTGGTGGCGGATGTCGGGGGCCAAGTCCTGGGGTGGGCGGCCCTGAGCACCGTGTCGGACCGCTGCGTGTATGGAGGCGTGGGGGAGGTGAGTGTCTACGTGGCCGAAGAAGGGCGCGGGCAGGGGATTGGGACGGCGCTGATGTCGGCGCTGGTCGATGCGTCCGAGGGCGCGGGCATCTGGACGCTTCAGGCGGGCATCTTCCCGCAGAACGAGGCGAGTGTTCGGGCGCACGAGAAGGTCGGTTTCCGGACCGTCGGGAAACGGGAAAAGCTGGGTAAGATGGACGGACAGTGGCGGGACGTTCTGCTGATGGAGCGCCGGAGTTCCGTGATCGGCCAGGATTGACATTCCCCAAACGCCCTTGACGGATCTAAGTTCGCGTATTACTCTTCCCACAGTCCATGTGGGCACAGAGCCCAGAACCAGGACGGAGCAGGCAGGAATCGTAGGATTCGGGGGGCCTCGCAAAAGGTCTCCCTTTTTTTGTGCCTGCTGGTGACGAGTGTCACGACCCCGGCGCGGGGAATGCGTCGAAACGGTCAGAAGTCGGTAAGTACGGGTTTCCAGAACTCCGACAGCGACTGCACTTAGGAGTAGGAAATGCGTACCAAAGGAAATGTAAAGTGGTTCAACGACCAGAAGGGCTTCGGCTTCATCACGCCGGAAGACGGGAGTAAGGACTGCTTTGTACACCACTCGGCCATCCAATCGGATGGTTTCCGTAGTCTCGCCGAGGGCGAGGCCGTCGAGTTCGAAATCACGGAGGGCACAAAAGGCCCTGCCGCTGAGAACGTGACCCGATTGGAAGCCTAACGGTTAGGCTGTCGTCGTGAGATCAAGGGCCGCCCGGTTTTCGCCGGGCGGCCCTTTTTTCTATCATCTTTCCTCTCTCGGTTCCGCCCGCTGGATCGAGGGAAACTGAACTCAGGTCGTTTCGAACACGTAGGTGTTCTCGATCCAAGAACAGGAGCTAAAGATGATCCGCTCGACTGCCACCTACCGCCGGCCCTTGGCCAGTCTCTCCGCCCTATTCATTTCATGCGCCGTCGCTGTGTGTGCGTCGCCGGTCGCGGGACAGGGCGGGGCGGAATCAGGCCCCCTCCGCGCCGAAGATCTGTTCGACCTCGAGCTGGCGGCGGATCCTCAGATCTCCCCCGACGGCCGGCTGGTGGTGTACGTCCGGCAGCGCGCCGACGTGATGACCGACGGGCGGTTCTCGAACCTGTGGGTCGTGGGGACGGACGGTACGGGCCACCGGCCTTTGACGAGCGGCGATTTTTCGGACTCCTCGCCCCGGTGGTCGCCGGACGGCACCAGGCTCCTGTTTCTATCCGACCGAGAGGGTTCATCTCAGATCCACGTCCGCTGGATGGATACCGGCGAGACTTCGGTGGTGACCAGCGTCACCGAACCTCCCTCCTCGCCGGTGTGGTCGCCGGACGGATCTCAAATCGCGTTCGGAAAGCTGGTACCCCGAGACGCGCCGTCTATCGCCGGTATGCCGACGCCCCCGCCGGGTGCCGAATGGGCGGAGCCCGCTCGAGTCATTGAGCGGCTCGTCTACCGATTCGACCAGCTCGGATACCTGCCGCATGGCTACTACCACGCCTTCGTGGTCCCGGCCGAGGGCGGCACACCGCGTCAGATCACGAGCGGAGACAAGCACTGGGGCGGTGGAGGGATCGGCGGCACACAACTCTCCTGGGCACCGGAGGGCCAGTCTCTCTTGCTATCGCATCATCCGTCGGCCGACGGCGAAGAGGTGTTCATCACGGATACGGAGATCTACGAGGTCCGCACGGCCGACGGATCCGCCACACAGCTCACGGATCGGCGCGGTCCCGATGACTCACCGGTCGCGTCACCGGACGGACGGTACGTGGCGTATGTCGGGATGGATGATCGCTTCCAAGGCTACCAGCTGACGCAGCTGTATGTGATGAATCGCGACGGTAGCGGCTCACGGTCGCTGAGTCTCGACTTGGATCGGAGCGTATACAGCGCCCGCTGGGCTTCCGATTCTCAAGGACTGTTCGCGCTCTACGATGATGAGGGCGTCACCAAGGTCGGTTGGTTTGGTCTGGACGGAGGCAAGCGGGTGTTGGCCGAGAACGCCGGGGGTACTGCGAGCGCGTACTCGAGCGCGAGTTTCTCGGTAGCCATCAACGGTTCGTTCGCAATGAACTACACGACGCCGGACAATCCTTCCGACGTCGCCTTCGTCGGACGCGACGAAGTGCTTCGCGTGCTTACACGAATCAATGCTGACCTGCTCGCGAAGCGTACCATCGGTGAGGTGGAGGAGATTTGGTACGAGTCATCGCACGATGGGCAGCCGATTCAAGGCTGGATCATCAAGCCACCGGGATTTGATCCGTCCCGTCGATATCCCCTCATTCTCGAGATCCATGGCGGTCCTTTCGCGAACTACGGCGCGCGATTCGACATCGAGAAACAGCTCATGGCTGCGCAAGGCTACGTCGTGCTCTACACGAACCCGCGCGGCAGCACGAGTTACGGCGAGGCGTTCGGCAATCTCATTCACCATGACTATCCCGGAGACGACCTCCACGATCTGATCTCGGGCGTAGACGCCGTGATCGAAAAGGGATACGCGGATCCCGACGAGTTGTATGTCGTGGGCGGGAGCGGAGGCGGCGTGCTTACGGCCTGGCTTGTCGGGCACACCGATCGTTTTCGTGCGGCGGTGGCGTGGTACCCCGTCATCAACTGGTACAGCTTCGTACTCACCGCTGATATGGCGGCGGTCGGGGTTCGGTACTGGTTCCCCGGATTGCCTTGGGACAACGTCGAACACTACGAGTCCCGCTCGCTGCTGAGCGTGGTCGAGAACGTGACGACGCCCACGCGAATCATCACGGGAGAGGAAGACTACCGGACACCGATGTCGGAATCGGAACAGTATTTCAAAGCGCTCAAGATGTTGGGGGTAGAGACATCACTGATCCGGTTCCCCGGCGAACCGCACGGGATTCGACGACGGCCCAGTCATCACATCGGAAAGATGATGTCGACGCTCGAATGGTTCAGACGCTACGCGGCGACTACATCTTGAATCGAGGAGGTCTCGCGTTCGCGGCCATTCTCTGCGCTTGCGGGGGCGGAGCCACCTCTGTGGAGTCCGCGCGGGGTGAGATCGAAGCCGTGACTCGGCGTTGGGAAGCGTCCCTCCTGGCTGGGCGCCCGGACCTGGCCGTTCCGGACGTCTTCACATCGGACGCCGTACGTCTCCCGTCCGGCGAACCATCGGTTCGAGGCCAGGCGAACATCGCCGTGGCCCTGGCCGGCTCAGCGCCGCTTAGCGAGGCTTCGTTCTCGATCGCGGATCTCGAGGTTGATGGTTCGCTGGCGTTTGCCAACGGCACGTATCGGGTAAGAACGAACGACAATGTGGAACTGAACGGGAAGTTTCTCGAAGTCTGGAAACGGACCACGAGCGGGTGGCGGATTCACCGCGTGATGTGGGACTCGGATGCGATACAGGGAGAAGCGCGATGACGCCACGATGTTCAAGACGTGCGGTTCTGCTGGCTCTTTGCGGGGCTGGCGCTGCCGTTCCGCTGAGTGCGCAGAGTTCGATCAGTGCCGAAGAACTCGCCGCCCTTCAGGAGCAATCGATCGAACTGACGCGCGAGTACATCCGCATCGACACCAGAAATCCACCGGGGAACGAGAGCCGTGCGGTCGATTTCTTCGCCCGCATCTTCGAGGCGGAGGGCATCGAGTACGAGTCGGTCGAGTCCGCTCCCGGCCGAGGCAACATCTGGGCGCGACTCGAAGGGGGAGACGAACCGGCGGTGCTCCTTCTTCACCACAGCGACGTGGTCCCGGCCGACCCCGATCACTGGACGGCCGATCCTCTCGGCGCGGAAGTCATCGATGAACTGATCTACGGCCGAGGGGCGCTAGATACGAAGGCGCTCGGCATTTTGCACCTCCAGGCGTTTCTCGCACTTCACCGCTCCGGTCGCCCCTTGAGTCGCGACGTCATCTTCATGGCGACGGCGGACGAAGAGGCGGGAGGGTTCTTTGGGGCGGGCTGGTTGGTCGAGAACCGCCCCGACGTGTTCGAAAACGTCGGCTACGTGCTCAACGAAGGTGGCGACGGCACCGTGAGCGGCGATCGGATCGAGTTCGGGATCGAGGTCACGCAGAAAGTGCCGGTCTGGCTTCGGCTCGTCGCGACGGGGACTCCTGGACACGGTTCGATGCCACGCGCGGAGTCGGCCGTGACGAAGTTGGTGCGGGCGCTAGACCGCCTCCGACAATATCAGTTTGAAGCGCGGATTCTACCCGCCGTCGATACGTACTTCAAAGGCATCGCAGGGCAATCCACCGACGAGTGGCGCGACGTGTTTTCGAACATGGAACAGGCCGTCCAGGACCCGGAGGTCCTGGCTCGTCTTCAGTTGGCAAATCCGTTCCTCGCAGCCATCACTCGAAACGCCTGCTCGATCACTCGGTTGGAGGCAAGCGACAAAATCAACGTCGTCCCACCAACGGCGACCGCGGAGATCGACTGTCGGGTTTTGCCCGACCAGGATGTCGATGCGTTTCGCGCGGAGCTCGGGCAGGTCCTCAATGACCCGGCCATCGAGATCGAGACCATCATGGCGTTTACGCCAGCCGTTTCTTCGACCGATACGGATGTGTATCGGACCCTGGAGTCCGTCACGCGGCGCCGGTACGAGGGGGCCGCCGTGCTGCCCTCGGTCGCCGCCGGTTTCACGGACAGCCACTTCTTTCGTGATATAGGGATACACGCCTACGGGTACACTCCGATGGCTGTACCCGAAGGAGATGCGCCCCGCCTGCATGGAAACGACGAGCGGATCTCTGTCGAAAACGTGAGGCGTGGCACCGCGATCATGCTCGAGATCGTCGAGCGGATCGCCACGGCACCCATACCCTGACGGGCAACGTCCGAGGGCAGCGCCTGACGGGCGTCGGATGACGACTGGAGGAGATCGATGACGGACAGCACGGGTTCGAGGGCTACGGCTGCCATCCACGCGGGCGAGCTGAAGCCAAGGCCGGAAGGGGCGATGGTCACGCCGATCTATCAGACGGCCAACTATGAATACCACGGCGAGGACTACCACGACGTGGGGTATATTCGTCTGAGTACGACGCCGAACCACCGCGTGTTGGCTCGTCGGATTGCCGCGCTGGAAGGGACGGAGGATGCGCTCGTACTCGCGAGCGGGATGGCCGCCATCTCCGGCGCCCTCCTCACCGTGTTGTCATCGGACGACCACATCCTCGTCCAGGACACTCTTTATGGCGGAACTGCCGGGTTCGTCGCTCACGATCTGCCTCGGTTCCACATCTCGCACTCCGTCATCGATCCCCAGGATCCGGCCAGTTGGGCCGCGTCCGTGACGCCGCAGACAAAGGCCATCTACGTCGAAACCTTGACCAACCCGCTCGTGCAGATGGCGGATCTCGAGGCTGTTGCGGCGTTTGCGCGCGAACAGCGGCTCGTTTCCATGATCGACAACACGTTTGCGAGTCCCGTGAACTTTCGTCCCGCGGAGATCGGGTTCGATCTCGTGTTCGAGAGCTGCACGAAATACATGAACGGGCACAGCGACATCGTGGCCGGCTCCGTCGCCGGCCCGGCAGAGTGGGTGCGACGTATCAAGGTGCTCCATGACCACCTGGGGGGATCGCTCGATCCGCACGCGGCCTTCTTGCTCGAGCGCGGGCTAAAGACGCTTGACGTGCGGGTGCGGCAGCAGAACGCTTCGGCTCAACGGTTGGCGCGCTTGCTGGAGGCGCACGATGCGGTCGCCTCGGTGAATCATCCGAGTCTGACCAGTCATGCACAGCACGAGCGGGCAGCGCGGTTGTTAGATGGCTTTGGCGGCATGATCGCGTTCGAACTTCATGGAGGGATGGAGTCGGCGGAGGCGTTTCTCGCCACGCTCACCATCCCCGCCGTGGCGGCGAGTCTCGGCGGTGCGGAATCGCTCATGGTGCGGCCCGCAGCGGCGATCCATTCCGGGCTCTCGCGCGAGGAGCGTGAGAAAAGCGGCGTTTCCGACGGATTGATTCGGTTTTCCGTCGGTCTCGAGGGGGTGGAAGACCTCGAGGCCGATCTGACGAGGGCCCTCGACGCCTGCAGGGCCGCCGTGCCCGCATGACCGCTCCGCTGCAAGCGCCCACGATCGAGGAGATCGAAGACGCGCAGCGTCGCGTCTATACCGCGGCGATCCGTACACCCCTCGTGCGCCTCGAGACCGACGGCGATTCGGAGCTCTGGCTCAAGTTGGAGTGTCTTCAGCCGATCGGATCATTCAAGATCCGTGGGGCGGCCAATGCGATCGGCCTCATGGACGTCGCCGATCTCGAAGGCGGGGTGTGGACGGCCAGCGCCGGGAATATGGCGCAGGGCGTCGCTTGGAACGCCCGGCGCCTCGGTGTGCCGTGCTCGGTCGTCGTGCCCGAAACCGCGCCGCAGGCAAAGCTCGACGCGATCGCCCGGCTCGGCGGTCGTGCCGTGAAGACATCCGTCGAGTCCTGGTTCGAGGTCTTTCGTACCCAGGAGTTCGAAGGCATGGAAGGACGATTCGTCCACGCGTTCATGGACCGAAATGTCATGGCGGGAAACGGAACCATCGCGCTCGAAATTCTCGAAGACCTTCCCGACGTGAGCGCGGTCGTGGTCCCTTTTGGCGGAGGAGGTCTCGCCTGTGGGATCGGCGCTGGCTTTAAGGCGCGTGCGCCGTCGGTCTCCGTCTATGCTGCGGAGGTCGAGGGGCAAGCGCCGTTCGCGAAGTCGCTCGAGACCCAATCACGTGTCTCGGTCGAGTACACGCCGAGCTTTGTAGACGGGATCGGCGGGCCCCACGTCGAGCCCGATATGTGGACGCTCTCCCAGCAGCTCTTGGCCGGGTCGCTCGTGGTGTCGCTCGAAGAAGTTGCCGAAGCGATCCGTCTCTTGGTCGCTCGCACGCGAGTGGTCGCGGAAGGAGCCGGCGCGTCCTCGGTCGCGGCGGCCCTGTCGGGCGCGGTTGGGCCGGGCAAAGTTGTGTGCGTGGTCTCGGGAGGGAACCTCGATCCGGCGAAGCTCGCCACCATCTTGTCGGGACGATTGCCGTAGGCGGTGTCCGTCTCCGGTCCCCTAGAAATCACTGCGGATGATATGTGTATCCGCATGTTAATATTGCATTTACGCGTCTTTGTGTCGTGTCACGCTAAAAGGAGACTGCCATGATCCCCGTCAGCGCCCTTTTGCTACCGATCCTTCTCGCGGCCGGGTTGGTCTTCATCGTGAGCTCCCTGGTTTGGATGGTGTTCCCGCACCACAAAAACGATTACAGCGCGCTGCCAAACGAAGACGCGGTGCTCGAGGCGCTGGGAGAGGTCCCGCGTGGCATCTACGACTTTCCGCACATGAGTTCCTGGGACGAAATGAAGAAACCCGAGACCCAGGCGCGCTTCGCAAAGGGGCCCGTCGGCTTTTTTACGGTGGCCCCCAAAGGGATGCCGAACATGGGCAAGAACATGGGCATCTGGTTTCTCTATACCATCTTCGTCGGTGCGTTCGTCGCGTATGTCGCGGGCCGCACGCTCCCAGCCGGGTCAGAATACCTTCGCGTTTTCCAGATCACGGGTGCGGTAGCGTGGGCGGCGTACGG
>JAJCZV010000127.1 GCA_029262175.1 Gemmatimonadota bacterium
CGAGAGCTTCACAAGGGCGGTCGACACATCGACAGCGCGCGGCGGACCCACCTGATCGGAATCGCCGTCCTCCTCATCGTCGGCTTTGGATCAAGGCTCAGCGGGCTTGGCGAACTGAGCTTCTATGCCGACGAGGAGACGACGGCGCTGGCGTCGCGGGCGCTTGCCGAAGACGGCATCGCACGCATGCCCAGCGGCATGGAGTATCGCCGAGCCCTGCCCTACACCTGGCTGAACGCCCAGGTTGCCACGCGGATGGGGACGGACCGCGAAGAAGCCTATCGAGTCGGTGGCGCCGTAATCGGAAGCGCCGCACCGGCGGTCCTGTTTGCGGTCGGGGCGACGTTTGTCGGCATCGGGCCCGCTTTCGTGGCCGGGTCCCTGCTTGCTCTCTCCGAGTGGCATGTCTCCTTCTCTCGGATGGCACGGATGTACGTGCCGTTTGTCTTCTTCTACGTCCTGGCAGCGTTCAGCCTCTGGAAGTGGGGGACTACCGGCGCCCCGAAATATCTTTGGTTGAGCATCTTCTCGGTCGCGACGACGATCTCACTTCACGCACTCGGCGTGTTCGTGCTCCAGTTTGCAGTCTTGCCGCTTCTCTTCACCCGCACAGCCGTCGTTTCCGCCCCGCGTCTACTCGGGTTTGCCGCCGCTTCAGGCGGTCTCGGATGGGCGTATGATCGCTTTTTCGTCACGGTGCCCTATCGGGCCTGGCCGAATGTCGAGTCCGCCCAGGCGCTGGGCCAACAACAACTGCCCTCCGTCATCCCGACCGTCAACTCGCCGACGCTCGCTTTGGCTGCGGCTTTCTTGGCAGCCGTGGTCGGCGTCTACATCTACCGCCGCATGGATCGCGCAGGTGACGACCGCTCCCTAGCACTACCGGATCTCGCGCTCGCTCTTTCCGCGACGGTGGCGATCGCGGCCGTCTTTGTGGGCCAACTCCTCGCTGCCGTCGCCGCGATCACCATCGGTCTCATACTAGATCGGGATCGGTCCGTTCGGCTTTTTGTTCGCGAACGTTGGGTGGTCGGCGCGGTGGCGGGGGTGGCGATGGTTTGGGCGATCGGAATGATCGTCACGCAAGGCGTCAGCGAAGGCATCAAAGACCTCGCGTACTTCCCATACCCGTACGCGATCACGCTGTTGCGACAACAGCCGGTGGTGTTTCTTCTCGCGGCGGGCGCCACACTCGCGGCCATCCTCGGAGGTCGCGACAAGGTTCCCGTTCGGGCGCTCGCGCTCGCGGTGTTGCTTCCTATCCTGGCGATGGGCGTGGTCTCCAGGTGGGGACCCGCTCGATACTTCTTCCAACTCTATCCGATGATCTTGTTGTTGGCCGCACTAGGGCTGACGGATGGCTTGGGGTGGTTGCTCTCCAAAGCACGCGTGGATCCCGCGACTGGACGCAAGTGGAGCCTCGTAGCCGCTAGCGCGCTCGTGTTGTCGGGCGCGTTGGGTCAACATGGCGTGCCGCAAACCCTGAGGGTGAACGGGCTCGAGCATGGCGACCCGACCGATCCGGACTTACACATGACCGCGACTCGACCGGATCACGCCGGGGCCGGACGGTACGTCCGCGAACATGCCCGCGCCGAAGACCTCATCGTGGCAGTCGACGTCCTCGAACAGGCCTGGTACATCGGCCGAGTCGACTACTGGTTGCGCGGAGAGGAGGACGCGGCCCCCTTCCTATATCTGGAAGATGGCGTCCCCAGAGACATATACGTCTCAGCGCAGCTCCTGCGCGGTCGAGCCGATCTCGATCGGATTCTTGCTCGAGCGGACCCGTCCCGGACCTGGCTCATCACGTCCGCCGAGGTCGAGCCAGATGACGAACGCGCGTTCAACGAAGAGCAGCGGGAGATTCTCGCCGAGCTTTCACGAGACGTGGACGAAGTGTTCCTGGCTAGCGATGGGAGAACGCGCGTTTATTGCCTGCGGTGTCCTGAACTGCCTTAAGAGGCTTCCTCGCGCTCGGCCGTTTTGCGCTTTGCGTCCTGGGGCTGCGGGAACGACCGTTCGAGCCGATACGCGGGGCGGCTACTCACGCTGAAATGGACAATGATCTCTCCGATCAGTCCCAACGCGATCGATTGTACGCCAAGCACGATAAGGAGGGTCGCGCCGACGAGCGCGGGACGATTAGCGAGCGCGGTCCCCGCGATCCGCTGGGCTCCGAGAACGAGGAGGACGGCGCCCCCCCCCAATGCCATCCATCCGCCGATCAGCCCGAAAAAGCGTAATGGTTTGTGAGTGAATCGGCTGAGGAAGGCCATCCCGGCAAGATCGACGAGACGCCGTAGGTAGGTGCCCGCAGAATAGATCTTGAGCCGTTGATCGTAGCTGTGTTGGGCGACTTCGACCTCTTCGACCCGAAAGGCTTCGCGCGCGGCAAGAAGAGGAAGGAATCGAAAACCCGCGCCGTAGAGTGGCACTTCATCGAGGACCTCCGGCCGCAGGACCCGAACGCCGGAGGCCATATCGCGAAGGTCTGTCCCGACGAAACGACGGAGCAAGAAGTGGAAGCCCCAATGCGAGGCCCGATTGATCCAGTTGTCGTTGTCCTGCACCCTCGCTGCGGACGCGAGCGCCGCTCCCGCTCTCACACAATCGATCAGCTTTCCGATATCCAGCGGTTCGATGCGCTGGTAACACGGAAGCGTGACGTAGAGCACTCCGCGGCAATGATCCCGCGCGATGAGCAGAAGGTTGGACTCACCGGTTCGTTCACCCGCTTCGAAGACGCGAATCGGACGCCCTTCGTCGGCGAGATCTCGGACGCTTTTTAAAGACGCCCGCGCCTGCGGTTCACCTACGAAGACAAATTCATACGTCTCGCCTAGGGACTCGAACGCCGCAGCGAACTGCTCATAGAGAAGGTCCAAAGGCTGCGGGTTTTCGGTGACCACGATGATGACCGACAGGTCCGGTCGAACCGTGGTGGTCCCGGCTTCCACAGGCTCCTGGACCGAGCGGACCCCCAGCCTCGCCGCGCCCTCGTCGCTCATGAAACCCACTCGGTGGCAGTGGACGCCATGGTTCCCCGGCCACGAGTCTTGAGGCGCACGAACGATTCGGCGAGAAGACCGAGAACAAGCAGATACGCGGACAGAGCGACCAAGAGGAGAACGACGGTAGCAAAACTGAGACTCCGCAACGCGGGGGCATTGGTCAACAGTCGAGCGCCTACCATTGCGGAGGCCACGAGCGCCGGAGGCAGCGCCAGCCTCAGGAAGAGTTGCAGTGGACGAAGCCGAAATGAACGGATCATTTTGATCGTGAAGAGGTCGATGACCACCTGCCAGATCCTCGACAAGCCATAGCTGCTCTCGCCTGCCGTTCGCGGGTGATGGCGCACCTCGAGTTCTGTAATCCTCGCGCCGGCAGTTCCGGCGGCCAAGGCTGGTATAAAACGATGAAGATCCGAGTACAACCGCATCCGTTCCAACAGCCCTCGTCGATAGGCTTTTAGTGAGCATCCGTTGTCGCGAATCGGAACGCCGGTGATCCAACGGATCACGCGATTGGCGATCTGAGACGGGAATTTGCGGGTGAGCCATTTGTCCTGCCGCCGCATGCGGTAGCCGGCAACGAGGTCGAAGCCTTCATCCAGCTTCTCGACGAGTCGTGGAATGTCTAGAGGGTCGTTTTGAAGATCTCCGTCCATGGTGACGACGACTCGACCGAGGGCGTGATCGAATCCCGCCTGCATCGCCGCTGACTGTCCGAAGCGAGCGGCCAGCGTAAGCAGCCGGATCCTTGGGTCGAGGATCGCCAATTCGGACACACGGGCGGCGGTGGAATCGGTGCTGCCGTCGTTCACAAACAAGAGTTCCCAACTAAACGAGTCCTCGAGGGCTTGGCGCACCTGGGTTACGACCCCGGCAACGTTGTCCTCCTCGTTGAGAACCGGTACGACGATCGAGAGATCCGGCGGCTTCTGCATGGGGCCGCTCGGGGCAATCTCTGTGCCCCGAACCGCCGTGTTGGCACCGCTTAAATCGGAAGGGTCCCCCATTCCGCGGCGCCACGATTGGGAGCCCTCCTGTTGCGTCTACGCAACGCTTACACCGCCTTATTCAGGTGCCTGGCGCCGCTTTTCGAACGCGGAGGTCTAGCATTCATACCACCGTAGGTTGATCACAACGGGCGGTGCCCGACGGTACGACTCATGCCCGATCCATCTACCACGAACTCGAACGCGGGATCTGGGTCAGAAGCGGAGAAACTGGAAGATGCGAGCTGTCGTAACCGGCGCAGCCGGCTTTATCGGGTCTCACCTGGTCGAACGACTGTTGAGCGAAGGCTGGACGGTACGGGGGATCGATGCCTTCCGGACCTATTATCCGACGCCCGTGAAGGAGTTGAACGTGGCTCGCGCTCTGGCCAACGCCAGTTACTCGCTGACGGTGGCCGACCTCGCCGTCGAAGACCTCGAACCGCTGCTAGACGGAGCCGACGTCGTCTTTCACGCCGCCGCTCAGCCAGGAGTCAGAGGCTCTTGGGAAGACGGTTTCGGCGAGTATGTCGACGACAATGTGCTGGCCACTCAGCGCCTTCTCGAGGCTTCCCGACAGGTAGGGCTCCGACGCTTTGTCTTCTCCTCCAGCTCTTCCGTGTGCGGGAACGGCGCCAATATACCTTCGCGCGAGACCGACCCCACGAAGCCTTACAGTCCCTACGGGGTCACGAAGCTCGCTGGAGAACACCTCTGCTCCGCTTACGCGGCCAATTGGCGTGTACCCACCGTTTCACTTAGATATTTTACCGTTTATGGACCACGGCAGCGGCCGGACATGGCCATACATCGGTTGATCGAATGCGGATTATCCGGATCGACGTTCACCATGTTCGGCACCGGCGAGCAGCGTCGTGATTTCACCTACGTCGACGATGTCGTTGCCGCAAATCTCGCCGCCGTGAGTGCTACGCTCGAGCACGGCACCGTCATCAATATCGGAGGCGGTGAGACGGTCTCGATGAACGATCTGGTAGAGGAACTCGGCGACATCATGGAACGCCCGATTGACGTCGAGATGAGAGACAGCCAACCGGGTGACGTCCGAAACACGAGCGCGTCCATCGACCGGGCCCGTGAAGCTCTGGGCTGGACGCCCCGCATTGGTCGCCGTGAAGGTCTCGAGCTTCAGGTCGCTTGGCATCGTGAAGCTGCCGTTCGTGGGAGGACCCGCTCGAACATCCGAATTCCCCGTACGCCCTCGATCAAACGCAGCGCCTAGCCACAACTACGCGGCGCCCCTCTGGATCCAGTCGGTCACGTCCTCGCGTGGCGTGCCTTCAATAAACAGCCTGTGCCAGATCTCCAGGTTGAGCAGTATCCAGATCCGGTAGTTGTGGTCGCGACGGCCCGCGATGTGGTCCTCGATCATGCTTCGGACATACGTCCGCTCGAACAGGCCCGCCTCGACGAAGGCTGAATTCTCGGCGACGCCGCGCAGAAGTCCACTCAACTCGTTCTGCATCCAATAGGCGAGAGGAAAACCAAACCCCTGCTTTTTTCGATCTACGAGTTCTTCACTCATATACCGACGCGCCAGCTGCCGAAGCAGGTATTTCAGAGTTCTCCCTTTCAACTTCAGTGACGAGGGAATGCGCGCCGCGAACTCCACCATCCGATGTTCCATTAGCGGTGGCCGCACCTCGAGCCCATGCGCCATCGCCATTCGATCGACGATCGGCAGAAGATGATCCGGCATCCGCGTCATCAGGTCCGTATAGAGCATGCGCTCCACCAGATCTTCCGCGTTCGCCGAATTGAAGTGATCGAGGATCTTGCTCTTGGAGTCGATCTCCCCGAGGCGGCGTTTGGCGCTGGCGCTAAACAGGCCGGCCTTCGACTCCTCTGTGAAGCGAAGGAAACTCATGCTCTCGGCGTAGCGGTCTTCCCGACTCATGAGCGACATTTCATTGAGCCACCGCAGCTTCTGTGAGAGCCCTTTGTACGCGAAGCTCTCCGGCATGAAGTCGATCAGTCGTCGGATCACCGAGCGGCGTATGACGGCGGGCACGAATCTCAGTCCCTCGGCCATCTGGACGCCCGAATAGCGATCGTAGCCGGCGAACAACTCGTCGCCGCCGTCACCGCTGAGCACCACCTTGACGTGACGCGCCGCAAGCTCGGACACCATAAAAACGCCAACTCCGAAGGGATCGGCCGGTTCGTCGAGATGCCAAATCATCTGCGGCAGGCGGTGGACCAAGTCGGCGTCGGCGATCTGCTCGTGGTGGTCCGTCCCGTATTGGTCGGCGACCATGCGCGCGAAGGGGAGTTCGTTGAAGCCCTTGTCGCGCACGCCCACCGAGAACGTCGGGACGGGGGAATCGGCCTGCCGTGCCAGGATCGCAGTCATCAGGCTCGAGTCGATTCCGCCGCTCAGGAACGTTCCGACGGGCACATCCGACAGGCGGTGCGCCCGAACGGTGTCTTGCAGTGTAGCGTCCAGCTCGTCGAGGATCTCGGCCTCGGATCCCGCGAGCTTGTTCCCGAATGAAAAGCTCCAGTACCTCTCGATTCGAGCGCTTCCGTCTTGTAGAACCAGCCGGTGTGCGGCCGGCAGCTTTTGCACTCCCTCGAAGAGCGTGAGCTGATCAGGAATAAAGCGCAGCGAGATGTAATGATACAGAGCTTCAAGATCGATCTCCGGAGAAACGAAGCCCGACGCAAGCAGCGCCTTTACCTCGGAGCCAAAGGTGAAGGCCTCATTGGATTGCATAAAGAACAGCGGCTTCTGGCCCATATGATCGCGAGCCAGGAGAAGTCTCCGCCGCCTTGCGTCCCAGAGACCGAAGGCAAACATGCCGTCTAGGTGGCAGACACAATCCACTCCGTACTCTTCGTACAGGTGTAGAATGACCTCAGTGTCTGAGCGCGTGACGAACCGCCGACCCTTCGCCTCCAGCTTGGACCGCAATTCGGGGAAATTGTAGATTTCCCCATTGAACACGATCCCCACCGAACGATCGGGGTTATACATCGGTTGGTGGCCGCCATCGATGTCGATGATGCTCAGCCGTCGGTGCCCGAGAGCGATCCCGTCGAGGTAGTCGATCCCCATATCATCGGGCCCCCGGTGCTCGATTGCCGCCACCATTTCGACCACTCGACGTTGAATCTCGGGGTCGGGGCTCACGACACCCGCGATCCCACACATCAGAGGCTCCCGAGTTCAGGCGAGGTCACAGGTAGCCGCTGTCTTTGTACCATTGGGCCGTGCGCCGAAGGCCTTCGTCCAAATCGACTTTCGACGCATAGCCCAAGTCCTTCTTGGCGCGACCGATGTCAAACGCCCGGTTCTGTCGGAACCAGTCGACGCGCCGGGGGAAGATCGGGGGGGCGATGCCGAAGGGGCTGCACACCGCCTCACACACGTGGCCTGCAACGACGAGGGGCGTGATCGGAAAGTGCCGGATCTTGAGAGGGACGTCGAGCGCCTGTCCAACCTTTCTCACGATCTCCTCGATGGAGTAGAATTCTTCGTCGGCAATCAGGTATACGCCGCCGTCGCCGACACCCGGCTCCATCGCGGCCATCAGGGCGTCGACCAAATTATCGATGTAGAGCGGATGATATAGCGTGCGTCCGTTTCCGAACATCGGGAAGGACCCTTTGGCGACCCGCTTGAAGATCATGTAGAACCGCTCGGGATCGCCTGGGCCGTAAATCGCCGCCGGCCGCAGCGTAACGGTAGGCATCCCCTTCTGATCGAACTCCGCCACCAACGGTTCCGCCTGATACTTCGTGCGTTGGTAGTAGTCGGCAGGCTTGATGGGCGCGTCTTCATTTGCGGGAGGGTTGTCGATGTTTCCGTGGACCCCGCAGGTGCTGCAGTAGATGAACTTCTTGACGCCGTGGCGGTGCGCCGCCGCGAGGACGGTCTGGGTGCCGGTCACGTTTACATCGTCGTAGTAGCTCTCCGGCACATCGAGTTCTCGGAAGGCGGCGGCGAGATGCTGGACGACGTCGATCCCATCCATGCTGTCATCCACGATCTCCGGATCCGTTACCGAACCGATCCGTACGTCGGCCCCTAGCGCGCGAAGGGCGTCGCTTTGCAGCCCCTCTTTGTTGTCGAGCGCACGAACCTCATGACCCGTCTCAATGAGACGTTTCACGAGCGCGGTGCCTGTGAAGCCTGTGCCACCCGTGACCAGAACTCTCATCCCACCTCCCAACGATCCAGGGGTATCCGCGACCGACGGTCGAACGTCGAGGCCTTCACGCTATGGACGCCGGCGTCGCGCGACCGGCGGCGGTCCACCAAGCCAACCCAATGGCGGCGCGAACCACCTCCACGAACCGAACGACGAGCGCCACCGACAACGCCACGGTTGGGGTGATACCGAATGGGCTTAGCAACGCGACGTAGAGACCTTCCCTGATCCCGATCGAACGCACGCTGATGGGAATGCGCTCGAGGAAGGCGACCACTGGCGTTGCGGCGACGATGGCAAACAACGGTACGTCGACGAGGTGGACCGACTGGGCAGCGAGCCAAATGGTGAGCCCATAGAGGGTCTTTTCCATTTGAGACAGCGCGAAATACAGCGTCACCGTCCCCACGTGGTTCCGGATTACCGACAGCGATCGGAGGAAACGGATCGCATGTAGCGCCCCACATCTCGGGAGCAGACGCCAAACTCGCCATCTGGGCGCCGCGCCCGCGCGACTGGCCAAGAACGGCACCGCAAACCAAGACAGCCCCCACAGCCCGACTCCGAGCGGGATCAACCAGGTCACCGACAGCCCGGTGAGCGTCCCGATCGCGAACGGCCCCAGTAGGCAAGCCACGACGACCGAAGAAAGAAGACCGATCGTACGTTCGACGACGACCGACGAGACGGCTGGTCGAAGCCGGAAGCCTCGCCGTTGGAGATACCAAACTCTAAAACCGTCCGCACCGAGCGTGGACGGCAGAAACAACCCGAACACTTCGGATTGAAAGTAGGCCGCGATCGGAACGACGGGGCGCACGACAATCGCAAACGCGCGCAGGAGCAGGCGCCATTTGAACGCCATGACGATGAGATCGAAACAGGCCACCAACACGCACGCCCCGACCAGCGGCACCGAAGCGGAGGCGATCGCGTTGACGAGTTCACGAGAATCGATCAGGGTCGCGAAAGCCACGACCGTGACGACGACCGCGAAGACTATGGGCACCACCGAGCGTAGGGAACGCTTGTTTTTCGTAGCCGCACCAGCGACGGGTCGGGGGTCGGACACTAGCAAGCCAGACCGCAGCTGATTCTGCGTTTCACGCTGTCGATCTCTCTCCCGATGCGCGCGGCGTCCCAGTCGAACTCCGCGCCCACGAGCCATGCGTACCGCGAAAGCACCCCATCGCCGGGGACTCCCCGCGCCGCGACGTCGGCCCGCCGAAGCACGACGTCGGCGAGCGTCACAGCCATCTCCTCGGCGACGGCCTTACGGACGACCGCGGACGCCTCGAGGCCCGCCATCGGGTCGCCGACAAAGATCGGTTCACCCCCCGGGGGGGTCTCCTGCGCGGTGACCAGTCGTGGCTCCCGTTCCATCGGTGTGTAGTCCCTTCCCAACGGTCTCGAAGCCATTTCGACCACGAGATCGGCCACTTCGATTGCGGTCGTGAACTTTACGCCAGTCACGTTGATCAACCCCACGGCGCCAACGGACTCCGGCGAGTCGGCGATCCGAGGGTGATCCAACAGCTCGATTCGTCCGCTCATCCGGGGGTCGCTCGCGGTGGGCAGGAACCCCCATTGCACAAACGACACCTCCCCGGGCTCGATGCGATTTCCGGGGTAGGTCCGGTTGATGGTGTCGAGAAACCGCTGAACTTTCCGCTCGTCGATCGGACAATCGACAGAATTGGCGTTGGCACCCTCCTCGAGCTCGGATTCAGTCGGCGCGGCACAATACATCGTGCCCACGAGCGTGCACCCCCTCCAAGGGATGAAGAAGAGGTTCCGCGGACCGGGTACGCTGGGTTCGTCGACCGATGGATCGTTCGCCGGCAGGCCGACGCCGTAGTCGCCGAACAGTCGACGCTTCACTACGAGATTGAATCCCACCGCCGACGGCCCCCCGGAGCGGCCGGGCGGATCCGTGCGATCCCCGGGGTCGCGCGCCGATACGGGGTTGGGGGCCGACCCCACCGTGTTCACCACCACGCGGGCCGTGATCTCGAACTCTTCGCTGGTCTGAAGGTCTCGAGCCCGCGCGCCGAGCACCCGCCCGTTGGACAGGGAGTAGTCCATCGCCTCGACGTAGTTCGCGATGACGGCTCCTCGGTAGGCCGCGTCCAAAGCGAGTTCGATCGTCAGCCGGTCGGTATCGGCGATCGCGTCGAACCAAGTCCCGGCGCCGGTCAGGGCCTTCGCATCGAGGTCCGGAATCAGCTTCAAGCCGGCCGCACGCGAGATGGTTTGACTCCGGGGGATCTCGGTGGTCGGCGACAGCCCCCGGTTTCGATCCAGCCCTACAAGATCATTCAGCCCCAGCGCCGTTCGAAACACCCATCGACTGGTTTTTCCGAGACCCGATGTCGGGACGACCAGGCGCAAAGGGCTCACGAGATGTGGCGCGATGGCCAGCAGCCGCCGGCGCGCCGAAATCGAGCGTCGGATGCGGGGGATATCCAGATTCTGCAGATACCGAAGGCCGCCGTGCACCAGCTTCTGGCTGTTCGCGGACGTGCCGGATCCGAAATCCGATCGGTCAATGAGCGCGACTCGCCAGCCTTGAAGCGCCGCTGCGCGTGCGACGCTCACCCCATAGATGCCGGCGCCGACCACCAAGACGTCGAAGTTCTGGTCGGCGAGCCCCGCGACCTCCGAGCTACGCTGAAGCGAGCGTCTCGAGATACTCATACGCCTCGCGGATCGACTGGTCGAACTGCTCACGAGAAAACTTTGTCTCTGCCAACCTGAGCGCCGATTGTCCGAGCTCTCGACGCAAATCGGCTTGCGCGGCCAACTGTGCGAGTCCTCGGGCAAGATCGGCTGCGGTTGGCTCCACCAAGAAGGCGCACGAGTCATCTAAGACTTGAGTGTGGGAACGGATTCTCGTGGCGAGGATCGGCGTCCCAGAGGCCAAGTACGAGTAGATCTTCATCGGCGTGTTTCCGCCGCTCAACCGCGGCGATACGAGTATGTCCGCCTGCGTCAAGAAACTTCCCAGCTGCGCCAAGGGGCGGGGACCGATGAACGTCACTCGATCAGCGACGCCGAGTTCCGCGGCGAGCTCTCGATGTCGGGTCACGGCCGGTGCAGTGCCGCCGATCACGACGAGCGCGATCGGTGCGGAGGCGTCGGTTTCGCGCAGTCCCCTCAATAGTAGCTCGACCCCTTGGTACGTTTCGAGATTCCCCACATACAACGCGAGAAGTCGGTCGGGATCCAGCGACGCTCGCAAGTCCTCGCCCAGCGCTGCCGGCCCCACGGATTGAAGGGGTATGTCGGGGATGACCCGAATCGGAGTTCCCGTGCCGTAGGCCTCTGCTCGATCTCCGAGATCAGCGCACACCGCCAGCACGAGATCCGACGCCCCGATGGCTCGACGCTCGCAACGCCCGAGCCAGCTGGCCAGCGGGCGGAGCCAGCCGCGTCCGTCTTGGAGCTGTTCCGGCATGGAAGAATCCATGTCATAAACGAGGGATGCCCGACCCCTCCGGCGGGCCAACAAAGCGGAAAACACCGACTCTTCTACCGCATGTATGACGTCGTAGCCTTCCTTCCGGAGGTGTCGCATCAGCTTCACCGATAGCACGGCATCGCACACGATCTTCTTCCACGAAAACCCGATCGGGATCGATCGCACGCCCGGCACCCGCGGGATCCGCAAGATTCGAAGACCGGCAACCTCGATGTCTTGGCCCTCATGATAGGTGAGGAGGTCGACTTGGTGTCCCTGTTGACACAGGGTCTCGATGAGAAGTCGAGTCGCGATCGGCGTGCCGCGTTCCTGGAAGAAAGGTTGCGGGGCGACGACGAGGACCCTCAACTCAGCCGACCCTACGATCGGCACGGAGAATCACGGGGGAACCAAAGTGTTTGGTAAGCCTCATGGCCCTCGCACCTCGTTCCGCGGCCCGGAGGACACCTGGGCTGTCCAACCGTCGGTGCAGGACCATCGGGAAGAATAGCTGTTCCCTCGTCCAGGTGACACCGAAGTCGTTGGCGTCGAACGCTTCGACGAGTTCCCGCTTCGAGAAAGTTCGATACCGACGAGTGTTGCCTTCGATTCGCTTCTTCGCGCCGAACAGAAACGGCGTAAGGAGATTGAAGCCGGATCTGGGCGGGTAATCGATCACCACGGTCGACCTGGACACACGACAGAGCTCGCTTACGAGGTTACGCCACGCGGTGACGTGTGAAATCAACCGGACAGAGGCGACGAGATCCACGCTTTGATCGGCGAACGGTAGTTGGAGAAGCGGTCCCGCGGCGCACGAGACGTCGGGGTAGGCTCGTCGCACTCTCCGAAGCGCTTGCGCCCGGCTGCCGAGGACCGTCACGGCGCGGCCATCGGCCGCCAGTTTCGGTATCAGCTGCGCATGGCCTCCCCCGACGTCCAGCACCGAACGACCCGACCAATCCTTCAAGACGAACTCCACCGCTGCGTCTTGTTGGAGCAGAAAGTAGCGGCCAGCCCGTCCAGAAAAGCGCGTCGCGTAGGCGTCCGATGCCGTCTCTACATCGGGCGTCTCGTCGCGGGTCGCTTCCGCCATTTTCAGGATGCGCTCTGACGACGTAGTAGGAGCTGGTTCTTCAGAAAGGGTAAGGCGCTCTCCCGTCTCCCGAACGTCTCCATCCGAGGGCCGGATGTTCGGAGACCTCGCGTCAACCAAGGCGTGGGCTGGGTCATGGGCATGTCTCCCTCAAGCCTGCAACCGGCACGTCCGACCGAGAACTCCTGTCCGCGGAGCGGCAGCGGGTCGGACCCGGAAAGGATCGGTCTTCCCAGCTCCTCAGCCAAGGCAAACAGCGTGCCCCGAGGCCAAAAGAAGGGGCGACCGGCATTGTCCGCGAGACAGACGTGATTTCCGGAGCGCAGCAGGCGTTCGACAAGACGTCCGCGCCGCCCGGACCACTTTCCTGCACCCCAGGGGACCACGGCCAAGGCATCGGAATCGCTGACACGGTTCAAGGTCGTGTCGGCCGTTTCTCCGTCGGGAAATCGCTCGAGCGAACCAAGTGCGAGGATCTCGATTCTCTCGGTCGTGACGATCTGGCTGCCGGCGACCAACAAGAGGTCGCGTCCCGCCTGATCGGAGACCTGCAAAGCGCAGGGGTCGTCGGGGAGACGTGTCGCGCGCCACGGTCCGCCGTCCAACGCGCCGTCCCGGGTGTCCGCGGCCGACGCTACGTCACTGAATCGATCGTCGCCGCCCGACTCGGCGAGCATCAGAACATAGCGATCGTCGTCTCGAGAGCTCCCACCCGCGGAGATGGCGCGCAGGTTCCGGTGGCCGGCTTCGAACAGTGCCGACAAGTCGAAGCATTCGTAGAGGTGCACGTGCGTGTCGACAAGATTTGTCAGAAAGACTCCACCCCTTCGGATTCGAAGCTTCGACGGTCGACCAAGAGGCGAACGCCAACCCGCGCTCGGACGGGCACCGCAGTATGCGGAGATTACGCGCCCACATCCACCCTCGGACGGGTCTGGTTGCGGCTCCCCGCGTGCGGTCCTACCTCTGCTCGTGGCCCCTGGCGGCTCCCAAACGGAATCGGACTTTAGCAAGAGGATGGAAGCGTGAGCATTCGCTCGACACTGGCCCTCTGCCTGGTGGGCCTCACATTCCCTGCGTCGTCCTTGGCTCAGGACGGAACCGCAGCCGGCTACATGGCCGCGATCGAAGGCGCTCAGGAGTCGGCCGGCCCAAACGGGCTCGGGGACAAGACGATCGAAGCGTTGATGCTGGAGCTCGGGGTTCCGGGCGTGTCGGTCGCCGTGATCCGTGATTTCGATGTGCACTGGGCCAAGGGATATGGCGTCGCGGATGTCGAGACTGCCGCACCGGTGGATACAGAGACGATGTTCCAAGCCGCGTCGATCAGTAAACCGGTAACCGCGATGGCCGTGCTGCGCGCGGTACAAGAGGGCTTGTTTGGGCTGGACGACGACATCAACGACATCCTTACGTCGTGGACGCTCGACGGAGGTGAGTTTACGGCCGACCGACCCGTAACCCCCCGAACGCTGCATAGTCACACGTCGGGTCTCGGCGACGGGTTCGGTTTCCCGGGGTACGATCCGTCCGATCCCATCCCGACGGTGGTCCAGATCCTCGAAGGTCACGAGCTGTCCAACGTGGGTCCGATCTTCATGGAGCGCGCCCCGATGACGCTGGCAGAGTACTCCGGTGGCGGCATCACCCTCATGCAATTGGCCCTGAGCGATGCGCGCCGGCGACCCTTCGCCGACATCATGCGCGACGACGTTCTGCGACCGATCGGGATGACGCGCAGCTCTTTCGAGCAGCCGATCTCCTCGACAAACGATCGTAACGCGGCCCGGGCCCACGATGACGAGGGTCGCTCGCAAGGCTCGAAGTGGCACGTCTACCCGGAGCAGGCGGCCGCAGGTCTATGGACCACCGCCACCGACCTCGCGCGCTTCGCGATCGAAGTGCAGAAGTCCGCGACCGGCGAGTCCAACCGTGTCGTCTCGCGCTCCATGGTGCAGGAGATGTTGTCTCCGGTCGGCGTGGGAGGATTCGCGGTCGGGTTCCAGATCGCTCAGATCGGCGAAGGCTGGTACTTCAGCCACGGTGGAGGCAACTGGGGCTTCCGCTGCATCCTGCTCGCTCACAAGGTCAAGGGCTACGGCCTGGCGATCATGACCAACGCCGACCAGGGCGGACCCGTGATGTCCGAGATCAGTCGCCGCATTCAGGCCGCCTACGAGTGGGACTCCGTCGCGGAGCCGGCACCTCGCGGCTACGCACCGCCAGTCGAACGAACCGAAGTCGCGGTGGCCGCGAGTGTCCTCGAGACGTACGTCGGCGAGTACGAGCTGCCCGATATGGCCATCGCGATCACGCTGGAAGATGGTGCGTTGTTCGCGGAGCCGGCGGGACAGGGCAAGTTTCCGATATTCGCGGAGTCAGAGGTGAAGTTCTTCCTGAAGGTAGTGAACGCTCAGCTGACGTTTACCAAGGATGATTCCGGCGCCGTAGCCGGCATGATTCTGCACCAGGGCGGCAGAGATCAGACCGCACGGAAGGTGCGCTAATCGACGATGACGCGACCCACGTCGTGATGGGAAGGCTGGCAGACGACCTCTTCGCGTTCGAAAACAGCTATGCGACCGAACTCGAGGGGTTCTACGTACCGTGGCAGGGTGACGTCGCCCCCGAACCCAAGATCGTCCAGTTCAACCGCGATCTTGCCCTAGAGCTACGCTTGGACCCGGAACAGCTGGCGAGCCCCGCAGGCGCCGCATTCTTCGCCGGTAGCGAGGCTCCCGACGGGGCCTCACCGCTGGCCCAGGTCTATGCCGGGCATCAGTTCGGCGGCTTTTCGCCCCGACTCGGAGATGGTCGGGCGCTTTTGATCGGCGAACTGATCGACCGTCACGGAGCTCGCCGAGACCTTCAGCTCAAGGGATCGGGTCGCACGCCGTTCTCCCGTGGTGGAGATGGCAAAGCCGTGCTGGGACCGGTCCTACGTGAGTACTTGATGGGCGAGGCGATGCACGCGCTGGGCATTCCCACGTCGCGCGCGTTGGCGGCCGTCACCACCGGCCAAGAGGTGATGCGCGAAGGCCCTCAGCCGGGCGCGGTGCTCGCTCGAGTGGCCGCCAGCCATCTGCGGGTGGGCACGTTCGAGTTCTTCGCGGCTCGCGGCGAGACCGACAAGGTCCGCCAGCTCGCCGACTATGCGATCGAGCGGCACTACCCCGAGCTCGCGGCGGCAGACGATCGTTACCTCGGTCTCCTGCGCGGGGTGAGCAGCCGACAGGCGGCGCTGGTAGCCCAATGGTTGTCGGTCGGCTTCGTCCACGGGGTCATGAATACGGACAACATGACCATTTCCGGCGAGACGCTGGATTATGGGCCCTGCGCGTTCATCGACGAGTACGATCCGATGGCCGTCTTTAGCTCGATCGACCACCAAGGTCGGTACGCGTATGGCAATCAACCCGCGATCGCCCAGTGGAATCTCGCACGCTTGGCCGAAACCCTATTGCCCCTGTTCGACGCGGAAGACGACGACGAAGCGGTCCGACTGGCTACCGGCGAGATCGAAGCCTTCCCAGCGATCTACGAGGCCTTCTGGCTCGGCATGATGCGGCGCAAACTCGGATTGAGCCGGGGCGAAGATGGCGATCTCGATCTCGTCAACGATCTGCACGACGTCATGGCACAGCACTCGGTGGATTTCACGCTGTTGTTTCGGGGCTTGGCGGACCGCCTCCGCGGCGAAGGGCGGGCGACGCAGGCCCTGCTTGACGCCCCGGCCGCCCTGGATCCTTGGCTCGCGCGCTGGATGACCCGGCTCGAGCGGGACCCACGAGATCGCGAGGCCTCTGCCGATGCGATGGATCGGGTGAACCCGGTGTACGTCCCTCGCAACCACAAGGTTGAAGAGGCGCTGCAGGCGGCCTCCGACACCTCCGACCTCGAACCGTTCGAGCGGTTGTTGGGGGCCTTGGAGCGGCCCTTCGAGCGTCGCGCGGATCTGGAGGAGTATGAAGGAGGGGCTCCGGAAGACTTCGGGCCATACAAGACCTATTGTGGAACGTGAGCTGGGCCGGCAAACGAGCGCGGCCCGCCGGTAGCCGCCGCAGGAGCAGGCCTTCCGTCGTGCGGAGTTTCGGCCGCTGGTTATTCCGCGGCCCCAGCGTTGATGGGCCGAGCCGCCGCTGGCATCGTCGGCTCGCCTCGATGCTCGCTCGTACGCTTGTCACCCTCGGACTCATGGTGGTCATCTCCGTGGCCGTTCTCCGCTGGATCCCGCCCGTGACGACGGCGTTCATCCTGCGCGAACGCGCCTTTGGCGAGGATCCGGTCGCACACAGCTGGACGTCTCGGCGCGAGATCTCGGCGCACGTCGCGATTGCCGTGGTCGCGTCAGAAGATCAACTCTTCCCCGCGCACCACGGGTTCGATCGCAAGCAGATCCGCGATGCCTTGGCCGACGGAAGCGGGCGGGGTGCCAGCACGATCAGCCAGCAGGTCGCAAAGAACCTCTTCCTGTGGCCGGGTGGGGGGTACTTCCGAAAGGGGATCGAGGCGGGGCTGACGGTGTTGATCGAGACGCTGTGGCCAAAGCGACGAATCCTCGAGATCTACCTCAACGTGGCCGAGTTCGGACCGGGCGTATTTGGTGTGGGAGAGGCGGCCCGTCGGTACTTCGGTAAATCTCCGGCTCAGCTCACACGCGCCGAGGCGGCGCGGTTGGCCGCCGTACTCCCGAGCCCGAAGCGAATGTCGGTCGCGCGGCCCTCCGAGTACGTGCAGAGACGAACACGAGAGATTCTCCAGCAGATGGATCGTCTCGGCGGGGCTTCGTACTTGGCCGGCGTCTGGTAGTTTCCCCGCGCCGCGTCAGGAGGAGCGAGGGAAGATCCAATCGAGGCGCGCGCTTTAGGAGGTTCGAATCAAAGCACGAACCATTTACCTCTGTACGCCGCACTGGATCGTGCTCGCCGCGTTCACGAGTGCAGGGTGCGCGACTCGAGATCGCGAATCGGATCTCGCTGCCCCGCTCGACTTCCTAGCGACCGCTCAGCAGGTCGGGCCCGTCGCCTATCGAGACCCCCTGGGAGGCGTCTCTCCCGATGGGCGCTGGCTCGCTTATGTCGAGAGAGAACGCGTGCACATCATGCCGGTGGGTGGTGGCGCCGTTCGGGTGGTCGGCCCAGGCACCCGATCGATTCGCTACCTCACGTGGCTACCGGATAATCGGACGCTTGCCGTGCGCGAACGCGTCTTCGATCGCAGTCGGCAGGAGTGGTGGTTATACGACCGCATCGATTCGAGTCGCACGCCGCTGTGGCCGGATCGCAGGACAGAACCAGACCTCGGCACTCTCGACATGTTGGCGTGGTCCTCCGACGGATCGCACGTGGCAGGCGTCGCCCGCTCAGGGGGCCAGTCCACGGTGTGGGTCGTGGATGCCCGGGGCGAGGGTGCCGAAGCGCGTGCGACCGGAGCACGGCTCACCTTCCCTGCGTGGTCTCTCGATGACCGATTGGCGTGTCTGTCGTTCGAACGAGACCAGCAGCTCTTGCGTCTTCCCTGCGAAGATTCGGAACCCCTGTTCTCCGACCAAGAAGCGTACGGCACCGTCGCCTTCTCGGCGGACGGCGAATCGATCTACTACGGGAGTCCCGGGGAGAGCGGCTTTCTCGATCTTTGGGAGCGCTCCGTCGCAGGACAGCGGCCGCGCCGGCTCAGCGCCTTTGCTCGCGACGCCTATGCGCCATCCGTCGGCGCGGACGGCTCCGTCGTCCTAAAGAGCCAGGACTACCGCACCTTCCTCGCGACCGTTCCCGCGAGCGGCGGTGCGTCGACACCGCTCACCGACTTTCAGTCGGAGACCCCGAGCTGGAGCTGGGACGGAACGGAGGTCGCCTTCACGTTCGGCGACTGGCGCCACGTGACGGATGACTTTCACTACCCCGACATCGCGCAGCACCTCGGAGTCGTATCGAGCGACGTCGACACGCCGCGTCAGGAGCCCGACCGGATCATTCGGCAGTCCTTCTCGGAGGATCAGTCGATGCAGTGGTCCCCCAATGGTCGCTGGATCGCATATCACACGCACGAGGAGTCCGACGACGTCTGGCTCGTGCCGGCGGATGGAAACGGCGAGCCTCGGATGATCAGCCATGACGGTAGCGAGACCGGTTGGCCGCGCTGGTCCGCGGACGGTCGATGGATCCTCTTTCCGAGCTACCGACGAGACGAGACCGGCGGTCGTCGCGCGCATCTCTTTCTCATTGGCATCGACCAAGAGAGCGGAGACACTACCGTGCCCCAGACACGGATCGAGCTGCTCGGCTTCGATCAGGACATCGTGCAGGGAGAGTGGGGCGATGATGGCGAAACGATCGTGTTCGAGGCTGTAGGCGGTATCGGGGTGAAGAGCCTTTGGTCCGTGCCGCGCACGGGTGGCTCGCCCATGCGTTTTCACACGTTTTCATCTGACCAAGTGCATTCGGGGATCGGCGTATCACCCGATGGTCGGTGGACCGCATACATCGATCGCGCGCCCGACGGCTTCTATCAGATTTTCCGCGTACCGGTCGGCGGGGGCCGCGCTGAGCAGCTCACCTTCGACCCGTCCAACAAGACGCAGCCGGCCTACTCACCCGTCGGCGACCGGATCGCCTTCACGGTATTCGCATACAGCGCCCACTTTTGGCGGATGCGGCCCTAGTCAGACCTCATAACCTCGTCAGGAATCGATCGCGGACCGGCGGGCTTGACCCTCACGTTCCGTCAGGCTGTATGGTGTTGCGCATGACGACAACAGACGCGCTCATGACAGTGGGCACGGTAGCAGAGATCTCTGGTCTTACGATCAGAACGCTGCACCACTACGACGAGATCGGTCTTGTCAAACCCGCGGAACGATCGCGGGCGGGCTACCGGCTCTATAGCCACGCCGACATCGAGCGTCTGCAAGAGGTCTTGTTCTTTCGCGAGCTCGGGTTTGGGCTCGAGAAAATCCGGGACATTCTCTCACGTCCCGACTATGAACGCGGCTCCGCCCTGATTGGACAGCGCGAGCTACTCCACACGCGCGCCGATCGACTTCTCACCATGATCGATGCGATCGACGCGGCCCTGGAAGCGAGGCGAACTGGAATGAAACTATCAAAAGAAGAAATGCTTGAAGTATTCGACGGATTCGATCCCTCCCAACACGAAGAAGAAGCCGAAGAGCGCTGGGGTCAGACGGACAGCTACGCACAATCGGCGCGTCGGACACGCGGCTATACCAAACAGGACTGGGTGAAGTTGAAGGCGGAGGCCCGCGAGATCGACCAAGCGTTTCTAGATTTGATGGCGGCCGGAGCCGATCCATCTTCAGCAGGGGCCATGGACGCGGCCGAGAGACACCGCGCGCACATCAGCAAGTGGTTCTACGACTGCCCGGTAAAGATGCACGCGGCCCTTGGACAGATGTATGTAAGCGACCCGCGGTTCACCAAGAACATCGACAAGGCCGGTGACGGACTCGCTCTTTTCATGTCCGAAGCCATCTCGGCCAACGCCCGTCGTTGAACGGCCACCCAAAACAGGCGATGGACCGAAGGGCGGCGCGTGGGTCAGGGGGCCGAATGCGTTCGCGAGATCGGGTAGTGCCCGCCGTCGGATACCTGTTCCGCTAGAAGACCCCAGTTCGCGAACCCATCGTCGGAACGCGGTTCGAGCAGATAGAAGGCAAGGCGCCCAAGGGGCTGATCGAGACGCACCAACAGGTCCCCGGCCCGGGTCGCGATGGTCGCCGCCTCATAAGCCCCCGACAACGTCTGCTCGTCGTGACCCTGGAACGCACGCTCGGCCGTCTCCACCCGATCGATCCGGAAGACCTCTCCTTCGATCGAGCCATCTCCCAGCGCCTCGACCTGCACGCCGTGCGCGCGTAGACGGATCGCAACGTCCGTGAGGGCCGCTGGTACGACGTAAGCAGCCGGCGCCCTCTCGGATTCTGTGGCTTCGAAGCCGATGTACTCAGCCATGCGTTCTACCGTCTGGACATCGCGGCGCCTCAGGATCGTCTGGCCCGTAAGGGGGTGTGTCTCTTCATCCACCTCACCCATGAGGATGTCCACGGGCTGATCTGAACGGTGGGGGGTGGACCGAACCGCCATAGACTCGCCAACCACACTCGAGGCGTCGGCCTCTTGGACCATCGTTCGGATCCGTACCGGATCATCCGCCACGTAGTCGACGATTTCATGCACGAACCACAGCGTCGCCAAGACGCGATCCTCGAAGGTTGCGTACGAATAGGCCTCTCCGAGAATCGCGATCCGGTTTCGGAGCCCGATGTAGTTGTTGTTGAACCGAGGGCGATGATCAAACGTGAACCATCCGCGCTCCTCGCCGTCTGGCGCGAAGGCGTTTCCGTAGTGGTAGAACTCCCACCCGTGCTTACTTCTGATCTCGTTCGTCACGTGAGGTAAGAGTTCCTCCCGAAGCAGTGCGTCGATCGAGGCGGGGGTATTCGGGTTGAGGGGAGGCGAATAGGTGAGGTGGTAGGCGTGACGCGTGCCGTTCGTCGTATGTAGATCGACCGCCACGTGAGGGTCGTACTCGTTGAACAGACGAGCCACCGACCGAGCCTCCGGTGAGTCGAGCTTCATGTGGTCGCGATTGAGATCGAGACCCTGGGCGTTCGGCCGCTGCCCCATGCCCCCGAGGGGCCCATGCTGACGCCCGCGATTCGTAAGCGTCACCCGCTCGTTTCCATCCGCGTTATAGATCGGCGCGACAAGTAGGACCAAGTCGTCGAGCCAATCGTCGTGCTCTCCGCCAGCGATTTCACGCAGCAGCATCTGGAGGGCCTCCTTCCCCGGCACCTCACCGCCGTGGATGTTGCCCTGCAGATAGATGACGGTCCGGCCGGACGCGCGAATGGCGGCCGGGTCCGGGTCGATGTTGGCAGCAACCACCGCGAGTGGTAGAGAGCGAGCTTCGCTGGTATGGCCGAAAGTGGTGAAATGGATGGCCGGGTGTCGGTCCGCCACGCTCTCCATGAAAGCGACGACGTCTGCGTAAGAGCTGGTCTCGATGTAGTCCGTGCGCTCCGCACGCGTCTCGAGAGCCTCACCGGAATCCCGGGCGGCGCCGCAACCCACGAGAAGGAGGTGGAACATGGCCACGGGGAGCGGGCGTAGGCGGAAAAGGCGAGCCTCGAAGCGCATATGTAGCCTTGTGATGTGCGGTTAGCGGATCATCTCGGCGGGCAGTTCGGTCTCGACGACCTCGCCCGCCTCTAGCGCAACGTAGTAGACGCGGGCGTCTTCTCGAGTCTTGACGACTCGACGCACTTCGTTGTCGACGAAATAGATGCCCGCATCATTGTCACAGGCGTAGCCCGGCTTTAGTTCGCCCGACCGAATCAACCGATGATACGTAGGTCTGCGCACCGCCTCCGCGTCATAGTGCGGCGAATGACTTCCTTGTAGGAACCCGAGGCCTTCGATCTTGGTCACCTCCTGCGGTCGCGAATCCGTTGTGCCTTCCTCGAACCAACACAACGAGCCGGCACTGGCCCCACCCAAGACGATTCCTCGCTCCCAGGCCTCCCTCAGCACTTCGTCGATGCCTTGGACGTTCCAGATGGCTTGTTGATTCAGCGTGTTGCCGCCGGACACGACGATGCCGTCCATCGAGAGAAGGACGTCCTCCCAACTCTGAGCCATCCGGTAACTGCTGATGAAACTCGGTTGCACGAGCGGATAGACGTTGAGTGGCGCGCAGTTCTCATACCAACGAATGATCCCCGACTCGCGGTCGGCCGACGCCGTCGGGAGATAACAAAGCCGTGGAAACGGCTTGCCCGTGAGCTCGGCCATGTAACGAATGAAGGTGGTACCAAAGCCGCCACCGGCGATCAAGATCTGGCGCGCAATCAGCCGGCGACCTGTTGTGCGCTCGCCGAGGGCGATTCGTGGACGCGTACCCAGTCCCAATCCAGCCGCGGCCGCGGAGGCCAAGAAGTCTCGTCTCTTCATGGACGGGCCGGCCGAACCGCACCCTGCGCGTCTTGGCAGGCCACCTCGACGCGGCGATTGAGCGCGCGCCCGGCCTCATCGTTGTTGCTCGCGATCGGCTCTGCCTCACCGACGCCGACCGCGTTCACTCGGTCGGCCGCGAGCCCGCGCGCCACGAGATCGGCGACGACGGACTGGGCGCGTTGCTCGGAGAGCCGGAGATTGTAGGCATCGGAACCCTCGCTCGACGTGTGCCCGCGGATCTCGATCGCAGCCGCGGGGTCGGCGGCGAGCCCCTCGTGGAGATCGGCGAGTACCGGCTCGGAATCCTCGAGAATCGCCGCCGAATCAAACGCGAAGTTGATGCCGTGGATCACCGATCCACATGTCAGGGGAGGCGGCGGTGACTGTCGACAGTCGAGTCTCGGTACATCTTCGACCGCCGGTCCCGTATAGAGACGAAACGGTCCCCCGTTGGTCGAGCGCACACCCGTGATCGATTGGTCGGCAAGCACACTCAAGATAAACAAGCTGATGGTCTGAGCACCGCCTTGATCCACGCCCCTGGCCGTCAAAGTGTTGCCGGTCACGGTTCCTTCAAGCAGTCCCTGCGTGTCGTAGCAACCCGCAACGAGCGGCCCATCTTGTACGAGTTCCAGCTTTACGAATCGAGAGTCCCAGGCGCCGCTGAAGTGTTCGGCGAGGGGCGGAGTTTCCTGCGTTCCGTTGCCGATGATTTCGCTGAACTCGAACCCCATCCGCTCCTCCAGAATCACGATCCCTCCCTGAAGCTTCAGCTTGACCCAGCGCACGGCCGGCGTAGAAGCGACGGTGAGCTCGGTGACTTGGCCACGTCGGGGATGCGTCTCCAGCGTGCCCGATGCGAGCGTGACATAGCCGTCGTCCGGTCCCACCGCCGACCCCAAGACCTCGACATACCGAGTGAACGTCGCACTCGGTCCGGGTACCTCGGTCACCTCGGGTACGGCGAACCGATCGAACGTCGTGAGTGCCGGCAGTTCATACGTAAATTCGGTATAGACCTCCATGTCTTCGGTCGTGACCAACACGCGCGGAGTCGGGTCACCGTCGATCCAAAACACCTGTGTTTCCGCGTCCGGGCCCATGGTCGCGCCTGGCCCCCCGATCGAAAGCGGGACCGCCCCCTGCGCAAAGGTGAGGTAGTCGGTGCGCGCGGGCTCCTCGGCCTCCTGGACTCCATACGTCGGTGTCGCGAGGCCGAAGCCGAGAGCCGCGACGAACAGGCCACGAACCACGACTTGAAGGGTTCTTCGGTTCCGCTTCATTTGACGACCGCCG
This sequence comes from Gemmatimonadota bacterium, assembly GCA_029262175.1. Classification (GTDB taxonomy): domain Bacteria; phylum Gemmatimonadota; class Gemmatimonadetes; order Palauibacterales; family Palauibacteraceae; genus Palauibacter. The sequence continues at coordinate 24,002 of JAJCZV010000127.1, forward strand.
GCAAGAGGGAATGGCAAAATGGCAGGTCTAGAACCCACTGTCGAGGCGCTCTCGGACGACGGCAATTCACCCTAATCGTGATGGGCCCGCCACCACGCGTTCGTGCGCGCATCGCATCGCGGTCTCGAGAGCGCTCCGGCGGGCCGGTCCTTCGCTCCTCGTCGTCAGAAGCGCAGCAGCATCGAACTCCAGTGGAAGCCTGCCCCGAACGCGGTCAACAAAACGAGGTCCCCCGTCTTGATCCGTCCGGTTTCACGGGCCTCCCAGAGCGCGACCGGGACGGACGCGGACCCGGTGTTGCCATACTCCTGCACGTTGACGTAGAGCTGCTCGGGGGTCGCGCCCAGGCGATCACGTACCGCTTCGAGGATGCGCAGATTCGCTTGGTGCGGCACGATGAGAGCGAGGTCTTGAACCGTCACGCCCACGTCGTCCAGGACCTGGGTAGAGCAGGACGCCATTCGTTCGACCGCTTCACGAAAGACGGCGCGTCCGTCCATGACGATGTTTTTGTGCTCCCCCCGCCGTGCCCGATCCAAAGAGAACGGCGCTCGAGTGCCTCCGACCTCGAGGCCCAGAATATCGCTTCGCGTGCCGTCGGTCCCGGCCCGGGCAGACAAGATCTCGACGGCGTTCTCACCCCGTCCCACCACCGCGGCCCCGGCTGCATCACCGAAGAGCACGCATGTGTTGCGGTCCTCCCAGTTCATGAGCCGTGAGAGCAATTCGACACCCACGACCAGCACTTTGCGGTCCCCGCTCAGCGCCCTCGCTCGCGCCACATCGAGGGCCAGCACGAAGCCGGCGCATCCACTGCTGCCCAAGTCGTAGGCAGGGACCTCCGGTGCGCCTAGCCGCGCTTGAAGAAACGCCGCGGTGTCGGGAATGAACACTTCGGGGGTATCCGTGGCCACGATGATCTCATCGAGATCGCGTGCCGTGAGGCCGCTGTCCTCCAACGCACCAAGCGCCGCGGCGGCAGCCATGTCCACGGTGCTCTCATCGTCCGCCGCGATTCGACGCCTCTGGATGCCGGTGCGTTTTCTGATCCACTCATCGGAGGTGTCGACGAGTGCGGTCCATTCATCGTTCTCCATCACCCGCTCGGGCAGATACGCGCCCAATCCGAGCAGACCGACACGCGTTCCGGGCACCATCAGATGGAAGTCGCGGAGCCCGCGCGACGGCTCACCATTTTGGCGATCTGAATATCCTGCACGGCCACTCCGGTCAGATCGACCACGGTGACTTGCTCCTCGCTCGTCCTTGCCAGCGTCGGGTCACGGATCACTTCACCGAGCTCGAGGACATCCTTCTCTTTGATGAACCCTTGTTTGACGGCATAGGAGATTTCTCCGGGGTGCAGACACTGCGATCTGCTGTCGGCCACGACGAGATCCGCCTTCTGCAGCAGTCGTGGATCGAGTTCCTGCTTGCCGTCATCGTCGGAGCCCATGGCGGTGATGTGCGTCCCCCGTTGCACCTGATCGGCATGAATCAGGGGCGCTTTCGCTGCGGTCGTGGTGACGATCAGGTTGCAGTTGGAGGTCAGATCGTCCATGTCGGTGGTCCCGCGGAGATCGAACGCCGTGGGCCAGAACGTCGCATCTTCCGTGATCCCGGCGATCAATGCATCGACGCGCGCCTGGTTTCTTCCCCAGATGACCACGCGGTCGCAGTCCACCGCATGCGGCAGCATCTCGAGTTGCATTCTCGCCTGGACACCGGTGCCGACGATGCCGATCCCGGTCACCTCGCGCGGAGCCAGATGCTTGGCAGCCACCCCACCACCGACCGCCGTGCGGACATCGGTGAGATAACACTCATCTAGAAGAATGCTCTTCAGCTCTCCCGTCTGTTGGCTGAAGACCAACAGCAGTCCATCGCTGGCAGTGATTCCCAGCTCGGCGCTGCGGAACCCCGATGCGACTTTGATCACGTAGACGGCGTCGCCCTTGATGTAGCCGTACTTGAGGTGCACGTCGCCTGGCGGATCTTCGAAGTGGAGGAAGCCGACGGGCGGCACCTCGACCTTGCCCTCGGAATAGAGGGCATAGCCTTCTTCGAGTTGTGCGAACAACTCGGGCACGTCGATCAACCCCTTGATCTGTGACAGCCCGAGAATCTGCATGCCGCTCCAATCCCCGGGTGTTTGGTTGAGGTCGACCGAAGCGCTTTCAAGAACCGCTTCGAGCACGCATCGGGACGCTACGCCAAGATCGTCCGCTCAAAGAGTTCGTTGTTCTCCCAGCGGGTCTTCTTCATATCGAGATGGTCCGGCTGCGTGCGGCCTACCGCGTCGGTAGCGCGCGAGACCAACGTGTGCTCTCCGGCCGGCAACGCAGGAATCTCGTGCGTGAAGAACGTCCAGCTATGAGGATCACTCGGTCGGTCGAGGGCAGCCGACGTCCAAGCGCCGTCATCGACTTTCACTTCGACTCGGTCGAGCGGGGTTCCATCGTTCCATGCGGCGCCGAAGATCTTGAATCGATCGCCTGTACGGGTAACCCGCGCGATGGCCGACTTGGGCCGCTGCCGCGTGACCGACGTCTCTACCCATTCGGTTTTTCCCTCGACCTCATGGCCCATGAGCGTGACGTAGTCCTTCGCCATGAAGCGGGTCATTAGACGGTCCGCGCTCACGTCGATTTTGTTGAGCCATTTCACCTGAGCGACGCCGTACCAACCCGGGACGATCAACCGAACCGGAAAACCGTGAACGACCGTCAGAGGGCTCCCGTTCATTTCGTATGCGAGGATCGGATTCGTCTCTCTGATCTGCTCGATCGACATCGATCGGGCGAAGTTCTGCTCGTATTCGTTGCCCCGGATCTCTTCCGTTCCCGAGTCCGCGGCCCAAAAGTGGATCTCTTTTCCGTCCTCTGCGAGGCGCGATTCCTCGAGCAGCGGGATCAGCTCCGTGCCGGCCCAGGTGGCGTTCCCAACCATTCCGTGAAACCGGCCGCGCCCGTTCCCTCCGCACTCGAATACCGTTGTGCGCTCGACGCGCGGTCGGGCTTTGATTTGGTCGAGCGACAGGCTGAGGGACCTCTGCACCAGCCCGGTGAGTCGAAGTTGATAGGACGCGGCGTCCAATTGGTCGTAGCCGTAGTGGGCCACCGAGAAGAAGTCCTCCACGGGCGTGATCCACTCGCTCAGCTTGCGCAGATCCTGAGCGCCAAGATTCTGACCCGCGAACTCCTCGGTCTCCATTCCGCGAAGACCGGTGAACGCGTCGGGAATATCCGTGAAGGGGACGATCGCCTCCTGCTCGAACCAAGTGGAGGGGAAGCCTTTCACCGGCGTCGCCGCTATGCCGAGCGTAACGAGACCCAATTGCCCGACGAGGGCTCGACGGGTCATGCCCTCACGGGGGACGGTCTCGGAACTGGCGGACGGATGGTGTGCTTTCATCGGAGCTCCCCTTTAAGGCGTGCGCGGCCACGGCAAGATCAGGATGGGGAGTCGCGCTCGCGGCACGCAAGAATGCAGCACGTCGACGGTGAGGTCGGACACGGCTTGCTCGGTCCGATGCCCCACAACATCATTGTGACTGCGCGCAGCGGCTTGCTCGGCACCGCGAGGACCGTGAATGGACTCTACACAGGGCCCCGAAGAGCCCACAAAAGGCTCCGAAGAGACGAAGCCGGACTCCGAAGAGACCGAGCGGCTCTCCAAAGAGCCCGAACCCGTCTCCGTCCGAGTGACTGGATGGCGGAACTGGGGAGACCACCCATTCGTCGTCGGCCTGACACTGTTCCTCGCGCTACTCACCGGTGTGTTTGGCGTCCTCCAGTTCTTGGGTCGAGGGCCCGACATTTCGCCGACTTCGGGCGGTTCGGCCGTGCGGGGGTGTGAGCAGATCGTCGGTCGCTGGGATTGGCTGTCGACGGGAGGCGTGGTGGCGTTTACCGCAGACGGTCTACACCACTGGTACCGCGTTGCCTCCGATGCGCTCCCATCGGTCAATGGCACGTGGACTTGTCAGGACCGCGAGCCGGTGCACTTCACGCTATCGTGGATCGAGACGGGCCTCGTGGACACGTTGGTGCTCTCCGCGGATGGTCAGCGTCTCGTAGGTGAGACTCTGGCAAACCAATTCCAACTTTCGGCGACGCGGTCGCGTTGAGCCGAGCTGCACGCGTGTATGAAGAGCAGAATCGCATGGATCGGCCGGCCGAGATCGAGTCGGACTTGGCTGCCCTCGAGGGGTACTTCTCGGCGGAGGAGCGGCCGCCCCTAGGGGGTCTAGGGTTCCCGCAGTGGAAGGAACGCTTCTCCTGAACCTTCGGTCAACCAACCCTCGGCCTGGTAGGCCGGCGACGGGTAGTCATAGAACCCCTTCCCTGATTTTACCCCCCGTTCTCCGCGCGTCACCATTTCATCGAGAAACTGGGGTGGCTTGTCCGATGCGTCGCCGGACGCCTCGTAGTAGACGGTTTCGATATCTCGGATCACGTCGAGTCCGACGATATCCATGAGCCCGCAGGGCCCTACGTCGGTGTGCCAATCCAGCATCCATGCACGGTCGATGTCTTCTGGCGTTAGATATCCCCCGGCGATCAGGTAAAGCGACTCTTTCTTGATCGCTCGCCAAATCCGGTTGGTGGGGTACCCTTGGATCTCTCGGCGCGCCACGATGGGCACCAAACCGATCTGACGCAGAAACCGTTCGGCCGCTGCGATCGTCTCGGGCGCCGTCGCGTCATGCCCCATGACTTCGACCTTCAAGTGCTCCGGCGTGCCCCAGTTCATGTTGACGAATCGACCGGGCCGGCCAGTCGAGTCCGCTAGCCACGATCCCGGTATCGACGATGTGTTGGAAGTAATGAGAGCTCCGCGTGGGGCAGCGGCACCGATGTCCGCGAGCACGGTGCGCTTGAGTTCGAGATTCTCCGGGACCGTTTCAATCACCCAGTCGGCTCCGGTGACGCTGGCCTCGAGGTCCGAGCAGGCATGGAGGAGTGACATCGCTACGTCGGGGTCGGCGGCAGGGGTGACGGGCACTTCCTCCACCAACTTCCCTACCGCTTCCATCGCCTCTTGGACCGCCGCTTCCGATACGTCGAACAGCTGCGAGCGGACGCCACGCACGACGCATCCATATGCGATACGCCGACCCATCGTGCCGGCGCCAATGATGCTGACGACACGTACCATAGATTGCTCTGACATTCGCTCTCCGTCAAACCGTCTGTGCGTCGCGCGGATACAATCGTCCGGCGCACTAGCCTCACCCCTGCGCACGTGATATCTGATACGACTCACCTGAAGATGAGTTGAACCAACTGCTCATGCCATGCGCCACACCTACAACTACGGCGATCCCGCCCAGGGGCGCGGTCGAGTGAGCGTTCGAGATCTCCATTCCAAAGGATCGTAATCTCTATGTCTGACCAGCTCAGGCTCGAGCGCCACAACGGTATCCTAGAGATCACGCTTGACCGTCCAAAAGTGAACGCGATCGATCGGCAGATCAGCGTACAACTGGGAGAAGTCTTCGCGGACTTCGAGCGAGATGATGAGTTGCGCGTCGCCGTGATCACGGGAGCGGGGGATCGCATCTTTTCGGCCGGCTGGGATCTCGCCGCCGCGACCGAAGGCGAACACGAACGAATGGACTACGGAGTCGGCGGGTTCGCCGGCCTGACCGAGCACTGGGGTTTGACCAAGCCGATCATCGCAGCGGTAAACGGTTCGGCCGTGGGCGGGGGCGTCGAACTGATGCTCGCCGCGGACTTGATCGTCGCGTCCGAAGCGGCGGAGTTCTGGTTCCCGGAAACCATGATCGGCAACCTGGCCGATGCGGGCGGCCTGCAGCGGCTACCGCGAAGGCTGCCCTACAACGTGGCGATGGAGATGCTGCTCACGGGTCGCCACATGAGCGCGACGGAAGCACGACGGTGGGGTCTGATAAACTGGGTCGTGGAACCCACCGAGGTGCGGTCGAAGGCGCGTGAGGTGGCCGAGCAACTCGCGAAAGCGGCACCGCTTTCCGTCCGAGCCCTCAAGGAGGTGCTCCAGGGGATCGAGGCCCTTCCTCTCAGAGAGGCCTTCGAAGCGGTACGAGCGGGGCGCTTTCCCATCTATGAGCAGATGTTGACGTCAGAGGACCACGCCGAGGGACCGCTGGCCTTTATCGAAAAGCGCCCTCCCGTCTTCAAAGGGCGGTAATCCAGCGCTCAGGCGCCGCCAGTTTCGGGCGTCGGCGCCGGGTCGTCCGCTTTGAGACGCCGTATGCCGCGCACGAGCCGATCTCGCCACTCGCCGACCGCGGCGGCCGAATCGGGTCCGTACATGGCCTCGGTACCCGAATGGATCCGTTCGATGACACGGTCGCTGAACTCCGGAGTCGCGTCGAGATCGGCCCACAACGCGCGATACGCGTCACCGTAACGCCGGTAGTACTCTCCCGCCCCGCCATCCGCGTTGGTGTGCCCGGTTCCAAAGGGGCCCATGAGCGCCCAGCGTAGCCCCAATCCGTCGCGCACGACCGCGTCGATGGCTGCGGCAGAGGCAACATCAGATCCGATCAACGAGACCGCTTCCCGAATCAGCGCAGCCTGCAGACGATTGAGGAGAAAGCCTGGCACATATCGATGCATTTCGACGGGCGTTTGACCCACGCTTTCGAGAAAGGCCAACGCCCTTTCGGTCACATCGGGTCTCGTGGTCCGGCCGGCAAGAACTTCCACGACGGGCACGACGTGCGGCGGGTTGACCGGGTGGGCCACCACGCAGCGGTCCGCCCCGGACAGCCCTGACGCGATCGTCGTCATGTCGTGCGCGGAAGTCGAGCTGGCGAGGATCGCGGCATCATCGGCCGCCGCGTCGAGTTCGCGGTAGATGCGCTGCTTTGTCTCGAGCGCTTCAGGGCCGCTCTCTTGCACCCATCCCGCACCCACGAGGGCCTCCGACAGGGACGCGCATGGTGCGATTCGTTGCTTTTCGGTCGCGGCTCCACCGACCGCCAGGAATCCAAGTCGCTCGTCCACTGCCGCGGTGCTCTCGGCCCACTCGATGGCCTTGGATTGCTGCGTCTGATCCGGGTCGAAAACGCGAGTATGGCAACCGGCGCGGGCGAATACCCGAATCCAGCTGCGACCGATCACACCGGTACCGATCACCGCAACGGTGGGAATCGTGGGCTGCAGTGACATGGGCTTCTCAGCGGATGACGGGTGGACTTCGGCTCACCGTGAAGTTGGCGCGCGCTTGAGCTGGCGCGTCTGGACTGGGATTATGGTTCCTCGGGCGAGGACTTCCAACCGTAATACACTCGGGAGCGAATCAATGAAGAGGCCGGCAGTCGCTAATCACAAACTCACCAGGCGCGAGTTTGCCGTGGGTACGACCTCTGCGATGGGCGCCTTGGCAGTCGGTGGCGTGGCCGCGGCCGCTCAAGCTCCCGACACCGCAGATCAAGAGGTCCGCCTCGCGGCCTTTGATGTCCCTCCCGGCTCGAAGCAATTCAACTATCACAACATCATGGACAACGATGCGGTCCGTATCGACATGCCCGTTGGCGTCGTGAATGGCAGGCGAGAGGGACCGACGTTGATCGTTACCGGCGGCCTCTTCGCCACCGAGTACTCCGGTGTTGAAGCGGCATCGCGCATGTATCGCGATTTTGAACCCGAAGACATATCGGGCCGCCTGATCATCATCCCCGTCGTGACTTTGGACGCGTTTCGATTTCGGACGCCGATGTTCGGCTTGACCGCCGGCGTCAGCCCTATGGATGGAAAGAGCCTGAATAGCGTTTTCCCCGGCGATCCAAATGGCTCAGCGACGCAGGTACTCGCCCACTATCTCTTCCAAGAACTCGTGCTGAGATCGGACTACCATATCGATCTTCGAGGCGGCGACCTGGCCGAATCTCACGTCATTCATTCGATCCACCCGAACAACGCCTCGGGAGAAGTGAACCGTATCAGCGAAGAGATGTCACGCACCTGCGGTTTCGAATATTTTCAAGCCAGGGACGTACGTCCCAGAAGTCTCATTTACGAAGCCTCCCAAGCGGGCGTCCCCAGCATCATCACCCAGTGTGGCCTCGGTTATAAAACCCAACCCGAGGAAGAGTTCATCGACTCTCACATACTCGCTGTGACCAACAACATGAAACGCTTCGACATGATCGATGGCGCGCCCGTCGTCCATCCCCGCCAGCGGGAATTCACGGTTGGGTTCGATCAGGTCCGCGCCACCACCGGCGGTGTGTTCCAAGGCCTCGCCGATCAGGGTGATCTTCTCCGTGAGGGGCAACTTATCGGGCGGGTTACCGGACTGGACGGTAGCGTGCTAGAAGAACTCCGCTCCCCTATAGACGGGGTCGTGCATGAACTGCTCGTGCGTCGCGTAGTGTTTCAGGGAGACCTTCTCTACAACCTGGTGCAGTTCAAGGCGTAGCGTTTCGGTAAGACCCTACGCCCCGCGATCTCCCGATTCTAGAACGGGAGATCGTCGTCGCTCACCATCTCTTCGTCGGCCAATGGAGGCGACTCACCGCCCGGCGCTCCGGGCCCCTGGGCCGATCCCGACGCTCCTGCAGCCGCGGGCCCTTCAACGGCCGCGTCTCGCTCGACCTTCCAAGCCTTCACGTCGGTGTACCAGCGACCGTTGTATTCCCGGCTGCGCAGATCAATGTGCGCCGTCAGTTTTTGTCCCGGCTCGATGTTGAACTTCTCGATGTTGTCGCCCCACTGCGTGATGCAGATCGGGTTGGCGTACTCGCCCTCCGTTTCGAGGATGAAGTCCTGCTTTCGCCAGGCTCCGTTCTTCCCGGTACCCGATTGCTCCTCGAGTATCTCTATGACGCTGCCAGTGATTTTCAACGACAAATTCGGCTCCCTGCTGTGGGTCAGTTTCTCACGCG
>JAJCZV010000128.1 GCA_029262175.1 Gemmatimonadota bacterium
GGGTCGCGTCCACCAGAAACGGGCGGCCCAACCTGAGGAGATCGCTGCCACGATCGTCTTCCTGTGTTCCGATGATGCGAGCTACGTCACCGGCACGACCCTGACTCCGGACGGCGGGATGACGCTGACGCTTTAGACCCCGGCAAGTAGCCGGTCTCATTTCTGCCGCGGCAGGTCTCACTTCGGTGCAGCGCGGCACAACAATAAGTTGCTGCAGACGGAGCCAGCTACAAGTGTCGCGCGGTACGCGCCCTTTCGTCACATTGGTCCGTAGCAGAATCGCGTCTCCGTAATGCCCTTGGAGTGGTATTCGACAGCGGTGAATCACCCCACCGACCACTGAACGCCTGTTGGCCGACATCCGTCTGGTCGTGTAGTGTACTGAGGGGGAAATTGAAACAGGTCCGCTTCCGTTCGCATCTGCGCGGGCCCTAACCAAGCGCGGGTATTGTCTGAACGGCTTCGGGCGGTTCTTAAGGGAACTACAACGCCGACGCGTACACCGGGTAGCTGTCGGCTACTCCGTTGCGGCGCTCGCCGTCGTCGAGGCCGCCGACCTAGTTCTTCCGCGACTCGGGGGGTCGGAATCGATGGTCACGAGCGTCTTGATCATCGCGCTTCTCGGCTTCCCAGTCGCGGTGGTCCTCGCTTGGCTCTACGACCTGACGCCCGAGGGCATGAGGCGTACGTCTCGGTCCTACACCCTATCCAAATCGTCGCCATATGCCGTGGGAATAGGAGCGATGGTCGTGGTCGTCGCCATCGGCGCGTGGCTCACGCAAGGTCGGAACTTCGGCTCTCCGGGGTCCGAGGACGCTGTTTCATCCTCTGGCGTATCCCTTGCCGTCCTTCCATTCAAAGACATGAGTTCGACCGGTGATCAGGAATGGCTTGGTGAAGGTTTTGCTGAAGAGGTGTTAGCAGGCTTGGCTCGTGTGTCCAACCTTCACGTGGTCGCCCGCCAATCGTCCTTCGCCCTTCGCGACGCTCCACTTTCCGAGATCGCGGACCGGCTTGGGGTAACGCACGTCCTCTCTGGGAGCGTGCGGACCGAGGGGCCACGGGCTCGAATTGGGGCTCAGCTCATCGAGATCGAGAGTCAGACCAGTACGTGGTCTCGCGATTTTCGGCCCGAGTTGACGAGCGTTCTCGACGCACAAGAAGAGATGGCCCGTGCTGTGGTTGACGCACTGGAAGTCGAGCTGGGCGAAATTGGAGGCACCTCGATCATGTCAGCCTCCACGCGCAATCCGATCGCGCATGAACACTACCTGAGGGGACTCCGGTTGTGGAATCGACGCTCAGAGGCCGACCTTCTCTCCGCGATCGACCACCTTGAAGTAGCCGTCCGTGCTGACCCTGAGTACGCCGCGGCGTGGGCCGGCCTAGCCTACGTTCACCTCGTATTGCCGGAGTACTCCCCCACGGCCGACGTCCAACTGGCGCGTGACCGGTCGGCAGAAGCCGCCGCACGTGCGCTGGAGATCGACCCGGAACAGCCCGATGCCCTCACAGCTTTGGGCTGGGGTCGAATGACGCATCACTACGACTGGCAGGGAGCAGAGGACCTGATCGGTCGTGCTCTCGAGTTGGCTCCAACCAATGTGAACGCGCTCCACTGGCAGTCTCATGTGCTGTCATGGCGTGGTCGCCAGGTCGAAGCCCTGCAGTTAGCGCGGCGAGCAATAGCCCTCGATCCCCTGTCGTCGCTCATGAGAACGAACCTCGCTTTCATCTTGATGGAGGCTCGTGACTATGATGGCGCGCTTCGCGAGGCTGAGGCCGTCCTGGCTTCCGAGCCTGATTATGAATCTAGCCAGCGACTCGTGTGGGACATAAACACACGGGCCGGTCGCTTCGACGCAGCTGCGACCGGGCTGCAGACTTGGTTCATTACGCGCGGACGGGATGCCATCGCGGCGAGAGAGTTGGCCGCGGCGTTCGCCACCGCGGCGGCTGGTTTTCGCGAGACAGGGCGCTCGAGCACGCTTCCCCGGGAACTGTTCGATCGACTCCAACCGGGCCTGTACGTGGGTGGACAGCTCTTCGCTAGCGTCGGAGACAGGTCCGCGACTCTCGAGATACTCGAGCAAGCGTTCAGGGAACGCGCTGGAGCAAGGAGCCTTCTCAGCATCAAGGTGAACCCGCACTTTGACTTCTTGCGTGAAGATCCTGAGTTCCTGGACTTGGTCGAACGGGTCGGGCTAGGCGGCTAGCGTGAGAGCGCCAGGTACGCAGCAGAATCGCATATTCGTTAGGAGGGCCGGCAAACCCGTGGACACCCTCTTTATCCAGAACCGACGTTGAGCCTGTACTCGGAGTTGCAGCGCAGGAAGGTACTGCAGACTGGCGCCGCCTATGTCCTTGGTGCCCTCACGGTCTGCGGTGCGGTGGACCTTGCCACAGAAGCCTTTCCGCTCCCTGTATCCGTGCTCCGGCATACGATCATCGGGTCGATCGTAGGCCTCCCCGTCGCTCTGATCGCGGCTTGGTTTCTTGAGGTCCGCTTCGAGCGAAACGCTGGGGACTCCCCCACCATCACGCCACGCGTTGTGATTGCCGCTCTTGGGCTCGGGATCGCCGGAGCATCGATCGCGTTCGGCTTCTTGTTGGCGACGCGATCGGTCACCACCTCAGATGAGATGGATCCTGCACCGAGCGTAGCGGGCTTCGGTGAACGGGGCGCCATCGCGGTCTTGCCATTCCAGGACATTTCTCCCGATGCAGCGAATCAGCATCTGGGCGATGGAATCGCAGAGGAGGTCCTGACCAGTCTTCAGGGGTGGGGGATCTTCCCGGTCATCTCGCGTGGATCGACGTTTCAATACCGTGATCAGACGGTCGATGTGCCGACCGTAGCCAAGGAGCTTGGGGTCCGATACGTCTTGGAGGGCAGTGTGCAGCTGGCCGGTGACGCCGTCCGGGTAAACGCTCGTCTCGTGGACGCCGAGCGTGACGTGCAGATGTGGGCGGAGCGATTTGAAGGAGAACGCGGTGATGTCTTCGCGCTCCAAGACCGCATCACTGAACAGATCGTGACGGCGATCGCCCCGGAGGTCACGAGAGGGGAGATGCGGCGGACGACTCGCGCGCTACCGAAGGATCTGGCCGTGTGGGAGTTGGTACTCCGGGCGCAGGCTCGGATTCTGGAGGGGACGTATGAGTCGCAGATGGAGGCTCGCGGTCTACTCGAACTCGCCCTGGATCGTGAACCGGACTACGCGCTTGCGCATGCACGCTTAGCAGAGATTGGACACGACGCGAGCAACAACCTCTCACGCGAATTCGGAAACGCCGCCGCCGTCGCGGCTCTTGATGAGGCGCTCGCTATTTCGCGCCGGGCTGTACAGTTGGCGCCTACGCTCGTGGAAGCCAGAATCTGGTACGGACACCTTCTGCTGCATCACAGGCGGCTCTCCGAAGGTCTGGATGAGTTGCGCGAAGCCGTCCGTTTGAATCCGAGCCATGCCCAGGCGCACGCCGAGCTCGGGTTCGGTTTGGCTCTGCAAGGCCGAGTTGGAGAGGCGTTGGAGCAAATCGCGATCGCGTTCCGATTGAGTCCCAACGACCCCCGGAACGATCGAATCCGGACCTTCGAGGCCTTGGCGAATCTCTACGCTGGCAATGCCGAAGAGGCAGCGCGGAGCGCGCGAAGCGCGATTGATACCCAGCCCGGCGCACCGGGCATGTTGGTCGCAGCGGTCGTCGAGATAAGTGCCTTGATGCGGGATGGCCGGATCGATATCGCACGGCAAAGGGTCGCTGAATTCAGGGGTTTCTACGGCGAGTTGGATTGGCCAGCGATCGTCCGTGGTGCGTGGACCGAGGAGGAGCTCGACCGGGTCGAAGCCGACCTCAAGGCGGTGGGCATGCTCAAGGAAGCCTAGTCTCGCGCGCTTCGCTCGCCCCACCTACGATGGTCGCGGCAGAATGGCAGACACGATAGACACCACTCCTGCAGGTGGACCGTGCGGAAAACCCTGACGATAGTCGCAATCGCGGGTCTTTGCCTGACCGGCTGTGCTGCGCCGGCGAGGGACCAGGAAGGAGCGCGTGGCTCCCAAGTCGCATTCGTGTCGGACCGGGAAGGCAACTTCGATATTTTCCTGCTAGACGTTGACTCGAACTCGGTCGTCAATCTGACCGCCCACCCAGGGATGGACTACGGCTTCTCGTGGTCGCCGGACGGTGGAGCGTTGGCGTTCGCCTCGGATCGCGACGGGAACCAAGAGGTCTACGTGATGGATGTTGGAGACGGCACCCTGTCTCGCCTGACTCACCACGAGGCACGCGATGGGTCTCCGAGCTGGTCTCCCGATGGCACACAGATCGCGTTTGTGTCGCGGCGCGATGCGCAGTCCGGTGAGATCTACGTAATGAGCGCAGAGGGCTCCGACGTGCGACGCATCACGGAGAATGAGAGGTACGAAGAAGTACCCGCATGGGCCCCGGACGGCGAGAGTCTGGTTTTCGGGGCCGTCGCCTCCGCAGGCCGAGGGCAGGAGCCCACCCTCCAAGTGTTCAGGATCGACGTGGCGACCGGTCAGGAATCCCAGATTACGTTCCTCGCGGGCCACAACTCTGCGCCTCGGTGGGCCCCGGACGGATCGGCAATCTTTTTCTACGGTCAAGTAGGCGAAGGCTTCGACGGGGCAGATATCATGGTGATGGATCCCGACGGCAGCGGGCTACGCAACCTGACGAACGACGGGGAGCCTGATTGGCAACCGGACCCGAGCCCGGACGGAAGGCGCCTCGTCTTCGCCCGAGGGCCTGGCGACCCACTCGACCTTTGGACGATGCGTTCGGACGGCCGTGACCGGCGCCCGCTGGTCACTCACGCAGGGCGCGATGAGAAGCCGGCGTGGCGTCCGATCTCGCCGTGATGTCCAACAAGCGATCGCTGCTGACACGTGTTGCCTAGCGGGCGGGCCGGCCACCCAGCTCGCGCCCCTTGTTAGCGGGCGGACCGTGCAGCAGAATCGCGAGGCGACGCCTTCGCTTCTGCTGGTTTTGCGGTTCCAATGTCTCTCACAAACCAAACGGGGGATCAGATGGCTGCTTCATGCACCCCGCTCGCGACGACGATCTCGTTCCTCTTCCTTGCGGCCTGCGGTGCCGGACCGCCAGCCGACCAGGCGGTCCCCGGGACGGCCGCCGCGACCTCGAGTCCAACCGTCCGGGCCTGTGACCTGTTGGATCTTGCCGCGGCCACAAGCTTGATCGGCTCAGGCACCGAACATCCTGGTGGCGACACGGAGCGCGACGCCTGTGTCTACTCCAATGCTGGGGTCGCGATGCTCACGATACAGATCGGTTCAGCCCAGCTCTACGATCAGGTCACCATCGCTCCGCCACATACGCCGGTTGCAATCGGAGATCGAGGGCGACACCACGTGGAGTCTTCGGGAGCGGTCTCCACCCAATTCGTAAAAGGGGCGTACTCCGTGACGATCAGCATCCAACCCCTCGGATCGCCCGCTCGAGACTACCTCAACCCTCTGTTGGCTGCCGCTCGGCAGGTCGCCGGCGCTCTTCCCTAGTGCAACTCTCCGAGAGGTCAGTGCCCGGCCTGGACATCAAAGCCGTGAAGTCCGTGACGTTCTACCACTCGATGGTTTGTCCCCGAGTCCCCATGAAGACGGCGGCGGGCGCAGCCTGACTCATGAAGCGTACGTGGACGATCATCGGAGTGGGCGATGTGGCGAGCAGCTTCACGTGGTACCAGGCGCTGTTCGGTCAGCAGGAGACACGTCCCGGCCATGATGACTTTGGGCAAATCGTCGATTCGGATGGAACCGTGTTGCTTTGTCTCCACCAATGGGGGGCCCACGAGCATCCCTCTTTGATGAGCCCCGACCATTCCACACCAGGCAATGGCCTCCTCTTGTTTTTTCGCGTCGATGATTTCGATCGGGCTTTGCCAAGGGCACGCGCTCTCGTGACACGGCTAGAAGAGGAACCCCACCTCAACCCGCACACGGGAACGAAGGAGTTCTCGCTCCGTGATCCGGACGGGTACTACGTCACCATCAGTGCGCTTTCTGTGGCCTAGCAAACGATTGCTGCTGAGTCGTTCGCTCGCTACCTGCGCTGCCCCACCTCCGGTGCGAGTCGGTCGGAGGACGTCAGGACCTCGATCGGCGTGCCCGCCGCCGCGTCCTCCAGCAGCGCGGCCATATCCGACATGGTCGGCGGTACCTCGCGGGTCATCTCTCGGACGGCTGAGGCAACGACTTGAACCAGTGCCCGATAGCCGTCTTTGGCCACCCGTCCTCCGAGCGACCAAGCGTACACGGTGTCGGTGCCAAGTACCGCCGGCAGGTAGCCCTCGAGCGCGTTGAAATTGCCATGCGCGAGCTCCGTGAATCCGAGCGCGGCCCACGGCTCGTCCAGCCTCTGAAGCCGATCCAACCCCCTACCTGATGTGTCGCGCCCCACCAGGTACACCAGGGGATGCATCAGCTGCAGGGACTCCTCGGGTCGTGCCGGGACGACGTTCGCGTCCATCGCCACGATCCCTCGTACGCCCGCTTCTCTTTCTTGTAGGCGCGCCGCCGTCTGCCCTCCATAGCTCCAGGCGAGCACGAGAACGTTGTCGCCATCGGCGGTCGGATCCCGACGGAGTTCCTCTAGAGTTTGCTGCAGATCCTCCGTTTGCGTCTGGATCGTCGCTAGCTTTTCCTCGGTCGACCGCTCCTCCCAGATGAAGGCAATCGGCGGGTCGGACGACCATGCAGTGGCCACGATGAACCCGTGGCTCGCGAGCACCTCGGCCAGGGGCGCCTGTGCCAAAACGGTGGCGTGTCGGCTCGACCAGAGGACAATCGGATACGGGCCAGGGCCCGGGGCCGCATCGGCCCGCGCCAGCACGGGAGCGTCCAGGCCGATGCGAGCCCGATCTGGCGAAAGAGCGTCGGCGGTTCCGGTCATGGCAGCCACGAACGCCGGCTCCTCTGCGAGGTCGGACGTTTCGGAGAGCTGCCCCTCCGAAAGGACGAGCCGAAAATAATCCGCGACGCGCAGGCCCCTGCCGCCCGAGTCCGCCTCAGCTGGATACCACACGGATAGAGCGACCTCGCGCGGACCCGCCGGAGTTGTGCGGTTCAGGGTCGCGGTTCGAAACCCGACTGGATGGGGGCCCAGGGAAAAGTCCCCCTCCCAGGGGAGCCGGTCGCCGTCCGTGACCCCAGCGCCGTCGGCACAGCCGAGTAGCGTAACAAGCATGAATCCAAGCCCCACGAGGGGCCCCGCAGCGCAACGCTCGTGCACCAACTCCTCCTTTTGCCTGGGCAAATCCGAACGCGAGATCCAAGATCAAAGCAGCTGAGGGTTCGACCAAGCCTCCAAGCCTCCACCCGCATCGGTGCCACCTCAAAAGTATTGACAAACGTCGGAGCGTCGCGGTTGTCGCGCGCCGCGCGCGCCATCGTCACATTGATCTGCCGCAGAATCGTGGATTCGACAGATGGCGCTCGGCGAGGCGAGATGAAGTGGACTCCCCGCAGGTTGCAGTGGCTTTTGAATCTTTACCCTCCGTACCTCGGAGCCGGCGTTCGAGTCACTCACATCGACCCTCAATGGCGCGAACTCCGTGTGTCGATGAGGCTCCGTTGGCGAAACAGAAACGCGGTCGGAACGCACTTCGGTGGCAGCCTCTACTCGATGGTGGATCCGCATCTCATGTTGATGTTCATGCAGCGGCTCGGGTCAGAGTATGTGGTCTGGGATAAGTCCGCTGGCATCGAGTTCAAGAAGCCGGGGCGCGGAACCGTCCGCGCAGTTATCCGGATCTCGGAAGCAGACGTGGAGGAGATTCGCCGCGCGACGGCCGCCGGCGAATCGCACTGCCCGACGTACGAGGTCGCCATCCTCGACGAACAAGGGGATGTCGTGGCCCGCGTGACAAAGACGCTCTACGTCCGCCTGCGCGACGGCTCTCCCGTCCAAGCGCGGGGGGCCTGACGAGCGACTGACGGAGGCATGCTAAGTGTCGCGCGCTACGGGCCTAGGTCACATTGATCCGCAGCGGGAGTGCATACTGGGTAGGCGCAAGGAGATCATCGTGTCCAGAGCCGTAGTCGAGATCGGCGACAAGCTCCATCTCCCATCTTCTCGCTCGCGGACTCTGGCCACGTGATCAACAAGATGCCTGGCGATCTAGATCTGACATCGCTCGAGTATCGAATCATCGACCAACGGCTGCATGTAACCGATGGACGAGCTTTCTCGCGATCGATCAGTGAGTTCGGTCCCACGAACTAGACGGCTGCCGCCACATGACCCTCGTGAGGCGGCAGGGATGAACTGCTCCACTACCGCCAACAGCATGTCGGCCCCGAGCAGAATCACTCAACGATCGAGGTACGTCAGATGCGTTCGATTGCCGACGCTCAACGAGATATGCGAGAAGCGTACTACGGCGGCGCCACGGGAGCGGTCACATCGGCCACGGCTTGGCTCGTAGCCGCGTTCGTGGCCACCTTCGTCAACCCCACCGCGGGGATGTGGACACTCATCTTTGGCGGCATGCTGATTTTTCCGGTGTCCGTACTGCTCAGCAAACTCGTGGGTCGATCGGGAAGACACAGCGAAGCCAATCCGCTGGCGCCGCTCGCAATGGAAGGCACCGTTTGGATGCTCATCTCCATACCCTTGGCCGTCGGTGCGGCCTTCTATAGGGTCGAGTGGTTTTTTCCTGCGATGATGCTCGTCATCGCCGGGCGATACCTCACGTTCGCCACGCTCTACGGAATGAGGATCTACTGGGCGTTCGGGGCGACGCTGGCCCTCGCCGTCATCCCGTTGCTGACGTTTGAGGCACCCGCGGCCGCTGGTGCCTTTGCGGGAGCCGGCATCGAGTACCTATACGGCATCGCCATCTTCACGACCTTCAATCCGGGCACGAGCAAATGACGGCGCCGCGACGAGTCGGCCGCGTCCTACTGGCTTCCTCGCTCGGGCTGTCCGCCGCAGTGACCAACCCCGTCGCTTCCCAACAGCAGGTGCCGATCCGAGCGCTCGACCTCGGGTCACCGATCGAAACGCTTGAAGATGGCTTCTCCTCGATCCGGGGAATCCGAGAGCTTTCCTCGGGTCAGCTACTTGTCGCTGATTGGATTGAGGAGAGGGTGGCCGTGGTTGCGCTGGAGTCCGGCACCGTCGTAGACCGCGTAACGGCGGGGAAAGGGCCGCAAGAAGTACGACTCCCTGGCGGGCTCGTCGCAATGGCTGGCGATTCCACTATCCTGAGTGACGAGGGCAATGGACGCCTCAGCGTGCTGGCTCCCGACGGGCGCGTCGTGCGGACGATTCGACCCGATCAGCCGGGCCTCCTCGCCCTCCAGGGTATCAGCGCAGACGGCGACTTCCTCTTCTCGGTTCCGGCCTGGGCAGCGAGTACGCCGCTCGTTGATGACTCCGTTCAAGTGGTTTCGTGGAATCCGGTCCGGAGGCTCACTCGGGTGGTGGTGACGATTCAGGGGGCGCGTAGGCGTCGCGACCAAAGCGCGAATCGAGAGCTCCGTCTCCCGGTCGTCGGGTTCGCATCCCGCGACGCCTGGACGGTTTCACCCGAAGGCCGTGTCATGGTCGTGCGCGGGCGAGACTATCGACTGGAGTCGTGGACGACGGACGGCACTAAGGTCGAAGGTCCATCGTACGCGTATGCGCCTCGTCCCGTGACGAACGACGACCGGCGTCAGTTCGTTGAGGACTTCATGGCCGCAAGCGCGCTCAGCGGTCGAGGGCAAGACGGGGGGCTCGGTCACGCGCCGTCACCCAGTCGGGCAGAGGTGGATCGTCTAGTGGAGACGACGGAGTTCGCCGAATCACACCCTCTCTTCGTTGCCGACCAGGTCCTGAGCGGTGCCGATGGACGAACATGGGTGGGCCTCGGCCGCACTCCGCAGGGCACGATCTATGACGTCTTTGACACCGACGGTATTCGGGTCGGCCGGGTACGATTGCCCGGGCAGCGCTCGATCGAACTGATCTCGAATCGGGGAGTCTACGTCGTGCGCACAGGTGAACTCGGTCTTCAGTCGATTGAGCGCTATCGCCTCCCCCGGTAGGCGGGCAATGCGGCGTCAGTCAGGCGGCTGGAGTCCTTGGCTTGACCGGGCGGACGTCATGCCTCGGCTACTCGTTGCGATAAGCTTGGTGCTCGCCGCCCAGGCCTGCACGGCAAGACAGGTCGTATCGACACCGGATCCGCTGCCGACATTCATGCTGGGCGAGTTCATCGACGACTATGGGATCCGATACTCCATCCGAGCCGACCGATGGATTCAGCATCCGGGTGCACGCTATCGGCCACGTGCGGTGTACGTCAGCGACCGGGTTCTAGTGGCCCAGAACGACTCGGACAATCCAGGTGACGGCAACCTCTGGACTCGCATCGACTGGCTCACGCTCGAC
Organism: Gemmatimonadota bacterium; assembly: GCA_029262175.1. Lineage (GTDB taxonomy): Bacteria > Gemmatimonadota > Gemmatimonadetes > Palauibacterales > Palauibacteraceae > Palauibacter. Next base: position 10,420 of record JAJCZV010000128.1, read on the forward strand.
GAGACGAGCGAATACGAATGGGCTTTTTGCTACGCCGTGTATCAAGCCGAAACGCCCGAAGACGCTCTCGCCTTCGCACCCACTCAACGCGACACGCCTCGCACCGGCTGCAATGGCTTTCCCTTCAGTCGCATGAAGCGCGTCTCTGAGCGGCGGGGCTCCGCTTATGATACGAGGCCGGGTAAGCGGTAGAACACGCCTTCTTACGTGTAAGAGGTACGCTTCCAGGACAGGCGATCTTGGGGAGTCACTCTTCTTGGGCCGACTATCCCTACTACGTAGTTGGCGCCGGAGTCGCGGCATTCCTTGGGCAAGCCTTGAAGCACGGAAGGGGTGGCCGCGTAGCAAGCGATTGCCGCTGACCGACGCAACCACAGTAGTCGAGAGCAGCGTATGCCGAACGAAAATACCCAGAAGAGTCTTGGGACAGAGCAGCGCGAAGAAGTACTCGAGGCGCTGAGGGTTCGCTTCGAGAATAATGTGAGCCGCCACAAGCACGTTCGATGGCCAGAGGTGCGAGCAAGGCTGGACGCCAAGCCCGACAAGCTCTGGTCCCTCGCCCAAATGGAGCGAACCGGCGGCGAACCAGATGTCATAGGTCAGGACGAGGAGACGGGCGAATACCTCTTCTATGATTGCTCAATGGAGAGCCCCAAAGGGCGGAGGGGCGTTTGCTATGATGACCAAGCGCTGGAGGAAAGGAAGAAGCACAAGCCCGCGAACAGCGCGGTCCAGATGGCTACCGACATGCGGGTCGAACTCCTGACGGAGAAGCAATATCGGAGACTGCAGGCGTCCGGAGAGTTCGATACCAAGACATCCAGCTGGCTGCACACACCGCCAGACATTCGAGGACGCGGCGGCGCCATCTTCGGTGATTTTCGCTTCGGAAACGTGTTCATATATCACAACGGTGCGGAGTCCTATTATGCCGCCCGCGGGTTCCGCTGTTCGCTCCGCGTCTAGATGACTCGTCAGATCAGGAAGGAAGGTCCCGCCCTACCCGCCCGTCGATTGGTTGCTGATCTGCAGATCCCAGCCATCGGGGTCTTTGACGTGGTAGCTCTCGAAGCCGCCGTCTTGGAAGTCGTCTCGAGGGGAGAGTCCCCGGCTCGTCAGTTCGGCTTTGACGCGATCCTTGTCCCACGGGTCGATACCGAACGAGATGTGATCGATGACGCTCGTCACTTGGGGGCCACCGTCGGCCGCCGGCGCCGGTGTCCGGCGGTTGCGAATGATGATCTCGCCGACGTCACCGATGGCAAGCGTCGTCTGATTGTCCCCCCGATTCCTGACGGTCCAACCCATCAGATCTGCGTACCACGCCGAGCTTTTCGCGTGGTCGGAGACTTGATAGGAGATGTGGTCGAGATGCACAGTCTGCCACGGTGCCGCGGTTGACGGCGCGGCGGCGGCCTGCAGCGCCCCGGGCGTCGCCGCTGCGATGCCAGGCCCGGCCACAACCGCCATTGCCATGCTCTGGACCAGCTGCCGGCGAGTCATGCGTCCGTGCTCGAAGTCCTCGAGGAGTTTGTTGACGAACCCTTCCATGACGTCCTCCTTAGTCGCATTGTTAGGCGATGTCGGTCACCACCACCGGCTGGAATTCAGGATGTGGCTTAACACAGGATGGGGCACTAGATCGCGAGTCGCGAGTGCAGGTCTAGTGCGGCATCATGGCAGACTCGAACTTCGACGGAGGAAGAAAATGAGTGGATCAGAACTTCTCGCCAGCCTGTACGATGCCTTCGCCCGCGGTGATGTGCCCGCTGTTCTTGGTGCGATGGATCCTGCGATCCGCTGGCATGAAGCGGAAGGCAATCCCTACATGCCGAGCGGAGAGGCCTGGGTCGGCCCGGACGCCGTCGTCCAAAATCTCTTCGCGAAGCTGGGTGAAGATTGGGACGGATTCACGGTGCATCCCAAGACATACCACGACGCGGGCAACGTCGTTGTGGTAGAAGGGCGCTACAAGGGCACGCACGGCGGCACTGGCAGCTCTCTTGATGCCCAGTTCTGCCATGTCTGGTCCCTGGACAACGGCAAGATCACCAAATTCCAGCAGTACGTGGATACCGGAAAACTCCAGGACGTGATGGGCGCTGGGGTGAGCTGATCTTACGTAATCCGACAGACGAGCCAACCCGTACAGCGATGGGTAGATACTTCGTTGGTACGCTAGCCCTGGTTTTTTCTACAGTCGGGTCCATCGTGGTAGGCGGTTCCCTCAGCCCAACGGGCTCCATGGACACCGGGCGCGCCGCCCACACGATGACGACGCTTGCCGACGGGACGGTCCTTGTCGTGGGAGGCTTCGGTTCACCCCGCGCGGAGGAGACCCGATCGCTCCTGTTCGATCCTGCCACGATGCAGTTTCGTTCCCTGCCCACCGACCTAGCGTGGCGTCATAGTCATTCTGCGACGCCGTTGCCCGATGGCACCGTTCTGTTGGTGGGTGGATACGGGCCCGGCAGCCGTTATCTCAGCTCCGCGGAAGTGTTCGATCCGCGCACGGGTACTTCGCGTAGCGTCGGCAGTCTCGGCGAAGCTCGGGCTGGACATATCGCCGTGCCACTCGGGGACGGGCGCGTCTTGATTGCGGGCGGCGTCGGCGACGGTTGGACGTTCTTGGCTTCGGCCGAAATCTACGATCCGGCGCGGGCGGAGTTCGTACCGACCGGCCCGATGAACGCGGCGCGAGAGAGCCACATCGCGACGCTTCTCACCGATGGCCGTGTCCTCGTGTCTGGCGGCCATGGCGGTGCCCGTCGTTCGCTTCGGGTACTCGACTCGGCGGAGCTCTACGATCCGGCCGCCGGGGAGTTCACCACCACGGGCTCGATGACCATCCGTCGGCACAAGCACGATGCGGTCGTCCTCGACGACGGTCGGGTCCTCCTACTCGGCGGAGCCGACGAGCGTGACAGCCGCGGCGTGTACCAGAGCACGGAGCTATTCGACCCAGAGGAGGAGCGCTTCGTTAGCCACACCCGGATGCGGCTACCACGATACAAGCTTGCCGGATCGACCGTCCGCCTGAACGACGGCCGGTTCCTTGTCACGGGCGGAGCGGCGCGGCCCGAGGTCTACGAGCCGTCCGATGGCCAGTTTAGAATCATCTCCACCACGGAATCCATGGCGGGACTGTTCTCGGCCAACGCGCAGCTCCCGGATGGACGCGTCCTGATCAGCGGCGGATACAGCGGCGCCAGTGGAGCCACCTCGAGCGCGTGGATCTTCGAACCGAAGTAGCCCCGGTGACTCGCCGTGGCCCTCTAGGAACGCCCTTGGACGTGACGCATCTCGATCACGGGCCGTCGATCCGTCTCCCCGACAGACGGCGGGCGGTCAAGACGGCATCGAAGGCCTCCTGGTTGCGACGCTGCATGATGAGGAAGTCCCAACCCTCCGCCATCAGCGCCTCGACCTCGGTCGGGTTGTTTGCCGGATAGCCGCACGACTTGTTGAACTCCTTGCACGCGGCAAGGACGATCGTAACAGCAGCGTCGAAGCCTTCCTGGTCGCGGACTCTCTCACCCTCGGCGTTGGTGCTCGTGAACACTCCGCCCAGCGTGCCCGCCCCGACCGTCACGACCGCCACGCCCGGCACGGCCGAGATCGCACGGGCATTGGCGACGCCTGCCTTACTTTCGATGATCACGTTGATAAGAAGTTCGCCGTTGGGGTTGAGAGGCCAGACGTCCGCCTTGTCCAGATACTCTGCCGTGGTCATCCCCCAATAGGCCGCGGCGCGTTCAAAGCCCTCTTCGGGGCGGACTCCGCCCTTCGACGTGAACCGCATGGCCGCGATGGCGCGCTGGACCTCTTCGACCGTCTCGACTTCCTGCATCGCCACGGCGACCTGCCCGTCATTCAACTGATCGATCAAGCGCTGTGTCGCTTCGGTCGGATCACGGTGGATGATCGGGATCTTCGCGAGGAACGGATGCGTGCGAGCGGACCCCCCTTCGGCGAGGATCGCCTCCATGAACCCTCGGTACTGCTGTGCGGTGTTCGGCGAGTACGAGTTGAGTACGTAGTCGCTGAGCGGATAGGCCATGAGTTCTCGAGCGGACTCG
>JAJCZV010000129.1 GCA_029262175.1 Gemmatimonadota bacterium
CTCCTCGAGCGCGGACAAACCGGTCTCTCCGTCGCGTTCGACTTCCCGACGCTGATGGGGTTTGACTCCGACGACCCGCGCTCAGAGGGCGAAGTAGGGAAGTGCGGCGTCGCGATCTCGAGCTTGGCCGACATGGAAACCTTGTTCGAAGGGATTCCCCTCGACCAGGTCTCCGTATCGATGACCATCAACGGCCCCGCGTTGATGCTTTACGCGTTCCTATTGGTCGCCGCCGAGAATCAAGGTGTCTCTCTGGACAAAGTGCGCGGCACGATCCAGAACGACATCCTCAAGGAATATCAAGCGCAGCACGCGTGGATCTTTCCGCCCGAGCCCGCGCTCAAAGTCATTACCGATATTTTCGAGTGGTCGGCAACCAACGCGCCGCAGTTCCACACCGTTTCGATCTCGGGCTATCACATCCGCGAGGCGGGAGCGACCGCATCCCAAGAACTCGCGTATACGCTCAAGAATGGCTTCACCTACGTGAAGCGAGGCATAGCTCGCGGACTCGACGTGGACAGTTTCGCGCCACGTCTTTCGTTCTTCTGGGACGTGCACAACGATTTCTTCGAGGAGATCGCCAAGTTCCGAGCCGGCCGCCGAATCTGGGCGCGCCACATGCGCGACGTGTATGGCGCCAAGAACCCGAAGAGTCTTCAGCTTCGCACGCATGCTCAAACGGCCGGAGTGTCGCTGACCGCGCAGCAACCGCACAACAACATCGTGCGAGTGGCCTATCAAGCGATGGCCGCGGTTCTCGGTGGCACCCAGTCGCTGCACACGAACGCGATGGATGAAACGCTGGCGCTGCCCACCGAAGAGGCCGCCAAGATCGCGCTGCGGACGCAGCAGATCCTCGCGTTCGAAACCGGCGTTCCCAACACCATCGACCCGTTGGCCGGTTCGTACTACGTCGAAGCCCTTACCGATGAGCTAGAAGCGGAAGCCGAAGCCATCTTCGAAGAGATCGACGCGATCGGCGGCGTGGTGGCCGGAATCGAAGCCGGGTACTTCCAGGCTCAGATCGCCGCTTCCGCAAGCCGCTTCCAAACCGAAGTGGAGCAGGGACTCCAGACCATCGTGGGCGTCAATCAGTTCGTCGATGCCGCGGAAGCCCCGCTCGAGATCCTCCGAATCGGAGAGGAAGCCGCCGCCACACAGGAGACTCGCCTCGCCGACCTTCGCGCTCGTCGTGACGGCGCTGCGGTCGAGACCGCGCTCGAAGTGCTCGAGACTGCAGCGCGTGCCGATGAGAACCTCATGCCGCCGCTTCTCGACGCCGTGCGCGCCTACGCGACCCTCGGCGAGATCCGAATCACGCTGGAGAAGGTCTACGGTCGATTCAAGGAGCCCGTCGCCTTTTAGGAGCGGGAGATGTCCGACCGCCGCCCAATTGCACATTAGGAAGCGCGGTCAAGCCTCTAAACACACCAAGCGCCCAGCACTACCCAGGCATCAAAGTGATGTCGTTGCCCTATCTATAGGCCGACACCTAAAGTTGACAGCGATTACGGTGCTGTCAGGCGGAACGATAAGGACAGCACTCGCAACCTAAGTAGTAGTTATACAGCGCTCGCCTTGGGGGTGGTGATCGCCGAACCCAGGCGTTGTTCATGAATCTGTTCGGATCCTACCGCACTCTCTTCCGAAACTCCGTCGCAGCTCTCTCTGCGTCCATCGAGATCTACAACAAACCTAAGATCGAATATCGTGAGGAGTGCGCCGTCATTCTGTTGGTCAACGCTTGGGAGTTGCTACTCAAGGCGATCCTCTCCAAGAACCGCACTCGCATCTACTACCCGAAGGTGCGAGGGCAGCCCTATCGAACCTATAGCATCTCGGACGCTCTCAACCGCGCTAGTCAGCATTTCCCCGCCACCTTCGATTTCGACGCAACGGCCAAGAATCTGGAACTCTTGGTCGAGTATCGTGACAATGCGATCCACTTCTACAACAGTCCCGGCTTCGGCGTTATCGTCTACGCACTAGCGCAAACTGCGATCATGAACTTCGCTGACATCGCCAGCGACGTTTTCGGTAAGAGCCTCACCGAGGAGTTGTGTCTGTCGCTGCTGCCGCTGTCGGTCGCGCCTCCTGTCGATGCCGTACAGTTCCTGCAAGCGTCCGCGGCAGACCCAGCGACAAAGAAGAGTGTTCGTGAATTCACGGCCCGACTAAGAGACCTTGTTGCCGAACTCGAGGGAGCAGACTGCGATACGAATCGGCTCATGACCGTTTTTAGTCCCCATCTTGTCTCGACGAAAAAGATCTCGGGAGCGGACTTCATCGTAGGCGTAGACGGGACCGACGGCGGCGGCGCTCCGATCTTGGTTCACCGCCGTATCGACCCGAATGCCACACACCCGTTTCGGGAGACGGAGATCATCACAAAGACCACGCCGCCGGAGCGAGAAGGGATGAGCGTCGTTGTCGGCGAGAAACCTCTTACTCAGTACGATTTCAGAGCTATTGGGCACCACCTAAAGGTGAAGGAGGAGCCGCGGTATTGTTGGCAGGATCGGACTGGCGCCGTTACCCGCTATTCTCCCGAGTACGTAGAGATCCTCCGGCGAGTCACACCGGCGGAGCTCGAGGCCGCCAAGGATGCATATCGAAATCGCTAATCACCGCGCTGTATAACAAGCAATTGCTGCTGACGGAGGCGTCTTAGGTGTCGCGCGCTGCACGCGCTTTCATCACATTGGTCCGCAGCAGAATTGCGTATCCGGTATGCGGCCCCGACCAATTGATGAAGCTGCTCCTCAAGAACCTGTTGTTCACTGTGCTCGTGCCGGGGACCGTCGCGGTTTACATCCCCCTCGTCGCGAGCCGTGGAGACTCCCCAGCCAGTGGTCCGTTGCTGGGGATCGGTATCGCGCTACTGACGTTGGGTGTCGCCGTCTACGTCTGGTGTGTCTGGGACTTCGCGACCCGCGGCGCAGGGACCCCGGCCCCCATTGATGCACCAAAGAGGCTCGTGATAAGGGGTCTTTACTCGTACTCGCGAAACCCGATGTATGTGGGCGTCTTGATCGCCATTCTCGGCTGGACCGCGGTCTTTGGATCCGTGGATCTGCTCCTCTATGCGGCCGCAGTTGGAACGCTCTTTCACCTTAGGGTCGTTCTCTACGAGGAGCCTCACCTGCGCGGCGAGTTTGGAGACGAGTACGAGACCTACCGGGCATCGACAAACCGATGGCTGCCCAAGTTCCGTAGACCGGCCGCATAAAAAGCAATTGCTGCTGGCGGATACACCCTAGTCTCGCGCGCTCCGCGCGCATCCGCCTACTATCTCCGCAGCAGAACGGCGTATCTGTTAAAGCGACCAACGCGAGATGAGGCGTATAGCGGACGTTGCCCGGCTCCAGGCCGACCGAAAGCTCGAGGGAATGCTGGCGTGGCGGCGGTTGAGACAGGGTTCTACGTGGCTCGAGTCACGGGTGTTGCTCGAAACGGCGAGACGGGTGATCGCCCTGCTTGAAGAACAGTCACCTCCGGACGCTTCCTAACAGGCGATTGCTACTGGCGTGGGTACCTAGAGGTACGTGCTGCGCGCTTGTCAGGAGGCGGACCGTGCCGCAGAATCGCAGTTCCGTTGGACGTACCTCTTCGTGTGTCGGCGTGACGAACGAATACTCGGCAACTTGGTTTGATACGTATCTCTCTC
>JAJCZV010000130.1 GCA_029262175.1 Gemmatimonadota bacterium
GCCGGCCCCTTGAGCGCGAGCCCATGGAACGAACCCATCCGGATCGGCCATGGGCGGTCGGGCGCCGAACGCATCGGATTGATGCCTTCGGCGAGTTCATCGAGGGAAAACGATGCGGACGATGGTCCTTCCACCCACGCGACGACCTCGACGCGTTCCCCAAAGCGCACGACGGGTAGCGCGTAATCCGCGAGGCCCGGGCCCAGCAAGACCTTGATCCCTTTTTGCTCGGAAAGCCCGAGCAGTGCGGCGAGCCGCACGGCGACGTCCTCGGTCGGATTGAAGTCCGACAGGACGTCGGCGGAGTCCGGGGATGGGGTCCCCGTGGGCGCCTCCGAGCTGGGGATGAAGTGTATCGTGCCGGCTTCTATCGGGATTTCGATCTCACACATCGGACAGCCCAACCACCCGGTCGTCACTCGCCTGTCGTGCGCCTCGTCCACAAAGGCCACCAGCCCGAATCCGGACTGACACGTCGGGCAGTCGAGCGCTTCAGTGAGTTCGAGAAACATGAGGCGGCCGACCTGGGTTGGAGACCATTAGAACGTGGTCGGGGCATGTGCGAGACGAAGGAACTCCACTCGCGTACGGTGGTCGCTTCGAAACAATCCGCGAACGGCACTGGTGATCGTCTTGGAGTTCTGCTTCTCGACACCGCGCATCATCATGCACAGGTGAACGGCCTCGATCACGACGCCAACCCCCTGAGGATGAAGGACGTCTTCGATGGCTTGCGCGATCTGTTCGGTCAACCGCTCCTGCACCTGCAAGCGTCGCGCGAACACATCGACGATGCGGGGCAGCTTGCTGAGACCGACGATGGTCCCGTTGGGTATGTATGCGATATGCGCTTTGCCAAAGAACGGGAGCATGTGGTGTTCGCACATCGAGTAGAGTTCGATGTCGCGAACGATCACCATCGAATCGTGCTTCTCATCGAAAAGCGCGCTTCCAATGACTTCTTCGACGGTCTGCGAATAGCCGCGAGTCAGAAACTGCATCGCGCTCGCGACCCGAGTGGGGGTCCTCAGCAGGCCCTCTCGATCCGGATCCTCACCGAGCAGCTCGAGCTGCGTCCGAACGAGATCCGCGTACGGGTGGTCGTCGGGACTATCGGCCGGCGTCAGGCGTTCGTCGGGGTGTGACACGCATACCTCGATTCCAGACATCCTGAAATGCAAAAGGGGCGACCCGTAGGCCACCCCTCCTGTAGAAGCAGATGCAAGGGGATTTTTTGAAGCCCTCCGGTAACGGTTCGTCTCCTACCATCGGTTTTCGCCTTCCCTCGCGGGGCGTGACGTCCCCCTCCGGATCGAAGAGTCTACGGGCACTTGTTGGCTCAAAAAATACGCCTCACATCCGTTGCACAGAACGTTAGCGCAGGGGCCGTGCCGCTGCAATCGAATCAGAAGCTGATCTGGTACGTAAGGCGCACCTCTCGACCCGGGAGAGGCGCGAAGTTCTTGAGAAAAGAGGTGTGACTCCGCGCCTCTTGATCGGCCAGATTGGTCCCGGAGACCACGATGTCGTGCAAAGCGCGACCGCTGAACAAGCGATACCCGGCACTGGCGTCGATCATGGTGTATCCCCCCGTCGTGGTCTCGAACGCGCCGATCCGGCCCTGCGAAGTGGTGCGGTTTATCCCAGCATGCCCGTGCCAGGTCTCGGATTCGTATCCGAGGCCCAAGCCCAAGCGCAGCGGCGGAATGCGGGGCAACGGTTCGTCCGTTCCGGTGAGTTCGGCGCGGACATAGTCGGCGGATGCGTCGAGCACGAAGTGACCGCTCGCGTAGTGGAACAACTCGAAGTCGGCTTGGGCCTCGAACCCCGTGAACACGGCATCCGCCTGTGCCCACTGCGCCACGCGCAGCCCGTCCTGCATGTCGCCTGTGAAGGCCTGATAGGTGAAGTGGTCAAAGGCGTTCACGAAGAAGCTGACTTCGGCATGCACGCGCCCAGCGGAGATGCGCAGACCAGCGTCGAGGCTGTACCCCACTTCTTTCTCGAGATCGACGTCTCCGAGTTCGAACTGGTTTGTCGCGAGGTGAGGTCCGTCGGAGAACAATTCCTCGGGCGCGGGCAGCTTGACCGAGCGGGCGGCGTTGAGGACAAACGATACGTTCTCGGCCGCTTCGATCGCCGCACCGAACGAAGCCGACAACCCGCTGTCATCCCGAGATACCGCCGCCGTCTCGTTGGTGGTCCGTTGGGTCTCCAGTCGGACCCCAGCTTGGAGTCCCACACCCACCAACTCGAACTGCTCGAACGCGAAGATCGACCATCGATTCGACGACGTCTTGGGAACGAACGCCTCCGCGCCGATCGCCTCGAAGTCTCGGTTTTGTACCTGTGCTCCCAACGCGCCATTGGAGGTCTCGCCCAGCGAGTGTTGCAACTCGACGCGGCCTTCCCACTCGTCGTTGAAAAACTCGGTCTCGATCTCGCGATCGCCCGTGGCATCGTCGGAGACCACTTCGAAGTGCTGGTAGTCGGCGACCCCGAGCCGCGCGGTGATCCCCTTGAGGAAGCTGCTGCCAAACCGAAACGATGATTCGAAATCGACACGCCGCTGCTTGAGGTCGATCCCTACATCTCCTTCTTCGGCAGAGGCGCCGGGCGAGGCTTGAGGCGGGGCGTTGGGGACGCCGTACTCCGTGTCGTATCCCGAGTACGCGAGTCCGAGGAATCCGCTGTCTCCCACATAGGACAGACCACCTGCGAATCGGGCCGTTTCGACCGCGCTGTTGGCGAGGACTCCCTCTACGAGACCCGGGGCGGCGGCGTCCGCGCCGGACAGCGAAAAACCCGGGATCGAATAGTCGCCGGTCCGACGCCATAGGGCGCTCGCATGGTACGCCACGTGGCCCAGGGACCCGTCCAAGCGACCCGCCGTATTGCGTTCGTCGGCCACGGTCCCACCCCTGAGGGTCACCATTCCGGTCACGGGGTGCGCGGGCAGCTCCTTTGGAACTCTCCCGTCTTCGACATTGACGATGCCGCCGATCGCGGAGCTACCGTACAGGAGCGTGGCCGGCCCCCTGATAATCTCGATACGATCGGCCATCATCGCTTCCACGCCGGGCGCGTGATCGGTGCTGGTGTTGGAGGCGTCCCCGGTCCCCACACCCGACTCGAGAATTCGGACGCGGTCGCCCCCCAAGCCGCGGATCAGAGGACGTGAACTGCCCGGTCCGTGGTAGGTCGAACTCACCCCGGGTTCACCGTCGAGCGTCTCTCCGAGGCTGGCCTGTGCGGAGGCACGCAGATCGATCCCCTGGATCACGCTGCTGGGGCTGTAGAGCTCCGACTGCGTGCCCTCGGCCCCCACCGACACGACGATCTCGTTCCCGTGGAAGAAAAGCGACACCGTGATGTCGACCCTCGCGACCTGTCCGGTGATGACGGTGGCGCGCGCGACACCCCGACCTGCGCGAGTGCTTTCCGCCTCGATGAGGTAGTCGCCGGACGGAACGTTCTCGAACTGGGCCTCTCCCCCGGCCTCGACGTGCGCCACTCGCCCGAGACCCAGGACTCGAACGTCCGCCTCGAGTACCGCGGCGCCCGCGATGTCCAGAACGCGAACGCGAAGTTCACCGGTCTGCTGTCCGAGTAGCGCCGTTGCGCTAGCGGCTACCGTTAGCAACGCGATGGCAAACGCGCGAAACTGCCTTTTTTGATCCTGATCCATGTTTCCACCCTATCCGACGTGCGAGCCTGGAGCGTGCAACGCTCGATTCCAAATGTGGCATCGATGAGTTGAGCGCTGATTCAAAGCTGCGAACTAGGCGAAAGGGGGTGCGCGGGTGCGGTAGGAAAGCGTCGGCGCGCGTCGGGAGAGGATCCGAGGTGCCAGGACTGGGGGCGCGGTTAGCGTCGCGGTCGTGAGCGGCGGGGGAGAATGGGACGAAGAGATCGACGCCTGGTGTGTCGACACGCAGATCGCGCACGACACAGGCAGCTCCGCCGCTCCGGAGTGACTGTGGGCGCCCGAAACCCCGATGCCGGCGAAAAGGGTCAAGACGAGGACCGCACCGGTCAGTGCGAAGGGGCGGTGCTTCCACGCCTTTGCCTCGATTCGGTGAGCCATGAGTCCGTCCTTTCGACCTCTTCCCGCGCTTCCTCAGCGAACGGAGCGCACGCCCCGAAGATAGAACGCCGGGGCGCACGATTCCAAACACGCGTATAATCGACCAGCCTAGAAATGGAGCTGCTATGCCCGAACCACACGCGGCGTCGTCTGGCGGGGCGCAGGCCGTCGACCTGACCGACGAAGAGCTCGACGCCTACATCTCGACGCGACTCACTTTACTCGGCGTCGATCTCACGGTGCTCCCCGAGGACGAAGAGGATGCACCTGCGGATCAACGACGCATCATGGCCTCCGCCAGACGATTCCTTCGCTCGACGCCGGCGGCCATCGCCGACTACGCGCTCGACCCTCTCGGACCGCCCCCGACCATCTATCCGGCCGAAGTCCACGCGTGGAACCATGAGTGAGGTCAAGAGTCATGGGTGAGGTCAACCGCCGGCAGTTTCTCGAGCGGATGACGGCATTGAGCGCCACGGCCGCCATGGCACCACAGACTCTGGCGAACCTGCCCTCCCGCTCTGGCTCCAGGGTCGGCGCGCGGCGGACCGCACTTCGTCCGTTCTCTCTACCCGACGTCCACATTCCGCAGGCCGCGGACCCCGCGGATCTGACGGTCGTTGAAGCGGCGACAGCACTCCGTCGCGGCGAGCTCTCGGCCGTCGAGTTGGTGGAGGCCTGCCTCGAGCGCATCGAGCGTTGGGATGGGCAGTACCAGGCGTTCAATCTCGTCCGAGAAGAAGCGGCGTTGGAACACGCGCGCGCCGCGGACGCCTCCTCGTCCCGAGGTCCGCTCGCCGGCATTCCGCTGGCCATCAAGGACAACTACTTCACGGCTGGCGTCCCGACCACGGCGAATTCCTTTATTTTCGAAGGGTTCACGCCCGACTTTGATGCGACCGCCTGGGCCAGGCTGCGCGATGCCGGCGCAATCCTGCTCGGGAAGACACAGATGGGACCCCTCGCGACCACCGCCGCGACCACACCGACGGGGGAACGAACGACCGTCAACGCGTGGGCCCCGCATTCAGACGACGTCAGCCCGGGCGGATCCTCCAGCGGCTCGGCGACGGCGGTCGCCTCTCGAATGGCGGCGTCTTCGACCGGCACGCAGACGGGTGGCTCCATCACCAATCCGTCCAATGCCCAGGGCCTGACCGGGATCAAGCCGACGATGGGACGGGTCTCGCTTCACGGGATTCTTCCGCTCACCTACACGCGGGACCATCCCGGCCCGCTGGCCCGCGATGCGGTCGACGCGGCAGCCATGCTGACGGCTATGGCCGGACCCGATCCCGCAGACCCCCGCTCGCTCGGACTTCCTGCGGTACCCGACTACCTGGCGGCAGTACGACCTGTCGACCGTGCCGGCGCTCCCGCGTTGCGCCGACCGCTCCGCTTGGGCGTCCTACCGGGCTTCCTCGACGATCCGGAACCGCCGCCGGAGACCCCCCCGGAAGACGAAACGCCCGACGCGGATCGGGTCGGCAGCGCGTTGCCACCGCCCGATCGAAGCCAAACTCGGTATCGCAGAGATCTGGCGACCGTCCGGGCCCGTCGCGTCCTGCTTCGGACGCTGGAAGAGCTCGGGGCCGACGTCATCGAAGTCGAGTTTCCGGCGGATTGGTCCACCTTGACCAGCTTCAACTTCAATAACGTGCGGCTACCCGAACGCTCCGAGATTTTCCTCGAACACCTTCGAGATGACGTGCGAAAATTCGGCGTGTCCCTGTCTCCTTGGATCAACGGTCTTCTCTTGTCGGGCGCCGAATACGTCCGAGGGCAGCGCGCGCGGTTGATTCTCTTGCGCTCGATCCTCGAAGACGTGTTTAGCCGGGTCGATGTCGTGACGCAGACGGCACCCTTCCCCTTCGACATGGTCGGCCTTCCGCTTGTCGCGTTTCCCATCGGCTTCGAGGCCGAGTCGGCCGGCTCGCCACTTCCCATCGGCGGGACATTCGGCGCGGAACCCTACGCGGAAGATCGACTTCTCGAGCTCGCCGCCGCGTACCAACGCGTGACCGATTGGCACCGTCGCCAGCCGGCGGATCCCGATGCTCTGCGAGACGTAGGTGAAACGGGCGATAACCGAAGCGGCTCGAGAGGCGATGTCAGAAGCCGCGGTAGGCGCCTCGATCTCTTCGATGTGATGGAACAGGGCCAGTAGAGGCTGGCGGGCTGATCGAGGCTCTGGGCTTAGAGCGTCTCGTGCGGGACGATCAGGAAGACCGCCACCATGACGGCGAGCCCCAGAACGAAGGCCAACGTGTTGCGGCCGGGCGCCGAGGCCTGACCTTCGGGGAGAAGATCCGCGGCTCCGACGTATAGAAAGGACCCTCCGGCGGCGGCCACGATCGGGCCGACCAGTTCGGTCCCGGCGTCGCGAAGGAGTGCGTAACTCGCCAGCACGGCGATCGGGGTCACGAACGCCAAGGAGGCGCTGGTTCGCGCGGCCTTGTCACGATCGACGCCCCCATGGTAGAGCACGCCCATCGTGGCGATCCCCACGGGCAGTTTGTGCGCGACGACCAGAGCGACGATGACGCTCCCGGTCACGTAGCTGGCCGAGAACCCCGCACCGACGGCGACTCCCTCCAAAACAGAGTGCAGCCCGAGCCCGACGACGGCCGTCCACCCGTACCCGTTCTCCGAGTGCGCGTGGTGGTGACCGCAGTCTTCTTCCGTCCGCGCATGCGGGTGTGGCAGAAAGTGATTCTCGGCGATGTAAAGACCGACGAAAGCAGCCAGCGCCCACGACATGGCCGTGGTCGGCCCGGACATGTCTCCGGCTCGCGTGAGGAGATGGAGAAGCGAGCCGGTCACGAGGAGCCCACTCGCAAACGTGATGAGTTCAGCCGTGTGTCGGCGGGCCCACTCCTCGTGTTTCCACATCAGCCACACCCCGGCGAGACCGGCCAGGCCGGCAATCGCCGCAAACATTGTGACCGACGGCCAACCGATCACCTCTACCAAGCGATCCCGTAGTCGTCCCCGTGGTGGCTCGAGCCACCCCAGAACGTCCCGTGCTCCCAATCAAAGAAGATCGCGTTGATGGGTCCCGAGGTCCGCTCGCCAAACGTCACGTCGTAGCCCATGCCTTCGAGCGCGGACCGGACCCACGGCGGCGTCGCATCTTGTAGAAGCATCCGACCCGGTCGCGTTTCGTGCGCCCCGAACGAGCCCCTCATTTGGAAGCTGTTCATGTTGGGGGCTTCCGCCGCTTGCTGAACGTTCATGTCCCACTCGACCACGTTCAGAAAAAACTGGAGAAGGTTTTGGTCTTGACCGTCTCCGCCCTGAACCGCGAACGAGAGAAACGGTTTTCCATCTTTGAGGGCCATGCCTGGCGTCAGCGTTGCGCGCGGACGCTTGCCCGGCTCCATGACATTGTAGGGGCCGTCCGCCTCGTCAAAAACAAAACTCTGCGCGCGCTGAGAGAGTCCGATTCCGGTCTCGCCCGCGATGACCGCCGGGATCCATCCGCCCGATGGTGTAATAGAAACGACCCATCCTTCCTCGTCCGCCGTTTGGATCGACGTCGTACCGAGGTAGAAATCTTCATCGAGTGCCGCGTGCGTCGCATCGTCGAGTCGGCGCACACCGGAGTCGAGCGAAAGCGCGTCGCCCTGTTCCGTGGTGACGGCTTCGCGTTTTCCCCACGTCTCGAGCAGGTGTAAGAAAGGGTTATCGCCAGCTTGGAACGGGTAGGGGTCACCGGGGGCCGCGTAGGGATCGTTCGCCTCCCAATTGATGCCTTCCAGACGGCTCTTTGCGTACTCCTTCGAGAGCAGCCCTTCGATCGGCTCCTCTGGTGGGAAGTACGGGTCGCCGTAGTAGAAGTCGCGGTCGGCAAACGACAAGTTCATGACTTGATAGAGCGCGTGCAGGTAGCTCGCGCTGTTGTAGCCCATCGCCTGCACGTCGAGCTGCTCGATCATGTTGAGCGCTTGCAGCATCACTGGGCCCTGAACCCAGGTCGTGAGCTTGTAGACGTCGATGCCTTTGTAGTTGGTCGAAACCGGCTCTTCGATTCGAACCTGCCAGTTGCGAAGATCATCGAGGGTTATGAGCGAGCCCGCTTCTCGGGCTCCTCGGACAAAGTCCGCTCCGATGTCGCCTCCGTAGAAGGCGCCGTACGCGGCATGGATGGCGACTTCTCGACTCTGCCCCGCGGCGAGTGCCTGGGCTTCCGCCTCGACCAATCGCTCGAGCGTCCGCTTGAGTCCGGGCTGCCGAAAGATCTCGCCTTCGCGAGGTCCCGGGTTCTCCGCGTCTTCCGGGTGGGTGAAGTAGACGTCCATCGACGAGGGCCACTGTCGAATCTCATCCAACGACCCCTTGATCCTCTCGACGGCATCGGCCTCGATGGCGTAGCCATCGGCCATCTCGATCGCCGGGGCCAACACCTCGGCGAGGCTCAGCGTGCCCCATTCAGCGAGCATCCGCATGAGACCGCCGGGCGTACCAGGTGTCACGGCCGCGAGCGGTCCGAACTCTGGCGGGAAATCCTCGTGGCCCTGGGAGGCGTAGTGCTCGGGCGTCGCCCCCGATGGCGCGACGCCAAGCGCGTTCAATCCGATCACTCGCTTCTCACCGGGATGATAAATGAGGGCCTGCGTTTCGCCGCCCCATGAAAGGACATCCCACATGGTCGAGGTCGCGGCCAACATCGCCGCGGCCGCATCGACCGCGTTCCCGCCCTGGTAGAACATGCGGGCGCCGGCCGTGGCGCCGAGCGGCTTGCCGGTGATCGCGACCCAGTGGGTGCCGTGAAGCACGGGCTTGGCCGTGCGTTGGGCCTCGGCCGCGCCTGGGACCAAAAAGAGCGCAGCGGCGAAAAGCACCCGCACGCCTGCGCGATGAGACACGGGGGCGAAGTGCGTGTTCAAGCTCATGAGACCTCCAGGATCAAACCGGACTGAGACTGGGAATATGCGCCGCTCGCGATCACTCCCGAAAGCGCGCTCCCGTCAGCCGCGGCGACGAATCCCGCGTCGGAGGGCAGAGGCCGGGCGATCTTCCGTGGTCGGTTCTTCTTCGGGAGGGGGCGGTTCAACCTCGGGCTCGAACCCCGGTACCGCTCGTCGTTCGATGTGGATGCCGAGCAGTCGCTCGATCGCCCGAATCTCGACCCAGTCGCTCGACGCCATCAACGAAACCGCGTCGCCGGTGTCATCCCCCCGGGCTGTACGTCCCACGCGGTGCACGTAGTCCCTCGGATCCTCCGGGACATCGAAGTTGACGACATGTCGGATGCCCCGAATATCCAGACCGCGGGCGGCCACGTTGGTGGCCACCAACACGCGAACGCTCCCGTCCCGGAAACGCTCGAGCGCCTTGTCTCGTTGATCCTGATGCTTGCCACCGTGCAGTCCGGCCACCGACACGTCTCGACCTTTCAAAAAGTCGGACAGGTACGTCGCCGTGTCGCGTGTGCGGGTAAACACGAGCACCTGACTATCGGGCCATTCACCAAGCAGGTGGTGGAGCAGCTCGTGCTTTCGCGACCAGTCCACGGGGTGCAGGACCTGTCGGATCCCCTCCGCCGCCGACTCGAAGCCGATCCGAACTTCCACCGGGTCGGTCATCAGTTCGTGCGCGAGCCACGTGACGCCGTTTGGCATCGTGGCCGAAAACAAGAGCGTCTGCCGAGACGAAGGCGTGGCGGCGACGATCTCTTTGACGTCGTCGATAAACCCCATGTCGAGCATGCGGTCCGCTTCATCGAGAATCAGGACCTGGATCTTCGCCAGGGAGACGTTGCCCCGTTTGACGTGATCGAGCAGTCGCCCGGGCGTCGCCACCAGCACGTCGCAGCCAAACTTGAGCTCTTCGCGCTCGGGCCCGAGCGGCGTACCGCCGTGGATCACGACCGATTCGATCGAGGAAGACGCACCGTACGTCGTGACCGCTCGTCCGATCTGCTGCGCGAGCTCGCGCGTCGGCGTCACGACCAGCCCGCGCGGCGCCTGCGAATGCGGGAGCAAGCTGAGTCGTTGGACCATGGGAAGCGTGAACGCAGCGGTTTTCCCGGTACCGGTCTGCGCCATCCCCAGCACATCGCGTCCGGCAAGCACGGCGGGGATCGCTTCTTTTTGGATCTGGGTCGGCTCGGTGTAGCCCGCCCGTTCGACCGCCTCTACGAGCGAAGCATCCAGCCCGAGCTCCGCAAAGGGGTGCCGCTCATCAGTCACGAGCGTAGAGTCCTTTGCTGCGGGTCGTCGGTGCGAGATCCGGTATAGGTCATGAGAATGTCAGGAGCGGATAGGATGCTTAGAGGCCGTTTCGTAGCGGATTTCTGCGTGTACCGGACAGTGATCCGGTCAAACACCAAGTCGCACGGTGCGATGCGGCAAGCTGAGCCGCAAGCCGCCGCGCTCTTTGGCCTCTGCCTGGCCTGGCTCGTTACCGGGTGTGCGAGCGCCGGTCCGGACGCCCCCCGACCGACCCCGATCCCCTCGCAAAGGGTCACCTTGGACGGCTCGACGGTGCTGCCCGAGCCGGGTGTGGAGCTTCGCGCGGCCAACGATCGACTCGGCTTCGATGTACACCACTACGATCTCGCCATCGACCTCTCCGACCCCGCCTCTGGCGAGTTCGAGGCGGTGGCAACGATCCGCGGCGACGTGGCGGCTGGCGCCGATCACATCTCGCTCGACTTCGCAGGTCTCGACATTCGATCCATCGAAGTAGATGGAGCCGCAGTCGCCTTCCAGCGCATCGGCGGGGTCTTGACCATCGGCCCGTTCGAACCCGCGGCACGGTCCCGCGAGTTTCGCGTCGCGTACGGCGGCGCCCCAAAAGACGGACTCTTTTTTGGCGAGGATAGAAACGGAGATCCGGCGGTGTTCGCGGACAACTGGCCCAATCGAGCGCGATGGTGGTTCCCATCGAACGATCACCCGACCGACAAGGCGACCGTACGGTTCGCGGTCACGGTCCCGGAGACCTACCAGGTGATCGCGAACGGCGCCCTCGAAGGGACGCGGGCCGCCGGTGCAGGGCGGCAGACGTGGATCTGGAACACCGACCCGGCCGTGCCCATCCCCTCCTACACCATCGTCATCGGCGTCGCGCGCTTCGAGCAGAGGGATCTCGGGTCGGCTGGTTGCGACCTCGCGCCCGCCGCCCCGCGCAGTGCATGCGCGGCGGTGTCGGTGTGGGCCCTCTCGGGGGACGGTGACTACGGTGCCCAGCAGTTTGTTCGCGCGCCGGACATGTTGGACTACTACGCCGAACTGGTCGGCCCCTACCCCTATGAAAAACTCGCGCACGTCGAGTCCTCGACGCGCTTTGGCGGGATGGAAAACGCGAGCGCGATCTTCTACGGACGTGGCGGCTGGGAAGCGCGCCGCATGGGCGAAGGCGTCATCGCCCACGAGACCGCACACCAGTGGTTCGGTGACGCCGTGAGCCCAGCCTCTTGGTATCACCTGTGGGTCAGCGAGGGATTCGCGAGCTATTTTGGTCCGCTCTACTTCGAGGCTCGCGACGGGGTCGAGAGCTTCCGGTCCATGATGGCGAGTAGCCGGCAGACCGCGCTCAACTCCGACGTCGTCGGTCAGGCGATCGTCGACTCGTCGACCAACCAGCTTTACGACCTTCTCAACCGCAACAACTACCAGAAGGGCTCCTGGGTCCTTCACATGCTACGGCGAAGAGTGGGCGACGAGGACTTCTTTGCGGGAATCCGCGATTACTATCGGCAGCACCTACACGGCGATGCCGATACCGAAGATGTCCGTGCCGCGCTCGAGCAGACTTCGGGACAGAACTTGGAAGACTTCTTCAACCAGTGGGTCTACGGACCGGGGCACCCCCAGCTCGAGATCGAGTCGCGCGCGGAGGGATCAGAGCTCGTCGTCTCGGTCACACAGGTGCAAGCGACCGACTGGCCCACATTCAAGTTCGATTTCGAGATCGCCATTCAAGGCGGCCGACGCGATGGCGAGCGGGAGACGATTCAAATGTCCTCGCGCGCCGAGACGGTACGAATCGCAAACGCGGCCGACGCGACGGGCCTCAGCTTCGATCCGGATGTGAACGTGCTGGCGAAGACGGAGCTCCGACACCGGCCTTAGCCGTCGCCGCGACCGACGGGCGTCAGGACAACTCGACATCGCAAGCCAGCAGATCGTCATGTGTCTCGCCGCGCACGACCAGGCGCGGCGCGCCGTCGCGAACAAACACAACCGGAGCGCGACCCACTCCGTTGTAGCGGCTAGACATCGCGTAGACATACGCACCGGTCACCGGCAGAACGATCAAGTCCCCGCGGTCGGTCTCTGCCGGAAGCAATACGGAAGGAGCGATCACATCGCCGGATTCGCAATGACGTCCGACCACACGAAACGGCGTGTCGTGCTTCGCGTGCGCTCGTGACCCGTTGAGAATCTCGTACCTGGCGTCGTAGAGCGAGGGTCGCGGGTTGTCGGAAAGCCCGCCGTCCACCGCCAGGACCTGGCCCAGCCCGGGAAGGGTCTTGCGCGCTTGCACGCGGTATAGCGTCACTCCGCCGTTCGCGATGACCGATCTCCCCGGTTCGACCAGGATGCGGTACGCGCCAAGACGTTCGCTCGCGCGAGCCTCGCCTAGCCCCTCCACAATGGCCTCCGCATACTCGCGCGCTTCGGGCGCTTGGTCTTCAGCCAGATATGGGACCGCGAGGCCGCCCCCCACATCGAGTTCAACGGTCTCTGCGAATCGGTCTCGAAGGGGGGCCACGAATTCGACCAGGGCTTCGCCTGCACGGCGAAAAACGCGCAGGTCGCGGATCTGACTCCCCGCGTGAATATGTACGCCACCCAGCGTTAGACCCTCGGCCGCCGACACTCTTCTCGCGGCTTCGCTTGCCGTCTCCGGCTCCATGCCGAAGTGCGCCGTGGGGCCGACCGTAGTGACCTTCGCGTGTGTCTCTGGTGCAAGATCGATGTTGAGACGGAGAAGGACTCGCATCGGTCGGTCCGCTCGTCCGAAGCGTCGATTCTGTTCTACCAACAGATCGATCTCCTGGAGATGATCGACAACGACGCGACCTACCCCTAGACGAACGGCTTGCGCGAGTTCCTCGTCCGTCTTTGCGTTCCCGTGCATGACGATGCGACTCGCGTCGAGACCGGCCCGATGCGCGAGTTCGAGTTCGCCCGCCGAAACCGCATCGATGAGCCAGCCCTCGCGGTCGAGCAACTGCACGAGGGCCCCGCACAGAAACGCCTTTCCAGCGTAGACCAAACCGGCCTCTGGTCCAAAGGCTTCGCGAAAGCCGCGCAGACGGGATTCGACATGACGTTCGTCGATGATGTACAGCGGCGTACCGAAACGGTCGGCCAACTGCGAGAGAGGGACGCCGCCGATCGAGATGCCCTGGGCGTCGCACCAGGTAGCAGGAAGAACGTGTTTCAACGCGTGTGTCACAGCGACTAGACCACGGCACCCATGATGGCGAACCCGATCGCCGCGACGCTTCCGGCGATGAGCGCGTAGGGAAGCTGCGTACGCACATGCTCGATGTGATCGGTCGCCGACGCGAGCGACGCAATAATCGTCGTGTCGCTGATCGGACTGCAGTGGTCACCGAAGATCCCGCCGGACAATACGGCGGCCACAAACGGGGCCGGAGGGACGCCGAGCGCGTTGGACAACGGGATGGCGACCGCGAGCATGATCGCGAACGTACCCCAACTACTTCCCGTCGCGAAACCGATCCCGCCCGTCACGAGAAAAACGAGCGGGAGGAGCGCAAACAATGGAACGGCATCGCCGACGGCGCCGGCCACATACAGCCCGGTGCCCAACGAGCGTGTCACGGCTCCGAGCGCCAAAGCCAGCCACAAGACCACCGCCATCCCCGTGAGCGCCCCCGCCCCTTTGAGCCCCACGCGACTGAGCGCATCGATATCGAGCGAGCGATCGATCAGCGAAAGGATCCAGGCGACGCCGATCCCGAGCATGACCGCCCAGAGTACGCTCGTCGATCCCGAACCCTCGGCGAGGTTGCCGTTCCCGGTGATCCACATGAAGACCGGCATGGAAACGACCATCAGCGCGATCGGTAAAAGCATGTTGCGCGGTTTCAGCACGACATCGTCCGCGGGGGGCGGCGCGATCTCCTCGGGGTCGGCAAGCGCCACAGAGTGCGCCCACTGAAGCTCTCCACCCTTTGTCCGCTGCTCGGCCTTCTTCATCGGTCCGATGTTCCAACCGAAGAACGCGGTGAGACCGGCCAGGACGAGGGCGGTGATCGCGTAGAGATTCAATGGAATCGCGATCAAGAACGTTCCGAGCGGATTGGCGATGCCTTGCTCGGCCAAGATCCCGAGAATCAGGGCGCCCCACGCGTTGAACGGAATAAGGATACAGACCGGTGCCGACGTGGAGTCGACGATGTACGCGAGCTTTTCGCGTGAAATCTTGAAGCGATCGAACAGCGGCCGACTAATCGACCCCGCGACGAGAATCGTGAGGTTCGACTCGATGAAAATGACGATCCCGATGACCCAAGCCATGATCTGGGCGCGCCGGGCGTTCGTGACCCACCGCGCATCTTCGATCCATTTTACGAAGCCCCGCATGCCCCCGTTCGCCTCTACCGTCGCGATCAGAGCGCCGATCAAGAACGTGAAGACGATCACCTTCGCGTTGCCCGCATCGGTCAGCACTTCAATGGTGCCTTCGATCGCGTCGGCCGCACCCACGAGAGGATTCCAGCCAGCCATGATCATGAAGCCAAGCCAAATCCCGGCCGCGAGCGACAGGAACACCTGTCGAGTGTAGATCGCCAGGCCGATGGCCAGCAGCGGTGGAAGCAGCGACAAGAATCCGTACGAAGCGAGTTCCTGGACGGCCATGTCAGCGGGCTCCTATTACGTTATCGCTTCGAGATCCAGCGACTTCTGCGGTCATAGAATCGCAGGGGCCGATCCGCGTCACGGCTGATTCCGATTCGCGTGGTAATCTCCGTCGATGCATCGGGGACGGGCTCCCCGCTCAGGAAGGCCAGCGGCTCACGATCCAGAGGATGTCCGAGCAGCTCTGGCCCGACCCCCAGAGCCTGTGTGAGCCGGGCCGGCCCGTTCGTGAGTTCGGCGCGCCCGCGGCGACGCTCCATGACGTCGACCCCCTCGATCGGTTCCAGCGCCCGGACCAGCACGCCGGCCGGAAACCCTTCCGGGCCAGTGACCGCATTGAGGAGCCAGTGGATCCCGTAGTTCATGTGTACGTATGCGAGGCCGGGCGGGCCGAACAACGCCTCGTTGCGCGCCGTGCGACCGACGCGCGCGGCCGCATGACAGGCTTCGTCCTCCGGACCTATGTACGCTTCGGTTTCCACGATCGTGCCCGAGGCGCGCTCGCGTCCGCAGTCCGACCGGACGACACAGCCGAGAAGATCTCGAGCCACTTCATCGGCAGGGCGGGCAAAGAACGCGGCCGAAAGCGGCTCCCCGTGGGTGGCCGCTACGATTCGCGCTCCGCGCGACGGGCTTCGATCACGACCTTGGCTCGCCCCTCGGACAGCACGTCCGTAACGCGGCTGGGCTCACGATCGATCACATCGAAGACGTCCTCCCCGAAGCGTTCGTACAAAACCTCCGCCGTCCGCTTACCCACGCCGGCATAGTTTCGGATCATGTGAGAAACAGGCGCCGCGACGGGGTCGGCGCTGGGTCCGTTGCTCGATGCATTCGCGACCGGCGCTTGCGATGGCTTCGGGCTCGGGGGCGGCGCCGTACTCGCGGCGGGTTTGGCCGGGAGCTCGTCATCGGGTATCGGGCCAATTCGGCTTTGCGTCGACTCTCCGCTCGGCTTCCGGCTTGGACGGGCCCGTCCGGATCGCGTGCGCCCCATCCGTCGAGGTGCCTCGGGACCGGCGGGAGTCTCGGGCTTTGAAGGAGCCGACGGCGTCGGCTCCGGTGTCTGCTGGGACGCCGCCTCCGGTCGGGATTCCGGCTTGGGCGCGGACTGGGCTTGCGAGCGAGCCTCAGGTCTCGGCTTTCTCTCGGCCTGCGAGCGCGCCTCCGGACGTGGGCGAGACTCCGCCTGCGAGCGCGCCTCCGGCTTCGGCCGAGATTTCGGCGCCGGACGGGATTCCGCTTGCGAGCGGGCCTCTGGTCTGGCCCGAGGCTCGCGTTTCTCGTCGGGCTCCGGCGTTGACGAGGCGGCTGCTGGATCGCTTTGGCTCTCCTTCGGCCGGTCGCTGGTTCCGCTCCCGCCGCGTCCTCGCCCACGACCACGCCCCCCCCGGCTGCGAGGTGGCGACGTCCGCTCCGCCGACTCGGTCGGCTCCGGGGTCGGTTTCGTGCGGGCCTTGGGCGCCTCGGCCGGCTTCGGGGGTTGTTTCGACGGAGCCGGCGACTCGGCCGGCGGCGCTGCATTGCCCGCAGCCTCGGCCGGCTTCGCTTCGCCGCTGCGACGGAAACGGCTCAGTGTTCGAGCCAATACCCCTTCTTTTCGATCGAGTCCCACGACCTTGCTCCCGAGGTCCGCCCCCGCCCCGCCAGAGTCAGGCGTACTTGGAGCCGATGACGTACGGCTCGGCCCTGGAGGCGTGCCCGAACCCGGCGTGAGATAGTAGTTGCCGTCTTCGCGCTGATTCATCGAGACCACGCCGTCCGCGTGGGCCTGTCGGAGGAAGAAGCTGAACTTGCTGAAGCCCAAGACGCCCTCGTCGAACGAGGCGTCGCGGGCTAGAAGCTTCCGCTTGGCCATCGAGTCGCGGACCGGGGAGCCGCCCCGTGAAAGCTCTTGGACGACCGCCGCCAACTCATCGTAGGCCGCCTGGAGACCCTCCGGCGGCGGCCCTTCGGTCGCAGCTGTGGCCGGGCGCGCCTGCGGAGTGGGAGCCGACGTGGGAGCCGACGTCGGAGCCGGATCGGACCCGCTTCCGCCTCGACCGCGCCCGCCCCTTCGACCGCGTCGCGATCGACTGGATTTCGACGAGGAGTCCTCGTCGCGTCGCGGGGGAGGTGAGGCGGTCGGCGTCGACGCTCCGCCCCCGACCGGTGCCACGTCGAACTGACCGTTCTCGCGCTTGTGGAGTCGAATCAGCTCGCGCTGAGCGGCTTCGCCCAGGAATCGGTTGAATTTCGAGAAGCCGGCGGCCTTTTCGTCGAAGCTCGGGTCGATCTCGAGCATGACCTGCTTGAGCCGATCCGAGCGCATGACATCTCCACGTTCGGCCATCCGCTCGGCGGCCAGCTTCGCGAGGTCCCACGGATCGTGCTTCTGCGTCTGTAGGTCGTCGGCCGACGTAAACCCGGACAGTCGATTGTAGCTGTAATACTCGTCGCAATTCTGCACGAGAATGTCGGAGGAGGACTCCTGGAGACCGACGCCGATCACGTACTTGCCGTACTCCTTGAGCTTGAGCACGAGGCTGGAGAAGTCCGAATCTCCGGACAGCAAGATAAAGGTCGAGATCTCGGGTCTGGTGAACACGAGTTCGAGCGCATCGATGGCCAACCGGATGTCGGTCGCGTTCTTCTTCGACGACCCATAGGCGGGCGCGAAGATCAAATCGATCGATGCCTCCGAGAGCGACACGATGTACTGGGGATACCGTCGCCAATCCGCGTAGGCGCGCTGCACCGCGACTTTTCCGCGGATGACATCGGACTCCAGCAGATTCCGGAGTTCTTGGCCCAGGTTGGACCGGATGCCCATGGTGACGTTATCGAAATCGATGAGAAGTGCTGCGTTGTTCTGCGGGACTGCGGCGGGCATATGCGGCGCCCGTGTGTACTCCTGGTTCATACCTCTGTGTTCCGTTCGCTGTGCGAACGCGTTTCTTTTCTTCGTAGAGGCCCCCCCGCCTCGCCTCCGGGGTCTCCGGAGGGGACGGCGCGAGGGGTCTCTAGACCCGCGTTCGCTGTTTTTTTGCCGTCGTCAGCGCCATGTGCGCCGCGACAGCCGATCTGCGGGCTAAAGCGTTCGGCTACGCCGGATCGCCTGAACCCGATTCGGCCTCCGCTCGGATGGCGCGGGCCAACTCAACGCGGCGCGCGCCCTCTGAAGGGGCCTCCGGAAACACATCCAAAAAGCGGATGTCATCCGGTACTCTATGGTCGGCGAGGGACTCATGACAAAAATCCCTCAACTCTTCCGCCGTGATCAGAGCTCCCTCCTCCACCACCACACAAGCACAAATGAGCTCACCGAGCACGTCATTGGGGAGTCCGAGTACCGCCGCCTTGTTCACGGCGGGGTGCGATCGAAGAACCGCCTCGATCTCCCCCGGGTGGACGTTATATCCACCGCGGATGATCACATCGCTCGATCGTCCGACGATATGCAGGTAACCCTCCGGATCGAGCATGGCAAGGTCGCCAGTCTTCAGGAAACCGTCCTCCGTCATGACTTTCCGCGTCTTGCCGGGCTGTCGAAAGTACCCCTGCATCACGTTGTATCCTCGCACGACGAGCTCCCCGATCGACTCGGAAGGCAGCTCCGAGCCGGCTTCGTCAAGGATCTTGACCTCGACACCTGGGAGTGGGCGACCGACGGTTTGCGACCGTTTCGCCGCTGAATCCTCCGGAGACGTGATCGACACGGTCGGCGATGTTTCCGTAAGACCGTACGCGATCTCGAGATCCGGCACCAAGCGGTCACGCACGTCCCGGACCAAATCCTCCCGAACCGGGGCGCCGGCGATGATGCCGGTGCGAAGGGCCGGCGGGGCGGGACGATCTCGATTCTCCCGCAACATCATGACGAACATCGTGGGAACGCCATGTAGCACTGTAGCTTGGTGTTCCTTTGCCAATTCCAGCGCATCCCGCGCGTCGAAGACGTCCTGCAGCAGAATCGCGGACCCGCTCGCCCACGTCGTCAGCATGGCGGCGGAGAGACCGAAGATGTGATACATGGGCACGCAACACAGCGTGCGGTCGTCCGCACCGAGAGAAAGTGCCTCCGCCGTCGCCACCGCGCTTTCGACCAGACACTCGTGGGTCAGAACCACGCCTTTCGGCGCGCCTGTCGTCCCCGGCGTATACAGGATCGCAAACGGATCCTGCGCCGGATCGACCGCGTGCGTCTCGAACCCTCGTCCGCGACCGCTCGAGACCAAATCTTCGAATTGGAAGATTCGGTCGTCGTACCAGAGGTCGTCCTCGCCGACCGTCACCAAATACTGGAGGTCCGGAAGGTCGATGAGGAGGCTCTCGAAGAGCTGGAGATAGTCGACCCCCTGCCACTGCTCCGCAGTGATGGCGACCACCGCCTCGGAGTTGCGCAGCATGAACTGCAGTTCAAGCGGTGAGTAAGCGGGGTTGAGCGGGACCATCACGGCTCCGAGCTCGGCGACGGCCAGCGTCGAAACGATGAATTCGGGCCAGTTGGGAAGATCGACCGCGACACGATCGCCGGGCTCGATCCCGAGGTTGTGCAACCCCACGGCGAGCGCACGCGCCTGCGTCGCGACCTTCCAGTAGGTCCACGTCTCACCTCTGGACACGATACAAGGCGCGTCGGGGTGCGCATCGGCTTGCGAGCGAAAGAGCTCGGCCACGCTGCGTGGTCGGTCCGGAGAGGTCGTCCCCGTCACGTGGCGTACGCCATCAAATGGATTTAGCGATCATAGGGTAGGACAATCTCAAGCGTCGGAGGCCGGGCGTAAAGCCGCGGCGAGGGGGGCGCCCAAATCCTGCGGCCGGAGCGGGAAGGTATGGGCTCCCTCCGGGTCGAGCGCCACCTCGCCGATTCGAGCCAAGAACACGCATCGCACCGACTGCTGTCTCGACTTCTTGTCTCTGGTCATCGCTTCGGCGACCGCTTCCGGTCGGGCGGTCTCTTCCCAGCCCCCATCGAGATTGCAGGCCTCCAGGACCGCGCTCAAGCGCCCGACCGTCCCGGGGCGGGTGATTCCGAGCAACTCGCCCAAACGGGCCTCTACGCGCATTCCGGCGGCCACCGCTTCGCCGTGGAGCAGCGTGTACCCCTCCAGGGCCTCCAACGCGTGCCCCACCGTATGGCCGAAATTGAGGATGCCGCGCACGCCGTTCTCCCCCGGATCCTCTTCCACGACGCGGGCTTTATGGGAAACCACGCGACGGATGAGCTCCGACGAGGGCGCGGGACGCCCTTTCACGAGATCGGCGGCGTGCGAGCTGATCCAGTCCCAAAGCGACTCGTCGAGGATGGCAGCCGTCTTTATCGCCTCGGCCATGCCTGCGCACCTCTGGTGTCGCGGGAGGGTCTCGAGCACCGCGGGGTCGATCAGGACCGCGGCGGGGTGGTGAAACGCGCCGACCAGGTTCTTGCCCGCCTCGGTGTCGACCCCGGTCTTTCCGCCGACCGAGCTATCGAGCATGGAGAGCAGGCTGGTGGGGACGTGCACGATCGGAATCCCGCGCATGTACGTCGAAGCCACGAAGCCGCCGAGATCTCCGGTGACGCCGCCCCCGAGGGCAACGATCGCCGAGTCCCGACCGAAACCGGCGCCCAGCATGGAATCGGTCAGCGCCGCCCATTGGGCCCGGGTCTTGTTCCACTCTCCGGCCGGAAATGAAACCAACTCGGCCCCGGCGCCGGTGTTCCGGAGACTCTCGAGGACGGCGTCGGCGTAGAGTTCCGCAACGTGGGAATCGGAGATGACCGCGTAGCGGTGTGCAGGCGCGTGATCCGCGCAGAATGTCCCCACCCGGCCGAGGGCTCCAGGGTGAATCTCGAGAGGGTAGCTGCCCCCTCCGGGCGTCCGGATTTCGAGGACGGTGTCCGCGAGCGCGGGTTCGGTCATGCCCCTCTGGGGTTAGCGCCCGACGTCTTCTCCTCCGTGCAGCTCGAAGGCGGAGGCTGCAGCCGGCAGATCGACGCCGGCGGGGGAGTCCAGGATCCGGACCACCGCGCGTCCATCGATCGTTGCGCGCGCAATGTCGGGTTCGCGATCCTCGTCGGCATAGAAGCGAGCGTACGCCTCCGCGGCCGCTTCCGCGAACTCATCCGCATCCTCGGGCGAATCCCAAACGCTGATCCAAATGAGCGCCTCGGCATCTCCGCGGCGGAGTAGGCGGTACGCATCTCCGTCCCAACCGGCGGCCGCGCGCTCCGCCCACGGCGGCACCCCCAGGTGCTCGGTGAGAAACACACGGGTTTCGAGTTCGCCGAGGTCCTTTGCGTAGACGATGTCCCAGCCCTCCGCTGACCCCGTAAACTCGACCGTCGTCGGACGGTCCCCGGCCAGCCAGCGCTCGACATGCAGAACCTGCTCTGTCGAGGCGGGCATGTCGACGCCAAACGGCAGCGTACGGCTCGGAAGTTGTTTCCAAAGTCGTTGCAGAAAGACGAGACCGCCGACGTACGGAAAGATCAGTCCCTCGCGAACCAACGCCGGTGCATTGGCCAGAATCTCGGCCGGCCCGAAATCCCCGAGCTGGGTGAGGTCGATGTTCTCGAACGAGGCGCCCAGGTCTGGAAGTCCGGTCAGGTCTGCCGCCATCCCCGTCATGCTCGCGAACTGCCATTCCATCATCGCGTACGTGGCGTGCCCCTCGATGGCGGCCTGGGCGGCCGTGCTCGCGTCGTTTCGCTCGCCCAATGCGGCTTGCACTTCGTCGAGCGCGACGTGTTGATCCTGGAGGGCGTGGACGAGTTCGTGGGCCAAGACGGGCTCGAGCTGCTCGACCCCGACGCGCTCGTGGACAAACAGCGTATCGCTTTTCGGATCGTAGTAGCCGACGACCTGCTCTTCGAGCAATGCGAGAAAGAGCGCGCGCAGGTCCAGTGAATCCGGGACCAGTCCTAGACGCGCATAGGCCGCCGTGATGGCCGCGGCCTCCTCGACCGAGAGTTGAGTCGTGATCTGCTCGGTCAGGTAGTCGTGTAGTCGAGCCTCGTCCGTAGCCGCGACGTTGAGGGGGGACGTGGCGACGAGGCCCGCGCTCCGCTCCACGGTCGGCTGGATCTCCTGGACGAGCCGAGCGAGCGTGCTGTCATCCAGAGTGGCTCCGGGATCGACGTTGGACACGGCGGGCATGGCCACCGTAACGCCCTCAGCGTCGGACCGATGCGATTCCTGTGCGACCCCGGCCGCCCGACAGCCACCGAAAACGAGGCCCACCCAGATCAGAAGAAACGCCTGGCGCCGACCCGCCCATCTGTTCGCTCGAATCACCCGAACCTCCCCAAAGAACCCAGTCGTTCCGCCCTCAATCGAGATGCAAGTTCGTGGCCTCGACCCCCGAAAGATCGACGTCTGCAGCCAATTCCTCGATAGAAAGGCCTTCCACGGGGTGGATCCAAGGGCCCGCGATTTCCGATAGGGGAAGGAGGACGAAGCCGCGCTCGAGAAGCCTCGGGTGTGGAATGGTGAGGTCCTGTGATTCCACGACCCTGTCCGCATACAGAACGATATCCAGATCGAGTCGACGGGGGCCATAGCGAGACCCGCCCGGCCGCCGGCCCGCGTCGCGCTCCAGCTGCTGGAGCCGATCCAACAAAACCGCGGGCCCGAGGTCGGTCCAACCGACCCCGCACGCGTTCAAGAACGACGGTTGATCGGTCTCGTACATGGGTTGGGTCTCGTAAACCGTGGAGAAGCGCGGCTGA
This sequence comes from Gemmatimonadota bacterium, assembly GCA_029262175.1. Taxonomy (GTDB): domain Bacteria; phylum Gemmatimonadota; class Gemmatimonadetes; order Palauibacterales; family Palauibacteraceae; genus Palauibacter. The sequence continues at coordinate 22,628 of JAJCZV010000130.1, forward strand.
CGCAGCAGCTCTTCCAACGACCGGGCGGCCCCCCGCAGCGTCTGAAGCCGCGGGCCGAGATTGGCGCCGAGGCCGATGGCCACCGGGTGGTACCCGTCCAACGACGGGTGGTACCCGTCCAAGCGAGCGGACACATGAAACCCTTGGGGTCCCAGGCTGGTATATTGAAGAGCCGGGTCAGGGCAAGTCGGGTGGGCGAATTTCTTATCCTTAGACAGCGAATGCCGATGTGAGCACTTCATCGACGGCCATTTCCGATAAGATCGATCGAGCGGCCGTAAGGGCCGCTGGGTTGAGCCTGACCGCCTTGGTGGCCGGCTTCGCCGCTTCCGAGCCCGCCGTTGCGCAGATGAACCCTGCGTTGGTTCGAGCGCAGTGCGAGACCGTCCACGAAATCGACGATCAGTCCATTCTCTACGGTTTGGTCGTCGACATTCGAAGTGGTACTCCCCTTCCCGGCAGCACGGTACATCTGTCGTGGGTCACGAAGCGCGGGTCGGAGGATCCTCAGCGAACCCGCACGTCGACCGAGACCCGAGCGGATTCGACGATCCACGTAGCGGCAACGGAAACCCGCAACGGTGCCTACATCTTCTGCGATGTCCCACAGGACACGCCCCTTCGTGTGTGGGGCGAGGCGATGGGCGTCGCCAGCCTGGCAACCGAGTTCTATTTTGACGGCGGTGAATCGACCCGTGGTGACCACGAGGTTCGGTTGATCGCGGTGACCGGGGCGATCTCGGGCACTGTCCTCGATGCGACCACGGGTGATCCGGTCGAGGCCGCGACGGTGCTGGTCCCGTTGGCCGATGTATCGGCGCTCACCGACATGAACGGGCACTTCCGGATCACCGACATCCCCGTGGGCGCTCATCTGGCCGAGATCCACCACATCGGATACGGCGATCCAACGCTCGAACTCACGGTGAATCCGGCCGCTAGCACACATATGACGATCCGGCTCGATCCAGAAGCGATCGCGCTCGAACCCATCTCCGTGGACGTGCGCCTTCGACCGACATGGCTGGAGAATACGGGGTTTTATGGGCGGGCGGAACGACAACTCGGCCAGTTCGTCACGCCAGAGGAAGTAGACGCCCGACCCGGTCGACGTCTGGCCGAGGTCCTTCGCGAGGTACCGGGCGTCAACATTCGTCAGGTCTGTGTCCCGCACTGCTCCGTCGTGATTGCGATGGCGGGCTCGACCATGCCGGGTTGTATCCCGGCGTTCTATATCGACGGCCGGCGGGTGAATCAGTTGACGGACACGCGAGGAGCCATCGACCTCGACACGTTGGTGTTCGGAGATGACTTGGCAGCGGTGGAGGTGTATCGAGGAATCTCGGAAACCCCACCGGAGTTTTACGGGAGGTGCGGCTCCGTCGTGCTGTGGACCAAGCGAGCCTCCCGGTAGGAACCCGAGAGGCCCGCCGATCGGACCTGCTCCGCTGCGGGGACTAGCGGCCGGGTCCCTCGAGCTCCAGAGACGAGTCCTCCAGCGGAACGATGCTGCCGCTCCCGCCAGTGATCGGGTCGCCCCCGTCGTCCAGTCCCGGTCCACCCGTCGAATCGATCGACATGAGCGATCCGGGTACGTCCAAGCCGCACCCCGTCGTCGCGAACCCCGCCAAGCCGACCGCGGCGGAAATCGCGGCTAAGGTCATGACATTCTTGAATTTCATCGGTGCCTCTCACGAAAAGCCGGAATTCCGGCGCCTTCTAGTCTCTGCCAACGCAGTCCGTCGTACCACGGACACGCGTACGCGTACAAGATAGCGACCTTGCGTCGCCTACGCCCCCTCCTGGAGGCGATGGACATCCTCAAGAAAGTCAACGTTCGAGCCGCGGACTCGTGACGCGTGTGCCCGTCGAGTGAGTGACGGCTTGTCGGCTGGCTGGGTCACAAAAAAAGAGGCCGCCGGGACGAACCCGACGGCCTCTGTCCGGAGCGACGAACGCTCCGCACCTCAACCCAGCGTGTTAACGGACGATGAGGCCCGCAGACTTGCTGGTATTCAACTGCTCGCGGCGCTGTTCGATACGGCCGAGTGAGAACGCGGCGCGCTCGAGTGCGCTGTCCAGATTGCCAGGAATAACGATCGGCGTCGGCGTACCTGCCGAGCCCGGGTTCCCAACACCACCGAACGAGTAGATGTCCTGCTGAAGAACTTCGAGATCCGCCGCCGGAATCGGCAGGTGGAGTCCCGTACCGGCCGGCAGAATATCAAAGCGCCGTCCGTGGAAGAATTCCAGTCCTCCGGTGACCCAGAAGACCGTCTCGAAGTGCTCATAGATCAGCGCGTCGCGCAGATCTCCGCAACGACCCTGCACGTCATAACGCTTGCGAGGCGTGCAGCCACCGCCAGCGTCGTTGGGCACAGTGCCGGCGTCCACCACCGCAGCCAAGCCGGCCGGGACGCGCGTTGCGTTCAGGATCGACGTCGTCGTCGGGATGTCGCCCATGCGGAATGCAGCTTCGGCACGATAGCCGGCCATCTCTTGCTCGCTGAGATGGACGATCGGTCCGAACCAGCACTGATCGCACGAGTTCAGATACGCATCATTCCGTGCATCGCCGTAATGCGACTGACGATACGTGCCGCGCTCCGGCCGGAAGATGATCGTGGCGCTGTAGTCGTGATTCACGCCATCGACGAGCGTACCAAACGTGCCATCCACATTCGCAGCAGGATAACGAACGTCGTTGAACGTCATCTGACGAGCGGTGCGCTGCTCCGTCGGGAACGTCAACCAGTCCTGATACTCACCGGACTGATCGGCCATACCGGCCCAGTCCATGTGCATGCGGTGCCACGTGCTACGACCCGTAGCCAGACCCTTCATTCCGTCCCACCACGGCGTGTCCGAAGACGCATCTTCGCCGACGATGGTCAGGTTCTGCATACCGTTGGTCGCGTCCGTCATGACCGCGCTCCAATCGGTCGTCGCCGCATCGGCTCCTGTACGCGCCTCATTGGCACGGCACCGAGCTTTGTACGAGACGGCAAGGTCGGCCAGCTCGTTGTTCGAGAGCGGGTTACCGTTGATCCACTCCGGCTCGAGGTTGAACGACGAGCCGTTGGCTAGGCCAATGGTTTCGTCGAACTTGGCGAGCGCGACATCCATCATCTGGTCGTACGGCACCGTCGTGAGCGGGGCGGCAACGTCCGTGGTCTCATCGATGATGAATGCTTGGTCATACCACAACGCCAACAGGCAGTTCAGCATCGCCTGATTGAACTTTGCGAACACCTCGGCGCGCGCATTGCGCTCGCCGCCGGGGCCGATCTCGAGACCCTCGTTCAGGGCGCGAAGCCCATCGGAGGAAGCAGAGATCCCGGAGTAAGCATCACCCCAGTTGGCCTCGAACACGTACGCCCACCGATACGACGGTGCGTTGGGCAGCACTTCTCTGGGCTCACGACCGAGGTCGTTCATTCCCATGTTGCCCCAAGTCGCCGTGTGACGACTCGACATGTGGTTGAAGGCAAAGTTCGGGTTGTTCCAATAATGCCCGATCGCCCAGACCTGCTGGTAGGCGCTGGAAATCAGCGTCTCCACGTCGTCTGGGGAAGCCAGGGCGCGAGCTCTGTCCGCCTGATTCGGGTTTGTGACCTCTAGGTCGCAAGCCGAAAAGCCGACAACGAGCGCCAGCGCCATCGCTGGAAACGTCAGCTTCCTTTTCATTGTATCTCCATAGCTCATATCAGTCTGTTTTCTGCCGTTTTAAGCGCTTTGAGCAGCCGACCCCCGAAGGGGTCGGCGTCTCAAATGCGGCAGCGTCTTATTTAGAAGACGAGTTCGGCAGAGAACGCGAACGTGCGGAAGTTCGGATAACCGAACTCGTCCACCCGGTTCAGCTGCTGATTCTGAAGCGATCCACTGCTCTGACCAACCTCGGGGTCGTACCCGCGGTAGTCAGTGATCGTGAGCAGGTTTCTACCGATCACGTTGAACGTGATCCGATCGAACGCACCGCCGAAGATGCTCTCAACGGTCGCGGACGGAAGCGTATAGCCGAGCGAGACTTCGCGGAGCTTGAACCAGTCTCCATCCTCGCGGAACCAGCTATTGTCGGCGTTGACGTCATAAAGCGTCGAAGCATAACCGACAGGCTTGTGGAATTCCTGCGTTTTGCCAGCCTGGTCAACGTCTTCCCCGCGGAGCTCTCTGAGCGCCCACTGGGCCGTACCGTTGTAGATCGACTGACCGACCGAAGTCTCACCGAGCACGTTCACGGAGAGGCTCTTGTACCGGAGGTTGGTCGCCAAAGAGGCGTTCCAGTCCGGGGTCGTGTTGCCGAAAGGCAAGAAGTTCTGAAGGACACACTTGTCAGCGAAGTCGCCCGGATTCTTACGGACGCATGCCGGCGAGTAGTCCTGGACCTTGATCGGCATACCGAAGCCGTTCGTGAAGTCGCCAGCGTCACTTCCAACCGTGACGTCCGTGCCCCACAGGCCCTGCGTGAACCCTTCGGTGAAGTCGTTGGCGCCCGTGGCAACGAGCAGACCGTCGTCATTCACCTGGAAGTTCGATGCGCAGTCAGAAGCGCTCACGCCAATGGGTGCCAAATCAGCACAGCTCGACGCCCAAATGTTGCCCCAGAGCTCGCCAAGCGGGCGACCTTCGGAGACGAAGAAGTTCCCGCCCTGCGTGAAGTCGGGAACGTCCAGACGCGTGATCTCTTGCTGCGTGCGATCCCAGTTGAGTCGGAAGTTGAGGCCGACATCCTGGTCATCGATCGCCGCGTATCGAAGCGAGACTTCATACGTCTCGGCAGCGATCTCACCAGCGTTCTGCCACTGGTTCGAGAAGCCGACGAACGCGGGCTGCGGAACCAACAGCAGCTGATCGTCCGTGGTCTGCCAAGCATAGGTCAGGTCCAGCCCGAGGTTGTCGAACAGAACCAGGTTGATGCCTGCTTCTTTTTCGGAAGTGTACTCAGGCTTGAGCGCGCGGTTCCCGAGGTTGATCGGGAAAATGGCGCCAGCCGACACACCGAACGTCTCGTACTGCGCAAAGAAGTTCGGGCGGCCACCGGCCGTTCCAATCGAGAAGCGAAGCTTGAACTCATCGATAAAGTCGATGCCCCAGAAGTCTTCCTGCGAGATACGCCATGCAGCCGACCCACGATAATAGGTCTGCCAACGCTCGTCGGGACCGAACAGCGACGAACCATCACGCCGCACGAGACCGTCGAGGATGTACTTGCCTTTGTAGTCGACGCTAGCGATACCGAACAGGCCCTCGGCCTTGATCTCTCGGATCGCATTGGTGCCGGTCGTTGAACCGGTCGTCGCTGCAAAGTTGGGCACATCTTGAACCGAGAACTGTGTCGCGAAGATTCGGTTCGAGTTGAAGTCCTGATTCTCGACCAAGTAGCGGGCTTTACCGCGAAGCGTCAGGTCGCCGTCCATAAAGGACTCGCTGGCACCAAGCGTAACCGAAGCGTTGAGCGCTTCATCCGTGAACTTGTCCTGACGAAGGCTTCCGCCAGTGAAGTTACCGACGCCGCCACCACCGAACGTACGCTCGTTCTTCGGTCGCAGGCCTTCGTCATCGAAGTCCGTGCGGTCGAAGGAAGCGTTTGCTTCGAGCGTAAGCCACTCGAGGCCAGTCGGTGAGAAGTTGAGGTCGAGCGAACCCATGGTGCGGGTACGGTTATCGAACTCAGTCGCGATGGCCAAGAGATAAAGCGGATTCGGCTCGATCGAGCTCGGATCGGCATCGATGTTCGGATAGCCGTCGTTCGGATCAAGGATCGTGAGATCGATCGCGGGCGACGAGAACGTCAGGCGCGAGAACGCACCGTTTGAAATCGCCTTGTCGTCCTGCACCGAGCGCGAGTAGAAGCCGCTGGCCGCGATGTCGAGATCGCCGAAGCGCGTGTCGACGTTGATCCGAGCGTTCTGTCGCTCGTAGCCTTCGTCCGTCGGTCGGCCGATGCTGAAGGCCGAGAGGCCCTGGCTGACACGATCCGCGTTGAGTGCATCGAGGTTGGTGCCGCACACTGTGCAATTGACAACACCGGCCTCGCTGAACTCATCGAAGCTGACTCGGAAGCTCGACTCACCGAAACGACCCGTGACAGCGCCGTAAACGTCGAACGTCTCGCCTGGATCGAAGAACGTATTGATGTGGTCGAACAGCTCCGTCGGGAACGCCTGATTGGCGAACGCAGTCGACGGAGTTCCGTTCTGGGTCGGGTCGATCTGATTCGTCAGGACGACCGAACCAAAGCCAACACGGTTCAGATCCTGGAAATCGACCTCGTTGCCGTCCGAATCGATGAACTTCGTACCTGCCGAGTTCATCGCATAAGGATGCTCCGTCACCAACCCGACGTCGCCGACGAGCTGGCCGAGGCCATACTCACCGCGAACGAGAATGTCGAACGAGTTCGTCGCCAAGCCCTGTCCGCGCTTGGTCGAGATCTCGATGACACCGTTCTGGGCGCGCGAGCCATACAGCGAGGCCGCGGCAGCACCCTTCACGATTTCGACGTGGTCGATGTCGAGCGCGTTCACGTCAGAGAGCGTCGCGCCCTCGGACTGGATCACGCCGTCGATGACGATGAGCGGCGAGAGCGTACGGCCCGTGGAGTTGATCGACGTCGGACCACGAAGCGTGATCGTCGACTCAGCACCGGGCTGACCCGAGCCAGAGACGACCGATACGCCAGCTGCCTTACCTGCGAGCAGCGAGGAGGCGTCAGAACTCGGGACGGGAATGTCCTGAGCGTTCAGACGCTCCACCGTGAACGGGAGTTTGATCTGCGGGGTCTCACCCACAACACCCGTAACGACGATGTCTTGAAGTCTTAGAGCGGTCTGTACAGCCGAGAAATCGGCCGTAGCGACCTGACCATTGGCGACATTGACCGTCTGGTTAAGCTCTTTGTACCCGATCAGCCGGACCGTAATGGTCTGCTGTCCTGCGGGTACGCCTTCGAGACGATACGTGCCTTGGGCACCCGTTAGGGTACCGACGACCGTTCCTGCAACGAATACCTGAGCGCCGGAAATGGCGTTCAAGGTCTCTGAATCGGTAACCGTGCCCGTGACCGCGCCCTGCGCGAACAACGGTGCCGCACCGATAAAGAGCCAGGCACTCAATACAGTGGTCGCGAGCGCGGAAGCGCGCTTGTTCCACCTACCTGACAAATCAAACAACATGGATCACCCTCCTGTGGCAGTGGGATCCTCTTGACCCGGAACCTCCGAAGGCTTGCGCCCCCGCTCGCCGCGACCGGGTCAATACGCCGCGTCGAGTTTGAACAACTTTGGATAAATCTATGAATCAAGCTCCGTTGAGAGCTGATCGAATCGATAGGAACCCTGGCTGGGCTGGCCGCGGGCGGCCGCCTCTATATGAAACGAGTGGGCGCAAAAACCTGCGACACTCGAGGTCACATTCATCGTGGGTTGGGCGGCCTCGAGGCTGCCCAAGAAAGGGGTACCAACGCTCTGGTAAACGCCTTGTACCAAGAAAAACCGCCTTTGAGACAGTTCTTGTGCCGGTGTAGAAAACCGCAGTTTTCCGCACCGCTGCAGGCTTTCTGGCATACGCCCACATTTCCCCCGAAAGAGGGAGACGTGAGAATATGACCTTAGGGCGATACCCGTGCAACCTTTTCACAGGTTGGCGGGTCGGGGGGCCCGGTTGGCTTTTTTGGGGGGTCGGAGGTGGCGAGGCGGGTCGGCTCGCTGGCTGGCGCTGCGCGCGGTCAGCGCTCGGGCCAGGCGGCCGACCGCCGCGGGGGGGCATCGAGGTCGCTCGACGGAACGGCGCTTCGCGAGGCTGGCGCGAACCGACCCGCCTCGCCACCTCCTCCCGCAGAAGGGCCGGGGCCTCGAACACGCCTACCCGTTCGGCGGAGGGGAGCCCCCCCCTCCCGCAACGAGCGGTGGAGCCATCCGGGGGTCCGGTCACCCCGTTGGGCGCCGAGGTGGGCGTGGTTCCACCAGCGAGGACTCGGCTCGCCACCGCAGCCGTGGAACCACGCCCGCCTCGGCGCCGCCCAAAGCGCTCACCGGCCACCGGACGTCTCAGCTGAGAGTCACTCGGGCGAAGTGCCTCTTTCCGCGCTGAACCAGGTATTCGCCTGCGGGGAGCCGACGTTCTCGATCCGTCACGACGTCGCCGTCCACCCGGATCGCGCCCTGCTTGATGAGGCGACCCGCCTCCGAGGTGGACTCCGCCAGACCGGAGCCGCGAAGGACGTGCGGGATCGCCATGGGCGCTCCCCCCTCGAGATCTAGCCCGACTTCGGGGATGTCCTCCGGAACCTCCCGACGTCGATGCACGCGATCAAAGGCCTCCTGGGCGGCCGTAGCGGCTTCCGGGCCGTGATACTGCTCCACCAGATCAGCCGCCAACCACCGTTTTGTCCCGAGCGGATCTGTCCCAGCCTCGGCCACGCGTTGGGCCAGATCTTCCCTTCTCACGGTCGAGACCAGGGTCAGCCATTCCTCGAGAAGCTCGTCCGGGATGGACATGACGCGGCCAAAAACGTCCTCTGGCGGCATCGAGATCCCCACGTAGTTGTCATAGCTCTTGGACATTTTCTTCACGCCGTCCGTGCCGCGCAGAAGCGGCATGATCAGGCACACCTGTGGTTCCTGATCCGCGCGCTCCTGAAGCGTCCGGCCCAGGAGCAAGTTGAACTTCTGGTCCGTCCCTCCCAACTCGACGTCCGCCTCGAGGACCACCGAGTCGTAGGCCTGCATCATCGGGTACAGGAACTCCGAGATGTGGATCGGCCGGCCATCGGCGTAGCGGTTGCCGAAGTCGTCCCGCTCGAGCATGCGGGCGACGGTGTACTGGGAGGTCAGGCGAAGGATGTCCACGAGCTGTAGCGGGGCAAGCCAGTCGCCGTTTCGCCGGATCTCCGTCCGATCGGGGTCCAAGATCCGAAACAGCTGCTCTTCGTACGTGCGAAGATTGGACTCGATCTCGTCTTCCGTGAGCATCGGACGCGTATCGTCGCGACCGCTGGGATCGCCGATCAGGGCCGTGTACGTCCCCATGACGAAGACCACGCGGTGCCCCAGATCCTGGAAGGTGCGGAGCTTGTGGATCGAGACGCCGTGCCCGATGTGGAGATCCGGGCGCGTCGGGTCGAACCCTTGCTTGATGACAAGCGGACGATCCTCGGCCAGGGAGCGCTCGAGCTTGCCCACCAACTCCGTCTCGGGGACGATCTCGACCGTCCCCTCGCGGATCCGCGCTAGCTGATCTTTTACGGAAAGAAACATGAGACTCTAACGTTGGTATATGGAGGTCGGCTCCCGCCGGAAGCGGCGTGAGGATAGAATCGGCCTGCGGACGGAACAAGCATTGAGACCGGTGAAGGCGGTGTGCGGTGGCTGAAGAGGCTCGCGTGGGACACATGGGGGCAGTCGTCGTCGACTCGTTGAAGAAGGTCGGCGGCGCGATCGCCTGGGCAGGTCGAGGGCTCAAGCAGATTTCTGTGGGGACCTACCGGAAGCTCGGGCCCCGGGGTCGTTGGGTGACGGCCCTGGTGGGGCTGGGGTTGGCAGGCCTGTTCGGCGGGCTCGGGTGGGGGGCGTGGACGCACATCTGCGATGAATGCCCTTCGATCGCGCAGATTTACGCGTTCGAGGCCAAGGAGGCGACCCAACTCTACGCCGCCGACGGCTCCCTCCTCGCGGAGCTAGCCGTCGAGCGCCGCACGCCGATTCGGATCGAGATTCTCCCGCGGCACGTGTACAACGCGTTTATCGCGGTCGAAGACAAACGGTTCTGGAAGCACTCCGGTGTCGATCTTCTGCGCACGACGCGAGCGTTTCTCGACTTCGTCATAGAAGGATACGGCGCGGCCGGGGGCAGCTCGATCACGCAGCAGCTCGCAGGAAACATGTTCTCGGGCTCGGTGGATCGTCAGGACATCACCATCCGACGCAAGCTCCGGGAGATGCGGGTGGCGTTCGACCTCGAACGCGCATACGACAAGCGCGAGATCCTCGAGGCCTATCTAAACCAGATCAACTTCGACGGTCTCTTTGGCGTGCAAGCCGCGGCGCAGCGGTACTTCGGAAAAACCGCCGCCCAATTGAATCTTCCAGAAGCGGCTACCCTCGCTGCGATCCCGCGAAACCCCGCCGGCTACAACCCGAACCGGAACCCGGAACGCGCGATCGGGCGTCGGAATCTGATCCTCGGATTGATGGCTGGGCAGGGGCTGATCAGCCAGAAAGATGCGGAGGCGGCCAAGGCCTATCCGCTCGAGCTCGCCGAGGGCGCGCGCGTCAAGCAAGAGGCGCCCTATTTCGTCGAGTACGTGCGACAGATCCTCTACGATCGATACGGCACGGACATCTACGAAAAAGGGTACCGGGTCTATACGACGCTGGATCCTGATCTTCAGGCAGCGGCCGACTCCGCATTGTCCGCCCAACTCGAATGGGTCGATCGACAACCCGGCTATAACGGCGTGACGTTCGACGAGGCTCGATCCTGGCCCCCCGATAGCCTGTACCAGGTCAGTCGAGGCGGTGCGGAGATGCCCTACGTCCAGGGCATGTTCATCGCCCTCGATGCGGCGGCCGGCGACATCAGGGCGCTGATCGGTGGGCGCGACTTCGACGACTCCGAATTCAACCGGGCGACCCAGGCGATCCGGCAACCCGGATCCGTCTTCAAACCGTTCGTCTATACCGCAGCCATCAATTCTGGCATCCCCGCGTCGGAAGTCATCTACGATGCACCCTACTATCTGGAGAATCCCGGGGGCGACCCTTACTCGCCGCGGAATTTCGAGAACGATTTCAAGGGACCCCTGACGTTACGTCGCGCGATGGCTCGCTCGATCAACGTCGTCGCCGTCAAGCTCGGACAACGCATCGGCGAGGAATCGTTTTCACAACTCGCGACCAGCCTGGGCATCACATCGCCGATCCCCCGCGTACCCTCCGCGGCCATCGGATCCACGGACCTCAAGCCGATGGAGATCGCCACGGCCTACACGACCTTCGCCAACACGGGTGTGCGCGTGACTCCGCGAGCGATCCTTCGGATCGAAAGCAGAGAAGGCCGGATCCTCTGGGAGAGTCGTGTCCAAAGAGAACGCGTCCTGGAGGCTGACGTGGCGTGGATCGCCCAATCGATGTTGCGCGACGCCGTAGATCAGGGAACCGGGACGCTTGCCATACGCGGACGAAGCCGAGCCGCGATCCCCCACAGCGTTCCCATCGGCGGAAAGACGGGTACGACGAACTCAGCGACCAACACCTGGTTCGTCGGCTTCTCGCCGGATCTCGTGACGACGACCTGGATCGGGTTCGATCGACCGAAGCGGATCTATCGCAACGCAACCGGTGGCGGCACGTCGGCCCCGGTCGGCGCCGCGGTGCTCGCGCACTATTACAAGAATCACCCCCACCCCGCGGCATGGCCGCGACCGGATGGGTTGATCGAACGAACCGTGGATGAAACCACCGGCCTGTTGTCCACGCAGTGGTGCCCGATCGAACTCAACTATCGAGAAGTCTATCTACCGGGCACCGAGCCAACCGACTCGTGCGACCTGCACGGCCCGTGGGGAGTTGGAGCGACGGGGGGCGGGCACGACGATGGCGACGGCATCGACGGACAGTGACGTCATCGTGGACGTCGTGGACATGGACGTCGTCGATCGGCCCCGTCTATTCGATCCGCGCCAATACGAGGGGTTGCAGGACGTGCGGCGATTCCGTGATGGTGACGGCGGCCGCTAGCTGACCCCCGGCGATTTGCGCACCGGCTTCCGTGGACGCGTGAATCGTGAACAGAGGCTGACCCTCTTCCACGGCGTCGCCCGCATCCGCATGGAGTTCGAACCCGACGCTCGGGTCGACGAGGTCGCCCGCCTTCTGACGTCCGGCGCCAAGCTCGACCGACGCGAGCCCCACCGCACGCGCATCGATATCGACATAGCCCGCGCGCGCGGCGAGCACGTCCGTCTTGAGCGCCGCACGGGGGAGCAGATTCGGATCGGCAATGATGTCAGGGTCGCCACCCTGCGCCTCGATCAGACGGGCGAACCTGGCGAGCGCACGCCCATTGTCGAGCAAGGCCCCGAGCCGAGCGGTTGCGTCCTCCGCATCCGCGCAGACACCGGCGGACACGAGTAGTTCGGCGCTCAAGGCCACCGTCAGGTCGCGCAGCGCTGGCGGTCCGCCACCGGACAAACAATCGATCGCCTCGCGGACCTCGAGCGCGTTTCCGATCATGCGGCCTAACGGCGCATTCATAGCGGTCAGCAGCGCCGTGGCCTGGACCCCCTCGGACCGGGCAAGATCGACCATGGTGCGGGCCAGGGCTTCCGCGTCTTCTCGGTCGGTCATGAACGCACCGCGACCGCACTTCACATCGAGGACGAGCGCCGAGATCCCTTCGGCCGCCTTCTTTGAGATGATCGAAGCCGCCATCAGTGCCTGAGAGGGCACCGTCCCCGTCACGTCGCGGAGCGCATACAGTCGACCATCGAGTGGCGCGATCTCGTCCGTCTGACCGATCATCGCGCAGCCGACTTCATCCAGGATAGACCGAAAGCGGTCGAGTCCGATCAGCACCTGGAACCCGGGGATCGACTCGAGCTTGTCGAGCGTCCCGCCCGTATGGCCGAGCCCGCGACCCGAGATCATCGGGACCCGCACACCGGCCTCTGCGAGCAGTGGTGCGAGGATGAGGGAGACCTTGTCGCCAACGCCCCCAGTCGAATGCTTGTCGACGGCCGGTGGGCCGCCGTCGGAGAAGTCGAGCCTCACGCCCGAATCGATGATGGCACGGGTGAGGACCGACAACTCCTCTTCATCGAGCCCGCGAAGAAACGCCGCCATGAGAAAGGCCGACATTTGATAGTCGGCGAACTCTTCTCGCAGGAAAGCGTCCAGCAAAGCGCGAAACTCGGTCGATGTGAGCCGGCCGCCGTCGCGCTTTCGCTCGATCAGACTGGTGAGAAGCATCGGGATCTAGGGGGCGCGGCTTATGGGCCCGGGCTCAGTCGTCGTCTCCACGGCCCCGACGGGCGGCTTCTCGAAGGCGCGCTCCGCGTCGCTCTGCGCGACGGACCGCATCGCGCGCGGCCCGTTTGGCCTCTTCGCTCGCTTCCCCGATCCCTTCGCGGGCGCTTTCCGTCAGATCCTCCGCCACTCGCACGATGTGCCGACGCGTGCGTTGCCCGCTCTGTGGTGCAAGTAAGAGTGCGACTCCAGCTCCGATCAGCGCGCCAAGCGCGACGCCGGAAAGAAAGCTCACTGCCTGCCGTGTATCCTCGTCCACCATCCCTCCCCTTGTTGGCCCTTAACCTTGTACGGTCACTTCGCCATGTCTAGCTTGAGTCGAGATGAGCCCCTCTTCCGAAGCGCCCGCCGTCCACCTTCCCACGTCCGCGTTCACGACGCTTTCGCACCGGTGCGCCGGTCTCGGCGAGGCTGGGATCGAAGCGCTTCGCGAGGCCGGATACCGAGCAGGCGCCGAAGTGCTCGCGACGTTGGGAGATGCGCCCGCCGAAATCCTCTCTGAAGAGTTTTGGGTACGGCTCGGGGCCGCGTTCACCCGGGCGGGATTGGGGTCCGTCGCGTTTGAGCCGGTTTCGCCTGTTCTCGGATCGGTTCAGTGGCTCGGCTCGGTAGAAGCCGCCGGATCGCAATCCGGCGGAAAAGTCGAAAGTTGCCACTTTGCCGCGGGCCTGCTGGCCGGCGTGTTGAGTCGAACCGCGGGTCGAACCGTCGACGTGATCGAAGTCCGGTGTAGTGGAGGCAGCGCGCAGCCCTGCTGGTTTTTGTTTGGTTCCGTCGAGACGCTCCGCGGCCTCCGTCCGCGGCTGGGCGAGGTCAGGGATTCGATCGAACGCATACCGCCCGAAACGGTCGGACGCTGAACGAGACCCCCTTGGGTCGGGTGATGGCGCTGGACTACGGGCGGCGGCGCATCGGGATCTCCGTGTCCGACCCGACGCGCACGATCGCGTCGCCGCGAGGCTTCGTCGAGCGCTCAAAAACCGCGCGAAAACCGACTTCGCTGCCGGAGAAGCTCCTCCAACTGATTCGAGAGACCGAACCGACGGCAATCCTCGTGGGTATCCCCTTTGCAATGGATGGCTCTGCAGGCGCCATGGCCACCGAGGTCCGAGCCTTCGCGGCTGCCCTGACGGCGACAACGGGTGTCGTCACCTTGGAATGGGATGAACGGTTGACGACCGCGCGAGCGGAACGGGAGATCCAGAGTTTGGAGCTTTCAAAATCGAAGCGGCGCCAGAAGGGACGTTCGGATGAAATGGCCGCGACGCTGATGCTGAGCACCTACCTCCGGAGCGCGAGTTCGCATGTCTAGACGACGGGTGGGCGTCCTTCTCGGGGCGGTCGCAGCGATCGGGGCGTTGGTCGTAATCGTCGGACCCGGGCGCTCCGAATTGGTCGACGGCACCATCGTCGATCTTCGGATTCCCGCGGGGTCGTCTGTGCGTGCCATCGCCGGGACACTCGACTCGGCCGACCTCATCGGCTCTCCACGGATGTTCTCCGCTTTCGTGCGTTGGAAGAAGGCAGACGGTGACCTGAAAGCCGGTCAGTATCAACTCGTCGCTGGCTCCTCCTATGGCGAATTGTTGCGAGTGCTGCAGACGGGGGCGGTCGTCACGACCCCGCTCACGATTCCCGAAGGATGGACGCTTCGCGAAGTGGCCCCGCGTCTCGCAGAGTACATCGTGCAGCCTGCCGATTCCGTGCGCGCTTGGCTCGAGGACCCGGCACGCGTAGCCGAGTTTGATGTCCCCGGGCCGACGCTCGAGGGCTACCTGTTACCGGAGACCTATCGCTTTGCAGAAGGCGTCGGTCTAGCGGCGATCGTCTCCGAGATGGTCGCTCGGTACAAAGACATTTGGGGAGACGCCGAGCGGGCCAAAGCAGAAGCCTTGGGGCTCACCGAACGCGAAGTCGTCACACTCGCCAGCATCGTCGAAGAAGAAGCCCGCGTCGCGGACGAACGACCGACGATCGCCGGCGTGTACCTCAATCGACTCGAGATCGGGATGCTCCTTCAAGCCGATCCCACGGTGCAGTACGCGTTGGGCGAACCAAAGGCGCGTCTCTTGTACCGAGACATCGACGCCGTTGCCGACAACCCCTACAACACCTACACGCAACCGGGTCTACCGCCGGGACCGATCGCTTCGCCAGGAGCTGCCGCGTTGCGCGCGACGCTTCAACCGGCCGAGCACGACTTCCTGTTCTTCGTCGCCCGCATCGATGGGACACACGAGTTCACGCGCACGGTCCGCGAACACAACCGCGCCAAGAACCGTATCCGGCGCGAACGAGACGCACTGCGTTGAGCGGCCCCCGCGCTTCGGCGGAGCTGTCGGCCCGGCTTCGTCTCATGGTCCTCACGCACCCCAAGCCCGCGTGTGGCCGTTCGCTCGTTGACGT
>JAJCZV010000131.1 GCA_029262175.1 Gemmatimonadota bacterium
GCCGGGTTGGGGGAACGCGAAGGGGAACGAGACGCGGTTGGATTCTCGTCCGTGATCCATCGCCATCGGCGGGCCGGTCGCGGAGTTGTCGGGCGCGACGGTAAACACGTGGCTGGTGTCGCCGACGTTTCGAGCCGTGAGTGCCGGATCGCCAGCGGCTCGTCGTTCCAGGATCGACAGCGAGCCCATCGAGATCGTGCCCGAGGGATGGAGATGGACGAACACGGCGCCATCGTCGCGCGTCACGGCGGCGTGGCTCAGCATCCCCATGTAGGGTTCCAGCGCGGCAGGCTGGCCGTCCGGATCGTGCACTTCAAACGAAAGCGTTACGTCGGCGTCGGTGACGAGGTCGCCTTCTCTCATCCAACGGAGGCGTGATCCATCGGCGAGCGCCGTTTCGACGCGGTCCGAGCCGCTGGTCTCGGGCGCGGGCGCCCCTCGCCACCAGGAGTCATCGGGATCGGTGCGCGACATCGATCCGTCCGCGTGGGCCTGCGAGGCAACGAGGTCGCGTGTCGTGACCGCTCCTGCATCGGTCGTGATCGAAGCGGCATCCACCGTAATCGTGTCGACCACGGTGTGCGAAAAGCCGGTCTCGTGGACGACGTCCCCGTAGATCCGATACTCGCCCGGCGGGAGGTCGGGCCAGGGGACTCTGAACGTCGCCGAGTCGATGGGCACCGGATGGACATGCGCAAACGAGTCCATGTCGGGTGCGCCCACGAGGAACATGTGCATCAGCTTGCCGTGATCCGGCACGATCGGGCTCCACTCGCGGCCGAGCCATCGCTGATCCGTGATGGTGATGTCGAGGGCCGGCACCCCCCCCTCTCGCGTCATCGCTCCGTCGACGGTGAGCGGTTGGAACAGGCCGGATCGAGCTTCGGCGTCGACGGCGTCCCACCAACTTTTCCCGCCGAACGCCAAAGCGGCGACCAGCACGGCGCCGACGCCCATCGCGATCCGTCCGCGAAGCCGAGCTTTCGCGCTCACATCTTCATCCGGCGCGAGCGCGCTTTCCCGCGCGGCCGTCCCGATCACGGTCACCGCGCCCACGAACAGAAAGATCGTCAGGCCAACGAGAATCCACCCCAGCGCGGCGGGCATGTCCAGCACGCTTCGGGCGATCGACGTCACGGGGACGAAGACTTCACCCGCGCCCTCGGCGCCTTGGACCGCGACGGTCACCCGATAGGCGCCGTCGGTCATCAGCCAAAGTTCGGCGGAGTAGAGTTGAGCGTCGCCGGGCACGGGTTCGGCTTCGTCGGGTGGTGGAGCGCCTTCGTTGGGTGCCGCGTCCCAGCGGACGGGCTGGACCGTCACGCGGTCCACGCTCCCTTCGGTGACCCGCACCGAGATCTCCGCGAGGCCAGGCACGACTTCGGGGGGACGGATCACCACGGTGATCGGATAGGGTCCAGCGAGACCCTGGAAGAACACGTTCTTGCTGCCGACGTGCGCCGACGTGACCGCCAGGACGGAGACAATCGCGAGTGCGGCGAGAGGTGTCTTCAACGCGGCGAGAGGTGTCTTCAACGTGGCGCGGGGTGTCTTCCACGTGGCGCGGCGACCCTCAGCCCGCGGACGACGATCCTTGGCTGGCGGACGGCGTCGCTCATCGCGGGGCCGGCGTCGCGCGAACCAGAGGTCGCGACTCACCGGCGGACCCGTGTCATCCAGTTCCCCCACCATAAACCGAGTCGGCCCGAGACGAAGGCAAGCGGGATGGCGAACGCGATCCGAGGCGCCGTCTCCAAGAACGTTGGACCGCCGGCCGAATTGGGCGGCCAAAACTGCGTTCGCCAAGCGCCGGGGCGGGCGGAGTACCCCCAGGTGTCGCCCTGGAAGAAGTAGTTGCGGGCGCCGTCGGACAACAAGAACTCCGCAAACGGCCACTGCACCGCGGTGAGAAGAACGACGAAGACGACGGCCCCGACGGCGGCGAGCCACCAGTCGCGCCAGCGACTGACCGGTCCGTCGCCGGATCGTTGGCGCAGAAGCAGATCGAGTCCGAACGCGGGAACCACGAGCAAGAGCGGGAACTCCGGGGGGTTCATCCGTGTCACGGTTTGATGGATCGGCGCCAACATCGCCTGGGCGGGGAAGAGCGGCAGGATCCACATCATCGCGAGCACGAGCCCGGTGTACATCAGCGCCGTAGCGGTCGCCGGCCAGCGAAGCAGACCGGCTCGCGCGTTGGAAAAGAGCGCGATCGGAAACATTCCCGCCGTCACCCAATAAAACAGCGGCGAGTGCTGATCGTTGGGGAACGAATACTCGGTGATGAGAACCGCCATCATCGCCAGTGCCATCCCGCCGGCGTAGGCGTAGGCGATCGCGAGCGGTCGCCGATTCTGGTCCCGCGATCGGTTCTGCCAAGACAGCGCCATCAAGATCGCGCCGATTTGAATCGTGATGATCCCGAGTGCGAGGACGACGTGCGGTGGACTGAGAATCTGGACGTCCAGTCCGTAGGCGTTGTGCCACCAGTCGTCGAACGGCGCTGACGTGAGCATCGCGAAGGTGCCCCAGATCGCGACCCACGCGCCGAGCGGTGCCCGGAACCCCCAGAATTGAACCGAGCGACCGCGCTCGCGTTCCGACCCGGCGAAGGTCGTCTTGAG
>JAJCZV010000132.1 GCA_029262175.1 Gemmatimonadota bacterium
GCCGCACCCGTTTTGGCCGCGATATAGGGCACGTCGTGCACGTGGTCCGGGTGCGTGTGGTGAACCACGATGTAGTCGGCGCGCTCGATGATCGAGTCGATCAGCGCGCGGTCCGGCGCGATGGTGTCGGTGGGAGCGACCGGGTCGCGCGTGTCCGCAGGATCCCACGTGGCGGGGGCGCCGCGCTTGAAACGCGTGAGGTAGGGGTCGACGAGAATCACCGTCTCGCCGTCGTCGATGATCCAGCCGGCCGTGCCCAGATAGGTGAGTCGAAGCGCTTCCGCCTCGGCCACGCCGACGGCTGGAGATTGCGCGAAGCCGTGTCCCGGCAGCCAGACAACGAGGCCGCCCGTCAGGAGGCAGGCGATGAAGAAGCGATGGAGGCGTAGCATCATCTAGATAAACTCCGCGATCTGCTCGACGGCCGCACGTCCTCGACTGAGTCCGCCGGTCCAGTTCTGGTGTCCGTTGAGCTCCGAATGACCGATCGCCACCCGACCGAACCCGGCTTCCACGACTTCGCGCGGCGACGGCCGGTTACCGACTCCGAAATAGAATCCCGGCTGCTGAGCGAGCCGCGCGTGGCCCCAACGGTTGAGCACGATCCCCGCGATGTCATTCTCCGGGTCGAAGCCGGCGTCGCCGAACATCTCGATCATCTGGGTACGGAGGCGACGTTCGTACTCATAGAAGCTGGTTTCGAACAGTTCGCTTCGGCCTGCGGCACACTGTTCTCGTAGCGGCAGCTTCCCGGTCGCGAGTCCCATGTAGAAGGTGAGGACGATCGGTCGGTCCGGGTCGAGTGGGGCTCGAAAATCGCCCACGGCCATCGGGCGGCGGAGGCTGCAACAGAACCCGAATCGCTCCGGGTCGTTGCCCTGGCGCGTGCCGGGCGCATCCGTGGTCTGGCCCCGGTCCACCCAGCGTGCGGCGGTGAACCCGAGCTTCGCCAAGAACCGCCAATTCGCGAGCGCCACGTTGGCCACCAGCGCCGGGGCGTGGATGAAATCGTCGTAGGCGGCCGCGATATCCGACGGAAGATCTTGGACGATGCGGCGGTTCACCCAACCACCCGAGGCCAGAACGACGGCTTTGGCCCGAAGACTATAGAGTCGTCCGCCCACTTCGTAGACGATCTCTACACGCTCCGCTGGACCGATCCCGGAGTGGCGGACATCGACCACGGTGGCGCCCAGCCGGATCCGGGTCGGCTCGGTGACGCGGTCCAGTGCCTCGAACCGAACACGACCATTGAGGACATCCTCGAATCGGTCGCCCGGGATCGCGTCCGGAACGAGCGCCTTGACCAGATATCGGGCGAACGCGGTGTTTCCGCCCGGGAAGGAGTGTGGGAGGGTTCCAGCCCTAGCCCTCGCGGTCACGCCGGGCATGCCGATCTGAGAGGACGCAAACGCGGACACGGCATCCGGGCTCGCGCCGTTGATGAGGCCGATGACCGGTGCCGCGAAGTCCGTCACCTCGCGGTGCAGTCCCATCTCGCGCTCGAGCCACTGCGCGTAAGTCATCGTGTCCAGACGCCGGCGGAACGCGTCATCGCCGGACCCGACGCTCCCGCGCCATCGGAGTAGATCTGCGCGGACTTCGGCGGAGAACGGCGCACCCGCGAGGTCATCGCGCCACATGTTCGGCACCCAACCGTCTGCCCCGAACCAATAGCCGACGTCGACCCGCTTCTCCGCCACACCCGTCATGGGTGCGTAGCTGTCGTGAGAGAAGCGGAGGTGCGCGACCGAGGGGTGCGGCTCGACATAGTCGAACTCGCGTGGAAGCCCCATGCGCGTAAAGAACTCGTCCGAAACGGACCCCGACCCGGCCGCCGGGACCCCGAAGTCGTTCGAGCCCTGCGGCCCGACGAGGCGCACGCCGTCCACCGAGAACTCGTTCTCCTTGGCTTCGCCACCAAACATCGGATGGTTGTCGAGAACGACGCAGGTCGCGCGCGGGCCGGCGGTGTCGCGGAAGTGGAGCGCCGCGCCGAGTCCGCTCATCCCGGCCCCGACGATCGCGAGGTCTACCTCCTCGCCGGTGTCGATCACGTCGGCTGGGAGTGGGGCGTACTGTCCGTCGCGAATCCGGTGGGCGGCCGCGGCGACCGCCTCGGTGTTGCCGGCCGAGGCCGCATAGTCGCCGACCCCGCCCCAGCCCCACCACGCGTCCTTCTCGGCGGCCGACCTCGCAGGCCCGCCCTCGGGAGCGGGCGCGCACCCCGTCAGCAACTGCAGCGGCGTCGCCATCCCGAGCAACGCCCCGCCGGAGCCCACGAGGGTTTGGTTCAGGAAGTCGCGTCGCGTGATCCCTGGCCGAATCCCGAGTCGGCGATGCTCCTCAGCTCGGCTCATCTTCACCCCTCGCTTCCGGTCCGGTCAGGCGCTCGACCTCGAGCGTCCCCGCGACCTCGAGCGTCCCCGCGTCTCCGAGCGGGTCAGACAAACAAGCATCGGCAGGCCGCTCGGGACAAGACGTTCCCGTGGAGTCGCTCCGTGGCGCCGCCGGCGTTCTCCGCCCCGGCGGGACGCGCACCCCGCGTTGCCCCCTACGGGAGCTGCAAGGATCTTGAACGCCCTGGCTCAAGCACGGGGTTCGAGCCAGCAGGACACGCCCCCTCATCGCGAGACCGATCGTGCAAATCTTGTCATCATTTGGCCGCCTAAGCCTCCTCGTGGTCGCGTCCGCCGCGTTGTTCAGCCTCGACGTTCAAGAAGCGGTGGCCCAGGCGAAACCGACCGTCGATCCCGCGGACTACGGCCGTTGGGAGAATCTCGGCTCGGCGACCCTGTCTCCCGATGGGGCGTGGATCGCCTACGCCGTCTCTCGTGTCAACGAAGAAGACGAGCTGAGGGTTCGACGCATCGACGAGGCGTCGACGCAGGCCGTGGCTTGGGGGCGCGGACCCGTGTTCTCGCCGAACAGCGGCTGGTTGGCGTGGGCGAGCGGGGTGTCACCCGATGAAGAGGAGCGACTCGAAAAAGCCGAAGAGCCCGTCCGCGATGGCGCGACGCTGCGGAATCTCGCGACCGGCGAGGAGCAGAGTTTCGAATCGATTCGCGGGTTCGAGTTCGACCCGAGCGGGGGGTTCGTGGCGCTGCACGGGTACGCGCCGGAAGAGCCGGAAGGGAAGGGCGCGGATCTTCGAATCGTCGACCTCCAGTCGGGGACCGAGACGTCCTTCGGGAACGTGGCGGAGTTTGCGTGGAGCGACGCCCGTTCCATCGTCGCGATGGCGATCGCCACCGGTGAGGACGCGGCCAACGGCGTGCAGGTCTACGATGCGGGCTCAGGCCAGATCCAATCGCTGCACACCTCAGGCTCCGCGTATCGGCAGCTCGCCTGGCGCGAGGGGGTCCCGGATCTCGCGGCCATGCGATCCGTGGAAGCGGCCAGCGAAGACGGCGCCGCTCATTCCGTCCTGGCTTGGAACGGTGTCGACACGCGCGCGCCTTCTGTGCGCACGCTCTACCCCACGGCGGACAACGATATGGATGTCGTCCGGCACAGACGGCCGGCCTGGTCCGATGATGGACGCATGATCTCCATCGGTCTGCGGCCGGCCGAAGCCCAGGACGATGACGATGCGTCCGGCGATTCGGCCTCCGACGTCGAAACGGAGGTGTCGGATGAAGACGGGGGTGAAGACGAAGACGAGCCAGACCTGCCGGGGCTTCAGATCTGGCATTCCTCCGATGTCCGGATCTATCCGCAGCAGAAGTCGGCCGAGCAGTCGGACAAGCGCCGATCCCTGCTCGCGGTTTGGAATCTCGATTCCGATCAGTTGGTGATGGTGGGTCACGACTTGAACGCGAACGCGCGCGTGCTCGAGGGTTGGGCGCACGCGATCGAAGCGACGAGCGAGCCCTATGGGTGGGGGGAAATGTTCGGCCGTCCCTACCAAGATGTCGCGGTGGTGGATCTTTCGACGGGCGAGCGAACGTTGGCGCTCGAGCGCGTCCGCTACGATTGGTCGAGCGCCGGCGGCCGCTACCTCGTGACGTTCGACGGGGAGCACTACTCGAGCCACGACCTCCGTACGGGTACGACGCACGACCTGACTTCGACGCTTCCGACCGTGTTCGCCGATACGGCCTACGACACGCCGACCGATATGCTCCCGCCCTTCGGGTTCACGCCCGCGTGGCTGGAGCACGATGCCGGCGTCCTTCTGTACGATGAGTGGGACGTGTGGCGGGTCGCCCTCGATGGGTCCTCGGCCGAAAAACTGACCGATGGCGCAGCCGAGCGAACGATCCACCGCGTCGCGAGGATGGCCGACGATGACGAGCCCGGTCTGGATGCGACCAAGCCCTACTACGTCACGCTTCAGGGAGAGCTGAGCGAGAAGCGCGGCTACGGACGGATCGCTCCGGATGGCGCTTTCGAACGTCTCTTATACGAAGACAAGATGATCAGCGGGTTGGTGAAGGCGGACTCGGCCGAGACCTACGCCTATCGTGCGATGGCTTTCGATGATCCGCCGGATTACTTCACCGCCGGTCCGCGTCTGTCCGGTGCGACTCAGGTCACGGACCTCAACCCGTTCATCTCGGAGTACGCGTGGGGTCGCTCCGAAGTCGTCGACTATGTCAGCGAAGAGGGTCGTCCCCTCCAGGCGGTGCTGTACTACCCCGCAGGCTACGTCGAGGGAGAGGCGGTGCCGACGATCGTGTACACGTACGAGATGCGGTCGCAGACGGTCCACAACTTCGGCGTTCCCAGCGAGCGCAACTATTACAACTTCACCGCATGGACCCAACACGGATACGCGGTCCTGCAACCCGACATCGTCTACACGGCGCGCGAACCCGGCATGAGTGCGTTGGCTTCGGTTCGAGCCGCCGTCCAGAAGGTCGTCGACATGGGCGTGACCGACGCCGACGCCGTCGGCCTCATCGGGCACTCGTGGGGTGGGTATCAGGCGACGTTCCTTCCCACGCGCACGGACATCTTCGCCGCCTCGGTCGCGGGCGCCCCGCTCACCGACTTCGTGAGCTTCATGGGGCAGATCCACTGGAACTCCGGCGGTCCCGAACTCAGCCACTGGGAAACCGGACAGGGCCGGATGGAGGTTCCTTTCTGGGAAGATGAGGAGGCGCACCGCCGCAATTCGCCGATCCACAAGGTGAATGAACTCGAAACGCCGCTTCTGATGGCGTTCGGCGATAACGACGGGACGGTGGACTGGGATCAAGGAACCGAGTTCTACAACTTTGCCCGTCGTGCCGGGAAACAGATGGTCCTTCTCGTGTACGAAGGAGAGAACCACGGTTTCTCCGAGGAGCCGAACCAGGTGGACTATCACCGCCGCATCCTCGAATGGTTCGGGCACTACCTTAAAGGCGAGCCGGCCGCGGACTGGATTACGTCGGGCGTGAAGTTGGAAGATCTAGAGGATGAAAGACGTCGCGTCGCGACGAAAACACATGGCGGAAGGTAAGGGGCGCAACACGTGAGTAGCGGACGCGGTAGCGGACGATTGAAAGTGGCGGGGTTCATCGCGCTCGTGCTGGTCGGGATCTCGGCGCTCGCTTCGACGCAATCGCAGCCGCGGGATTGGGAAGACGGTCCAGCCGATGTCTCCGCGCCAGAGGAGTCTGCCTCCGCATCGGTCGACTGGTCTGCGGAGGATTGGGACGTCTTCGAGTCGAAAGTGCGCTGGGCGTCTTCGGAGCGGCTCGATCAAGCGGACCTCGGCGAATCGATTTCTCGGCTTGCCCTTTCGTTCGTCGGCACGACGTACACGCCCGGCACGCTCGAGGCCGAGGGACCCGAAGGCTTGGTCATCAATTTCCGCGAGCTCGACTGCGTCACGTTTGTCGAAACCGTGCTGGCGATGACGCAATTCGTTCGCGAAGGCGGCGAGACGCTTCTCGAGGATCCGTCCGCCGCTCGGGCGGCCTATGAACGTCATCTCACCGATCTTCGCTATCGCGGCGGCCAGCTCGATGGGTACCCGAGCCGACTCCACTACTTTTCCGAGTGGTTGACCGACAACGATTCGCGGGGTCTCGTTCGAACGATCACGGCAGAACTGGATCACGAGATCGACGATGAACCGATCACGTTCATGTCGTCTCATCCGACCGCGTATCGCCAGCTCGCAGACGCACGCGTGCTGAAAGAAATCGAGGCGATGGAGGCGGGCTTGAACGCGCGCGGCGGTCGCGCCTGGATCCCTGCCGAACGCATCGCGGACGTTGCGGCCGGCATCCAAAGCGGAGACGTCATTGCGGCGACTTCGACGGTCGCGGGTCTCGATGTGGCTCACACCGGGTTGGCGGTCTGGGTGGATGACGAGCTGCGGCTGGTGCACGCGCCGCTCGTGGGACGCGCGGTCGAAGTGTCCGACCGTCCGCTCGCCGAGCGAATCCTCTCGATCTCCGGTCAAGACGGCATCATGGTCGCGCGTCCGACGGGTTCGTAGGTGCCACGCCGATTTCGGTCGCTCCTGTTTGGCCTTGTCGCGTCGCTATCGATCTCCCCATCCCTGGCCGGCCAGGAGTGGCTCGGCGGACTCGCGACCGGGACGATCGGCGGACTCCTGGTCGGGGCCGGAACCGTCTCGACCAAAGCCATTCTGTTTGATCGTCCGCCTTATGGCGTGTCGGAAGGGCTGGACTTGGCCCTGAAGTTCACGGCGGGCGGCGCATTGGTCGGGACGACGATCGGCCTGGCCGCTCCGGAACGCACGGCTCACTTCGCGCGCAATGCGGCGCTCGGGACGTTGGTCGGCGGACTGGTCGGGTTGGGTCTGGGGTACGTTTTCGAGCCGGAGCGACCGCTGGGCGTGATGACCATCGGCATCGGCGTGGGCATTATCGGCGGCACGCTCTTGGCCTTGCTCGAGGAGGACCAGGGGATGTCGATCGCCGCATCGCGGCCGGTCGAAGTCGTCGTGCTGAAGTTCGGGTTTTGAGATCCGAGCAGCTGGGGGCGCTCTTGATCGGCGCGGTGAGCCTCGCCGGGTTCACCTCGTGTACGAGCGTCTACTTCGCCTCGACCGATGCGTGTGTTCGGGACCGCGGCTTCGCGTGCGAGGTCTCCGCTGATCTGACGGCCGACGCGGGACCGAGCGTCGCATCGGTGTTCTTGATTGGCGATGCCGGCGAGCCCGACCCGCTCCCTCCTGCGGCGCCCGTGCGGGATTTGATCCTCGATTCACTCCACGCGGAAGTGCAAGCGACGAGACAAGCGGGAATCGAAACGCGGCTCGTGTTCTTGGGCGACAACATCTATCCCGACGGACTCCGCGATGCGACCGACCAGGGGGAATGCGCCGGGTCGCTGTACTGCCCCGAGGACCAAGCGCAACTCGACGCGCAGATCCGAGCCATCCCCGACGGTGTCGAGGCGTACTTTCTCGCCGGCAACCACGACTGGGGCAACACCTCTGGAAAAGACGCCTATCTGCGAATCCTGAACCAGGGAACGTATCTCGGGGCGCGCGGCCAAGAACTCGTCCCGGCTGCCGGGTGCCCCGGGCCCGTGGTCCGCGACCTCGTGGTCGGAAACCAGTCTCGTCTTCGCATGATCTTTCTGGACACGCAGTGGCTGTTGCTCCCCGAGGAGAGTCGTCCCGGGCGGGACTCAGAACCGTCCGTGACGTGCACGTTCTCGGCGGAGGAGGAAGTATATGAGCGTCTTGGCCGAGACCTCGCCTCCGCCGACGTTCCCGTCCTGCTTCTCCTGCACCACCCGATCCGCACGTATGGAGACCACGGCGGGTCCGGTAGTTGGCGCTCGCGGCTGTTGTATCGGGCAGGCTGGAGCGCGCAGGACGTGAACTCCGCTCCGTACGCCCGGATGATCACACGTCTCGACCGCCTTCTCGAGGAGGCGGGAGCGGACGCCACGCGACGGATCGTGGTGGCCGCCGGTCACGAGCACGCGCTGCAGGTCATCTACGATGCGGAAACGACCGTTCACCACCTCATCAGCGGCTCGGGAAGCAAAGTCAGTCGGCTCCAGACCGGGCCGGGCTCCGAGTTTGCCGCCGGATTCCCGGGCTACATGCGGTTGGACATACACGAGGAGGGAAGCATCACGCTCGTCGTCCGCGCCGCGTGTCCGTCGAAGGACGGAGAACCGTTGGGCACGGTACTCGAGCACGACGGCGGCATCACCTGCACCGTCGGAGACTTCGCGACCGCGTTTGCAAAGGCGTTGAACTAGCACCATGTCGCCCGCCTCTCGGTGGTTTGTCGCTGGGTCGTTTGTCGCCGCTGTGACCGCCGGGATGTCGCGTGGGGCGAGACCCGTGCTGGGGCAGGCGACCCACTCCGATCCCGTGGTGCTCATCTCCGGCGACCTCGTGCTTGCGAGCGAGTACAATTGGCGCGGCCTCACGCGCGTGAACGGATGGGTGCTGCAGCCTGATGTGCACCTCGGGGCACCGCTCGCATCGATCTTGTCCCTCGCTGCCGGCGCCTGGGCGAACATCGAGCTGTCCGATGCCGCGACGGACGAGCACGCCGACCGCGGAGCGTTCGGGCTTGGTGAGATCAACCCGTGGCTTCAGCTCGGGGCGGCCACGAACGAGGTCGATGTTTCGGTAGGCATCACTCGATACTTCTACCGCGGGAACTCGATCGACTTTCCCCGGGCCCGAACTTCCGCGTCGAGCACGACAGAACTGTTCTTGGACGGGCGGCTACGCGGCAGACGGCTCGAACCACGGGCCACGTGGTGGCTCGATGTCGGTCGCGTACGCGGGAGCTATCTCGAGACCGCGGCCACCTGGCACATTCCCTTTCTTCCGTTCTTTCCGAGCCCGGATCCGCTGCTCGCGGTTCTGGATCTCGATGTCGTCCTCGGCTGGAGCGCGGGTCAGGGCCCGAACGCGACCGCTCCCGCCGAGCTCGCGAACTTTCGAGGCAGCGGCCTTACCCACGTCGCCCTTTCGATCTCGCTGCCCCTTGTCGTAGAGGGGCTCTTTATCGAACCGAAGTTCAACGTTCAGGTAAATCGGGATGATGCGACGCGCGCGGTGAGACCCGGGGCGGATTCGAGGGGCAACGTCTGGTGGAGTCTCGTGGTCAGTCCGGTCGGCGTGCTCGGTCTCGGGGGTCGTCGATGAGGTGGCGCGTTTTTGCCGCGATGTGTTGCGTCGTCATGGCCGGTGGGTGCGCGACGGTTCGGCTCACCCTTCCTGCGCCGATCAGTTCTGGTCCGGGATGCTCGTCGTTCGCAGGGACGTTTCTAGCCGGGTTCGGCCGGGCCGATATCACGCCGCCTCCGGGGCTCGGGCTGTCCGGCTACGGACCCGAAGGCCGGCGGGCGTCCGGGCATCGGCATCGGCTCTACGCCCGCGCCATGGTTTTGGAAGACGAGGACGGGGCCCGGATCGCCCTCGTGGTGGCGGATCTGCCGCTCGCATCGGCGATCCTTCAACGCGAGAGCGCGGCCCTCTTGCCGCCCGCTCTGTGTCTGGGCGCGGACCGAATGATCTTGGTCGCGACGCATACGCATGCGGGCCCTGGCCACTTCATGATGGCCGGTCTGATCAACCGAGGCGCATCCTCGGTCCGCGGGTACGATCAGAACGTGGTCGACTTCCTGGCGGAGCGGATCGCATCGGCCGTCGAGCAGGCGGTGGGCGATCTGTCGCCCGCACTGGCGGGTTGGGCTTCGGCAGAAGTCTGGGGGCTGACGAGAAACCGCAGTCTCGTACCGTTCCTGCAAAACGAACCGCCGGCCTTCTTGCCCGACCCCCCAACGGAGGTCGACGGTCGACCGCTGCGGCCCGAGCAGGTCGCGGTGGACCCAACGATGACGATGCTCCGGATCGATCGCATCGTCACCACGGCATCAGGGGCAGCCGACACCGTGCCGGCGGGCGCGTTCAGCTTGTTCGCGATGCACCAGACCGGCAATCCAAGTGCGAACGACCTGTACGATGCGGACATCTTCGCGTGGGCGGAGCGGGGACTCGAGCGCCACATCGACACCCGCGCAGGTCGCGAACGCCCGGAGGGTCCACCCAACGCATCGGCCCTGTTCGCGCTCGGAGCCGCAGGCGACATATCGCCCGATTGGCCCGACGCGCGCGTGTGCCCGATCCCCAGGGCCGAACGGATCAGAACAGCGCCTGGCCCGCGCGGACCACAGCCCCCGGTCGTTTGGAGCCTGGGCCGTCCAGACCGGTTGGCAAGCTGTATCGCGGCGGGTCGAGCGTACATCGATGAGGCGGGTCCGAAGTTGGCCGAGCGCGCCATCGACCTGTTCGACAGCATGGATGGCAGACTGGAGCCTTCGTTTGAAATCGCGCGCGCGTTCGAGACCGTGCCGCTCCGCGGACCGAATCGCCCCCCTCAATTGTGCGAGGAGCCCCGCGCCGGCACGCCAACCGTCGGCGGCACCGAGGATGGCAACACGCGCTTTTACCGTTGGTCGATTCTCGGGCTCATCCCGAGCGGTTTTGAAGAAGGCGGATCCGGCGCCTGGGGCCGCCCGCGTGGGTGTCACGGTCACAAACGGGTCGTCGGCGGGTTTCTGCAGGGTCCCGTGACGGGCGACTTCGGACTGCCGCACGTGGCTCAGCTGTCGGTCGTCCGCATCGGCCCGCGCTTGATCGGAGCCGTCCCCTGGGAGGTGACGACCACGGCTGGGCAGAGGATCACCCGGTCGATGGACGCGGCCTCACGGACCGTCGAGTCCGCGCTCAGCGACGCGCTGCTCATCACCGTTTCAAACGGATACCTGCAGTACCTCACCACGGAAGAGGAGTACTCGGCCCAGCACTATGAAGGGGGCTCCAACCTGTACGGGCCAAGGACGGCGGAGTTCTTGACCGACCGCATGGCCTCGCTCGCGGCGAGTGCGGTCTCGGACTCACCCACGGTCTTTGTCGGATCGATCGAAGCGGAGCCAGGAAAACAAACGGACATTTTTCCGCGGCCCGACAAGAAGGCGCCGCCCTCGCGAGCCTTCGCGGCGGTCGAGCGCTCCGGCGACACGATCAGGGTGAGATGGACCGACGCCTATCCCGGCGACCTGCTCCCGGCGGATGGACCCATCCTTTATATCGAGCGTGGCTCGAATGCCGCCGCGGAATTCGTCACGTGGGACGACTCAGCGGCGCTCGAAGTTCGCGGGGTCCGGCCTGCCGGTGGCAACGACTATGTGTGGGAAGTGACGTGGACGGGCTGCGAGCCGGGTGTCGACCATCGCTTCGTACTCACGCCTCGGCGGTGGGAGTCTCGAAATCTCGGCGCGACCGCGCCGCTTCCGCGCGTGATCGGCCCCTGGTTCGCGTGCGAATAGCCGAGGTCTCTACTCCCGGGCCGCCGCGTTGGCCTTCAGACGTCCGGCCCCCTCTCCGATAAACTCGAGGATCTCGCGTCCCAAGTAATCGTCGGCCGTGTTGATGTGAGAGATCTCGGACATGTGGTTGTGATACTTGAGCTGGATGAACCGGGGACAGCGACCATCGTCTCGGTCGCACAGCGCGGTAAACAACTCGCCGGTCGTCTCGACCAGATTGCGCTGATCGTATTCCGAGACCACGAGCATCGCGGGCACATTGCTACTGGGAACGTGGTTGACGACGGAGCGCGTCGGGTAGCCGGCGGGGTCCTCGCCAAAGTAGAGACGGATGCCATCGAACGTGGGGTCTTCGGGATCCGACTTGATGACGTACCGCCCACTCACGAGCACGATGCCAGACAGACCGTGACCCTCGGGCGGCTGAAACCGGGGATCCAACGCATACGTGGCCACATGCGTCGCGCCCGCGGAGTGACCCATCATGAAAATGCGGCTCGGGTCGCCGCCGTACTCGGCCGCGTGTTCTTTGACCCAATCGATGACGCCGCGCATGTCCTCCGCGCCGGACGGCCACGACGCCTCGGGTGCAAGGCGGTACGTCGCGTTGATCCCGAGCATCCCATGGCGCGTGAAGTAGTGCAGGACGTTCCCGTAGATTTCCTCGCTGATGTCCCGCTCGCCGCTCCGGTATCCGCCCCCGTGGATAAAGACGAACACGGGCGCGTTCGAGAGTCCGGCCGGCTGGTACACATCGAGCTTGTGGCGATCGTTCGAGCCGTAGGCGATGTCTTTCGTGACGGCCACATCTGCCTGGGGCGCCTGCGCGAGCAACGGCAAGTACAGTTCGTCCATCGCGGCATAGGGCGACGAGAACCCGACTTCGATCAGGCGATCGCGGATGTTCTCGGGCGTGGTCGTCTGCCCGCTGAGACTGGTCGCGACGACACCCGTCAGGCCTAGAGCGACGAGTCGACTTGTCGAGCGCATCGATCCTTCTCCTTGACTGGGTGGGAGACGGCTACGGTTCGAGAGTGGGAAATCCCTCAGGCGGTCTACGGTGGTGCGTGCCCTGCTCGTACGCGTAAGCGATCCGAAACAGGGTGCCCTCGGAATACGCTCGCCCGAGGATTTGAAGTCCGGCGGGGTAGGCTCCGTACGTGAAGCCCATCGGAACCGTGATCGCGGGCATGCCCGTTGCCGGCGCGACGCGCTGACTGTTGTCGCCGCAATACTCCTCGTCGGCCCGGTCGATATGCGCCGGTACACAGAGCCACGAGGGGTAGACGAGGACGTCGACATTGGCCGCGTCCATGGCGTCGGTGAGATCGGACAAGTAAGCCTGACGAGCCTCGTTTTCCTGATAGTCGGCGCACGGCGGATCGGCCTCGGCCGGGTGCGTGTCGAGCGGCGAAGTTTCGTTGCGACGCAGCGACACCTCTGCGTGGTCCGAATACTGGCCGCGATCGAGGACCTCGAGGACGTCGGTCATCGGAGCGTCGGTCAGCGATTGCAGATACACCCACATGTCGTAGCGGAAGCGCCGGCAGAACATCCCTTCGCGTTCGAGCTGCATCGACACGTCGAAGTCGAAGGGGTCGACGAT
>JAJCZV010000133.1 GCA_029262175.1 Gemmatimonadota bacterium
AGCGTCTTGAGCGCGACCCGACGTCCGAGCCGCTCGTCTTCGGCCACATACACCACGCCCATCCCACCGCGTCCGAGGACCTCGATGATCCGGTAGGGGCCTACCGCCGTGGGGGTGCCGTTGCTCGCGTTTTCGCGGCCAGGGGGTGTCGTCATGGGGGACGAAGGATAGGGGCGTCTCCCGCTCGCCGGTAGTTCGTCGGCGGTCCGCCGGCGGCGCGTTGGTGGTGCCTCGCGGGTTCGTCCGCTGGTGCGCGTGGCCCGAGGACCCGAGCCGCCTGCCAGAGGCTAAAGGGCCAACACCACCGATCCGACGGGCTCCCCAAAGACGCGCTCGAGCAGACGGGCGTACCCGGCGATTTGGGCCTCATACAGCGCCCGGCGATCTTCGGGGATCGCTCGATCCGTCTTGTAATCGACCACCGTCCAGGTCCCGCCACCGGTCGGCGTCGAATCTCGAAACACCAGGTCGGCGACCCCCTCGACGATGGTGCCGTCCTCCTCGCTCGAGAAGAGCGGAATCTCACGCCGCACGTTCGCGGCATCGTCGACGCCGGCCGCGACCACGCGCCGAAGGATGGGGTGGGAGAGCGCGCGGGCGGTCAGACGTTCGCCCGCCGCAATCTCGGCCTCGGTCGCGCCAAGACCGCGTCCGTGCGCTGAGACGACCGCCTTGATCTCGGAGGCGTCTGCGGTGAACGACACGGTCGAAAGCGCCGCGTGAACGAGCGCGCCGAAGCGATTGCCCCCGGGCCGGGCCTCACCGTCGGGGCGCGGCACCTCGATCCACTGGGCTTCGGCGGTCGTCGCGGCATCGGCGGTCGTCGGAGGTTGAGCGGTCGTCGCGGTGTCGGCGGTCGTCTCGGCATCGGCGGCCTCCACGAGTTGGGCCGCGAGCGACTTCACGGTTTGTACACGAAGGTCTGGCTGCGATCCATCGCGTAGGTGTCGGATGCGCGCCGCCTGCCACGCCTCGTGCGCGGCGATTCCGCTCTCTACATCGAGCGTCGGCTGCGCTTCCTTCTCCGCGGCGAGCAGCGTCTTCTGACGCTCGCCGGTGGGGGCGTCGACATCGAGGCCCAATGTGGCCGGGTCCCACCAGACGACTTCGTTCTCGGCTTCGGCGATTTGGAGACCCGGTGCCACCGATTCGGCGGGTGTCGCGCGCGGCTCTCCATCTCTAGCGAGTCGTTCCAACACGGACTCGGGGCCGAATTCCGGCGCGCCGAGATGGGTCGCGGACATCGGACCGCGACGGGCGCCGAGGGGGGGAACCAACGCGGGGGTCAGCGAGTCGAGCCACCATTCGCGCTCGTCTTCGGGGGTGCCCCCTTCCCCGTCGCGTCCGTCTCCCAGCGTCGGGACGAGCAGAAGATCGCGCGCGCGCGTGGCGGCCACGTAGGCCAACCTGTGCGACTCCGCGCGTTCACGGGCTTGTTCGATATCGATGTTTTCGAGCAGATCGAGCGGCGCCGCTCCGCACAGCGGCTGCGCCCAGAGCTTTCTTTCGACATCGATATACCGCGATGGGGTCTCGAACGTGGCGTTGCACGTCATGTCGGCGAGGATGACGACCGGGAACTCGAGCCCCTTGGCCTTGTGCACCGTCATCATGCGGACGCCCTCCGTGCCCTCCTCTACGATGGGCGCCTCTTCGGCCTGCCCACGCTCGGCCTCATCTTCGAGTCGATCCAAAAAGGCTCGAAACGAGGCGGCACCGGTGCGTTCGAACGCACGCGCGCGATCGACCACGCGCAGCACGTTTGCCAGCGCCTGTTCTCCGGTCGGCCAGATGGCGATGCCCGCGTGCGCCCGAACCGCCGCCAACAGCCGGAGCATGGTCTCGGGGATGGGACGACGATTCCGCTCGCGATGAAGACCGCCGAGGATCTCCAGCGCTTCGGCCACCGCGCGAAGTTCCGACGGAAGGTCCGCCAGTCGCGTCGCGTTCTTCTCCGAACCGTGCCCGGCGAGCGGATGAAGCGCTCCAACCTCTGACGTGAAGTGCAGCAGCGATCCGTCGCCGAGCGAAAAGAGCGGTCCTCGCAGCGCGGCGTAGACCGACAAGCGGTCGTCCGGCCATTCGATGGCCGTGAGCGCGTTGCGCACGGCCAGCACCTCTTCGCGATCGAAATACGAACGTCCGCCGACGAGCACATGCGGGATCTCGCGCGTCTCGAGCGCTCGCACATAGGGACGGGTGACATCGTCCCCCCAACTTTGGAAACGACGAAAGAGCAGACACACATGTCGCTCTTCGACGGGCACGAGCGTGGAGGGATCTTCGCGTTCGGTGACCATCCACCCCGACTCGTTGACGAGCCAGGCGACCCAAGCGCCGATCGCAGCGGGGAGCGAATCCTCGATCGCGTTCTTCCAGATCGATCCGTACTTGCCATAGGGTCGCGGCACCGGGAGCGCGACGACCGCAGGCTGGCTCAGGATATCTTCGCGAAAAGGCGACAGCGGGACGTACTTCGCCTGACTCCCGTCTTCTGCGCCGGTCATCGCGCGCTCGAAGGCGCCGTTCACGGCCGCTTGGATTCTCGGTTGGCTGCGAAAGCTCGTCGTGAGTTGGAGCACGTCGGCGCCGGCCTCCGCGAGTCGCTGCTTGGTCCGTTCATACAGCATCACGTCGGCGCGGCGGAACCGATAGATGGACTGCTTCGGGTCGCCCACCAGAAACAGCTTGCCGCGTTTCGGTGTGAGCTGCGCCGCATCGGTTTGATCCGGATCGGCGGCGCTCAGGAGCAAAAGGATCTCCACCTGCAATGGATCGGTGTCCTGGAACTCATCGACGAAGAAGTGCGTGAACCGGCGTTGATAGTGCCGTCGAATCGTATGGTTTTCGGCGAGCAGATCTCGGGTGCGGATCAGAAGATCTACGAAATCCAGGCGCCCTTCTCTGCGTTTGAGCTCTTCATAGTCGTCGATGACGGGACGAAGCTCTTCGCGCAGGTGCGCGGCGAGGTCGGCATCGGCTTGGGCGAGAATGCCTTCGAGTTCGGTCTTGGTCGCGTCGCGGCGCTCGATAAGGTCGGCCTTCAGGAGCCCGTCACCAAAGTCTTGGTTTCTGTATCCGGTCCAATGCCAACCCGCTTTGCGACCGCGCACCAGCGTCCGTAGCTGGGCTTCGACGTAATCGTACTCGCGGCCGTGGATTTCTTCGCGCAGATCCAGCTCGTGCACCCAGCGCGCGAGGTACGCGAGGTTGCGCGTGAAATAGTCGTCCTCTCGACTGGCGCGCGCGGCGAGATCGCCGAGTCCTCGCACCGCCTCTACCGCACGGTCGAGCTCGGCGGGACGGTCCAGCTCGGGTCGGGTCCAGGCCGCATCGAAATCGCGCTGGTCGGACAGGTTGAAGGCGGCGGTGCGAAGCGCCACCCGGGGACCGCCCGAGTTCCAGCCGTAGTTCCGACGCAGCGCACGCCGCACCCCCGTCGGCGGGTCCGCCAACGCGTCTTGGAACCAACGTTCGAACGCTTGATCGAGCAGACGACCCGCCTCGTCTTCGGCGGCAACCTGGAATGCGGGGTCGACCCCGGCTTCGATCGGGCGCTCTTTCAAAAGGTCCGCGCAGAACCCGTGGACGGTGCCGATGTGCGCGAGCTCCAGCTGCTCGAGCGCGAGTTCGAAATTCTCGGCATGAGCGCGATCCAACGCGGCGTCGCTTCGCGCCGTCTCGATTTCGGATCTTAGACGCAGCTTCATCTCGCCGGCGGCTTTCTCGGTAAACGTCACCGCGACGATGTCGGCAAGCGTGCCGCGTCCGTGTCGGAGCACTTCGACGATCCGACCCACCAACGCGGTCGTCTTTCCCGTCCCCGCCGCGGCTTCGACGAACAGCGTGTGGTCGAGGTCGGTTTGAATCGCTTCGCGGACCGCATGATCCGGCAGCAGGGAGGCGTCCCCGCTCATTGGTAGTCCCTCAAACGTTTGAGTTCGACCGGTTTGGGCTTGCGTCGCACGCGGCGCTCTTCGTCCGGACCACAGACCGTGCGATAGTCGCACCACTGACACGCGTCGGCGCGAGGCAGCGCGGGAAACCGGCCCGTATCGAACGCATCGCGCACCACTTCGCTCAGGGTACGGGCGGCCTGCGTCGTGTAGTCGTTGAGCGGTACGTCATGCGATTGAAACGCGCCTGCGGTCGTGCAGTAATACAGACGACCCGACACGACCCGCTGGTCTGGAAACAGCTTTTGAGCGGCGAGTCCATACAAGACGGGTTGGAGGAGTTCGCCGCCTTGGATGATCGCATCGCGCTTGGCGCGGTTTCGTCCCGTCTTGTGATCGGTGACGCGCAAGACACCCTCGGGCGTCCGTTCGATCAAGTCGATGGCGCCGCGGAGACGAAGCCCGATCCCGAGATCGACCGGCTCGGGTCTGGAGTGTTCGTCTCGGTTCGGGTCGGTCGGGAGGCCAAACGACAACTCGAAACGCCAGGGTTCGCACGGCGTCTCGCTCAGACTCTCCCGATACAACCACTCCCGTAGATCGGCGCGGATGGACTCGACCCCGTCGTCCCACACGCGATCGATGGCCGGCACCAGTGTGTCTTTGAAATCGTTCGCCACCTTGTCGAGCACCTCGTCGAGCGTTCGGTGAACCCGTCCGAGCGTTTCCGGGCGGACGGGAAGCAGGGGCTTTTCGAGGGTACTCTCGCTCTGAAGCCGCGTCAGCAGCTCGAACTGAACCTGGTGAACGAGCGAACCACGCTGGAGCGGATCGAGCGCTTCGATGCCCACGGGCACATCGCGTGGATGGAGTCGCTGCAACGCCTGTAGATAGAATCGGTAGGGACATGCGGCGAAGTGTTGGAGCGCCGTCGCGGAGAAAGCGCGCGCATCGGGCGACTGGAGATCGAGCGCGGCCGCTGCTCCGTCGCTCAGATTCATCAGGCCATCGGCCCACGTCCAGCCGGGGACCTCCCAGCGATACGCGCGGAACCGAAGCGCTCGCGCGAGGTGTGGGTTCGAATTGAGCAGGTGACCGGTGGCGCGCACCGCTTCGTCGCCGCGAAGACCCAGGTCGTCGAGGACCGCCAGATCGTATTCCGCTTCGTCGATCGAGCGTTCGGCCAGCTTGGGGGCGGGCCACCCGATCCTCGCATCGGACACATCCTCGGCGCGTTTCGCGAGCTCCTCGAATCGTGGGAGTCGACCCTCTGCCGCCCGTACCGCCTCGAGCGCATAGAAAGACGGAACGCGAGGCCGCGCCTTGTCGGCTTCGATCCGTGGATACGAGAGGACGACGCGCTCGCGTGCGACGCCCACCGCGAGCTCCAGAGCGAGCCGCTCGGCGGCCACACGGTCTTGGTTGGTGGGCAAAGACCGCGGAGATCCATCCGGCCCGGTTTGATTCAGGGCCTCACGGATCGAGTCGAGCAGGATGGGGTCTTCGGCGATCTTGGCCGGGAACACCCGCTCGGCGAGCCCCGGAACAAAACAGACGTCGAAGGCGAGTCCCCGAGCCGCATCGATGGAGCCGACAAACACTTTCCCGAATCGATTTCCCTCCGGCGGCGTCGTGATCTCGACCAACCGGGGCGCCACCACGCGCAGCACCTCGGTCAAGGTCACGGGGCCGATGGGCCCCATGGGTCCGAGCTCGGCCAGGACGGAGAGAACCGTCCCCGGTCGGCGGAGTCCGCGCGTGGCCAGGGCGCCGAGTGCCTCGAGCCACTCTCCCCACGTCGCCTCTTCCGGCAAGTCCGCCAGATCGCTGAGCAGCGGAAGCGCGTAGTCGCGCAGGTGCGCCAGGTTTTCGAGATCTCGATCCAGCCGTTCCACGCGCGGGTCGTCGGGGTCTTCGTGCACGAGACCCGAACGGCGAAGCGCCAGTTCCGACGCGAGTCCGCCGAGCCGTCGCTCCCATCGATCCAAACCGCCGACCACCGCGGCCTCGACGAGAAGCTGTTCCCACCGCCGCGGTACGCGAAGGGTTCGGCCCGGCACGGCATCGCTGGCTGGCTCCGAGCTGCGCGGCTCGGCCGGCTCCGCTTCGCCGAACGCCAAACCGAGTTGCTCGTCCGCGTCCCCATCGGCATCGGGGGGGACCCATCGCGCCTCGACCGCCGCCGCGTCCGGTGGCGCGCCCTCTTCGGTCGCGTCGGGCACCTCGCCGATGGACAGATACTCCGCGAATCGGAGCGCCGAGAAATCCTCCGCCCGACACCGTACGAGTGCCAAGAAGGCGCGCCCGGCGGGGTCGGGCCGGCGCACGCCGCGGGCGAAATACGAGGGGATATCGGCGCGGGTCAGCGCCTCTTCGAGGTGCGGCCGGTAGCCTTCGGGTTGGCGCAACAAGACGGCGCAGCGGTCGAACGGCGTCCCGCTGTCGGCCAGACCCAGCAGCCGGCGCGTGATCTCGACGCACTCTCTTCCCTCGCCCGGCGCCGAAAAGATCGTGAGCGTCTCGTCGGGACCGGTCTCCTCGGGAGGGGATCGGAACAGATGCCGGTGCAAGCGGTCGATGGCACGTGGAGCGGCCTCGACCGTCGCCTCTTCTCCACCGACGCGGTCCGAACTCACGCGTTCGATCATCGCGAGGGTCCTCGCGTCTCCGGCCGGCACGGTGATGTAGGTGTCCGGAGATCGTGAAACGAGCGCTCCCACGAACGCTGCCTCTCGCGTCGTCCACACTCGCGCGTCGAGAAAGAGAAGCGGGTGATCGAGCAGATAGTGACGGAAGTCGGGGTCGGCGAGCGCCTCGATGACCGCCTCCAGCGC
>JAJCZV010000134.1 GCA_029262175.1 Gemmatimonadota bacterium
GTTTGTCCTACGACTTCTTCATTGGGCTGCGCGATCCCAATACACTGGTACTATTTCAGGAATGGGAAAGCATGGATTTGCTCACGGCTCACTATCAAACTCCGCATATGAAAGAGTTTCTCAACGAATTGCCCAATGTCATAAACGGTAATATAACCACGCGCAGATACGCAGTGCAGAACGTTGAAGAGGACGAAGAAACTGCTTCGAAACCGCCACGGGTAGTTCACTGAACCGTCTAATTATCTGTTTCTACTTTATTGCCTAGTCCCAGATTTTTTACCAGGTAAGCCGAACTTATGCACAGTAAGAGCGCAAACACTAGTTCCGCGCTGCCAAAAACCCGAGAATCGGGATCTACCAACTGCACGACGCCATGCGTGAAGTACAGTAGTGAAACCATGGCCAGATAGAATATCTGGCGACTACGCAAAAAAATCACTCCAAAAACCAGAAATAGCAAAGGTGCCATCTGCAAGAGTAGTACGGTTGTGCTGGCGAGTAGCGAGCCTAGTGGATCGACAAAATACCGGTACAGGGCCAGCACGGAAAATATGCTGCCAAGACTTATCAGGCTCATCATTTGCAGTATTTTCACTGACTGGGTTATTGCAC
This sequence comes from Gemmatimonadota bacterium, assembly GCA_029262175.1. GTDB lineage: Bacteria > Gemmatimonadota > Gemmatimonadetes > Palauibacterales > Palauibacteraceae > Palauibacter. The sequence continues at coordinate 616 of JAJCZV010000134.1, forward strand.
CTAGTCGGTTCTTGCTCATTGCAGACGACTGGTTATGCTGGCAATTCGCACTCCCAGCGCCTGGGCTATAGTTTCTTCGTCTTTGCTCAGCATGGTAGATGAATCAAGCCCTGATACGTGCGTTGGACCATAGGGCGTACCGCCGGTGGTTGTGCTTCTTAGTGCGGGTTCAGAGTAGGGGACGCCCATTAACACCATGCCGTGATGAATAAGTGGCATCATCATGGTCAGCAAGGTCGACTCCTGCCCGCCATGCATACTATTAGTGGAGGTAAAAACTGCTGCAGGTTTGTCCACGAGTACATTTTGCATCCACAGATCTGCAGTATCGTCCAAAAAGTACTTAAGAGGGCTTGCCATATTTCCAAAACGGGTGGGGCTACCCAGAGCCAATGCGCTGCAAGCCCCAAGTTCCTCTTTGGAGCAATACACAGCTCCGGCTTCGGGTATGGCCGCTGCGCTTTTTTCGGTATTGGGTGAAATTTCGGGTACCGTGCGCAATCTCGCTTCAAACTCTCCATGCCGTGTAATACCGCGCGCAATATGTTGTGCCAACATCGCCGTTGTACCGGTGCGGCTGTAATACAATACGAGAATATATTTGTTAATAGGTTTCTCCAGCTTTCAGCGGCTCTTATTGAGAAGTTCCAGTACAGATTCCGGAGGTCTGCCGATACAGGCGCCATTATCGCATTCCACAATGGGACGCTCTATCAATATGGGTTGGGCGCACATAGCACTGATGAGATCTGCTTCTGAAAGACCTTCATCGTTCAGGTTTAGTGATTTATACACGCTTTCGCCCTTGCGCATAAGTTGTCTGGCGCTCAATCCAAGTATGCCCAATAGCTGTTGTAGTTTCACATCAGAGGGTGGATTATCCAAATAATGAATTATTTCAGGCTCAATTCCCGCATCTTCTATTAGAGCCAGAGTTTGACGAGATTTGGAGCAACGTGGATTATGGTAAATTGTGACCGCACTTTTGTGAGTATTGGTGCTGTTGTTCATATATCTATTCCCGAAAAGAGGCTTTCTGAGTTTCAATGAATTGTTACGAGCGCCAAGGATACTAAATGTTGAACAAATTGTGGGGTCTGACGCGATGGTTTTTTGGTGAGCTTGTACAACAGTTCGTACAGAAAGATTGTTTAAGCCGGGCTGCCTCTCTGACCTATACGACCCTCTTTGCGGTCGTTCCTTTTATGACCGTAACTTACATTATTCTGTCCACATTTTCTGATCTTTCAGCGGTTGGAGAAACGATTAAGACTTTTATCTTTCAAAATTTTGTTCCCGAAAGCTCCCGGGCGGTTCAGGAGCAGCTAACGCGGTTTTCCGAGCAGGCACTCGGGCTCACTTCCTTTAGTGTGATTTTTTTGTTCGTCACGGCATTTTTGATGATTGTCACCATAGAAAAGGCCTTTAACGTAATCTGGCAGGTGCCCGCTCAGCGCCGGGGTTTACCGAGGTTTCTGCTGTACTGGGGTGTGCTCACATTTGGCCCACCACTTCTTGTGGGTGGTTTGATTGTTAGTTCGTATCTTTTATATCTACCCTTTGTTAGCGGTCTTGATACCTATGGAATAAGAGAATCACTACTGGCGTACATACCCATCGCATCCGAAGTGGCGGTATTTACCTTTTTGTATTATGCCGTGCCAAATTGTCGCGTGGTGTTTCGACATGCATTGATAGGCGGAATGGTAACGATGATCCTGTTCGAGGGAGCTAAAAACTCCTTTTCAGCATTGCTGGCTGGTTCATCGCTGGAAACCATTTACGGGGCTTTTGCAGCAGTTCCGCTGTTTCTATTCTGGTTGTACCTTGTTTGGGTACTGGTTTTGATCGGCGCAGTATTGGTAAGGACGCTGGCTAAAGTGCCAGCTGCGGGCACCCGAAATAAACCCGAGCTGGTACAACTGCTTTCTGTGTTACAACTACTGAATGAGGCCCATCAAAAAGGCGATTCAGTTAGCGAGGACACCTTACTTAGAGAAAGTAGTCTGGAAGAGCGTAGTAAAGATACTATAATG
>JAJCZV010000135.1 GCA_029262175.1 Gemmatimonadota bacterium
TCCGCGCAGCAGAACGACCTCCCTCACGCATTCCCCAGAGAGGGGGCGGTTCAGATCGCGTCGAAGGATTGGATTGACGTGTGGGAGGTGACTTGGCCGGTGAACTCTCCGACGCCGATGCACCGACACCGCTTCGACTACTTCGGGGTCGAACTCGTGGCGTCAGAGACCCGACTCACGGCACCGAACGGCGAATGGAGAGATGTGGAGCTTGACGAGGGCCTCCTCTGGTTCCTCGAGCGGGGTACGACGCACGCAGAGACAGGGCTCACCCGCGACCCGGAGCGGCACGCGATCATCATCGATCTGAGGGATACCGTACCAACGAGCGTGGAGAACAGCTCAGGTCTCTCGACGGGTCCTACGGACGGATTGCGCCCCCCCGACCTCGACAACGAGCGGGTGTCGATGTGGGTTATGACTTGGGCCTCGGACCGCCCCGAGCCCTCTCGATTCTTGGAACGACCCGTGGCCGTCATGTTCACGGCGGACTGCGTGATCGAATGGACGGGGTCTGACGGGCCGCGGCGGACTCAGTCGTACAGCGCTGGGCAGGTAGAGTTGTTCTCGGCTGGCCAGACCCTGGGGATTCGAGCCCTGGGCGATCCAGCTCACATCGTCCTTGTCGAGTTCAAGCGCTAGAGCGAGAGGGACGCCGCCTTTCAGCTTACGGGAACCGAAGGCGCCATTCGGGAATGGCGAAACCGACCCCGAAACCGATCGCGGTGCCTGCAGCCGCACCGAGCAAGCCGGTCACCGCCGCGAGTTCGGCAGCCGTGCAGTCACCACCATCGACGGGCTCACACGCGACGCTGGCGATCAACACGCCACCCACCACGCCCACGACCAATCCAGACAGCGATCCGATCAACGCGCCTTTGCGCGTCGCGCGGCCCCGCACCCAAAGGTGCTCGACGGCGTCGAAGGGGATTTCCAATGGACTGGCACCGCTGGCCAGAGTGAGGATCGCTGCGTTGGAGTTGACGAAACGGCCTTCAACGCGTCCGAGCCGCAAGCCGTCGAGGCGAACGGAGTCACCCGGGCTGAGGGAGCGCATCGCCACGGCGCGAGTGTTGTCTTGCCCTCGTACCCCAAACGGTGCCATCGCCAGGACTAGATAAGCGACGAACGGTGCGCGGTGATGCCTCATCGAGGACTCCTCCCGGCCCGCCTACGGCGCACCGGTCGCTGGGTCTCTCGGCTGCTAGACACCGGTCTCGGCCTGCCAGCGCTCCAATAGTGCGACCCAACGGCGGCCGGTCTCCTCCGAGTAGACCATCTTGCCATGAGGATAGGCTTGTTCAAGTTCGTCTCGCGCGTGCTCGGTTGCCCACTCGATTGCTGGGGCCAAAGCATCTGAAACGGATACGCCGCTCCAGTCCACATGATGCACTTGGTGTGAGACCAGGCCGTCGTCGTTGAATCGAAACTCGCTGCGGAAAGCAAGGGGTGCGATATCAAGGAGAGCAAGGAATTCGTTGGTCTCCTCACCTTCCACCGCGATCGTTTCTGACGTCTCGGAGACGATGCGCCACTCAACGCGGCCTTGCGTCCCCGCGTCCCACCCGAGCGCGCTCGCTAGGTCAGCTTTACCGAGAGTCGGACCGCCCTTGAACTCGAGCTGAAACCCCTCTGCCAGGTGCTCTAAGGCTCGGTGTATCTCGTGATCGTTAAGCCGCCCGAGGTAACTAGCCAACGTGTCGCGGGTCGTTTTTGAATTCACTAGTTCATCTCGTAGGGGTGGCTGGTGAGTCGTCAAACGGTTCTACAATTCTGCTGCGAACATCGTAGGTCGGGCGCGCGGAGGGCGCGAGACTACCCGTCCCGTCGACGGAATCGGTTGCGACGAAAGAGCCGGTCCGACCCGACGATTCGACGCCGAAGATTCTATCGCCCTCAATGAAGACCGAGTGGTTCGCCAGCACCTGACCACTCAGCGGATCGATCAGGGTCGCATTCGCGATCACCAGAGGCACAACGACCGGCGGCGGTCCACACGCAGTGGATAGAAGGGCTGCGAGCAGGAGTATCTGCTTTTCGGACATTGGCCGCTCCGCGCGAAAAAGGTTGCTGGATCGCCGCACTCGGGAGGGGACTCTACTCGTTTCCTTTAATGAACCCGATCATCAAGTCGCCGATGTGATCGTCCACCGCGTTTAGATCCGTCATCAACGAAAGGTGATCGCGATTCGGTACCTCGACGACGTGGACCGCGTGGTTGCCGGCGGCGCCCATGGCATCGCTGAACGTCTCATTCTGGCGCCGACGCCACTCGTCGTCCCCATCGGCATAGATGAGGAGCATGCGTCCCTTCGCGGCGCTGATGTGCGGGGTGACGGACGCCGAAAGCCAATCGGTGGGATCTGTCCCCCACACGTCTTTCGGACGGTCGGCAGCGGTCTCCTCAACGTAGAGGAACGCGCTAATCGGAATCGATCCGCGGATGGAAGACGGATCAAGGTGATGCGCGTCCAATAGGGTAGGATCAAGGGCGAGAAGCGCCGCGAGGTAGGCACCCGCGGAGTGACCTGACACATACACGTTGTCAGGGTCGCCACCGTAGTCCGCGATATGATCGACGACCCAAGCC
>JAJCZV010000136.1 GCA_029262175.1 Gemmatimonadota bacterium
GTTCAGCGCGGGCGCCATGGTCATGATGCTGGCGCTCGGCACCGGGGCGACGGTCATGGCCGCGAGGAACGTGGCGAGCACCGCGGCGGCGATCGCGGCGGGCCCGATCGTGATCCCGTAGACCGAGGCGAGAAACACGACAGCGGCGCCTTGAAAGAGCGCGCTTCCCGGTCGATTGATCGAAGCGGCCAGAGGTAGGACCAGCGTCGAAATGTCCTCGGACAAGGCCAGCCCCTTGGCTTCTTCGAACATCACCGGCAGCGCGGCCACGGAGCTCGTCGTGCTAAAGCCCATGGTGTACGTCCCCAGCGTCCCGCGGATAAACTGGCCGATGGGCATGCCGCCCAGAAACCGGACCGCCGGTAGAAACACCAGGGCCATGAAGATAAAGAGCCCGATGGCGACCGCGATGATAAAGACCCCGAGATTCTGGAGCATCGCCATCCCGGTTCGGGCCGCCACGGGCGCGGCCAAGCCGAACACTCCGACGGGAGCCGTCCACAGCACCCAGTGAACCAGCTTGATGAGCACATCGCTGAGCGTCTCTCCGAGCGAGATCAACGTCTCCTGTTTCTCCGCAGGAAGCGTGGTCGTGGCCGCGGCGAACAAGACGACAAAAATGATGATGGGCAGAAGCGCGCCCGTGGCCGCAGCCTCGAACGGATTACGCGGGATCAGGTTGACGAGAAAGTCGACCATGCGCGGCAGTTCGGTGACGATCTCCTGCGCCGTCGTCGGGGGCGCGACGGGCGGCGCAAAGCGAAGCGCCACCTGCATGACGCCCATCCCGATCAAGATGGCCGGAATCGTGGTCAGCCAGAAGAAACCCACCGAGAGTCCGCCCAGTCTCCCGAGCTTGCGCGGGTCGCCGATCTTGGCCACGCCGACGAAGACGGTTACGCCGACCAGCGGGATCACGACCATCTGAATCGCCCGCATGAACGCATCGCCAAACGGGGCCACGGCCTCCGCGATCGCCAGCAGTGTGGCCGACCCCGTCGCGGACGCGGTGATGCCGAGCGCGAGTCCCAACACCAGGCCCAGCAGGATGGCGATTTGGCTCACGGGTGCCCTTTCGTCGCGACAAAGCGGAGAAAAGCGGGTCGACTCGCACCGAGTCTACGGGCCGCGCGCCGCCAGGCGCGACCCCGCCCTGCAGCCTCGGCGGCACTGATACAAAGGAAGATGTTACGAAAAGGGGTGCTCACGGCATCCCTATAAATGCAGGGCGAAATCGGATGAGGTCGGGTCAGCGACCGGCTGCGCACCCCCCAGTGCCGTCACCAAATGCTGGCTCGATCTCGTCCGTTTTGCTTTCCCGGGCCGGTTCGGCCCGAACCCCCTCAGTCCGTCTGTGCCGTTCGCAGTTTCCACATGCCAAGCGTCAGAATCGGGACGATATAGAAGGCGACGAAGCCCCACGTGATCGTTCCGTATCCCGCAGCAATCAGCCCAACCAGCCCCAGCGGGGTGAGCGAGAGCGCGATCGCGAGGAATCCTCCGCCCACCGCCGGTCTCGCCCACGTCGGAAGCTCTCGGCCTCGGTCCGACCACGTCGCCGCGAGTCGCTCGTTCACCGCGTGGATCATCCCGGTCCCCGTCTCGATCAGCGTACCGAACAGGATGATCTGAAACGTGATCTGGAAGGCCCGAGATCCGAGCGCCTCGAGCATGAGGTTGGAAGGGACCGTTTCCTGGGTGATCGCCGGGTAGTGAGCGACCATGGCGAGGTAAAACAGAAAGGCCGGGATCATGCCGAGCAGCCCGGTAAGCAGCCCCGCCGAAACGGCTTCCCTTCGCGTATCGATGTGCCGGATCGCGAACAGGGCCACGGCCGCGGCGGAAAGATTGTACCCCCCGTAGCGGATCCCGTTGAGCACCCAAGACCCCTCCAGCCTACTCGCGGCCAGCGTCTCGCCGATCTGCGGACCGAACTTGGTCAGCGACCACACCAGGAGGATCGCGTAGACCACATAGAGGGCGAGCGACCACCACGCGAGGACGCGCTCGATCGCGGAACTGCCGAAGAAAAGCAGCACGGCGACGGCGCCCAGCGCCACGATGACCCCCAATGCGTAGGGGAGGCCGAACGTTTCCTGCGCGATCGACCCTGCCGCCGCGCCGATGACGGCGAGCACCAGCAACAACAGGAGCACGTAGACAAGCTCGAACAGACCCCAAGCGGGTCCCAGCAGCTTCTTGAAGAAGCTCCGGTACTCGTAGGTCTTGAACCGACGCGCAAACTCGAAGGTCGCGGCCGCGACGAGGCTCCACATGACGGTCGCCACCGCCATGGCTGCCAAACCGGGGACGGGTCCCAGGGAGAGAAAGAACTCGACGATCTCCCGTCCGGTGCCGTAGCCACCCGCGATGACCGCGGATTGAAAGATGATCCCCGGGAGGAGATAACGCTGGAACCGGGAGGACTTCACTCGCGAACCCCTGATCGTGTGGGATCTGTTCCGGTAAGGCGAACTCGAAGCTACGGGGGGATCAAACGGCCCAGCAATCGGTCGACGAGAGCCCACCGCGCGCTGGAGCGTCGCAGCTGAAGTTTCCTCATGCCGTGGATGCCGTACGTTTGGTCGATGCAAACTGCGACCCCTGCCGTGCCGACCCCGTCCTTCGATCTCCACGGTTGGCGGCGTGAGATTCCCGTCTTGGAGCGCTTCGTCCCGCTGAACGCGTGCTCGCACGCGCCCCAGACCACACGCACCCGGGCGGCGGCCGAGGCGTATCTCGATTCGTGGAATCGAGACGGGATGGATTGGCACGGCTGGCTCGCGGAGGTCGACGCGGCGAAGGCGGAGTTCGCGACCTTGATCGGCGCCTCACCCGATGAGATTGCCGTTTCGACCTCGGTATCGGCGGCCACCGCGTCGCTGGCCAGCGCCCTGGATTTCTCGGGGGCGCGGACGCGAGTGCTCGCGAGCGAGGCGGAGTTTCCGACCGTCGGTCAGGTCTGGCTCGGCCACGAGAAATACGGCGTCCAGGTCGACTGGGTGCCCGTGCGAGACGGGCTCATCGAGACCGGCGACTACGCCGAGGCGATCGACGAGCGCGTTCGAGTCGTCTCCGCTTGCCACGGCTACTACCAAAACGGCTTCAAACAAGACGTTGCGGCGATCGCATCGGCCGCCCACGCGGCGGGCGCCTGGATCTATGTCGACGCCTACCAGACGCTGGGTACGGGCCCGATCGATGTGAAGGCGCTCGACGTCGATTTTCTCGCGGGCGGCACGCTCAAATACCTCATGGCGGCCCCGGGAATCGCGTTTCTCTACGTCCGGTCGGAGTTGATCGACAAACTGACGCCAGCCGTGACCGGTTGGTTCGGGCGAGCCAACCCCTACGCCTTCGACGCCAAGAGCCTCGACTGGTCTCCGACCGCGACGCGCTTCGAGACGGGCACGCCGCCGCTGCTGAATGCGTACGTCGCCCGTGCCGGTCTTTCGATCATCAACGAGGTCGGCCCGGGGGCCATTCAAGAATGGACGGATCAGTTGCAAAAGCGCTTGATCGACGGCGCCGACCAGCGTGGTCTCGAGATCCAGGGCACACGGGATATCGCCCGGAAGACCCCGTCGACGGCCTTCCTCTGTCCGATGGAGTCGCACCTCGTGGAAGCCGCGCTGCGAGAGCGTGGCTTTCTGACCTCGGCCCGTGGTCCGGCCATCCGCATCGCGCCGCATTTCTTCAACACGCTAGAGGAGATGGACCGCGCCCTCGACGCGCTCGTCGAGGTGTTCGCGGCCGGGCAGCGTTAGAAACCTGAGTCGAGAACGGGGCGGCGAAGGCGACCGTGGCGTAGGCGGCGCCGCCCGCGAGACCTTCGCCACGCGCTTCGGCCTCCTCGCGACCATGATCGGTGTCGCGGTCGGGCTCGGGAACGTCTGGCGCTTCCCCTACATGGTCGGCCAGTTCGGCGGCGCCCCCTTTGTGGCGTTCTACGTCTTGGCCGTGGTCGCCATCGGCGTCCCCGCGCTCATGGCCGAATGGACCCTCGGTCGAACGACGCAGCGCGGCCCCGTCGGAGCCTTTCAGGCGGCGGGGATTCCCTTTGGCGGGGCGATCGGGTGGGTCTTCTTCCTCGGAGTGACGGCCGCCACGGGATACTACTCGAACGCACTGGGCTGGGTGCTCTATCATGCGCTTGCGGGCGTGTTGGGCGGATTCGGAATCGAGATCGACCCGTCGGCGATTATCCCCCCGAACGAGGGCTTCTCGAGAACGTCGTTTCTTCTTCAGATCGCGTGCACGACCACGGTGCTGCTGAGCTGCGCCGCCGTGTTGAGAAAGGGGCTGCGCGCCGGCATCGAGAAGGCGAGCCGTTTTATCGTTCCGGCGCTGTTGATCGGGCTGCTCGTGCTCATCGCGCGCTCGCTGACCCTGCCGGGTGCGAGCGAAGGCCTTCGGTGGTACCTGGGCCAATTCGAGCCCAGCGCCCTGACGCCCGGGGTCATGCTTGCCGCGCTCGGTCAGGCGATTTTCAGCCTCTCCTTGGGCGGGACGTTCATGGTCGTGTACGGTTCGTACCTCCGTCCCGGCGACCCCCTGCGCAAGAACGCCGTTCTGACTGCGACGGGCGATGTTTCAGCCGGTCTTCTCGCGGGTCTCGTGATCTTCCCCGCCGTGTTCGCGCTCGGGCTCGAGCCCTCGAGCGGTCCGGGTCTCTTGTTCTCGACGTTGCCACAGGTATTTGGGCAGATCCCGGCCGGCGCGGTCTTCGGAACGCTGTTCTTCCTGGCGCTCTTTGGCGCCGCCTACCTCTCCGATGTCGCGGCGCTAGAGGTGCTGGTGGCCGGGGTCACCGATAACACGAACATCGAGCGCTCGCGCGCGGTCTGGCTCACGGCCGGAATGGTCCTCCTGTTCTCGCTCCCGCCCATGATCAACATGCGGGTGTTTACCCCGTGGGACCTGACCTTCGGGTCGGGGTTCCAGACGGTGGGGGCTCTGTTGTCGGTGATCGCCGTGGGGTGGTGTCTGGATCGCTCAGAGGTCCTCAAGCAGCTCGTGGCTGGGGAGGACGAGGCGCGTCCCCCGATCTGGCTCTACTACTGGATGCGATTCGTGATTCCGGGCGCGATCCTGGCGGTCGGCGCGTGGTGGTTCGGTACCGAGGTCCTGCCCGTCATCGGCAACTAGGGCAGGCGACGCGTCGAGCACGCGCCGGCGGTCCCACCCGGCGCGCGCGGGATCAGCCTCGGCCCCCCGCCCGACACGTCCACGATCAGCTGAAGAACCGGCTGCACGACCGGGAGCCGAATCACGGATCCCAGAAGCGCCCAAACCACGTTCACGTGCTCGAGCGCACGCGCCAACGCCGCCACGCCCTCCTCTTCCGCGCCGTCCTCGTGCCGGTAGGTGAGGCGATCCAGGTCGCGATTGGGGTGGCTCTGCGCGGGGACCAGATCAAGGCCCAGCGGGCCTCGAGAGCGGATCCACTGCGCGACGGGCTCGCACACATCGCAGCCTGCGCCGTAGAAGAGCTGCCCCGTCGACGGGACGTGGGGAAGCACGCGGGGCCAACCCCAGGGCACGGCGGCCCGGTACGCTCGTCCGCTCGCCCCGAATCTCGGGAGAAAGTCCTCCGTCTCGTGCCAGCGCGCCAACCCGGTCGAGAAAGCGATCGACACGCCCCCGGCGGCCACGAGCAGCCAGCTACCGTAGGCCAGGCCCCATGCGGGCAGTGCGATCCACATCCCCAACTGCATGGGGTTCCGCACGTAGCGATACAGCCCGCTCGTGACGAGTCGTTTCGGGGGATCCCACGGGATCGGGGTGCCTCCACCCCTCGTCCGAAATTCGAGCACCGCCGACAGCGAGATCAGGCCGCCCACCGCGGCCAGGACGAGCCAGAAGGGGTTCGCCGGGGTCGTCCACCAGGCCAGCGGCGGCGGCGCAGCCGATGGGTCGGCCGACGACCCGGCGACGATCGCGAGGTCAGCCAGGACCCAGAACGCGAACCCGCCGAACGCGATCACCTGGAGCGCCGTCCGCGCGCTCAGTCGCCGATCGTCCTGGGTCCACCGGTAGGCGAGCTGGGCCGGGAGGAAGCTGAAGAGCAGCGCCGCCGCCTCGCCCCACCACCAGCCTCCCTGGAGCCGCACGATCGGTTCTGCGGCGGGCATCGTGAGGACATCGAGCCAAAGCGCCGTGGTGACGGCCGCGGCAAGCGGGGCCCGACGGAACGCGAGCGGAAACGCCATTCCCCAGAGCGCGGTCCAGCCGAGCAGCACATCGACGGGCACGCCTCGATGCGTCCCCCCGACCGCGCCGAAGGACCACAAATCGAGCGCGACGGCCGATAGGTTCAGCGCCAATAGCGATACGAATGTCCACACGGCCGCCACGAGCAGCCCGCCCCACATCCGGCGTGACGGTTTTTGCCAAATCGCGGCCGCCACCGCCAGCGCGAGCGGCCCGAAAAGCAAGGCGCCCCGTAGCAAAACGGCCCGTGTCTCGGTGGACATTTCCACCATCAGTTCGGTCGGTAGAGGATCGCGGAATGCAAAGTTGAACGCGACCTATTTTCTGCGGGGAGCGCGTTTGCCATGCTCTCGAGCAGGTATTCTCCTGCCATCTTGACGGCGCCTCGCTCCAAGGGGGCGAAGTACCAAAACGGGTCCAGTTCGCGCCGAAAGTCCAGGGTCAGGCGAACCAGAGTCCCGTCCCCTTCTTGGGCCCACGTGATCCGAGTCTCCTTCCATGTCAGCCAGTGGGCGATGGGGGTCTCATCTCGCTCCAAGGCCATCCGGACCCGACCCTCGCCTCGATCTACGATCTCGAACCGCATCGAGGCCATGTCGTCGCCGGCCGCGAAGTCGACCTGCCGCTGGTCTCCGACTTCCAATCCGCGTCCCGACGTGCGCACGGGTCGGGGGAATCCCGGTCGCAACGCCCATGGGACGGGCTCGTCGAAGACCGGGGGCTCGCCCAGCGCCGCCTCGAACTCGATCGCCGACATCGGGAGTAGGATCTCCATTTCCACTCGTTCATCGCGCGAGAATTCGAACCCGGGCAGCACCCCTTCGAGCGAGAAGGCCGCGAGCGGCAGCAACAGCGCCAGCTCCACTCGACCGCCTCGGTTCTTCGCTCGGGACCGCTCGACCGCGAACACGACCAGAAACGTCACGAGATAGAAGAGCGGCGCGGCCATCAGAATGCAGACCATGCCCTCCGAGAGGATGATCCCGGAGATGAGGAGCGCCAGCGTCGTCGCCATCATCGCCACGCCCATAGAGGTCTGGGGTCGTCCCACCACCACCAGCAGAAGAGCCAGAAACGCCGGCAGACCTATGAACATGGCGGACGTTTGCTCCAGTCCGCCCGCGTAGAGCGCTCGGTAGACCAGGCTGGCGGCGGTGACTGCCGCGATGATCCCAATCAATTGCCACCGTTTATCGGACAAACGCATCGCCTGCTCCTCCCTCGTTGCCGGTCATTCCAGCGATAAGATCCCGGACCTGTCGCCGCAGATCGCCCATCCCGGGGATTCGGGACAGCGCGATCACCCGCACCAGAAGGCTTGGCGCCCGATCGATCAGCGCCGCCGTACGTCCCCTCCCAGGCGACGGGTCGTGGATCCAGAACAGCGTCACGCCCATGTGGGCGGTCCAAAGCAGGGTCGGGAGCTCGGGGCGCAGATCCTCCGGAACGTGACTGCTCCCTCCCTCCACGACCTCTCGATAGAGCGAGATCGCCGCGTCACGAGCGGGCCCGGACTCGGTCCCGAACGGGTTGAGCGGGCTCGTCGGGTCGGCCGCGGCCGCGAACAACGCCGCCGCGGTGGCGTGGAACGGGTCGACGAGCTTGAACCAGCTCCAAAGCACGCCGCGGAGCCGCGCCTCAAGGGTTCGCTCCCGGGCGAGGATCGGGGCCGCCGCGACCGCCAGGTCATGGCCGGTCCGGTCATAGAAGGCCTGAACCAGGTGCGCCTTCGACGGGAAGTAGTAGTACGCGTTCCCCACCGAGACGCCTGCCCGCGTCGCGATCGCTCGCATGGACGCCTTCTCGTACCCCACCTCGGTGACCAAGTCCAAGGCCGACTCCACGATCCGCGTCCGGGTCTGGAGACCCTTGAGCGTGAGTTCGGCCTCCCCCGCGGACGCGTCCGCTGGCGAAATGCCTAGCTCCGGTGCCGACTCCGGTGCTGACGTCGCGTCGATGGGCTCCCCCTGTCGCAAAGTGACTCACCTGCTGTGCGCGTGACGTGTATTGAACTTGTTCAAGTATAATGCCGAACCGGCGAATTCCCTATGGGAACGGCGTAACCGCCGCTGGGGGTGAGAGATGCCGGGAGGCGGAATCGGAGCGTCCAGAATCGCGATCAAACGGCCAGCCGAATTGCTGTTGAACGCGTTCAACACCCGCGATGCGCACGATCCACGCGAGGAGACGGCCCTCCAGAAGAAAAATGCGTAACAGTGTTACGCAATCTCAGAAATGCTCGGCGTCCGCTGGCTCGAGGTAGAGATCTGCCGCCCAGGGTTCGGACACGGTTCCGATGGGCTCGTATCGACGGCTCACCGGGAGCAGAGCCTGCGCCTCCCGGAATCCCTCGCGAAACGAACGGCCTTCGAAGACCGCTCCGAGCCGCTCCAGGGCCGCCTCGTGCGCGGAATCGTCCGGATCCTCCACGTCGCCGATCATCTGCCAGGCGAGCCATTCCAGCCGGGTCTCGACGCTGCAGTACTCATGAACCACGAGCACCCGCTCGCGCTGCTCTTCCCACTGCGCCGCAGAGACCTCCCCGCCCGCCAGATAGGCCGTCCGCGCCTCCTCATCGACGAAGCTCTCGATCGCCCCCAACCAGATGTCCTGCACGATCTGGATCTCGTCGGCACCCGGCTCGGGCCCGTCCGTCAGCGCCGCGATGCGTCGCACCTCGTCGGCGGTCGGGCCGCGACGCTCGATCCGCCAGTCCATCTCCTTGGCGTAGGCGGCTTCGAACACCCCGACGAACGCCTCGGCGGCGGCGACGTCCCGCGCCTGAGCCTTCACTTCCTCGACGAGACGCGCGTGGAGTCGTCCGATCTGGGCGACACCGCCATCTCCAGCCGTTTCGGCGTCATCCAGGCGAATGATCAGGGCGTCCGGCGGCTCCTCGAGCCCGGTTTCCGGGGCAGATGACGCCGTCACGCGCGTCCCGTCGGAGAGACGGCTGACGATGTCCACGATGGGCCCGGCGGCAGGGTGATCGTAGACCAGCCCGTAGAACCGCTCCGAACCGTGCAGAAAAGCGCGCGCCGGCAGGTCGCCCATCTCGGGGATCAGATAGTCCGCGATCCGCTCGTAGCCCAAACCTTCGAATTCGCCCGTGACGGCGGCGACCGCGGCGCCATCGGACCAATCCGGCTCCGCTTCCGCCGGCATGAGGGAGACTCGAAAGGGCGGCGGCGCCGCGCCGCCCAAAGACGCCAACAGCTCCCCGAAATTCCCCAATTTCCGCCGGATCCACCACCAGACGATCGCAACGAACAAGAACAGCGCGGCCAACACCGCGCCCACCACGATCAGAAACGTCTTCATCTCGGCCACCTCCCCGCCCTGGAACCGGCCACTCGCCCGGCCATCCGCGCCGCAGGGGTCAAGATCGGTGCCTTCACGAAGGATCCTCAATAGTTTCCGCTCATGCATCCAGAAGAGCTGGCCCCGAAACAAGCCGAATCAGCGGCGAACGTCGAGGACCTCGACGAGCTAGCCGAAGCCGAGTTCACCGCGCTCGGGAAACGGGCTCGTCGCGTCGATGGGCTCCGCAAATCGACCGGGAAAGAGGTCTATACCGACGACATCGTCCTCCCGGGGATGCTGCACGGGAAGATCCTTCGGTCGACCGAGGCCCACGCGAACATCGTCTCGATCGATACCTCGAAGGCCGAGGCGCTCGACGGCGTCCACGCGGTCATCACGGGCCGCGACATGCCGCTTGCCTACGGGATCATCCCCTGGACCCGGGACGAGCACGCGCTGTGTCTCGACAAAGTCCGATTCATCGGAGATGCGGTCGCGGCGGTCGCAGCGATCGACGAGGACACCGCCAACCAGGCCCTCGAACTCATCGACGTGGAGTACGAGCCGCTGCCCGCGTATCTGCTGGCAGAGCACACGCTCACCGAGGAAGCCGCCGCCCAGCCGATCCACGAGCCCAAGAAGCCGGGACGAAACGGCAACATCCTCAAGCAAGTGAATCTCGAGTTCGGGGACGTCGACGCCCTGATGGCGGCGTCCGACGTCATCGTCGAAGGCGCGTACTTCTTCCACGGGACGACGCACACGCCGATCGAGCCGCACTGCGCGATCGGCCGTCTCAACCAGAACGGTCTGCTCGAGGTGTGGTCGTCGACGCAGGTGCCGCACTACCTGCACCGCGAGCTCGCCCGTGTGCTCGACCACGATGTGGCGAAGATCCGGGTCGTCCAACCGGCCGTGGGCGGGGCATTCGGCGGGAAATCCGAGCCCTTCGACCTGGAGTTTTGCGTGGCGCTGCTCGCGATGCGCAGCGGGCGACCGGTCAAGATCCTCTACACGCGCGAAGAGGTCTTCTACTCCCATCGGGGTCGCCACCCGATGCACATGCAGTACAAGCTCGGAGCCTCCTCCGATGGGACGCTCAAGGCGCTCGACGCCAAGACGATCCTGGACGGTGGGGCGTACGCCTCGTTTGGCCTCGTCACGACCTATTACTCGGGCCAACTTCTCACGTCGCCCTGTCACATCGAGTCGTATCGATTCGACTCCACCCGGGTCTATACCAACGTCGCGCCGTGCGGACCCAAGCGCGGGCATGGCTCGGTCCAGCCCCGCTTCGCCTACGAGATCTCGCTCGACAAGATCGCCGAGAAGCTCGAGATGGACCCGTTCGAGATCCGTCGGAAAAACTTCATGGGGGTGGGGCGAACCATCAACGAGTTCAAGGTCCAGTCGAACGGTTTTCTCGAGTGCCTCGAGGCCGTCGAGCGGGCCAGCGACTGGAAGAATCGGTACCGACAGATGGAGCACGGCCGCGGCCTCGGCGTCGCCGCCTCTTCCTACATTTCGGGCACCAACTACCCCATCTATCCAAACGAGATGCCCCAAGCCGCCGTTCAGGTGCAGGCCGAACGCTCGGGTCGCGTCACGGTCCTCCACGGCGCGTCGGAGATCGGGCAGGGCTCGGACTCGACCATGGCCTACATCGCCTGCGAAGAGCTGGGCGTGCCGCTCGACTACGTCCGCGTCTTCTCGGCCGACACCGATCTCACGCCCGTCGACCTCGGCGCCTACTCCTCCCGGGAGACGGTGATGGTGGGCAACGCCTGCGCCAACGCCTGCCGGAACCTTCGCGCGCTGATCGTGGGAGCGCTGGCCGAGCATTGGACCGTCGCGGCGGACCAGGTGGTGCTGGCCCAGGGATGGGCCTTCGTGCGCGGTTCGGGCGAGGAAGACCACCGGATCCCCATCTCGGCCGCGTTCAATATCGCAGAAACCAAGCACGGTCTCCTGGGCGCGGTCGGTTCCTACAACACTCCCAAAGACGTCCACGGCGACTACCGCGGCGGGACCATCGGGTCGTCTCCCGCCTACAGCTTTACGGCGCACGTAGCCGAGGTCGAGGTCGACTCCGATACCGGGTTCGTCGATGTGAAGAACATCTGGGTCGCGCACGACTGCGGACGCGCGCTCAACCCGGCGCTGGTCGAGGGCCAGATCGAAGGCTCCGCCTACATGGGCTTTGCGGAGGCCATCTTCGAGGAGCAGCTCTTCAAGGAGGGGACGCCCGAAGGCGGTCTGCACAACGCCCCCTCGCTCCTCGACTACCGGATCCCGACCTCGCTCGACTGCCCCGAGTTCGAAGCGCTCATCGTGGAATCCGTCGATCCCGAGGGGCCCTATGGAGCGAAGGAAGCGGGGGAGGGACCCCTCCACCCGTCGCTTCCCGCGATCGCGAACGCCATCTACGACGCCGTCGGGGTGCGGATGGACGCGCTGCCCTTTACGCCGCCACGCGTGTGGTCCGCCTTGCAGGCGGCCTCTGCCGAAGCGGCTCGCGAGGACGTGGCCTAGCCGAGGGGACAGGTCCGGGACGATCCGGGATGGTCCGGGCCCCTGCTCGGACGCGCGTAGTGGGACGAGAGGGGCCGTCGGCCGTCTGGGTTCCCATCGCGAAAAGAAGCGGATCCGTTGAAAACTCTCCGTCTCGCGCCGCAAAGGCGCTGGTTCGTCTACAGTGTGATGGGCACCGTCTGCGGCGTGATGCTGTGGGTCGTGGCGTTCGCATCCGCGTCTCCGGTCTCCGGTCAAACCCCGCTTTCGACCGTAAATACCGGCGGGGGTAACGACGAGGCCGGCTTTATCTCGGCCAACAACCCCTGGCTCGGGGCGCAGATCGGGGTCCGACTCAGCGACACGGGAGACTTTACCGACGTCCTACTCGTTTCGGCCCGTCTGATGTATCAAATCGAGTTCTCGAACCCGCGGTTCTCCGTCCCGGTGATGGGCAACGTGTCGAGCCTCAAGCCCCGCTTGGGCCGAACTGGGACGACGGCTTCGCGCGTCGAGTCGCAGATCCAAAAGGTCCTGCAGTCGACGGACGGCGTTCATCTCGGTTTCTATCCGTACTATCGAGCCATTGAGGGGGAGCGGTTCGGGCTCACCGTGCACGGCGCGATGACCTATAAGCTCAATTCGTTCGAGTTCGAGGGAGACGCCGACAGCGGGCTCCCTCCTCAGGACGACGTGGTGTATT
The DNA here is from genome assembly GCA_029262175.1 of Gemmatimonadota bacterium. Lineage (GTDB taxonomy): Bacteria > Gemmatimonadota > Gemmatimonadetes > Palauibacterales > Palauibacteraceae > Palauibacter. Next base: position 12,731 of record JAJCZV010000136.1, read on the forward strand.
TGCACCAGGCGCGGCTCGCAGGTGGCGTCGAGGTGTTTCTCGGGCGGCGGGGCGACGGGCACTATCCGTTCACGTTGAGCATCACGCCGACGGTGTCGTTGTTCTCCCCGCGCGTCGCGGAACGCGCCTTGGGCCGGCGCATGAGTGCGCTTCCGCAGCTCGAGACCACCTTCATCATGCCGGTCGCCGGGGGTCTGGGGCTGCTGGTCGAGAGCATCTTCTCACCGGATGCCGGGCCCACATACCGAGCCGGCGTCATGTTCGCGACCGAGCTGGGTCTTTGAGCCGTCGCCGGATCGCGGTACTCGGC
>JAJCZV010000137.1 GCA_029262175.1 Gemmatimonadota bacterium
GGTCGCGTCCTCTCAACCCGGCCCCCCCTGACCAGAGGGATCGACCCTCGCTCGACTTGGCAGCTTCAGTCGATCCGGATCAAGCACGCTTGCCGGAGGGATACAGCTCAGCGGACGCACCTGCGCGGCTGTCCATGCTCAACTCGTCAGGACGAGCAAGCCGCGCCGCCGAGCGACCTCGAGAAGGAGGCCCCGTGGCTCACGTTCCCGGGGTCCGAAGCAGCACTTCTGCAGTTACTGAGTGCCGCGTGAGCGAGAGCCTCACGCCTGGGCTAGGTGCGCATCCACGATGCCAACGCGCGATCCCGTCGCGCGGACTCTCGTCCAGGCCCTTCCCTAGGCGGGTCGTGGCCTAGCCGACAGCAGGAGGGAGGCAGAGCATTCGTCTCGTCCGGAGACGCATTTGGTCCGGAGTGATGTGCTTCCGGGACGCGCTTGAGACGACTCGGCTCTCGTGGCTCGGAAAGCCCTTGCGGTCGGACTTGGCGCGTACGCTGCTTGCCTCCCGCTCGTGATCGAAGACCGACACGGAGGACTTGCCATGACCGACGACGCCATGTTCCCGCACGGAGATCCCGAGTACCTCCGGCTCGATCACCTACCGATCATTGGGCATGCCATGCGAAAGCTCGGCGTGCGCAAGCTGGTTAACGACCTCGTCCAAGACGACGTGCGCTGCGGAGTCAGCACGGGCGAGTGCATTGAGGCCATGCTCGTCTCGATTCTCAAAGGGGGGCACACGCTCTACGACCTCGCAGGCAGGCTGCTTCCCTACGATCTCGAGGTTGCCTTTGGCTGGGAGAGCGAAGCGCTGAGCTTCAACGACCAGCGGCTCGCGAAGGCACTCGACGACCTCTTCAAGGCTGGCCCGGCCGAGCTCTACGCGGCCTGCCTCGACTCGTCGCTCCGCAACTATGAGCTCGATCTCTCGACGCTGCACTTCGACACGACCTCGGTGAAGGTCTATGGGGACTACGCACTCAGCTCCGAGCCGGAGGATCCCGACGAGGTGGGCGCGGTGCCACACATGACCCCCGGGTTCAGCAAAGACCACAGGCCGGACCTGAAGCAGTTCCAGCTGAGCCTGACCGTCACGGGCGACGGGGCGGTCCCCGTGTTTGGGCGCGCGGCCTCGGGGAATCGCTCGGACTCCGAGGAGGCGCGCTCCACGCTCGGCGAGCTGGTCAAGCTCCTTCCGGATCCGAGCGACGTGACGGTGATCGGCGACTCGAAGTTCTTCGCAGGGGAGACCTTGCTGCGCGTAGCGCGGCACGGTGTGGACTACATAACCCTGGTGCCGCGCAGCGTCGGCGTGTGGGACGAGGCGTTCAGGCTTTTCATGGCGGAGCGCGAGTCCAAGAAGGGGCTCCCGCCGCTGAAAGTCAGGCTCAAGAAGGGCCGCGGCGAAGCAGGAACCGAGCCGGAGCGCACGGAATTGGAGAAGGAGCTCGATAGCTGGAAGGGGCTCTCTTTCGACCTGACCTACGACTACAAGCACGTCGTGGCCGAAGAGAAGGTCGTCACGCCGATTCCCGCTCGCCTGCTGGTCGTGGAGTCGGAGCCGCTCAAGAAGCGCAAGCGGAAGTCGCTCCGAAAGAAGCTCGAGAGGGAGCGCCTCTCGCTGACGAAGAAGTTCTCCAAGCTCGCGAAAGAGAACTTCAAGTGCTGCGCGGACGCGCAGAGACGGGCGAAGAAGATCCGTGCCCTGAGCCCGACCTTCCACACCCTCCAAGTCGAAGTGCGCGAGGACGAGGTCCGCGTCAAGCGCAGCAAGCCCGGCCGGCCGCCCAAGGGGGAGAAGCCTGAGGTCGAGCAGGTGTGGCGAGTCGTGGTTCAGGTGGAAGAGGAAGAAGGAGCCTTCGAGTGGGAGTTGCTCCGGGCGTCCGTGTTCGTGCTCTCGACGAGCCGCTCTCGGACCGGGCCGCGCGCGCTGAGCGACGTGGAGTTCCTTGCCGACTACGACAGCCAACACTTGGTCGAGCGCTGCATGCATTGGGTGAAGGGCCCGCTGCGGGTCGCGCCGATCTTCCTCAAGACCCCGAGGCGGATCGCGGCCTTGAGCGTGGTCTACGTGCTTGCGCTCATGGTCTATGCGCTGATCCAGCGCGAAGTGCGGCAGTGCCTGGCAGCGGCGAAGACGACTATGCCCAGCAACAAGGGGTGGAACGACCACCCCACGACTGAGGTTCTGTTTCGGCTGTTCTGGAACGTCGGAACGCTACGCGGAGCGAGCCCAAACGGGACCGTTCTCGTCATGGGAATGAACACCGAGCAGGTGAGGATCCTGAACCTGCTCGGCCACAGCCTGCCCACCCAGGAGGGCGTGCGGATCCACAAGCCGCGCAAGCCTCGGCCGGGCGAGAGAGCCTGGAAGCCCGTTCCCCGGAGCGCCGAGGACAAGGAGAGGCGCAGGCTGTCGAGGCTTCGCAAGAAGGCGAGCGCGTCGAAGAAGCCCAAGCGCCACAAGCCTGCCCTATGGGAGTGACCCGTCTGCAACCCAGGCGCAGCAGGGCCCAGGGATCTCCTACGCGCCGCCCTACTTTGACCTCGAGCCCCACCTGGGCACCCTTGTCGGTGTCCAGGCTGCGAAGCGTGGGCTAGGTGGCGGGGAGTGTCGTGCGCAAGCCGCCGAGCGCCAGCGCCCTCGCCCTTCGGAGGCGGTGAGCGGGCGGAGCCGGGCGCTGGGTGTTAGTAACTCGGAGTCTGCGCTTTCGGACCTCAGGAACGTGAGCCGTGGCCTGGGACTGCCATTTCTGTGGAGCCAGCTCCCAGCGAGCCAAGCACTGCAGACACTGTGGGGCCGCACGCGGCTCCGCCTGCCCGGTCTGCACCCGGATCGCCTCGAACCCCGAGCAAAGCCACTGCGACGGCTGCGGCACCGCCCTGGCCCCAGAGCGCGACTCGGTCTGGCAGTGTTCGTGCGGCTACCCC
>JAJCZV010000138.1 GCA_029262175.1 Gemmatimonadota bacterium
ATCAGAGGCTGGCTGTTTCAGGTCAAAGGGCTGCTCTAAGTAAGATGGTCGCGGGGGTGGCACCCGCGGCGGCTGTGGTGTGCGCTGCGGTGATGTGTGTTCAGGTGGCTCTGATTCTGGGTGTTGCTCGAAGGTGTGTGCAGAGCTCTGGTTCTGCGCGTGTGTCTGCTGTGGTTGGTTGCGCACGCTGTCTGTCTGTCTGCTCTGGTTGCCTGCCTGCAGCTGACTTCCTTCTCTGGTTGCTCTCCTGTTTGATAGTATAGTCTATCGAGTCGATGGATTTCTCGATCTCGAATCTTTAATAAAAAGATTCCAATGACTAACAAGTGCTCGAACTAAGAGTAATAATAAAAGAGGTGGAATCCTCACTCCTCACCTTCCGTCACCCCGATAATTATAATTGCCCTTGAGTGAGTGAATTAATTATTAATTCAATTCCAATTCTGACCCTAATAAGTTGACCCTAAGTTGACCCTAAGTTGACCCTAAGGTGACCCAAGTTGACCCTCACTGACCCAAAGCAACCCTACCAGGGTTAGTTCCACACCCTAATGTTCGGGAACATAATTATTTATGAGCAGTTGGGCTAGTTCCAGGCATGCATGACATGACTCGATTCTTCTTTGAGTCATGACCAAGCAAATTTGGAAAAGGAAAAAACAACCAACATGGCAATGGTGAACAGGAAGATTTCGAAGAAGCGGCTGCCCAGCTTGGCCAAGGTGCACCATCACAGCTGCTATTGGGAGCAGTTTCAGGAGCAGGAGGCCTCCTTCACCACCTGGATGACAGAGCCCATCAACGAGGAGCGCAACCATGTGGCTTTCAAGGACGGCAACACTGGGAACATGCGCAAGATCCGAGCTGGTGTGGCCAACATCTTGGCTTACATGGCTTGTGAGGAGGAGCCTGGTTGGGGGATGCACCCCAGTTTCGATTGGCTGCTCTGTCAGGATCAGGCTGACTTCAAGGCCATGTATCGTGGGTACTGTTCGTACCTTCAGGAGGAGCGCGGCGCGGACCCTGGATACATTGCGAAGACGCTGAAGGACCTGCAGTGGCCAATCTTCTGGGCTGGTCTGCAGGCTGAGCAGGACTCTGAGGAGCTGGCTTCGAAGGTTGCCAGGCTGGCCAGGCAGTACGATTCCCAGGGCTTTCGGAGGAGGCATCGCGTGGAGGAACTGGGGGGCAGCTGTGAATCGGACACCCCTCCAGTGAGCATGCCAGATGTGAGGGCTCAGCTGGAGGAGCTGGAGCAGGAGCTGCTGGAGACTGTTGGGGTCAAGGACTCGGAATCCCTGACCAACGAGGATCGCTGCAGGGTGGCCGAGACTCTGCTGCTCAAGGCTTGTGCCAGAGGTGGAAGGGCTGTCGACCTGTGTCGACTGAGGCTTGGAGTGTGCTCTGAGGGCATTGCTGTGAGCAGAGCCTGGCTGCAGTCGGCTGAGCTGAAGGAGGAGGAGGCTGTGCTTTGGCTCGAGGAGGGTAGCTGGAGCATCGGCGTGCTGAACAGCAAAGGGCACTGGTTGCACTTCCCAGTTGCTGATCTGTCTTTGCTGCTGGACCTGTACAGCAGGTGCTTCCCATCTCTGGATCTGGGGGACTGGATCTGGACTCCGAGCATGCACGAGACCCGAGGCACCAAGAGTCACTCGCCTCACGTGTTCGAGTGTGCAGACAAGTTCGGCAACTTCGTGGAGAGTGCCTCTGTGAGGCTGCTGGGAGTGCCTCTCAGACCGTACGGGATGCGCAGGTTGAATGCCACCAGGTTGCAGCAGAGGAGTTGCTCTACTGAGGTCAAGCAGAGCTTCTCGGCCCTGATGGGCACTGGAGTGAGGAATCTGGAAGGCTGCTACGACAAGCGCACCCAACGCGACAAGTCGTACCTGGCAGCTGAGGTGGAACGCCATCAGGACAACCCCGCATTCGACCCCGCACAGCAGAACAGGATCCTCGCTGTGACCAAGCCCCCAGACGTGCTGATGGCTGCTGCTGTGGCTCGACTGATTCGGACAGAGGCTGGTGGGAACAGGTTGATGGCCCTGTACGAGCACGCCTCTGACTTCATGGAGCTCTCCGAGCAGTTCGTGATGCTCCCCACCTCCGAGTTCGAGCACGTGCCTGCTGGTCTGCTTGCTCTCGAGCCCGTCACAGGCCGTCAGATCTGGAGGAACACGTCCGCTGCTGCTCTCGTGGCCTCGCAGCAGCCTCTGGAGCTGCTCTCGGTGCTCCCGGTCCCGGAACCCAAGGACATGGTCTACCTCACCGACACCTGCAGCCTGGCCGAGGTCCTCGAGCACTCTGTTGACGAGTACACAGTGCTCGTGGCTCAACAGCAGGACCACGGTCGCTCGGTCACACAGGCTGCTTTCAGGTTCACTGATGCCTCCAAGACCCAGTCGGTCACCCGTGACAAGCTCACCTTCCCGGTCGATCTCAGCTTCGACTCCAAGAACGGCACCTTCTACGTGCACCGCTCCAAGACCCTCCCTACCGTGTGACGCAGTCACACGGTTTATAATCTTTAAAAAAAACCCCTAACGCAGGAGTATCGGCCGACTTGCCCCAAATCAACTTTAAACACAATATATTAAACCAACAATTATATATCTAAACACCCACACCACCCAAACCAACCATATCCATTTAGGGCACACTTCCCGAGACCCAACACACACCAGTTCCACACCCATTGTGAGGAGGAGATCGACTACAGCCAACCACTTCGGTGCCAACTGGAACTCTGATTTTCGGGCCGGCTCCCTCTCCGACCCAGAATGGCCGAGTGCCAACGGACTGCTCCTGCACTGTGAAAGTCCTGGGTTCGAGTCCCGTGGTGGGACCCACGGCATATCTTTTGCTTTTTTCTTTTTTCTTTTTTTGTGGTTTCTTTTGCACGGAACCCGAGGAGAGTCTTTTTGAAGCAAGCACACACACTTATGCACGTTGTCTATTGAGAGTAAACTGCTGTTACTAATTCTAATCTCTTTATTAAAGATTCGAGGAGATCGAGAAATCCATCGACTCGAGAGACAAAACTATCAAACAGAAGAACCAACCAGAGAAGGAAGGCAGGCAACCACAGCAGCCAGACAGCCTGCGCAACCAACCACAGCAGACACACGCGCACAACCAGAGCTCTGCACACACCTCAACACCCAGAATCAGAGCCACCTGAACACACATCAACGAGGCAGCAACGAACGAGCCGCCGCCCGCGGGTGCCACCCCCGCGACCAACTTAGAGCAGCCCTTCCACCTGAAACAGCCTCTGATTCAGCCTCAGAATCAGAGCCTCTCATTCTGAATCAGAATCAGAACCAGACGAGCGCAACACCTACACATCAACGAGGCACCAACGAGCCGCGGGTGCCACCCCCGCGATTTTCACCACCTGAAAACAGCGCCTGCTGAAGCAGCGCCTGAAAACAGCGCCTGCTGAAGCAGCGC
>JAJCZV010000139.1 GCA_029262175.1 Gemmatimonadota bacterium
GAGGCCCACTTGAACACGGACACCGCGACGGGGAGCACCAGGCCGGCGACCTGCGGCCTGAGTTCGAGTTCTTCGGTCGCGGCGAACATCGCGGGCAGCGACGCGAGCGAGGACCGTGTGCTGAATCCGACCGCTTGGACAGGTGCCAGCGCGCGCGCGAAGTCGCCCACCCCTACGCGTCCGCCCCAAACGGCCAGCGGATACAGTCCGACCATGGCGAGCACGATGAGCCCGCACGCGACGAGTACGGAGTAGCCCAGGGCGCCCGCGGCTGAGGCCCCCATCCGAGCGGCAAGCGGAAGGATCAACGCGAAGACGCCGATGGGGGCGACGGCCAGGATCCATTCGATCAGGACGAACATCGCGTCTTTGACGGCTTCGAAGAATCGGACGATCGCGTCCCGGCCTTCGGCCGAGATCCGAGTCAGCGCAAGGCCAAACAGAGACGTGAAGATGATCAGGGGCAGCATGGCGCCATCGGCCGCCGCGGCCAGTGGGTTGGACGGAATGAGATCTACCAGCCAGTCACGAAAGGGGGGCAAATCGACGTCGCCCGCCAAGCCGGAGCCGCTCGTCGCTCGAAGCGCCTCCGCGGTGTCCGGGTCGATCGAGAACAGGGCGAGCAGCGGTGGCGCGAGAAGCGCCGTGAAGGTGCTAGCCGCCGCGACCATGAGCGCAAACAGAAGCATGGTTCGTCCGCCTAGCTTCATCGTCGCGCTACTCTTCTGTTCGCCCGCGATCGTAACGATCAGTAGCGACACGACCAGAGGAACGACGGTCATTCGGATCGCGTTGACCCAAAGCGTCCCGACGGGTTCGACAACCCCTGGAATCGACCGCACGAGTCCGCCATCCGCGAACGAGATGCCGATACCGGCGGCGAGGCCGAGTGTCAACGCGAGCAGTACACGGGCGGTGAGCGACATTCGTTGGCCGGCGCGCTACCGCCCCGCGGGCGTCCCGTACGGGTAGAGCTTGGATAGATCTACGTTCTCGTAGGGAAGGGCATCGAGAAAGGTGGTTCCCACGAAGGGCTCCGGCGCTTCTACTACTATGATGGTCCGCGCATACCCCGTCTCGTCAAAGCCGCGCCGGAAGTGCGCACGCGACTTCACGACGATGACCTCGAAGTCGGCCGGGTCGACCGGACCGATTGCGGTGGACTCCGGGAACATCACCTGCTCGTAGGTCGGCGTCAGGACCACCATGTTGCCATCCCCGAACGCCACGGCCGCGATCCGATCGTAGGTAAATCCCTCGCCGAAGTAGACCAGCTCTCCCTGGATGCGGTGGGGGGTCCCGCCAGAGGGCGTGAAGCCGCCGATCTCCATATCGAATGCGTCCCCCGCCTGAGCGTTGGACGCCTCGAGCGCTTCGAGGGTCTGAGGGCTCGTGATCGTCGTATACAGCGTCCGCCGGATTCCTACCGCTTCAAACGCCTTGAGGATGTGCGTCGCATCCCCGGGACGATCCGAGTAGTCCCCGACGGCGACCGGTATCTCTCCAGCCGAGACGGCGCGTCTCACGATCTGCGCCGCATCGGCGGGAAGGGGATAGGTGCCTGACGCGAACTCTTCGCGAACGCGCCAGATGTAGTCGTTCATGTCGTCTGCTATGTGGTCCGCGAGCGCCTGATCGTTGTTGGTCATCACATGGACCGTGGCGCCCACATCGGGGACGTCGGACCATGGATAGCCAAAGAAGACGCTCACGTAGGCGTCATCTTCTCGATCCTCCCAACGTCGCGCCCGCTCCATGATCGACGCCGGTGCCCCTTGGCCCGTCCATTGGAAAACCGTCGGCGTGATGACGCCGGGCTTTCGCGTAGCCGTCGTGGACGTGTACTCGCCGCGCGCCGCGAGTCGCAGCGCCCGCGCCGCTCGCTCGCCTTGTTGGTAGTCGTCGTAGTGCGGAAACCGTTTGGTCACAAAGGCGAAGTTCGCCCAACGAAGAAACTCCGCATCTTCGTTGCCGTGGAGATCGAAGGTGCCGGCGATCGGAACATCCGGGCCCACGACTTCGCGCACTCGACGCGCGATTTCGGCCTCCGGACGAGGCACGTTTCGCACCGCCATCGCTCCGTGCAGCGACAAATAGACCGCGTCCACCGGAAGGGCCGCCTGAAGCTCTTCGATCTGACGGTCGAGGAAGTGGTTGAACGCGGCCTCAGAGTTCCAAGGTCTCGAAGAGCCGCCGAAGACGCCGATGGGAGACGTGAGCGGCAGGAGTTCGACATCGCCGAACTCCCGCGCTCTGTGGGTGAACCCGCCTACGTACCGATCCGCGGAAAGAAGCGCTTCGCCGGTGAGCGCCGGGCTGTACCGAGTCCAGTCTTCGACTTCACTGTCGGCGCCCGGGCAGAACGTGCACGTCTCGTGGCTAAACATGAGCACCGCCATTCGCAGCGGCGGACCGTTCGCAGTCGACGTAGAACAGGAGACGAAAACAACGGCAAAGAGAAGTGCGGTGACGAAGTGGATGCAGCGCCTCATCAAGATGGCCCTTCGCTAAGGTAGCCTTCCAAAACCGAAACTGTCGAGTCCGCCGACTCCAGTCGAAGCGCGAGAAGCGGAGCGTACTCGTCGGACCGATA
>JAJCZV010000140.1 GCA_029262175.1 Gemmatimonadota bacterium
TCATCCTTCGAGCCGAGCTTTCGGGGGTATCGGCCGCGGAATCCTGCGCCTCTCGATGCGGCCGAGGTGGGACAGATCGGTCTCATGCTGACCGACAAGCAGGAAGGACCTTTCCGCATCGACCTCGGCTGGATCGACGCCGTGAGGAACTGACCCGAGCCACCCGCTTCTGGTAGCCGTCGGACAGGTCTTGACGGCCGCCCCAAGTTCTCGTTCCTGAGCGAACCCATGCCACGATTTCACAGAGCAACCCGTCTCGATGTCTCCCCCCAACGTGTTTGGGATTGGCACGCACGCCCGGGCGCGCTCCAGCGTCTCTTGCCTCCATGGCAAGACGTACGGGTGGTGTCGCGTGATCCGGAGCTGAAGGACGGTGCGCGGGCCACGCTCGAACTCGCGATGGGTCCACTCCGGACGCGTTGGGTCGCGGTCCACCGTGATGTCGTCCCGGGTCGTGGGTTCGTCGACGAACAGGAGTCGGGTCCGTTCCAGCGGTGGCGGCACGAGCACCGGTTCGAGGCTGCAGAGGGCGGAGGGACGACGCTCGTGGACGACATCGATTACGAACTGCCGATGGCCGCTCTCGGGGCGTCCGTCGCGGGCGGCTACACGCGTCGCTCGCTCGACCGCACGTTCGGGTGGCGCCATGAGCGCACGGCCCGAGACCTCGCCCGACAATCGCGAATGCACCACGACGGCCCGGCCTCGGATGCCCCCCGGGTCGCGATCACAGGCGCCTCGGGGCTGATCGGCAGCGAGCTCTCCGCGTTCCTCGGCACGGCCGGCTACCGCGTCCAGCCTCTCGTTCGGCGATGCCCGAGAGAAGGGACGGACGAGATCGAATGGAATCCCGGCGACGGCCGGATCGATGGGCCGGCCCTCGAGGGCGTGGAGGCCATCATTCACCTCGCGGGTGAGAATCTGCTCGGGCGCTGGTCCGAGGATAAGCGGCGCCGGATCCGGTCGAGCCGGATCGAGGGCACCGATCTCATCGCACGCGCGGTTGCCGCGTTGGACCGCCCCCCTCGCGTCCTCGTCTCCGCGTCGGCGATCGGCTTCTATGGCGATCGTGGCGACGAAGTCCTCACCGAGGATTCTGCCGCCGGGGACGGGTTCTTGGCCGACCTCTGCGCTGAGTGGGAAGCTGCGACGACGCCCGCGGAGGAGGCGGGTATCCGGACGGTGCACCTGAGAACCGGCGTTGTACTTACGCCGCGCGGTGGTGCCTTGAAGACGGCGCTGCCCGCCTTCCGGTTGGGGCTCGGCGGCCCGCTGGGCGATGGAACGGGCTGGATGAGCTGGATCGGTCTCGACGATATGGTGGGTGCGATCGCTCACATCCTTCAGGACGAATCCCTGGACGGGCCTGTGAACATGGTCGCCCCCACCCCGGTGACGACGCGCGAGTACGCACATGAGCTCGGTCGTGTTCTCCGTCGGCCAGTTGTATTCCGGGTTCCGGAGTGTGCCCTCCGCGGCGTAGCTGGCGAGATGGCCGATGAGGTCCTCCTCGCGAGCACGCGCGTACGGCCTGAACGGCTCGAATCGTCCGGCTTTTCTTTCCTGACGCCCGATCTCGGGGACGCACTCCGCTGGGAACTCGGCCTCGGTCGTACACATTCGCGTTCGGCTCCGGTCGCATGACCGGCGCTACACGTGGCCCAATGGGCTGGCGGTACCATGGGCAGGAACGTCCCCCCTTCGCCCAGATGCCGGGCCCTGGCGAGGAGTCGGTGTGGGACTATCCACGGCCGCCTCGGTTGGCGCCCGATACGCGGCTCGTGGAGGTGCGGGTCGGGGACGTGACCGTGGCCAGCACCGAGAGGGCCATTCGACTACAAGAGACCGCGAGCCCACCGACCTTCTATCTGCCCCCCGAGGATGTCCACGCGGATTTTCTGATCGAGCGCGCGGGGACCTCGTATTGTGAATGGAAGGGCGCCGCCCAGTACTGGTCGGTCAGTGTCGACGATCAGGTGTTCGAGGACGCCGCTTGGAGCTACCCGCGACCCTTGGCGGATTTCGCCGCGCTTCGCGATTTCGTGTCGTTCTATCCCGGCCGACTCGAATGCTACGTGGCTGGAGAGCGCGTCCGACCCCAGCCAGGAGGCTTCTACGGGGGCTGGGTCACGTCGGAGATTGTCGGACCGATAAAGGGCGAGCCTGGCACCGGATCCTGGTGACGCAGGACCTAGAGTGGGCCGCGGCGAGACTGCTCCTCACCCTAGTCCTTCTAGCGCTCGCCCCAGTCGCATGAGGACGACCGCGCGATTGCCCTCTCCGATCGCGCACCGTTAGGGTTCCGATGACGCCAAGACAGGCCCGAACCCCGGAGCTGCGATGCGATTCGCGGACGTACGACCCCTCGTCTGGACTCTGCTCGTTTCGCTGTGCGCCCTGCCTCTTGCCGCGCAGGCTGCGCCCGACACGACGGTCTATCCCGTCCTCAACCACGGCCGGCTCGCGGGGCACACCACGGTCATCGAAGGGGAAGCGGAAACCATCGTCCGCGTGGAGTTTCGTGACCGCAACCGAGGACAATGGTTCGAGACGCGAACCCGCTCCTCGGCCGATGGGTGGCCCATCTCGATCGAGCGGTATGCGATCGACAACAAGACCGGCGAGACGGGCGAGCGGAACGGGTGGTTCGAGGCGAGTGCGGACTCGGTGCGCTGGAGCGTGGGGGACGAGACGAGCGCCCAGGCGGCCGAGCTGGGCATCTTCTACCAGCCGCCTGGGGCCTCGCCCTTCGATGACGCGCGCACGGCGCGCTTCCTCCTCGTACGCCCAGACCGCCGGGTGCGAGTGGTCACGGGTGCAGAACGGTGGGCCGACGTGGTGGCCGAGGCGATGGTCACCGTCGGTGGCGGGCCCGAGCACCTACGCTTCGTCACCCTGGGTGGGGAGGGAGACAACGCTCCGGGTGGCGTGTGGATCGACGAGGACGGCGAGTTCTTCGCAAGCGCCGCGGGCTGGTTCATCACCGTGCGGCCGGACGCCGTGCACACGCTCCCGACGCTGCGCGCCGTCGAGGCCGGGTACCGAAACGCCGTGGCCGCGCGGCTGGCCGACGAGCTGATGTCCGGGGTCGAGGGCCCGCTCGTGATCTCGAACGGGGACGTGTTCGACTCGGAGCGCGGGGTCGTCATGCCGGGCACCACGGTGGTGATCGAGGGCGACCGTATCGTGGCGGTTGGACCCGCCGAGTCCATCGAGGTGCCGCGGGGCGCGACCGTGATCGACGCGACCGGTCGCACGGTGATCCCCGGCATGTGGGAGATGCACGGCCACCACAACCACAGCAGCCAGGTGCAAGGGAGCCTCCGAAAACTCGCCGCTGGGATCACCACCGTGCGCGACCTCGCCGCCGACGAGGACGTGGCCGTGTCGCAGCGTGATCGCGCCGACGCCGGCAAGATCGTCTCGCCGCGGCTGGTGCTGGCCGGTTTCATCGAGGGACCCGGCGCATGGGCCGGCCCGAGCTCGGCCATCGCCGGGACCGTGGACGAAGCCCTCGAGTGGATCGACCTCTACGACTCGCTCGGCTACGTCCAGATCAAACTCTACAACATCGTGCACCCCGACATCGTCCCCGCGATCGCGGAGGAGGCGCGGCGCCGCGGCATGCTCCTGAGTGGGCACATCCCGCGGGGCCTGAGCGTGGAAGCGGCCGTCGAGCTCGGCTACGACGAGGTCCAGCACGCGGCATTCCTGTTCTCGACCCACTTCCAGGACTCGCTGTATGTCCCCGAGATGCGGCCGTACTCCGGAGTGGCCAACCTCGTAGCACCGAACTTCGACGTAGACGGACCGGAGATGACCGCGCTCCTCGAGTTCTTGGCAGAGCGCGGCACGGTGATCGACGGCACGTTCAATATTTGGGAGGGATCGCAGACCCTCGTCGGAGAACCCATGCCGCATTCCGCCAGTTACAA
>JAJCZV010000141.1 GCA_029262175.1 Gemmatimonadota bacterium
CTCGCTGCCGACAAAAAAGCCCGCGGCGATGACCGCGCCGACGGTTCCCTGCCGAATCACGAACTTGAGCTTCAGATCGAGATCGAAAAGCTGGACCCTCAGGACCGCGTAGGTGAGCAGCGAGATGTAGAGCAACCCCACGATCATCGGGCCGATGTTGGATAGAAAGTCTCCCCAAAACGGTAGCTGCCGGTAGACGGGATAGAGCCCCCACCATGCGGCGTTGAAGAGATCTCGCACACCGAACGCCACGGCGAACCACATCGCGCGCGATCGGCTCACGGTCCCCCGTGGCGCCCTTCGCAAAGCGTGGAGCGAGGCCACTAGGCCAAAAACCGAAACCAGTGCGTGGATCTGCGCGGCGCGCGCCCCAAGCGTCGTGAACTGGAAGTTGAGCGAAGCCCACGGCGGCGAGTACAGGTCGCCGATGAACAGGGACGGCGCGATCAGGACGGACAGAAAGGCGGCGAGGCTGGCGACGCTCAAAACGACCCACGCAGCTCCAGGCCGAAACGCTCTCACCAATGGCGTGTCCAGAGCCGCGCCAAGAAATGCGAGATACTGGAACGAAATCGCCACCAACGCCCCGACCGCGATCGACGCGAGCACGATGAAGACGGCCTCGTTCCCCACCATGAAGAAGAAGGTGCCGTGCATCCAGACACCCTCGATAAACAAAACGGCGGCAAGTCGTCGGTTTACCGGGTTTTCGGGTGCCGTCCGCAGGAGGACGACGGCGCCTGCCCACGCGATCCAGCCCATGAGGATCCCTGGAACGGTCCACCACGTCCAGCTCAGATCCATGTGAGGCCCCCTCGCGCGGTGACAATGTCCAACTCGGACGATCGCCTCTCGCTCGCGCGAAGGTCAAGCATCCGCCACCGCCCGGAAGAAGCCTTGGTCGAAAGCGGTGAAGCTCAGAGAGAAAGGATCAGAAGTCCGCCCGGAGCCTGACGCCGCCTTCGACGAAATCGTCAAAATCATCGTCTAGACCCGCCTGGAATACCATGAAGGGGGCCACCGTGAAGCTTCCCACGGGCACGTCGACAGAAACGTTAAAGTCGGCGAAACCAAACGACGAGCCGTCTCTCCAGTAGTCCGCGTTGTATTCGATCCGTCCCGTCCCGCTTACGGTAACCGACCCCACAGGCACGCCGTGCGTCAAACTCAAATAGACGTGCGTTCCATCACCGACGTTAAAGTCGTGCGCCACGTAAATGCTGGGCGTCAGCGTAGTAAAGATCGAGAGGCCGGCGTAGATCTCGGGAGTCAGAGTGAACTCCCCCGCTTGCTCGACGTGCTTGAAATTATACAAGGCCGCACCGACATACCCCCCGACGATGTCGGACAGCATGGCAAAGTAGTCGGCGTAGATGTCGAACTCGTTGAACTCGTCGGTATCGAGATCGTAGTTCGAAAAGAAGTTGAAGGTGAAGCTTGAGGCGCCCACGGCCACGTGCGGTTGAAAGACCCCACCGCCAGAGAACGGAATGCCGGCAAAGAGGTACCTCGTCCCGTACAAAACGTCCGCGCTGATCGTGACCGGATTGGCGTCTTCTTGGGCCCATAGCGGTCCCGTACCCACCAGAAGTCCAACGGCGGCCACGAAAAACAGCCGCGATGAGGACGGAGATCTCTTTCGAGCACGCATGGCGTTTTCTCCTTCGCTGTTAGGTGCCGATCGGCGGGCGCATGACCCGCCTTCCCCCTATTACGTAGCGGTCCTCCCGATCGGCTCACGATCCATGGAAGCCCGCGCCAACGAATCCTAAACGAATCCTCGATGGTCTCTCCGAGACCCACTTTGCGCGTAGTTCTCCAGCACCGGCCCCTACGCGGCCCAACCCGAGGAGGACGAGGATGAACAAACTTACCGCCACGCTCGCGACCACCGTTGGCTTGATCAGTACTGCCTTGGTGTCGAGCGCCGCAATGCACGCCCCTTCCGCGACGACCGACTCTTCGGCGTCAGCCACGATCGAAGGCTATGAGGTAAAGGCGCTTCAGTACGATCTCGCAAGCCTTGCCGGCCAGCCGTCGTCTTTCATCAGAGTCGACTGTCCTGAGGGAAAGAAGATCCTCGGCGGCGGAGTTCAGGTCCGAGATGCGGACAACCGCCTGATTCCGACGGTCTTCGTGGCGGAGAGCACGCCCTTCGGTGAAGCGGGCTGGATCGCCGCGATCGCGCCGATCGATGCGTCTGTCGGCCTGCCGGGCGCTGGAACGTTTCGAGTGAACGCAGTGTGCGCGACCGTTGCCGGATAGGTCCCATTCGTTCGCGGGGGCTCCCTGGTTTTCCCATGATTCTGGGGATCTGACCGTTCACTAGCGCCGGCCAACAGCTAGTTTCCGCGGCATGAACGACGAACGCTTTTCAGAGAAAGAGGTCGCTCTCGTGATCCGGCGCGCGGCCGATATCGACGCGCGCGGTGCGAGTGCGAGCACCGGAATGACGGTCGAAGACATCGAATCGATCGCCACAGAAGCGGGAATCGGCGTGGAGTCCGTGCGCCAGGCGCTCGCCGAGATCGGCGGCCAGGGGGACCGGCCCAAGAGTCTCCTTCATGCGCCGCTGTCCCAACGGGCGAGCGGCCAGATACCGAGGGCGCTTTCGCGCGAGCAGCTTCAAGCACTCGTGCAAGCCATCGAAGACGAGACCGGACGTCCGGGTACCGTTTCCGAAGCGCTGGGCACGGTGCGGTGGACGGCGGCCGACGGTCGAGGGCGGGTGACCACCCAAGTCTCCCTATCCGCTGGCCGCGCAGAAACGCGTATCGCCGTTCACGAGCGCATCGGCGACGCGGTGGCTCGGGTCGCGCGCTTTCTACCGACGGCCTGGGGAGGGATCCTGGGCATGGGCCTCACGGCAAATTTCAGCGCTTCGCCGCTGACCACGGTGCTTGGCGTTGCCGCCACGGCTGCCGTCGGAAATCTCCTGGGTCGGGGCGCGTTGGCGGTTGCCTCGCGGAAGAGTCGAGCCCGTGTGGACCGCCTGACCGCGCGTCTTACGGAGACGGCAAGGGGAATGGGCTCCGCGAGCGAGAACGCGGGGGGCGTGACTACAGATATGGCGTCGCCAATCTAGCCAGGCCATCTCGTAGCCGAATCGGAAAGCTGCGGCCTCGGAGCTGGCCGAGCGTGAGCTCGCGCGACGCCTCGATCTTCGCGTCGATGATCGACGCGAATTCCTGAGCGAGGATTTGGCTGTAGCACTCGACGTTGAACTCGAAGTTGAGTCGCAGGCTGCGCGCGTCCCAGTTCGTCGAGCCAATGAGGGACCAGCAATCATCCACCACCATCAGCTTGGTGTGGTCGAACGGCTCGCGCGAGTAGTACACCCGGCATCCCGACTCCAAGAGTGGCTCCAGGAGCGGCGTCGTTGCCCACGATACCACGGGGATGTTGCTCGTTCTCGGGATGAGAATGTCGACCGCGATCCCGCGAAGGGCCGTGATTTGGAGGGCGCGCTGAACCACCGCATCTGGAAGGAAGTAAGGCGTGACGATCCGCACCCGATGCGAGGCGACAGCCAAGGCTCCGAGCAAGACTTCAAGGATGTGGTCGAGATCTTCGTCGGGCCCGTCGGATACACCGCGAGCAGCAACCGCACCCGTCCGCTCCAAGGCCGGAAACCAATCGGCGCCCCCCAATGCCTCGCCGCACACGAACGCCCAATCGATCGCGAAGATCCGCTGTAGGTCAGCGACGATCGGGCCGCGGAGGCGGAAGTGAAGACATTGCACTGGAACCGCTGGATTGCGACCGAGGTCGTGAGCCTCGCGAATGTTCGTCCCGCCCGTAAAACCCACGTGACCGTCGACGACCAGGATTTTCCGATGATTCCGGAGATTCGCGTACGACAAGGAGCGTGGAACCAACGTTTTGAGAAATGCCTCGACCCGAATCCCTTCCCTCTGCAAGCGGCTGACCATGGTCGGACGGCTATATCGCGAACCCAAGTGATCGATGAGCACCCGGACTTCTACGCCGCGCGATTTGGCCTCACGGAGCGCGGCGAGGAATTCCTTCCCGACCGAATCGTAGTCGAAGATGTAGCTGAGAAGACTGACGGAGTGTCGCGCAGCGCCGATCGCTTCCAGCATGGCCGGGTAGGCCTCGTCGCCATTGATCAGCGGTTCGACCGAGTTCCCCGCCAGCAGCGGTTGTTGGGTCACCTTCGAACCCAACCGGACCAAACCGCCGAGTTGGGGAGAGATCTCGAGGAGGTCGTCGCGGATCCGGTGGTCGTCGGCCGACATCTGGGCTGCGGCTGGAGAGATCTTTCCGCCGCGCACCTTGAGCGCTGCAGCACGTCGACCGATGCGGTTGATCCCGAACGCGTAGTAGATGAGCGAGCCAAAGATCGGCACGAGCCAGGCCAGTGCGACCCAACTGATGATGGTGCCGGTGTCGCGTCGACCGAGGACGGCGTGGAGGGTAACCGCGATCGGGGCCACGATCGCGAGCACGCCGATGGCGAACGGCCAGACGCTTAGAAGGATGTCCATGGTAGACGAACCTACGTCACTTCACGCCGTCACGTGCGCCGTCAAAGACGACGCGACATCGATGCGATGGCCTTTTCCTCGTCCTGTTCGGGCGTCGCACGCTCTTGATCGGCCGTTGGGTCTTCACCCGGATTGAGGTAGGCATCCTCGACCAGCAGACGTTGCTTCTCGTAGAGGCGGCGATACAGCCCATCCTCGTTCGCGATCAGCTCGCCATGGTTGCCGCGCTCGACCACCCGACCGCCGTCGATCACGAGGATCTGATCGGCGCTTTGGATCGTCGAGAGTCGATGGGCGATCACGAACGTGGTGCGCCCGCGTCGTAGACTACTGAGCCCATCGCGGATCAGCGCCTCGCTCTCGCTGTCGAGGCTCGAGGTCGCCTCGTCCAGAATCAGGATCCGCGGATCGGCGAGGATCGCGCGGGCGATGGCGACGCGCTGACGTTGGCCGCCCGACAGCTTGACGCCACGCTCCCCAACGACCGTGTCGTAGTGCTTTTCGAAGCGGTCGATGAACTCATCGCAGTGGGCGATGGCAGCGGCGTTGCGAATCTCCTCTTCCGTCGCGTCCGGCTTCGCGAACGCGATGTTCTCTCCGATCGTCCCGTCAAACAGAACATTGTCCTGCATGACCACCCCGAGCTGGCGGCGGTAATCGCGCAGACGCAACGTCGCGAGATCCTTACCGTCGACCAGAACGCGCCCCCGCTTCGGTCGCGCAAACGCCAATGCCAGGTTGATCAGCGTGCTCTTCCCCGCACCGCTGGGACCGACGAGGGCGGTGGTCGTGCCCGCCGGCACTTCAAATGACACGTCCTGGAGCACCAGCGTATCGTCCTCGTACTCGAAATCGACCTCTTCGAAGGCGACGGCACCCTTGAGTTTTTCGACGGGTGCCCGCGCCTCGTCCTCGGCATCCTCGGTTGTCGTGTTCAAGATCTCGCGGATTCGATCGAGACCGGCAAACGCTTCGCTGAGCTGCGTTCCGATCGACGCCATCTGAACCAGCGGCGCAACCATCAGTCCGACGAAGAAGATGTACATGATCAAATCACCGAGCGTCATCGTTCCGGCCAGGATGGCGCGGCCACCGACGATCATGATGAGGACGCTGATCGTTCCTACGACGACGGTGGAGAACGCAGACACGGCCGAGGTCCCCGTAATGGTCGTGGCAATCGTACGGAACAGCCGGTCGACGCCGTCGTGAAACACCGCGCGTTCACGCTCTTCCGCCACATACGTCTTTAGGAGGCGGACGCCACCCAGCGCCTCACCCAAGCGGCCCGTCACCTCGGACTGGATCTCCCAGCGCTCGCGAAAGATCGGACGCAACTTCGTCATTGACCAACCGATGACAACGGCGAACAAGGCCAGCAACAAGATGGCCCCGATCGTCATCGCCCAGTTGAGCCAAAGCAACACGCCCAACGCGAGCCCGGCCGTCGTGACTCCGCCGACCAGGTGGACCAGACCGGTACCGACCAAGTTCCGGATCCCCTCCGCGTCGGTCATGATCCGAGTGATCAGCGTGCCGCTCTTCGTTGCATCGAAGAACGAAACCGGCAGGCGCATCACGTGCGCCTGTACTCTCGTACGCATGTCTCGGATCGCGCGCTGCGCCGCCGTACTCACGATCGCGGCGAGCCCGAACGACGTCAGCGCCTGGACGAGTGTCGCCCCACCCGCCGCCAGAGCGATCGGCACGAGCAAGTCGGCGCGGCCCTCTCCAATGACATTGTCGATGACGAACTTCGAGCTCGCGGGGAGTACGAAACTGGCCAGACGGCCGATAATCATTAGCACGAGGCCGAATGTCAGAGGTCTGCGCTGAGCCCGGATCAAGGCCCAGGCCTCCTCGCGGACGTCTCGAAGTCGAACCTTCTTCTTTTTGTTGGCGTCGCCCATGACGGAGAAGATAGCGTGGCACCGCTAGGGTCGCGCGAGCCCCGTCATTGCCCAGAAGAGTGGGGAGGAAGGCCGAAGCCGCGCCCGTTTGGTGCCTACGTTGCCGTTTACGGTCCCACGCGGGTATCTTCATGCGTGCTCTATTCAAGTCGTTTGGTCGCTCGCGTCTACGTGGCTCCCGCCCGGGGCGATCGCCATCACGCGCTCTTCGATCGCGGAACGCTCGTGCGTTCGCGTGACCTTAGTACTCGATAGGCGATAAGCCCAAGGAGATTCACTTTTGCGCAAGCTGCGGATCGGCATCATCGACCTGGTCACACGGTCGCCCACCAAAGCGCTCTACTCCCGCGTAATGAACGCCAATCTGGCCAGCATCATGCCGCAGATCCTGGGCGTGTGGTGCGAAGAAGACGGCCACGAGGTCAGCCTCATCACCTACACGGGCTTTGAGAATCTCATCGAAGAGATTCCGTCTGACATCGACCTGTTGATGGTCAGCGGATTTACGCAGGCGGCGCAGTTGTCCTACGCGATCAGCGCGATGTTCCAAGCGCGCGGTGTCGTGACCTGTCTGGGCGGCCCGCATGCGCGGTGCTATCCACAAGACTCGCAAAAGTACTTCGACTACGTACTTGGATTCACGGATCAAGAGACGCTACGCACGATGCTGGACGAGTGCACGCCAAACCGTCCGCTGGGCAAGCACCTCTACGCGGAAACGCAGCCTCAGTCGCTGCCTGGTGTGCGCGCCCGTTGGAAGTTCATCGAGCCCACGCTCAAGAAAGCCCCGATCTTGAAGATCGTCCCAATGCTGGGAAGCTTGGGCTGCCCTTACTCGTGCAGTTTCTGCATCGATTCCGAGGTCAAGTACCAGCCGCTCGACTTCGATGACATGAAGGAAGACCTGCGCTTTCTCTTGACGAAGTTCAAGCGACCGCGCGTGGGTTGGCACGATCCGAACTTCGGCGTTCGTTTCGAAGAGAACATTACGGCGATCGAAGAGGCCGTCCCCCAAGGCAGCATCGACTTCATTGCCGAGAGTAGCCTCGCGCTTCTATCCGAGCCCAAGGTCAAGCGGCTCGCGAAGAACGGCTTCAAAGCGTTGCTCCCCGGGATCGAGTCTTGGTACGACATGGGGAATAAGTCGAAGACGGGTAAGAAGCAGGGCATAGAGAAAGTGGATCAGGTCGTGGAGCACGCGAACATGCTTCTTCGCCACGTCCCGTATCTCCAGACGAACTTCGTGATGGGTCTCGATGGTGACGAAGGCCCCATCCCGTTCGAACTGACGAAGCGCTTTCTCGACAATTCGCCGGGCTCGTTCCCCGCGTACTCGCTTCTGACGGCGTTCGGACAGGCCGCACCGCTCAACCTCGAGTACCAAGAGGCCGACCGAGTGCTCCCGTTCCCGTTCCACTTCCTCAACAACAACCACGCGATGAACGTGAAGCCACTCAACTACGAGTGGATCGAGTTCTACGACCACGTGATCGATGTTTCGAAACACAGTTTTTCCAAGCAAGCCGTATGGCGTCGCTTGAAGTCAAACGACGGCGCGATTCCAAAGTTCTTGAACACCGTGCGCGCGATTTCTTCGGAGGGCAAAGGCAGGATCCAGTACTACACGAAGATCCGTAACATGCTCGAGAACGACACGGGCTTCCGCGCCTATTTCGAGGCCGAGACCGACGTGCTGCCGGAGTTCTTCAAGAATCGAATTCGATCGGAACTCGGCCCCTTCTGGGAGCACTTGCCCGAGGGCGCGATGTACCATGATCCGCATGCGTACTTGAAGTCGACCGGCGGGACGCCAAAGCGCTCGTTGGAGCCGCAGATCCAGATGGCGGCCAGCAACTAGGAACGGGTAAGCTCGGCGGGAGGAGGTCGTGGGCACGATCCGGCGCATCTGGCACGGATGGACGACCCCCGCCAACGCTGACATCTACGAGCGACTGCTCCGCGAGGAGATCTTTGTGGGGATCGGAGATCGCGCCATCCCCGGCTTCCAGGGCATCGAACTTCTCCGACGCGACACCGGTGACGAAGTGGAATTCGTCACGATCATGCGCTTCGACAGCCTAGACGCCGTCCGGTTGTTCGCGGGCGAGGACTATGAGAGATCCGTCGTCCCGCCCGAGGCGAGAGCCGTGCTGAACCGGTTCGATGACCGTTCCCGACACTACGAGGTACGAGCCGAGCGAGACGCGTAGGCGTTTTCGGCCGCCCTTTCCCCCCTAAAAGCTCTTCTCTTTCCTCCCTCCAACCCTCGCGTACTGTCGAACGTCATAATACCTAGACACTCGACAATAAGGACTGCGCATGGCCGGATCCGACCTTCTTCAGGGATCTCTCGATCTGCTCGTTCTAAAAACGCTTCAAGCCGGGCCTCTGCATGGGTGGGCCGTGTCTAAACGCATCCAACTGTTGACTCGGGACGTGTTGGAGGTGAATCAAGGCTCGCTATATCCCGCGCTGTACCGAATGCGTGATCGAGGCCTCATCGCTTCGAAGTGGGGTACATCCGACGAGGGCCGTCGAATCAAGATTTACCAGCTGACGGCGAAGGGACGGAAGGCGCTCGAGACAGAGAGGCGATCCTGGCGACGGTTCTCCGGCGCCGTCGAGGCGATCCTGGCCACCTGACGTAGAGGATGTAAAGCGCGATGGGATTTGCGACTCGGATCTGGCGGAAGTTGTGCGTGTGGTTCGTACGCGAGAATGAAACGGAGATCGATGATGAACTTCGTTTTCACCTCGAACGTGAGATCGAGGAGAACCGACGCCGTGGCTTTTCCGAGCGAGAAGCGAGACGCCGAGCGCTGATGGCGTTCGGGCGGGTCGAGAACGTGAAGGACGAAGTTCGTGATGTGCGAAAGATCGCGCGTTTCCTCGGAGACATGGTGCAGGACGCGAAGCTCGCCCTGAGATCGCTGCCAAAGCAGCGCGGGTTCGTCCTCGCCGTCATCCTCACGCTGGGCATCGGCATCGGCGGGAACGTGGCCATGTTCGGCGTGCTCGACGTGTCGTTGTTTCGCTCACTCCCGTATGAACAGCCGGATAATCTGGTGCTCGGGCGCGTGACTTACGAGGGGCAAGTCGGTAACACGGTTTCTGGTCCCGATTTTTTTGATTATCGGGATCAGGCCCAGTCGATGGCCGGCCTCGCCGCCATCACGCCGTTCTCGGTCCAGGCCACGGTGACCGGCGTGGGCACCCCCGAACGCGTATCGGCTCCTCTGGTCTCGGTGGGTTTCTTCGAGACGCTTGGCATCCAACCGATCGTGGGTCGACATTTCGCCGCCGATGAGGGCGAACCCGGCGGCCCCGACGTGGTCATCCTCGCCCATGCCTATTGGCAACGAAGCTTCGGCGGCGATCGCGATGTAGTTGGCAATGCGATCGTGATGGACGGGACCCCCCATGTCGTCGTGGGGATCATGCCCGCAGGCGCGCGATTTCTCACCGATGCGGATGTGTGGAGGCCAATAAGGCGAGGGGTGGACTGGGCGGAGGCGCGCCAGTTCCACAATTTCGTCATCGTCGGACGCCTCGGGCCGGGAGTCCCGCTCGCCGCGGCCCAATCGGAGGCGGATCTCATCTCTCATCAACTCGCTGATGCGTTCCCCGAGAGCAACCGGGACAAGGGGCTCCGGCTGACGTTGCTTCACGAGGCGTTGAACGAAGGTGTGCGGAGCACGCTCGGGCTCCTGCTGGCGGCGGTTGGCCTGCTCCTCGTGGTGGCGTGCGCGAATGTCGCCGGCCTCCTGCTGGTTCGCGGAAAAGCACGTCAGTCAGAGATGGCAGTACGATCGGTGATGGGGGCGGGCCGAGGCCGGCTCGCTCGGCAACTGCTCGCCGAGAACGGTCTACTCGCGATCGGCGCAGCTGTCTTCGGGATCGTGCTCGCGGCCTGGCTGCAGAGAGGCATCCTCGCGTTCCTACCGATGGATAGCCTAGGTCCCATCGAGGCGCGTCTGTCTCCGGGGATGCTCGGGTCGGCGCTTATGCTCACCCTGTTGACCGTATGTTTGTTCGGGGTGGCGCCGGCGATCCGGATCGCCCGTTCCGAGCCCGCCACCGACCTCAAGAGCGGCATGCGGATCGCGGGCAGCCGTCGGGGGGCTCGGGTACAAAGCTCGATAGTCGTTGTGCAGGTCGCGTTTACCTCGGTCTTGCTGGTCGTCTCCGGACTGCTGCTCCGGAGCTTCGGCCAACTCCAGGGCGTGGACCCCGGCTTCGAAGCCGAGGGCTTGCTGACCGCCGAGGTGGCCCTTCCGGCCGGCGAGTACGGAGACGTGACGCGCCGCGCTCAGATCTTCTCCCAGCTTCAGGAGCGGGCGGCGGCACTGCCGGGTGTCGTCGACGTCGGGTTGATCAATCGGCTCCCGATCCGTGACGACGGTGGAAACGTCCGCGTGGCTCGGCCCGACGAATGGGGTGCTGACGGCGTGTTTGAGCGGCTAGCATACCAGCGAATGGTGCTGCCGGGATACTTCGAAGCCATGGAGATCCCACTTCTCTCGGGTCGCGACGTCGCGCTGACCGACGATCGCGGCACTTCACCAGTGATGCTCATCAGCGCCGCGCTTGCCAGAGACCTATTCGCCGATGCCAACCCTCTCGGACGCACGTTGGGCGTGGATGTTGGTGACGAGGAGCCGTGGACCGCTGAGGTCGTCGGCGTGGTCGGCGACGTCGTACCCAGTAGCCTTGTCTCCGGCACGGACTACTCGATGTATTTCTCGTATGGGCAGCGGTCGCCTTCGTCGATGAGGCTGGCCGTCCGCACGCGAGGCGAAAGCGCAGGCCTTGTTGCGGCACTTCGCAGCGAGCTGGGATCTCTCGATCCCAACGTTCCGCTCACCGGCGTCACCATGATGCAAGATGTGGTGACGTCGTCGATCGCCGACCGGCGCTCCGTCATGACCGTGCTCATCGCGTTCGCGGGCGTAGCTCTGCTTCTTTCCGCGGTCGGACTCTACGGCCTTTTGGCTTACGACGTCTCGAAGCGTGCACACGAAATCGGTGTACGTGTGGCGTTGGGCGCATCGCTGACACGCGTCG
Organism: Gemmatimonadota bacterium; assembly: GCA_029262175.1. GTDB lineage: Bacteria > Gemmatimonadota > Gemmatimonadetes > Palauibacterales > Palauibacteraceae > Palauibacter. The sequence continues at coordinate 11,483 of JAJCZV010000141.1, forward strand.
CCTCAGGCATTCTCCGTCGGGGTCTAGGGCTTGTCTGTCTTGGTCTGGTACTGGCGATCCCGCTTTCGCTCGTGGCAGGTCGATTCGTCCAGGAAATGCTATTTGCAGTCGGCGTCACCGATCCGTTGACCTTCGCCGGGGTCGCGGTCTTCCTCGGAACCGTCGCGACGCTCGCGTGCTCGCTCCCGGCTTGGCGCGCGGCCCGGATCGACCCCATGGAGGCCTTCCGAGCCGAGTGAGGCCTCGCACCGTCAAACGCGCCGAAGGCAGCGGCCCTAATCCGCCCGCAGGGTCTCGAGTGGATCGGTACGTCCCGCTCGTAAGGCCGGAACGAGGCAAGCCGCAAGCGCGACCAACCCCATTACACCCGAGACCACGGTGTATGTAAGCGGGTCGTGGGGTGTGATTCCGAACACCATGTTTGCGAGCAGCCGTGCCCCTAGAGCCGCCGCGCCGAGTCCGACGACGACCCCGATCGCGGTCAGCAGAACCCCTCGTCTGAGGACGAGCCGGACGACATCACCGCGCCGGGCACCGAGCGCCAGTCGGATGCCCATCTCTCGCATGCGCTGACGAACCGAATAGAGAAACGTCGCGTAGATGCCACCGGCGGCGAGGAGCAGGGCGACCGCAGCGAAGGTGGCGAGAAGAACGGAATAGAAACGTTCTTCCGCCACTGAGCGTGCCATTCTGCCCTCCATGGTCACGATGTCAGGCACGGGGAGATTGGGATCGAGGTCCCAGATCGCAGCTCGGATGGCCGGGGCCACAGCGCCAATGTCCAGATCCGTCCTGATGGCGAAGTTGAGATAGGGAATGTCGGGACCTCGAACCTTCCAAGGCATATAGAGCTCCGGGCGCACATCGCGGTTGAACGACTCGTGCTGCACGTTGCCTGCTACGCCCACGACCCTCGCCTGTCGGCTGCTGAAGCTGATGGTCTGTCCGAGCGGATCCTCTTCACCGAAGAGCCGCTCCGCCGCGTGCTCGCTCAACACGACCGGGACCGGCTCGACGCCATCGTCGGAAGGTTCGATGTCGCGGCCCGAGAGGATCGAGACGTTCAGAGCCGATAGAAAGCCAGGCGTCACCGGGTGAAGCAGGGTCCTTACTTCCTGACCGTCCTCTGTTGTCGGCGTCGAAACGGACGATTGGAAGCAGCAAGTGCCACCCGTCGCATACTGAAACGGGAGGGTCGCGCCAGCCACCACTGCACGCGTTTGTGGAATGACTCGCAGTCGCCGCGTCAATTCTTCGACGAACTGGATTCTACTCTCCACATCATAGGGATCGCCGAGTTGGAGGTCGACGGTGACGAGTTGAGCCGAATCAAAGCCGGTGTCGACGCGCGTCAGTCGTACGAAGCTGTGGAACAACAATCCGGCGCCGGTCAAGAGGATCAGCGAAAGCGCGACCTCCGAGACGACCAACGAACCCTGAATCCTCGCACGCTCACGACCCGCCGTCGCCCGGCCGGATCCGTCCTTGAGCGCCGCGTTTACATCCACCCGGGTGGCCTGTAGCGCGGGGACTAGCCCGAACACCAGCCCGGTGGCGACGGAGATCGCGAGGGCGAAGCCAAGTACTCGCAGGTCGACCCCCACCGATTCAGTCCGAGGGAGAACGCCAGGCTCGAGAATCTCGAACAGTCGCACACCCAGGAACGCCAGACCGACGCCGACCAGCCCGCCGGCGAGCGACAATAGCAGCGACTCCGTCGTGAGTTGTGCAAAGACGTTGGCCCTCCTCGCGCCCAGTGCGCCCTTCAAGGCCAGCTCGCGAGTACGATCGGCTCCGCGCGCCAACAACAAGTTGGCGACGTTGACGCAAGCAAGCAGGAGCAGTAACCCGACGGCTCCCATCAACATCAGAAGGGTCGTTTGGACCCCTCCGACTTCGGCCTCTTCGAGGGTAACGACCGGCGTCCTCGCATACGTCCCATCCCGGGCTCGATGGCTGTCGGGGTAGAGGTCGGCAAAACGCTCATTCATGAGTTCCATCTCTGCGCGCGCCGCCTCGACGGAAACTCCGGGCGCGAGTCGACCGACCACGTTGAGAACGTGATAGCCCCGGCCCTGGATATCGGGATCTAGCAAATCGAGCGGAGTCCATACGGCCGTCTCACGCCCCCGCAGTCCGGTGGGGACGACAAAGTCCGATGCCATGATGCCGACGACGGTGAGTGGGCGGTCGCCCACGCGGATTTGTCGCCCGAGCAACTCCGGGTCGCTTCCCCACCGAGCCTGCCAGAAGCGGTGGCTCACGACCGCGACGCTCGGATCGCCGACATGCTCCTCGGATGCGAACAACCGACCCATCGTCGCCCTCGCCCCCAACAGGTCGAACAGGTCCGGCGTCACCCGCCCCACCGTAATCCGATCCGGCCGCTCCGCTCCGGTGATGTCGACCTCGTCGGAAAACACGCCGCCCCAGGTCGCGATCGATTCGACCTCCCGCTCCCAGTCCGCGAAATCCGCGGGCGGGTGGGCCCCTTCCTCGAGGTACACCAACCGGTCGGGATCCGGGTAGGGTAACTGACGAAGCAGCACCGCATCGACGACCGAAAACACGGCGGTTGCGGCGCCGATTCCGGTGGCCAACAGGAGCACGACCGTGACGGCGAAGCCGGGACGCTTCGCTAGAGATCGCGCTGCGTACTTGATGTCGTGTCGCATCCCAAAGATTCCCCTTCTGAGGCCCGGTCGGGTCCGCGCAGCGGCGGGGGGCCCCTTGGCCTCATTCAGCGTGAACGCCCACTCTCCGAAAGCTCCACCCAACGCCCGTAGCAGACACCAGCACGCGAATCGGGCTGCGCCAAATCGTCCGTTTCGAACCGATCGCTCCCGAAAGAGAGCGTCGAAGTCGGACACCGCTTGGTCGTGATACCGCTCGCGATACGCGCGGGGGAACAGGTACAAGACGGCGCGATAGACGCGCGCCGCGAACGTCACCGCCCTCTCCCGGAATCGGGGATCAACCGCCAAGCCCGCGCCGTGTCGGTGAGGCGCGCCAGCCGGGCCGACTCCGCGCGCACCACCTCCCGACCCTCGTCGGTGAGGGCATAGGTCCGACGAGCGGCCCCTTCTGACTCGTCAGACGGATCGCTGGAAACCGTCACGAGACCCTCGCGATCCAACCTGCGGAGGGCTCGGTAGAGATTTGCCGGGTCGAATCGGATCTCGTTTCCGGCATGCTCCTCGGACGCCCGGATGATCCCGTATCCATGCTGAGCCCCGCGCGTCAGAATCAGCAGAATCAGGAAATCCCGCGGGCTTAACGGAAGCCGTCCCCTAGTCACCACCTGCTCCTCCGGTACTAGTCATGTGACCAATAGATAGCCGTTAGAGGGCGGCAAACGCCAAAGGGTTGCACGGACCGAATCTCGGCTGTGCAGGCCTACCGTTCGGCGACGCGGAGTCGGGCCAACGCGTCCCGCGCCGCGTTCTGGGCCTCGACGGCATACGTACGACGTTCGCGAAGCGCCAGACGAAACTGCTCGGTGGCGAGATCGGTTAGGCCACGTTCGAGGTAGCCGTCTCCGAGCAGCCTGCGCGCTTCGATCTTGAACTGCGGATCGGCCGTTTCCCCGGCGATCAGTCCCTGTTCCAGAACTCGGAGGATCTCATCCCCACCGCGACCCTCCAGTTGCTGAGCCAACAAGACGCGGAACTGGATCACGTCAGGCGCGAGTGCCACGGCCTCGCGCAGTCGGTTCACGCGGTCCACGCCGGTCGCGGCCCCGTCGACGAGTGCCCATGCGCGCATGAGTTCGATGCTCCATGGAGCAATCGCTGCGTCGGGCTCGAGAACATGAATCTCGACAGAGTCCGGAAGAGACGCCGGTGCGTACGTGACCGCGCTGGTCCCGGTGGACACGGGCGAACGCTCGCCTAGCCATTCCGTCGCCGTCGGAAGTCCGAAGTCAGGGTGCGAGAGTTCCGGTATTCGATAATGGATCGGAACGACGACACGCACGTCCGCGGGCGCATAGCGCTCGAGCACGTCATCCGGCGAGAAGAACGGGTGCGTAAACAGCACGTCGATCGGTCCGAGCTCCGCGAGAAGTTCGGCGCTGGGAAGGGCGTTGTCGCCGATGTGGGCGAGGCGAACCCCACCGGCCTCGACGACCCACACGACGTTGAGAGGCGACATCCCCCGATCGCGGAAGCGAGCGCCTCCCGAATGCTCGGCTTCCACGCCGCGGATGAGCAGATCGCCAACTCGATAGACGCCGGGCTCTCGAAGCACGAGGGTGGAGGCGTCGAAGTAGTAGGCCGCGTCGTGGTCGTAATGCGGGTGCGTCACCAGTACGACGTCCGCCGTTTGCTCCGTCGGAAAGTCGTAGCCAAGCCACTTCGTCCCGTTATAGGGATCGATGACGACCTTCGTACCCGTCTGCGAGCGGATGGCGACAGCGGCGTGACCGATGTACTCGACGGTTGCGCCTTGCGGCTCCGGCGAAGTGCTGCAACCGGGAACGCCCAGTGCCAGCGCCGGGACGAGCGCCCAACGAGCAACCCGTCTACGCACGGGGTCTCGCATGTCGACGAGCTCTCGAGCTACGCGTGTGCCCGACTATCCCACCCGTCCCGTTTTGTTGCGCATGTAGTCGAGGAGGAGATACTGACCCAGCGTCATGGGCGTCGTGAAGTACGCTTTGCCACGACAGATCTTTGTCACCTTACCGATAAAGCCGACCAGAATCGGATCGCGCGCCAGCATGAAGGTGTTGATCGCGATCCCCTCGCGACGGCAAGCGGCGACTTCCTTGAACGCCTGCCCGATCACTTGTCGGTCCAGCCCCATCGAGTTGGTGTAGATCTGACCGTTGGGCAGTGTCATCGCGCTCGGTTTTCCATCGGTGATCATGATGATTTGCCGCATGTCTTTTCGCTCGCCCTTCAGAATCCGCCGCGCGAGACGCAGACCCTCGGCCGTATTCGTGTGATACGGACCGACCTGGGCGCGGGCCATCTCCGGAAGCGGGATTTCTTCGGCGGAGTCGTGGAACAACACGCAGCGCAGCGTATCTCCTGGAAACTGAACGCGAAGTAGATGCGCCAGTGCCAACGCAACTTTCTTTGCGGGGGTAAAGCGATCCTCGCCATAGAGAATCATCGAGTGACTGCAGTCCAGCATGAGCACCGTCGCGCAGGTCGAGCGCTGAGGCGACTGGTGAACCATGAGGTCCGAATAGCGTAGGTCGAGCGGGAACGTGAGGCCCGTGCGAGCGATCGCGTTCAGGAGCGTGGCCGGCGCATCCAAGTTGAGGGTGTCGCCGAACTGATAGGGTCGCGACGCCGCTTCGGCCTCCACGCCCGTCGACAAGCCCGCCGTCTCGTGCGCACCAGCGACGCCCTCGCCGCGTGGGCCAAGCAGACTCCGAAGCGCCCGATAGCTGAGAAAATCCAGCCCCTTCTCGGAGAGCTCGAACTTGATCGACTTCGCGGCGGCCTGCCCGACGCTCCCCGGACCGGCCATCGGTTGGTGGAGATCGTCCATCGTCCCCTCCCCGCCCTCTACTCGCAGATATCCTTTCTCGACGAGCGACGCGATGATGTCATCCAACAGCTTGGAGATTTCAGCGAGAACCGCTGGGTCCGAGTCCGGGTCACCGCGGAGCGCGTCCACCATCTCGGGCGTAAGCTTCCCGCTCTTGATGAGCTCGCGCAGAATCGCGTCTCGAAGCGCGTCCAACGAATCGCGCGCGTCGCCGTACTCGTCCCAGGGATTCCAGCCCTGACCGCCCGCGAAGCCGCTCTGCAGCAAGAAGTCAGACAGGCTGTCGAGAAGGTCCTGAAGGTTGAGCGCGTCGAGCACGCTTCCCTTGAATTGCTCGTAGGTGACGTACCGCATCGTCGTGCCTGCTACGCGAAGGGGTCGTTCAAGCTCGGACCATCGGGACCGCTGCCGAAGTCGGACCCGAAGGAGGCGGGGCCGGACGGGGCTCGCCTCTGCCGGCGCGTGTAATCACCGCTGTCGGACCGACTGATTCGACGCTTGGCGTGCAGCCCCTCGAGCACGAGTTCGCACGCGGCGACAACCTCCGGCGCACCGGGGTCTCCATTGATGAGATCGGAGGCCCGGACCAGCGGGACCAATCCCGTGACGGTCTCGAATCCCTGTAAGACCGCGCCTTCCTGCGCCGTTTCGGAGACCCGGAGCGCTCCCCCGAGTTCGAAGTATTCGATCACGGGGGCGGCATCTTCTTCGGCGAAGTACTGGTCAAAGGTCTCCGCGCAGGCGCGTGCAATGAGATCTCGCGCGACCTGATCCGCTCCCTGTAGCTCACCCTCGTATTCGAGTTCGATCTTACCCGTGATGGAGGGAAGTGCGGCGTAGATATCGCCGATTCGAATCGTCGCATATTCCTGATCGGCGCCGAGCGAACGTCGTTCTGCGTTCGAGGCCGCGTTCTCGAGCACGGTGATGGGCAGACGCTGGCTCACACCGGACCGCTGGTCCACCCGCTTGTCATCGCGCGCGGCGAACGCAATGCGCTCGACGAGCTGGGCGACGAATTGCGGACGCCGTACTTCGATGGCGCGATCGAGCCAAGCTTCCTGTTCGGTGATCCGCGTCCCTTGAGCCACGTCGCTCGGATAGTGCGTCATGATCTCAGATCCGATTCGATCCTTGAGCGGCGTGATGATCTTGCCACGCGCCGTGTAGTCCTCCGGGTTGGCCGAAAAGACGAGCAGGACGTCGAGCGGGAGCCGGACGGGGAATCCCTTGATCTGGACATCCCCCTCCTGCATCACGTTGAAGAGCGCGACCTGGATCTTTCCAGACAGATCCGGCAGCTCATTGATTGCGAAGATCCCGCGGTTCGCGCGCGGGAGAAGGCCATAGTGGATCGCCAGCTCGTCGGAGAGGACGTGCCCCCCGCGAGCGGCACGGATCGGATCGAGATCGCCCAGCACGTCGGCGATCGTGACGTCCGGCGTCGCGAGCTTTTCTACATAGCGGCTTTCGCGATCGATCCATGCGATCGGCGCCTTGTCGCCCTCGGTCTCGACGAGTTGGCGCCCGTATCGACTGATCGGGCGAAAGGGATCGTCATTTACCTCCGACCCGGCCAGGGCGGGAATCTCATCGTCCAGCAGGCGTGTCAGACCTCGAAGAATGCGGCTCTTCGCCTGGCCACGCAGACCCAAAAGGATAAAGTGATGCCGGGAGAGGATCGCGTTCACGACCTGCGGGACGACCGTATCCTCGTAGCCGAGCACGCCTGGGAACAGCTTCTCTCCGGATCGTAGCCGTGAAATCAGCCCTCTTCGCAGTTCGTCCGAGACCGATAGGGACTGGTAACCGCTGTCTTTGAGGGCGCCGAGCGTGGTAGGTCGTGACATTTAGATCCGTTTGATTAGAGCGGGTTTCCCGGCATCGCGATCGAACGCCACATGTGGGCGACCGGGCTGTTGTCGTAGCCCAGCCCTTCCTTCGGTTGCTTGAATTGACGTCCGATGATGTCGATGAACGGGTCGAGCGAGACTTCCTGTCCCTCGGTAAACGCGTACGTGTCGTTCACGCAGATCATTCGTGCGGAGACGTACAACGGATTCGCGGTCGCGAAGTCGGCCGCCTGCTTGATGTAGTCCGGGGGAACGTAGTCTTCGCCAAAGATCCGGTTGTAGAGCTCCGGGTATTCGTAGCCGTATTCTTCGTCCGGATAGAAGCGAAGCGCCGCGTGGTAGCGGATCCCCCAACTCACATATTCGGACACATAAGGCTCGACCAGCTGCCCGCCCCACCAGCCGTGATCGACCTTGATGAGATTCTGGACGACATCGTGGAGCAGCGCGGCCATGATGTTCTCTTCCGGCTGGCCATCCTGGAGCGCATGGGTCGCGCTTTGTAGCACATGATTTGCCGGAGCGAATCGGAGCCGGTAGAAGTCTTCGAGCAGCGGTTTGGCGGGCATGGGTTCGAGGACCCGGTCGGTCGGCTTGAACAGATTCCCCGTGCCCCGCGGCGCCGTCAATTCTTGGTCATGGTCGTGACTGTGGTGCTCGTGATCCTCCTCGGCGTGTAGCTCCGCCTCGGCCCGCGCCGCGTCCCCGAGCAGGCCCTCTTCGTCCAAGATCTCGGGGCCGAACTCGGCCTCCGGACCCGAGTGGTGGGCGTGCTCGTGAGCATGGCCGTGATCGTCCCCGTCGAGCTGGTCGATCATGTAGTGCTCGAGTGCCTCGGCCTTGTCCTCGGGACTCATGACCGCGAGGGCGCCGGCGCCGAGGGAAGCTAGAAACTTTCTCCGATCGACTTCCATGCTCTCCTCCTTGGCGCGCGTGTGACCGTTCCAGCGACCCGCTCAACGTCGCGATTCAGCGCTTGCCTGGGAAGAGCGCTCCGCATTCGTTGATCGGGGGCTCGACAAAAAAATGGGGGAGAAGGCAAACGCCTTCTCCCCCGTGTTCGAGCCCTGCCACTACAGCCCGAACTTCATCGCATCGGTCTAGAGACCGGCCGGGTCCTCGACCGTGAGCTCAGCTACGCATGCGTCGCCGCTCTCGTTCATCAGGATGAGAGGGTACGTGCCAGCCTCGACTTCCAGCGTGTTGAGCCAGATCGTCGATGTGTTGGCGTCATGAGCCATCTCGGCGGCTTCCTCGCCGGCCTCGTCAGCAGCCATCTCGATCATTCCGATCTCTTCGTCCGTCGCAAGCTCGAGTTCGCCCTCGACCGACGTGACGTCGCCGAACGGAACTGGGAAGACGACGCTGGCGGACGCGATCTGACCACTCTGGACGGCGGCGATCGTGGCCTGGCAGGCCTCCGGTGCGGCTTCTTCCTGAGCGTTCACGGCAAGCGGAAACGACAAAACGACGGCGGCCATGACGGCGCTTTTGATTAGCTTCGACATCAGTTGTTCCTCTGTTACTTGTGCATAAGACGCGTCGGGGCTCCCGACCTGCGTTGAGACGACCCCTAACAAGGCAATGGCTGTTCCGCGGTACGCTGTGGACAGACTTCGTAGCGGAGGCGCTTGGAACCGGGTGTTTAAGGGGTTCTCGTAGGGGTTTCGCGGTGGGCGGCCCCCGCGAGACGCTCGGCGGTGGCTGGGGGACCGAGCCTTCGTTTCAGCAAGGTTTGCCGATGGGGCCGCTGAGGTCGGGAATTTGACCAGACGCTAAGGAGCGTCCGGGTCCTCGCCTCCTGGATACCAAAAGAGCGCGGTGACTTCCTCGAGGACGCCGTCCTCGCCGCGTTCCCGACGAAGCGGCAGGCGCGGCGCGTCGATCATGAAATAGGCGCGCTCGTTCGTGAGACCGCTGGCCAAGTCGACCTCCCACACGTCATGCTCGCGACCCTGGACTTCGATCTTCGTTCTCCGACGGACGTCGTAACGATCGTGAGCGACCTGTCCGGTCGCCGCATCGAAGGTGACGAGCTCGACGCTTTGCCCCACGAGGCCGTCGGCCGCCATAGTACCAAAGGCCAGGTCACGCGTCTCACGAAAGAGGATACCCTCTGGAAGAACCCGGTCGATCTGCGCTACGACCCCGGAGCTGTCTTGGATGGTTCCCCTTAGGTGATCGCCGTCGAAGCGTAAGTCATACTCCAGGGTTCTCCACTGTCCGTCGACCTGCCATTCGATCGCGCCGAGCGCCGAGATCGGACGCAAATCCGAAGCGCTCACGATCGTGCGCCGACGCTCCGTGTGCGTGGCGATCGACGGCCCGAGCGATCCCCGCTCCACGGTCGTCTGGCTTTCCAGGTAGCGCTCGATTCGCGGGGCGCCGCCGGTGATGTCTTGGATTCGCCGATACGTAATCCGGCGACGTGTGATCCCGCCCCCTACGCCGCGGGCTTCGATATCGAGGCGGTGGTCGCGGAACTCGGTGAGGTCGAACTCGATCCCCCGATTCACGCGCGAATCCACGGTGGCCATCTCTCGGGCGCCGCCCGCTCGAGGGCTGGGAGTCGCGCTCAGGACCGCCACCGGCTCACCATTGATCTGTGAAAGCATACCGCGTGCATAGTTGATCGGAACGGCAAAATTGAGATTCTGACCCGATCGCATTTGAGAGGTCGCGATCCCAATGACCAACCCGTCGCGGGACATCACGGGCCCGCCGCTCGAGCCGGACGACGCGGGCGCCGTCAACTGAAGAAGTTGATAACCCGCTGGCTCTGATCGTCGACCGCTCACGATCCCGGTCGACACGGTGTTCTCCAACCCCAGAGGGCTGCCGATCGCGATGGCCGCCGATCCGATCCGCACCGAATCGGAATTTCCGAGTTCGAGCGATGGGAGGGCGAATCCAGGGATCCGCAGCGCCGCCATGTCGCGACGTTCATCGATCGCCAAGATCGTTACTTGATCGTAGACATCCCCAGAGGAGAGTCGCACACTCGCCGAGGTGGCGTCACGAATGACGTGGAAGTTCGTAAGCACCAGCCCGCTCTCGTCCACCAGGAATCCGCTACCCTGGCGAGACTGATCGCCCGACTTCACCTCGATGAATACGACCGCGGCAGTTGCCTTCGCTGCGAGCTCTTCGAGCGTCTGCGTGGTGTCTTGGACGACGGCAGTTAGCGGGAAGACAGAGGCATAGAGCGGCACGGGTCGAGGGAAAAGAACCAGTGCCAAGACGTGAAACACGACGAAGAATGCACCTGCGAGTCGGCCCGCCGACTTCCTCATCCAACCCTCCCCAGTAAAGCCAATGGCCCGCAGCGCTGGTCGCGCTATCGCCGTCCGTCGTCGCCGTCCCTCGTTTTATGCCAGGCCCGGAACGTTCAAGATCCTTGCCTCGATTCCGAGCGCCTGCGAAAGCCCCCTTACGTGTTCGTGGGAAAGCCCAAGTCGACGCTGCTGCTCGATGGGTCGGGCCAGCGGGACGTCAGCACCTTCGGGCGCGTGTAGAAGTGGATGCCTTCAGGCCCGTAGATCGTTGTGTCGCCAAACGACGAATCCTTCCACCCTCCAAACGAGTGATACCCCACGGGCACCGGAATGGGGACGTTGATACCGACCATTCCCGCGTCTGCATCTTCCTGAAACCGTCGGGCGGCGCCGCCATCACGCGTGAAGATCGCCGCGCCGTTACCCCATTGGTTGTTTGCAAGCAGTTCGACGGCGTCGTGATACGTGTCTACCCGTACCACGCACAGCACGGGGCCGAAAATTTCATCTCGATACACGGACATGTCCGGCGTCACGTGGTCCAGAAGCGTGACCCCGAGAAAGAACCCATCGCCCTCGAAGGTCTGACTCCGCCCATCGACCACGACGCTCGCGCCCTCGGCGGCCCCGATGCCAACGTAATCCGCGACTCGATCGCGGTGCTCGCGGGTCACCAATGGCCCCATTTCCGACGTGTGATCGTCGCCGGGACCGATGCGAAGCTTCTCCATGCGTTCCTTGATCGCGGCGACGAGTGAATCCCCCGCGCCGCCGACGGCTACGGCAACCGAAATCGCCATGCAACGTTCGCCGGCAGACCCGTAGGCCGCGGAGACTGCCGAGTCTGCGGCGAGATCGATGTCCGCGTCGGGCAGCACGACCATATGGTTCTTCGCGCCGCCTAGCGCCTGAACCCGTTTTCCATGCGACGCTGCCGTCGTATAGACGTACTTGGCTATGGGCGTCGAGCCGACGAAACTGATCGCCTTGACGTCGTCATGCTCCAAGAGCCGATCGACCGCCACTTTGTCGCCGTGAAGAACGCTTAGGACGCCGGGCGGAAAACCCGCTTCTTGGAACAGCTCCGCCAGGAATGTCGGTGCCGACGGATCGCGTTCGGAAGGCTTCAGGATAAACGTGTTCCCGCAGGCTATGGCGTTCGGGAACATCCAAAGCGGCACCATCGCTGGAAAATTGAACGGGGTGATGCCGGCCACCACGCCAAGGGGGCGCCGCACCGAATACACATCCACACCGGTCGAGGCTCGCTCGTTGTAGGAGCCCTTCAGGTGCTCGGCCAGTCCGCACGCGAACTCGATGTTCTCCAACCCACGGGCGACTTCGCCCATGGCATCGCTCAACACCTTCCCGTGTTCCGCCGACAGACGCCGAGCGATCTCCTCGGCATTGGCCTCGACCAGCGCGCGGTAGTTGAACATGAGCTTTGTACGTTTCGCGACGCTGACCTCGCGCCAGGTCTGGTATGCGGCCTTGGCCGACGCCACCGCGACGTCCACTTCCTCCACGCTGGCCAGACCAAGCGTGCCAGTTTGCCGGCCGGTCGCCGGATTGAACACGGGAGACGTTCGACCCGAGCGCCCGGGGCAAAGCCGGCCGTCGATCAGGTGGTCGATGCGCTCGAGTTCCAAACCGGGTTGCAGCACTTCAGGCGCGACGGTGCTCATGTCCGGCTCACCGTTGGACTCACTTTTCCGCCTTGTGGTACCCGAGGATTGCCTTGAGTTCGAGAAACTCTTCAAAGCCATACCGTCCCCACTCGCGTCCGTTTCCGGACTGCTTGAACCCTCCGAACGGCGCGTTGAGGTCGCCTCGCGCTCCATTCAAGTGGATTTGCCCCGACCGAATCCGCCGGGCGACGGCTTTGCCCCGTTCCGGATCCCCCGCTGATACGTACCCCGACAAACCGTACGGCGTGTCGTTCGCGATCCGTACCGCGTCGTCGTCATCGTCGTATCCGATCAAGACCAGCACCGGACCGAAGATCTCCTCGCGAGCCACCGTCATGTCATTCGTGACGTGTGAAAACACGGTCGGTTTCACGTAGTAGCCGCGCTCCAACCCCTCGGGCCGACCGGTCCCACCGGCGGCAAGTCTGGCCCCTTCGTCGATCCCCTCTTGGATCAGACCCTGGATCTTGTTGAACTGGAGTTCCGAGACCACTGGGCCGATCGTCGTGTCCTCGTCGGCAGGGTCACCGACCCGGACCTTCGCAGCCGAAGCCGCGGCGATCGCCGCGGCTTCGTCCATCCGGGAGTTCGGCACGAGCATGCGTGTCGGCGCGTTGCAGGACTGACCCGAATTGCTACAGACGGCGAAAATCCCACGAGAGACGGCCTTCTCGAGATCGGCGTCGTCGAGGATGATGTTCGCCGACTTCCCACCCAGTTCCTGTGCAACACGTTTGACCGTGGGCGCCGCGTTCTTCGCCACCTCGACGCCCGCCCGTGTCGAGCCGGTGAACGACACCATGTCGACATCGGGGTGCGCGGAAAGCGCGGCGCCGACCTCGGGCCCGTCTCCGTTCACCAGGTTGAACACGCCAGGTGGCACGCCGGCTTCGTCCAGGATCTCGGCGAAGATGATCGCGTTGAAGGGCGCGACCTCCGACGGCTTGAGGACCATCGTGCACCCGGCGGCGAGGGCCGGGGCGACCTTACAAGCGATCTGATTCACCGGCCAATTCCACGGCGTGATAAACGCGCACACACCCACCGGTTCATGTACGAGTAACGAAGTCCCGAGGTCCTGTTCGAACTCGAAGTCTCGGAGGACTTTGAGCGTCGTCTTGAAATGTCCGAGTCCGGCCGGGGCCTGTGCGGTGCTGGCGAAACTCGCGGGCGCGCCCATCTCGTCGCTGATCGTCTGCGCCAGCTCGTCCATGCGGCTGGCATAGACCTCTATGATCCGCTCGAGCAACGCGACCCGCTCTTCTTTGGTCGTCTGCGAGTAGGTCTCGAACGCCGCCTTCGCGGCGGCGACCGCCTTGTCGGTGTCGGCGGTGGTCCCCATCGCCACCTGCCCGATCACCTGTTCGGTGGCCGGGTTGACGACGTCGATCTTACGGTCGGTAGATGGCTCGACCCACTGGCCATCGATATAGAACTTCTGACGATTGTTCACGGGGTATTCCTACGGCTCTCTTGGGACGTTGCGATGGACACGTACGGCGGCGAAGGCCGCGCAACCTCAAGTGAGCAATCTACAGGGTTGGCTGGATGAATGCCGCATGCAACCAACGCCGCTAGCTCGCCCCGACCACTCCGCCGGCGGAGGTTCGGCTCAGCGCGTCCCGGTACGCGGT
>JAJCZV010000142.1 GCA_029262175.1 Gemmatimonadota bacterium
CCGTCCTCGAGCCGCATCACCGCGCGAGCCACCACAGCGTCGCGAGACAGCGGCCCTCCCACCGCCAGACCCGCCTCGAACAGCGGGCCGACGGCGAGTTCCGAGGCGAGCAGCGACATCGTCGTCCTCCGCCAACCCATCGAGGCGGAACCGGCACGCGCGCCCCGAAGCAGGAGATCATGCGGGCCGTCGAGGGTCTCCCCGATGACCAGCACTTCGACGCCGGGCGGGTGGGCGCGCAACCAATCCAGGGCTGCGTCGCTTCGAGCGGCAGCGGTCGGGTGGGCGAAGATCCTCGCTTGGGTCGGCATACGAGCCAACCTATCGCGGCGGTCTCTACTCGACATCAACCGACGCGCGACTTGACTTCTCGCGGGCAGCCCGACGATCCTGATCGGTACAATTGTGACGCGGGGATGGGCCCCGTGCTCACTCCGAATCGACAAGCAAGGCTTCGCGAAGCAGACGCCAGGAGCGTCTCCGCGTGGGGGTGTTGTCGGTTCATGGAGAGAGCGCGAGGCTTTTTTGGTGTTGGGGCCCCGCGCTCCCGAGGCGACCGGCCGAGGTCAGGGAGAGGAAATGTCCGAAAAGCGAACGTCCGAAGATCGAACGCCAGAACAGAGAAGCGGGGAGGAGCCGTCCCTCGAGTCGCTGTCTTGCGACGCCCCTGCGAACGAGGGCGCACACGCCGCGACGATCCATCGAATGATCGAGGAGGCGCCCCCGTTTCTGCCCGAAGCCACACCCGAGGAACTCGTCGCCGAATTCGCGAACGGCGCCAACCGAATGGCGGCGTTTCTGGCCCTCTACGCGCGCGGCGACGAGGTCCTGCCCGCGGTGCGTGACGGTCTCAGGCAAGCCAACTGGCAGGTGCGTCGTTGGTGCGCCTTGTTTGCCGACAACTTTGCGGACGCGGAAACGCTGCGCGCGCTGGTCCCGCTCCTGCGCGATCCCAAGAGCCAGGTCCGCGTGTGGGCCGTCCACTCGCTGTCATGCGAAACGTGTAAGGACGGACCCAATCCGATCGATGCGATCCCCCTGTTGATCGAACGGATCGAAATGGACGAGAGCATCAAGGTCCGCCGCCAGGCCGTCGCCATGCTCGCGCACCACCGGTCGCCCGATGCCAGAGTCTTGCCCATCTTCAAACAGATCGTCGCCGAGGAAGGGGATCGCAAACTCCTCCTTCACGCCGAACAAGGGATCAAGCGGTACGCGGAGCATGGCCTCCGCTGAAGTGCGTTGGGGACGGGCAACGGCCCCCGGCCGGACAGGCCTTACGGGCGGACACGGCTTGCGCCGACAGCGGGTCAGGACGGAGCGTCGGGCCGCGGCGGAGGTGATGGAACACCCGGCCGGCTCCCGATCGGACGCGTGGCCACCCCAGCAACAGGAGGCAGGTGGATGAAGTTGTCGGACCAGGTCGCGATCGTCACGGGCGGCGCACACGGGATCGGTCTCGGCGTCGCGACCCGCCTTGCGGCCGACGGTGCCGCGGTGGTGATCGCCGACATCGATGCGGCCGGTGCGGAGGCCGCGGCCTCGCAGATCACGTCCAGCGGCGGGCGGGCGCTCGCGCTGTCGTGTGATGTGTCCGACGCGACTCAGGTCGATGCGTTGATGGCCCGCACGCTCGAGGCGTTTGGACGGTTGGATGTCGTCGTGAACAACGCCGCGCTCGTCCATCATCCCGAATCCAATTGCCACTTTCTGGAGCTTTCCGAAGACGCGTGGCAGCGCGCGCTCGACGTCAACCTCACCGGAACGTTTCTCTGCTCTCAACGCGCCGCCCGCATCATGGTGCGGCAAGTCGTGGAGGGCGTTTCTACCGGGGGCAACATCATCAACATCAGTTCTGGAGGCGGCAGCCGAGCGCACCGGCAACTGTTCAACTATGACACGACCAAAGGGGGGATCGAGGCGGCGACGCGTGCGATGGCGCTCGACCTCGCGCCTTGGAACATCCGAGTCAACACCATCGTGCCGGGTAACGTCACGGTCGAGAACATGATTGGCGGCGGCGCGCTCGGAGCCGACGCCGCCAAGGACACCATTCCGCTCGGGCACCCCGGCTCGCCCGCAGACATCGGAGCGGCGGCCGCCTACCTGGCCTCGGACGACGCGCGGTATGTCACGGGGCAGCGCCTTTTCGTCGATGGCGGGATGGACATTCAATTGCGCTCCCCTGGCGTCGACACCCAAGCCGACACAGATCGTTTGAACGAATTGGTTTCACCCCGCGGAGGAGTCGATGGCTAAGCAACACACGAAAGTACTCGAGGAGTGGTTCGACCGGGTCTGGCGACAGCGCGACGCCTCGGCCATCCACGAGATGTACGTCGCGGACGGACCTGTGCATGGTCTCGGGGACCAGCCGATGGTGGGTCCGGAGGATTTCGAACAGTTCCATGCGGCCATCTGTCGCCTCTTGGACGAGACCCACGTTCAGATCGAAAAGTCCCTCGAGTCGGGGAAATGGGTCTCGGCCCTCTGTACGCTGCATGGCCGGGCGCGGACGACCGGCGGTGAGATCAGCATCAGCGGCAACGTCTGGGCGCGGGTCAAGGAAGTCGACGTCGAGGCCGTGGAGGCGGAGGGCGACCCGGAGAGCAAGAAGGACAAGAAGGGAAAGAAGAAGAAGAGCAAGAAGAAAAAGAAGGGGAAGGATCGCTCCACCCGCTACGTGATGACCGAGGCCTACAACCACTGGGAGTTTATCTCGCTGTTTGAGCAGCTCGGCCTGCTCCCGCCCGAGACGATGAGCCGCGGCTTGCTCGGACAGAAGACCGTATGAGCGAAGCGGGCGGCGGATTCGCGAAAGCGATCCGCCTACCGCACGCGACGGCGATGGTCGTGGGGACGATCATCGGGGCGTCGATTTTTGTACAACCATCCGAAGTCACGGGACGGGTTCCGGCGCCGGAGGGGGCGCTCATCGTCTGGCTGATCGCCGGCATCCTCACCTTCTTCGGCTGCATCGTCACCGCGGAACTGGCCGCCCTAAAGCCCGAAAGCGGCGGAGTTTACGTCTTCTTACGTGATGCGTTCTCCCCACTCGCCGGGTTCCTCTGGGGCTGGGCCATGTTCTGGACGATGCACTCGGGAATCATCGCGGCGATCGCGGTCGTGTTCGCTCGGTACCTGAGCTGGTTTGTGCCCCTGGGCGAGGGCGGGCTAAACCTGGTCGCGGTCGCCGCGATCCTCGCCTTGTCCGGGATCAACTACCTCGGGGTCAAACACGGGAGCACGCTGCAAACCGTGTTTACGTTTGTGAAGGTCGGCGCGGTCGTCCTCATGGTCGCCGTCGGGATCTCGCTTGGTGGCGGGGCGGGGGTCGGAATCGGCTCTGCGGGCCCTGATGCGGCCGGGGTGGCTCAAGCGGCCGGGAGCGCGGCCACGGCCGCTGCGGACTCGATCGCACCTGCGGCCGACGCCGGACTCTTTGGCGGGGCTTCGTTCAAAGATGTACTACTCGCACTCGTCGCCGGGCTGTTCGCGTTTGGCGGCTGGCACATGGTCACCTACTCCGCCGGAGAAACCGTCGACCCGAAACGGACGATCCCGCGCGCGCTGCTGATTGGCGTGGGGATCGTGACGGTCGCCTACCTGGCGCTCAACGCCGTCTACTTCTACGTGCTGCCGCTCGAGACCGTCATCTCATCGGAGCGTATCGCGGCTGACGCGGCCGATGCGGTGCTCGGACGCGGGGGCGGCAACGTCATGTCCGGGCTGGTGGCGTTCTCCACCTTCGGAGGGCTCGCCGGCATCGTGCTCGCCGGGCCGCGGGTATACCACGCGATGGCCCAGGATGGCCTTCTGTTCCGTTGGGTCGCGGATCTGCACCCGACCCGGCACACGCCGCACCGCGCCATCGCGCTCCAAGCCATATGGGCCTCCGCGCTCGTGTGGACCGAATCGTATCGCACGCTGTTTACGCGCGTCATCTATACCGAGTGGATCTTCTTTGGCCTGCTGGCGGTCGCGGTGTTCGCGCTTCGCCGGCGCGCCGACGCACCGCCGCTCGTTCACCGCTGGGCGCACCCGTGGGTGGCGATCGTCTTCGCCGTCTCGTCGTTCGGGATCGTCCTCAACCAGATCGTGGCCGAACCGAGCGAAAGCGCGGTCGGTCTGGGACTCGTGCTCGCCGGAGCTCCGGTCTACTGGATCGTCAGGCGTCGTCGTCGTCCGTAGATTGAGCCTTCCCCCTGTCGGAGCGACCGAATGATCATCGATTTTCACAACCACTATTTCCCGCCGGAATTCGTCGAGGCGATCCGTACCGGGCCGAGCAACTTCCGAATCACGGAAGACGCGAACGCGAACCCGGTGCTGCACTCGCCGGGTGACTACAACGTGCTGGTGCCCGGACACCGTGACCTCGAATACCGTAAGACGGTGCTCGATGAAGCGGGGATCGATCAGCAGCTCATCACGTTTACGGCTCCCGGCACGCTGATCGAATCACCCGAGCGCGGAGCGGAATTGGCGTGCATCATCAACGACGGGCTCGCGGCCGGCGTAGCGTCCGGCGATGGTCGGTATATGACGCTGGGGCACCTGCCGCTGCACAACCCCGAGGCCTCGGTCGATGAGCTGGAGCGCTGCATGACCGACCTCGACATGGCGGGGATCATGCTGTTCTCGAACGCGAACGGAGTGCCGCTCGCGGATGCCCGATACCTGCCGCTGTGGGAGGCGGGCGATCGACACGGGGCGGTCTTCTATATCCATCCGACCTATCCCGTGGGCGTCGAGGCGATGGAAGAGTTCATGCTGATGCCGATGGTCGGGTTTCTGATGGATACGACGCTGGCGGCTGCGCATCTGGTCTATGCCGGGATCCCCGAGCGTTTCCCGAATACGAAGTGGGTGCTGGGTCATTTGGGCGGCGCGGTCCCTTACCTCGCCGAGCGGTTTGACCGCGGATACGAAGCGTTCCGTCGCTCACGCGAGTTCTTGACGCGGCCGCCCAGCGAAGTGCTCAAGGGCTTCTACTACGACACGGTCAACTTCGACCCGGGCAGCTTGCGCCTGGCGATCGACTTTGCAGGCGTGGATCACATCCTGGCTGGGAGCGACTACCCGCACATGATCGGGAGCATCCCGAAGATGCTTGATTCGATTCGGGGGCTGGGACTCTCGGCCGAGGATGAGGCGAAGATCCTCGGCGGGAACGCGGCTGCACTCCTGGGGGTCGCATAGGCTGACGGCCATGGACCGCCGCACGTTCGTCGCCGGGACCGCCGTCGCCGGAGCAGGTCTTGTCCTCGGGTGCGACTCGCGAGGTCGCATCGCTGCGACGCCCGCACAAACCGGGCAGGACAAGATCCTCATCGAAGGCGCTTCTGTCTTCGATGTTCGCAGCGGTCGAATGGAACCCTCGATGAGTGTCCTTATCGACGGAGGCCTGATCGAGTCGATCGGACCGGCCAGCCAACTCAACGCACAGGCGGCCCTGGCTGAACGCGCGACGGTGGTGGATGGCACGGGGCGTTACGTGCTCCCCGGACTCATCGACGCGCATGTTCATCTCTCCCACATCCTGTATCAATCGCACATGACCGGCGACGAGGTGCTTCCCTTCTATCTCGGTCACGGAGTGACGTCGATCCGAAGCACGGGCGACAACGTCCCGGCTCAACGGATGGTGGAGCGCTACGCGCTGGAGCACCCCGACATCTCGCCCAATGTCTTTCGGTGTAGTTTCTTGATCGATGGCGATCCGCCCTGGCACCCGGACGTCGGGTGGGCGCTTACGAAACCCGAAGACGTCGCACCGTTCGTCACCGACATGGCCGCATGGGGCGTGAAGACGCTCAAGCTCTATATCGGCGTCGAACGCGAGATCGGGCGTCGCGTGATCGAGGAAGGACACCGGCACGGGCTCGTCGTCAGCGGTCACCTTCTCGACTACCACGTGGCCGACGCGGTCCGCGATGGCCTCGACTGTATCGAGCACATCTATACGGTGTCGAATTTCTTGCTTTCCGACGCGGACGATCGGCATTCCATCGATCTGGATTCCGACGAGGCCAAACGACTGGTCGATTTGATCGCAGAGCAAGGCACCCGCGTCGACCCGACGTTGATCGTGTTCTGGGGCACATTGCTGTTCATGGATCAACCCGACGTGATCGATCACGCGGACCACGCGGCGATGCCGCGACGTCTCCTCGACTTTTGGGCCAAGGACCGCGCACGGAGAGCGCTCGACTGGGGAGCCGCACCGCTCGCCACGCGACAGCGCACGTGGGAGAAGTATCAGCGGCTCACGACGATGCTTCACGAAGCGGGCGTGCAGCTGTTGGTCGGCACCGACGCACCGGAGCCGCAGGTCGCACCTGGGGGTTCGCTCCACCACGAGATGGAGTTTCTTGTCGAGTGCGGCATGTCCACGGCCGAAGTCCTGACGGCGGCGACCCTCGAGAACGCGCGGATCCTCGAGGAAGAAGAACGCCTGGGCGCCGTCGAAGTCGGGAAGGTCGCCGACCTCCTCGTTCTCGACGCCGATCCCCTCGCGGACATCCGCAACTCGCGGCGGCTCCAGCACGTGATCGCCGGTGGACGACTCCTCGACCCGACGACCATCCTTCACGAGGCGGAGGCCCTGTGATTCGTACGCTCCGTAGGTGCCCAACGTTCGCCACCCCGCGGCCGAGGGACATGGATGGCAACGTCAAGGACACGACGCCGCGCTCGCACAGCCCTACCTGTTGAGCGGGCCGGGGGCGCATACTCTTCTCGAGGATCTTCGGACACGCGGTGCGGATCTCGAGACCGAACCGCAGATTGACGGCAACACCGGACTCATCATTCCATAGGTGGCGACCATGAAGACTCGGATCTGGACCCTTCTCATCCCTTTGTCCATCGGCGTCGGGTGCGCGCCCGCCGATCAGCCCGATCTAGACGACGGCACGGTGGATCTCGCCGCGCTCGACGGCGTGTTCGCCGACTTTGCCGCTGAGGACGGGCCGGGGTGCGCGGTCGCCGTGTCTCGTGACGGACAGCAGGTGATGACGCGGGCGTTTGGGATGGCGAACCTGGAGTACGATATCGCGAACACGGGGGAGACCGTGTTCGAACCCGGATCCGTATCGAAGCAGTTCACTGCGGCGGCCACGGTGATGCTCGCGCTGGACGGCGCCATCTCGCTCGATGACGACATCCGAAAGTATCTCCCAGAGCTCCCCGACTACGGAGAGCCGATCACGGTTCGCATGCTTCTCAATCACACGAGCGGACTCCGCGACTGGGGTTCGATCGCCGGCATCGGGGGGTGGGATCGCACCACGCGAATTCACACACACAAACACATGCTCGACATCGCGAGCAGACAAAAAGCGCTCAACTATGAGCCGGGTCAGTACTACTCCTACACCAACACGGGATACAACCTGCAAGCGGTGCTGGTCGAACGCGTCAGTGGGATGTCGTTCGAAGAGTTCTCTCAGGAACGGATCTTCAAACCGCTCGGGATGACGAAAACGCAGTGGCGCGATGACTTCACCGAGGTCGTCGAGGATCGTTCGGTCGGGTACGTGAAGGGCGATGACGACGAGTGGCACATGCTGATGCCGTTCGAAAACGTGCACGGCAACGGCGGACTCCTGACGACCGTCGGCGATCTCCTCAAGTTCACGCACAACCTCGACACGGGCGAGGTGGGTGGACCGCAGTTTCTCGAAGAGATGCACCGGCAGGGCGTCCTGGATTCCGGGCAGGAGATCGCGTATGCCAGCGGCCTTTTCGTCGGTGAATACAAGGGACTGCGCGAGGTGCAGCACAGCGGTGGCACGGCTGCCTATCGAGGCTTCCTGACCCGTTTCCCGGAACATGGCCTGGCCGTGTCCCTGATGTGCAACGCTGGGCAGGCCAACCCCGGGGGACTCGCGCACGAAGTCGCAGATCTCTATTTGGCCGATGCGATCTCCGAAGACGACGCGCCGATGGAGATGGCGAACGTGGACGTCGATGCGGCGCGCGTCGCATCGCTCGCCGGCGGCTTTCGAGACACTCGAACCGGACAGCACATCAGGCTCACGGCGGACGGCGCGACGCTCAACTGGGCCGTAGGTGGTGGATCGCTCGCGCTGCTGCCCACCAGCGCGACCGAGTTCGTGTCGCCCAACGGAGTCTCGATCACGTTCGAGACGATGCCACAAGCGGGAGGCCGTCCGGCGGCCAACATGGATACGCCGGTGGCCAACAATGTCAGAATCGAACCGGTCGCTGAATATGCTCCGACCCCGGCACAACTGTCCGAGTTCACCGGCGAGTATCACAGCGACGAAGCCGAGGTGACGTACTGGGTCGAAGTGGAAGACGGCGCCCTCGTGATCAAAGATCGGTATGGGGACGGCGAGGGTCTGGAGCCGGTCTATCCGGACGCCTTCACGCAGGGAGGCACCACCTTCATCTTTCGACGCGACCAGAGCGGTCGCATCACGCAAGCGAGCCTGAGCCAGGGTCGCGTTTGGGACCTGCGCTTCGAACGGGTGCAATAGGGGAAGTGATCTACCCCGTGCGAAGCGCGGCGAGGCGTAGGCGGGGCGCGGCGAGGCGTAGGCGTCCCGGGCTCGGGACCTTCGCGCTCGCCGTATTGGCAGCGCTAGCGGGTCAGTTGCAACCGGTCCAGGTGCAAGAGGTCCGCGCGCAGGCGCCGGTGCAGTCGTTGTCTCCAGAGCAAGTCGAGACCCTCCGCGCGGCGGTGCAAGCAAGACTCGATGAACTCTGGACGCTGGCTCAGGACACCGAAGAGGTGTTCCCCGGCGCGACGGCGGCGGTGATCCTTCCCGACGGCCAGGTACTCGCGTTCGCGACCGGGTTTTCCGATGTCGAGCGCGGAATCGAAATGCACGCCGACATGCGCATGCCGTCGGGATCGATCGGGAAGACCTATGTCGCGGCCACAGCGATCTCGATGGCGCTGGATGGCACGCTGTCGCTCGATGACCCGATTTCGAAGTGGCT
>JAJCZV010000143.1 GCA_029262175.1 Gemmatimonadota bacterium
GACGGCTCGGTCCGTCTTCATCATAGGTCCCGACAAGAAGATCAAAGCGACGCTAACGTATCCCATGAGTACCGGACGGAACTTCTTCGAGATCCTCCGTCTTCTAGACTCCTGTCAGTTGACCGCGCAGAAGCAGCTGGCTACGCCCGCGAACTGGGAACAGGGTGGAGACGTGATCATCGCCCCCTCGGTCTCGGACGAGGAAGCGAAAAAGCGGTTTCCGGCCGGGTGGGACCAGCCGTTGCCGTACATCCGAATGGTCCCGCAGCCCGTGGACGAATAGGTCTTCGCGCCCCCGCCGACTTCCGTGGTCGGCGGGGAACCGTACAGCGACTGGCTACGAGTTCCGCTTCTCCGCAATCCAATCCATTGCCGCTTCGGAGTGCATTCCACCCGTCGGATCCATGACGCCGCTAGCGGACGCACCGTCCACGACGCCAACAAACAACAACGGTGCGTCGTGCTCGGGGACCGTCACGCTGAACATGATCTCTTCTCCGTCGACCCGACCTTCGAGTGGCGCGACCAGCCCGCCGACCTCCGCAAACCCCGACAAGACCTCCCCGTCCTGCTCGAGCGTGATGTGCCACTCGCCGGGCGATCGATCGCTTTCTAGCACCAAGTCCCACACGCCGACGACCGAGGTATCGGATTCCCTCGATTGAGCCGCGGCTGGGGCGACGGCAGTGATTAGCGCCGCCCCCGCCAACGCGAGTCCTGTCGCGATCCTGAAATTGCGTGTCCTCACTCCGCGTCTCCTTGGTCGGTTGTCAGATCCCACTGGTCGCGCGCTCCGTGTCGATGGCGCATCGTTCACATGGGATACCGAGTGGTACGAAGATTCGTTTACATGGCGTGTAAATGTTTTGGCGCGCTCAGCTGTATAGCAGCAGAAGCCGCAGTTGAGTACCGCAGCGCTGCTGGGCTCGACGCGGTCGATGAGTCAGGAGACCTGGATTGAACCAAGAGTCTGGCGAAGACCCTCGGTGACGATCGACAAGATCGCTACGGACCGCCAACTCGTCCGTCGGGTTCGTCGAGGCGACAGCAAGGCCTTCGACGTTCTCGTGCGGCGCTACATGAGACCGGCACTGGCCGTGGCGTGGGAGTTCACGGAGTCACGCGACGACGCCGACGACGTCGTCCAAGATTCCTTTCACCGCACGCTTCGCGCGCTCGATGACTACGACGACAGCCGGCCGTTTCGCCCCTGGTTCTTTACGATCGTTAGAAACGTCGGCCGAAACGCGGCGGCACGAAGCCACCGATGGGACTCGGACCCGGTGACCGACACGCTTCCCGCTGAAGAGGTATCGCGCCTGTCGGAAATCGAGCGCTGGGAGATTCGCAAGCGGGTGAGCGATGGCCTCGCGCTCCTTTCTGCCAACCAAAGGGCCTGTTTTCGGCTTTGCGATCTCGAGGGGTTCAGAGCGAAGGAAGTGGCCGAGATGCTCGGCATGAAGGAAGCGACCGTGCGCGTACACCTGTTCCGCGCGCGTGGTGCGTTACGAGAGGTTCTGCGTCCTCTCCGCGAGGAGGCCGAGTCGCAATGACAACCAGCACGAGGAAAGACCATGTCACGCTTTGAACCGAGGCTGCCTGATGAGAGCGGCTATTGGGACGCGCTGGCGGAGCAGATCTGCGCCGACGCAGCCCTCGCTCTCGCGCGCCGCCGCGACGAACAACAAGCCTGGTGGGCCGCGCTTGCCCGCGGCTGCCCGGCGTTGGCCGCGGCGGCCGTTGTGGCCGTCGTAGCCGGCTGGATCACCTTCGCCGAAACGACCGAGTCTCTCGGCGAATCACCCTATTCGGAGGTCGCGCGGGCCATCGTCCCGACCGATTTGGTCGCTCAGGCCTTCGTCCGGGGACAGTCCCCCCCAACCGTAGAGTCACTCATGCCGTTTTTCGTGCGCGCGGAGGAGGATCGATGAAGCAATCGATGCGGGTTCGTGGTGTGATCGGAGGGTTCTCGCTCGTCATCGTCGGTGTTGCACTCGGGGTAGCGGCCGACCGAATCATCCTTGCCCACCACGCGCCCGAGACCAATATCCCCGCCGGCGACGATCATGCGGCGGTGGTCGCGTTTCGGCATGTCTTGGAACTCGACGACGACCAGTTGGCCGAGATTCATAGGATCCTGATCCGAAACCAAGCCAGCGTCGACGAGGCTTGGCAGAGCTTGCGCGTTGGGATGAGCGAGGGGATCGCAAACGCTCACGATGAGATCCGCGCGCTCTTGACCGAAGAACAGCTCGGGCTCTTCGAGGATTGGCTCGATCGACACGTAAGAGGCGCCGATGGAGACGCGTCTCTGTTGTGGCCGCACTAAAGGCCGGTGACGCTCTTGAAGAGGGTCGGCGTGGTCGGCATCCCTGCGGTAGTGATCGGATTTGTCATCTGGCTTTTGAGCGCCGGAGGATGGACCCGGTCCGTCGACGCCGGCGTCCCGCCCGAACTCCAAACGTCGCTCGTCGAACGTCTGGATATCGGCTCGACAGTCCTCGCGACCGGCGTGATTCGACCCCAGGTCGGGGCCGAGGTTGCGGTCGGCTCGCGGGTTTCCGGCGTGCTTCGGCGACTCCATGTGACCGTCGGTGACCGGGTGCGGAACGGACAGATGCTGGCCGAACTCGATCCAACCGAGTTCGAGGCTCGACACCAACAGGCGTTGGCCGCGCTCGAGAGCGCACGCATCGAACGGGACTTCGCGCAGCAGCAGTATCAGCGGGCGAGGGGCCTTATCGATGGACAGGTCATCGCCCAAACCGAGTTCGACGCGGCCGAGCGCGATTTCCGGGCCTCCGACGCCCGCGTCCGTGAGACGGAAGCAACCCTCAGGAGCGCCGAGATCCAGCTCGGATTCACGGAGATTCACGCGCCGATTTCAGGGGTGGTCGCCTCGGTCACCACGCAGGTAGGTGAGACGGTGGCCGCGAGCTTCGCCGCGCCCACGTTCGTGACCATTATCGATCTGGATCGCCTCGAAGTTTGGGCCTACGTCGATGAGACGGATATCGGCCGCGTAGAGGTCGGACAAGAGGGCACGTTCACCGTCGACACGTATTCGTCGACCGACTTCGAGGCCGTCGTCACCGCGATCCAACCGCAGGCCGAGATCCAAAACAACGTGGTCAACTACATCGCGGTCCTGGCGATCGGAGAGACGGGCGAGTTCGTGCTCCGACCTGAGATGACTACGACCGTGAACATCATGCTCGGCGCGCGCGAAGGTGTCTTGGCGGTACCGAATGCAGCGGTGAGGCGAGACAACGGGGGCAGCCACGTACTCGTGAGCGCGGGTGACAGCGTGACGCGCCGAGAGATCCGACTTGGCGTTCGCGGGCGTACGCACACCGAAGTCGTCGACGGTCTCGAGGAGGGCGAGTTGGTGGTCTTGGATGGAGAAGTAAGATGATCGAGCTCACTGGCGTTTCAAAAACGTACGAGAAGGGCTCTACCGTGGTGCGCGCGCTAGACGACGTCTCGCTCCGAATCGACCGGGGGAGCTTCGTAGCGATCGTGGGGCCATCCGGGTCCGGCAAGTCGACGATGATGAACATCGTGGGCCTCTTAGACCGACCCGATGCCGGGAGGTACGACCTCGACGGCAGCGATGTCGGGGCCCTTTCTTCCGACGAGCTCGCCGAAGCTCGCAATGAGCGGATCGGGTTTGTCTTTCAGTCGTTTCACTTGCTCGCGAACACCACCGCTCTCGAGAACGTCGAGCTGCCGCTGGTCTATTCAAACCGTCCGGACATCTCGGGACTCGGCTTGAGCGCGCTCGAGCGAGTGGGGTTGGAGGACCGGGCTCAGCACACCCCTGGAGAACTCTCGGGCGGACAGCAGCAGAGGGTCGCCATCGCGCGTGCGCTCGTAAACGACCCCGATCTCATCTTGGCCGACGAGCCCACCGGAAACCTGGACGGTGCTTCCGGCCTGGAGATCTTGGGGATCTTCCAAGAACTCAATCGGCTCGGCAAAACCATCGTCTTGATCACGCACGATGTCGAGGTGGCCGCGATGGCGGACCGTCGAGTGAACATCGTAGATGGTCGCGTCGTTTCTGACGAAATAACGAGGGGAGACTGATGCGACAGAGATTGATCGAGCTGAGCGCGGGAGCGGGGATGTCGTGCCTCGCGGCATGTTCAGGTGGCGCGGGCGTCGACGGTCCCCTCGAGCTACGGTTCGCAGCGGACGGCGAGCCGACCGCGTACGTGGCGACGTACGAACAAGATATCGAGTGGGGATCCGCACACCTCGAGCGTCGCTACGGGATCCGCTATACGCTCGACCGAGCGGACGGGTCGCGGGTTGCCGTACACCTCGACTCGCTCGGACTCGTTGTGAGCACGCCTCATGGCCGTCAAGCGCTCGACACGCGACACCTCGTCGGGAGCGAGTTCGAACTGGCGATCGACGCGATCGACGGGCGGCCGACCTACCCTGCCGACACGCCGCTTCTGGAGATGCCGGGGGTTTTGGAGGGGGAGGTCTCGATTCGCCGGTTGATGGACTTCGGTTTCCCCGAGCTGCCGGACGGCCCCATCCAGGTGGGCGACCGCTGGACGGCGCAATCCACGCGACCACAGGTCGAGGCGCATGTCGCGGCGACCGCAGTCTTCACGACCGACTACCACTTCTCGGGCTGGGAAACCATCGATGGCGTCGACTGCGCACGGATCGAGGCGAATGTCGCGGCCGAAGTATCGGTGGTGCCGTACGATTTGCACGGGGCGACGGTAGAGTTTGCCGGAACGCTCGCCGGAGATCTCACATGGTTTTTCGACCCGAGCACCGAAGTCCTCGTCCGACTGACGGGGGAGACGCTGTCCGACGGCATGCTCACGGTCGCAGGCAACGCTACTCCGATCGAACAGAGCACGCGCATCCGAATCGAGAAGCGAGACGCATCATGAAGAAGGGTCGCATGGTGAGAAGCGCGGTCGGCTCGATGAGACGACACAAGATGCGCACGTTCTTGATGATCCTGGGAACGCTGGTCGGTGTGACGGCGCTTACGGTCGTCGTGGCCTACGGTCAGGGTACGCAGAACGCCGTCCTCGACAATTTCAACCGGATGTTCGGCGGCTCGACCATCATGTTGATGGCGGGGGGAGGTGGACGAATGGGGGGACCGCACGCCGACGGCCCAGCGACGACCCTCACGCTCGAAGATCTCGCCGCGATCGGTGCCGAGATTCCCGAAGTCATCGCGTCCGATCCGATCATGATGCTCGGCGAGTTCGATGTCGTCTACGAAGGTGAAACCAAGCCGATCATGATCACGGGTCACTCGGAGAGCCAGGAGATCGTGTGGGACCGTGGCGCGACTTCGGGAAGCTACTTCGGGCACGAGGATGTCGAACGCTCCGCGAGAGTCGCCGTGGTAGGAGAGCGACTCGTGACCGAAATCTTCGGAGGGATGGATCCGGTCGGAGAATCGATCCGGATCGCGAACGTGCCGTTCGAAGTCATTGGGGTACTCGACCTGATGGGCATCGACCCTCATGGCGTGGACATGGATCGTGAGATCCAAGTGCCGGTCACGACCGCGATGCGTCGCCTGTCGAATGTGGACTACATTTTTTCGGCCAAGCTTTCCGTTGCGGCGTCGGCCAACCTGGACGACGTGGTGTTCCGCATCGCGGATGTCCTCCGGCCCCGCCATGCACTGGGTCCGCAAGAGCCGAACGATTTTCAGATGATCACTCCGGTCCAAGTGGAGGGGATGATCGAATCGGGCAATCGAGTTTTCACTCTGTTTCTTCCGTTGGTGGCCGCGATCTCGATCCTGGCGGGCGGAATCGTCGTGGCGAACTTGATGCTGATGTCGGTCAGCGAACGGCGCGCCGAGATCGGTCTTCGCAAGGCGCTCGGCGCGAAGCGCCGCGACATCTCCGCGCAGTTTCTGCTCGAGTCGACCGCGGTCACGCTGTTTGGGGGTCTTCTTGCTCTGGGTCTGGCTTACGTCGTTCTACTAGCGATGGGCGGCGTGTCCACGGTCGCACGCACGATGGGCGAAACAGACAACGCCGAGGCCGCGGAGGTAGCGCTTGGACTTCCTTGGGAAGTCGCGCTGCTGGGAGTGGCTGCTTCGCTCGCTGTCGGGCTGTTGGCGGGGGTCGCTCCGGCCAGACGCGCGGCCGCCTTGGATCCGGTCGAGACGCTGCGCTGAGGTTGGCCTCCCCCCACCGCAGCTTCCCGTGAGAGTCCGTAGAAACTTCAGCCTGTCGACAAAGGCGCTTCTGCGCCACCGCGTCCGGACGGCACTCGCGATCTCCGGGACCGGGCTTGGCGTTGCAGCCTTGATCGTCATGGTCGCGATCGGCGAGGGGGCCGAGCGCGAACTGATGACGGAAGTCGAAGCCATGGGCTCCAACCTGCTCTTGGTTAGGGCTGAAAGAGCGGAGCCGCTGATCGGTCGCTCCAGTTCGGCCGGCCTCGTGAACACCCTCAAACCGGCCGACGTCGAGGCGATTCTCGAGGATTGCCCCGCAGTGGAGCGCGCCGCCGCGTCCTTCGATAGAAATCTCCAGGTCAAGTACGGAATCCTGACCACCCGCACCTCGGTGCGAGCTACCGCTTCCCAGTACGAGTTGATCCGAAACTTCCCGACGCGACGCGGCCGCTATTTCACGCCCGAAGAGGACCAGAGCGGCCAGCGGCTGGCCGTCCTCGGTTCACGGGTTGCGGCATCACTGTTCCAAGGCGTGGATCCAGTTGGGCAACGGATTCGTATCGAACGCGTCCCCTTCGAGGTGATCGGCGTTCTCGAGTCGAAGGGCGCGAGCCTCAACGCCGGGAGCGACGAAGACAACCAGATCTTGGTCCCCCTCCGAACGGGGCTCCGCCGGGTTTTCAACGTCGACCATGTAACCTTGATCTACGTGCAGGTGCGCGCTGGAGAAGACATGGAGGCGGCTGCCACTCAAGTCGCAACGTTGCTGCGCGAGCGGCACGGCCTCGATCGATCGGAGCCCGATGACTTTGGGATCGACAATCAGCTCCTCGTTCTTCAGGCCGAGCGGGACGCTGCCGCGTCGTTCCAGCGCCTGATCACCGCCTTGGCCGCCGTAGCCCTTCTCGTCGGCGGCGTAGGGATCCTCTCTATCATGATGCTCTCGATCCGAGAGCGGCGGAACGAAATCGGATTGCGTATCGCCGTCGGAGCCAAACGGCGCGACATCCGAACTCAATTCGTCGTGGAGGCCCTGTTCTTGGGCGGCGCCGGTGGATTGACCGGGTTGCTGGTGGGGACTGCTACCGCCGCCGCGATCCGCCGAGCTACCGAATGGCAGACCGCAGTCTCCGGAGATGCGATCGCGCTCGCACTCGGCGCCGCGCTCGCCGTGTCGCTGATCTTCGGAGTTCTTCCCGCGCAACGCGCCGCTGCCCTCGACCCGATCGAGTCTCTCCGAGCAGAGTAGTGGCCTGCCCCGCGCACCCCTTGCCCTCGCAGGATTCACCTACATACTTGGGGCTGGCCTGCCGGCGCGATCTGGGTTGATCGCGACAAAGACCCATGAGAGAGTGACGTGCACGATGAGAATCCGGACCATGAGCACCCTCGCCGCCATCGTGACAAGCGCGACGGTACTTTCAGCGTGCGGACCTGGCGAACGAAACGCCGAAGCGGGCGCTTCAGCAACCGGCCGGCCAGGCGAAGCGGAAACCTTCGAGGTTGATCCTTCATGGCCGGTCGAGATGCCTGACCTATGGATCATGGGCTCGGTGACCGGCGTGTTCGTTGACGCTCAGGATCACGTTTGGGTGACGCACCTCCCCGAAACGCTCACGCCCGAAGAGACCTCGGCGGTTCAAGATCCCCCGATCGGCACGTGCTGCGTGCCGGCTCCGGTGGTCATCGAGTTCGACCCCATGGGCAATGTGGTCCAAGGTTGGGGCGACCCGGCGACGCAAGACGTGTCGCAATTCCCGAGAAACGCACACGGGATCTTCGTCGATCACAACGATTTCGTATGGGTCGGTACCTATCGCCACCACCGCGTGATGAAGTTCACTCGAACCGGCGAACTCGTAATGACGATTGGCCGGTACGACGAGACCGGCGGGAGCGCCGACCACGAACTCTTGGGTGGACCGGCCGGCATCTGGGTCGACCCACAGGACAACGAGGTCTTCATCGCGGATGGGTATCGCAATCGGCGCGTGATCGTCGTCGATGGCGAAACGGGTGCGTACCTGCGCCACTGGGGCGCCTACGGTGAGCCGCCCGACGACGAGGTCGATTTGGGCGAACGAGGGGCTGAAGCCACCCCCCCACGCGAGTTCTCGACGGTTCACGGACTGGTCGGTTCCGCCGACGGCTTGATCTACGTGGCCGATCGCCGTGGCAATCGCATCCAGGTTTTCGATCAAAGCGGCGCGTTCCAAGCCGAAAAGATCATAGCGCCGCAGACCCGGGCGTCGGGCTCGGCCTTCGTCATCGCGTTCTCTCCCGACTCGGAACAGCGTTGGCTCTACCTAGCCGATGGTACCAACCACAAGGTTTGGATTCTCCGTCGAAGCGACCTTGAAATCGTAGGCGAGTTCGGCCGTGGCGGCCGCCAAGTGGGCCAGATGCTTCGCCCTCACGGGATGAGCGTGGACTCGCGGGGGAACATCTACGTTGGGGAAGCATCGACGGGGCGACGCGTACAACGATTCACCCCCGCCGAGAGCCCGCGACCAAACTGAAGACGCGCCGAAGGGATCTCGCACTGCCGTCAGATCGAGAGATCAGGAGCCGGCGGTGGCGTGTTCACCGTGATCTAGCAGTTGGGCGTCGAACCAAGCGTGGACTGCCGGAACCAGCTCGGTGTCCGTCGTCGTATAAAGGATCTGCGCGCCCCGGTCGGTTTCAGAGTACTCCACGGAGAGTCGTTCGAATCCGGCGACAAGCTCGTGGAGACCCGGCATGCCTTCGCCATGGATCATCTCGGGGTGATGGAAATCTCCCTTGCTAAACCGCTCGGCTTCGTCTCTGAGGTGCGCGCGAATCAAGGCCACTTGTGCTTGATCGTCTGAATCCGCGTACACCTCCTGACGTCCGCCGACGTCGGTCTTCTGGAACACGTGTGTCGTTCGATCCAGGTCGAACGGCATGACCGCGGAGCCGGTGGTCGCGACCACCGCCCTACGATCTTCAAGCTCCGATGATCTCCTCGAGTCGCTACATCCGAGCACCACGATCGCGACGGACACGACCGCTCTAGTCGTTGCTTTCATGAATTGCCTCTATCAATAGCTGTAGGGAATCGGCCAAGGCCCCGCGCCGCTCCAGGGGAATGCGGTCGAGGATCCCGTCCATCTTCTTGCGCCTCGCCGACGCGAGATCGGCGGCGGCCCCCTCGCCGGTGGGCGTGAGAAAAACGTCTCGGGCTCTGCCGTCGTCACCGTTTCGTCTCCGCGCGATCCAGTCGCGGGCCTCCAGCCCTGAGACAAGCCGACTCACGGTGCTCTTCTGCAGGTTGATCTTGTCTGCGAGTTCTTGTTGCGTCATCGAGCGGACCCTGCTCAGCTCGAGCAGCGCATGGGCTTCAGCGATCGAGACCGGTTGACCACAGGGCGTGTGGGTCGGGCGATGCCAGCCAAAGGCCCGCGTGAGCGCAACCATCTGTTCTTGAAACGCGGTTTCTGACACGGCTATTTCGTTCGAAGACACAACCATTATTGGTATCAGACTACAACTATCTATCTGCACGGTCAACCCGCGTTTTTGCTGGGTCTCGTTTTGGAAGGATCAGTTGTCGAGTTGTTCGCCCATCAACTGGGTGAGACGCTCGAGCCGGTCCGCCACGCCGGATGCAAAGCGATAGGAAATCTCGGCGCGCTGCCACCGCAGGTAGGCGAGGTTTTGAAACCTGGGCGTTTCCAGCGCCGGCCGAATCGCGTCGAGATCGACGCGAGTAGCCGGAGGTTCCTCATCTAGCGATGCCAAGGGGAGGATTTCCGAGAGAATGAGATGATCGGCTAGAAAGGTCTCGACCTCGTTGGCCACGAACACCAACTCACGATCCTCCACCACCTGCAGGCGATCGCGCTCCTGGACGTAACTGAGGATCCCGCGGCGCAACCGATCTGACCGGACCAGCTGCAGGTTGCCGGACGCGGTCAGGTCCTCCAGAACGGACTGAGCGGGCGTGAAGAACCGATAGTCCACTAATGCGGCGATCCAAGGGGCGGCCGAGTCTTGAACGACGCTCAGATCACCGCCGGCATCGAGGGCGCCCAGCAGGCTGGCCGTTCGTCTCAGGATTCGTTGGCGGGCCTCTTGGTCAGCGGCCAACTCCCTGCGGCTGTCCTCGAATTCGACCGCCAGAGCTTGCAGGTACTCCGCCTCTGTCGCGAGATCGCTACGATACTCCCAGGCCGCATCGAGAAAAAGCGCCGATAGAATCCCGATTACGATCACGGCCGCCTCGGAGCCGTAGCGTCGCCATTTGCTCACCGGGGGATCGATCCGAGATCGAGGTCGTGCCGCGCGTTGGTCTCACGGATGGCTGGATTCTCGAGGACCTGTCGATAGATCCATATGTAATGCGTACTGGCCGCCAAGGTCGCGCGGGCCGCGGCCTGCCCGAGCAATTCGCTGACGGCCGCGTACTCTAGATCGCACACGATCAAGTGGAGGTACGTGCTGTAGGCGTCACGGCCGCCGTTCGGGCGGCCGAACGGCACCGCGGGAAAACGAGTTCGAAACTCCGCGACGGCCGCTTCGCGGGCCGTCGGGCGCTCCTCTGCCAACCAGTGGAACTGCTCGTGCAGGAACGTTGCGAGCAAGGCCGGCTCGTCCCCGAGATGGCGCGTGTGCAACGTGAGCACAGGGTGACTGTGAGGAATGCTTTCCGCATCGATCACGATGTCTCTTGTAAAAATCCAATGCCCGAGGTCGTACTTTGCGACGATCGCTTCGAGTTCGGACTTCGTCGCCGCTTCTCTCTCCGTCCCCTTCGCGAGGCGGATGTTCAACGTGGATTCTTGACCGCTCGTCATCGTTGCCCCGAACGCTACGGCGAGACCGATCATTAACAGCGACTTCATACGCATACGTGCCCCTTCCAACGATTTGAACGCATCGACCTGCAAATCAACGCTCCGACTCACGGCTCAAGGTACGCTCGGCCAGCCTCGGCGACTTGTAAGAAACGGTCGTCGGCTCGGGCGAGAAAACGCCGCGGAGTCTCGCCGAACAATGCCGTGAAGTCGTGAATCATGTGCGACTCGTCGTGGAACCCCGCCCCGCACGCGATCGTCGACCAACTCGCACGTCGAGTCCGTTCGAGGACGGCGTAGGATCGAACGATCCGCGTCAGGCGTTTGGGTGCGAGTCCGAAATCTCGTCGGGTGACGGCGCGCAGCCGGCGCGAGGATACGCCGACTTGCCGAGCGATCGCATCGACGGTGAGGTGTCCACGGCGGGCGGCGACCAGTCGCGACACGGCCGATGTGCGCGGGTCCAGCTCCCGGCCACCCTTCGCCAAACGCCCGGTCCAGGATCCGAATCGGTCTAGAGCGACCCGATAGTTCGGAGCTGCCATGAGCCTCGCCTCCAGGTCCACGGCGGCCGGACCGAGGATGTCCTCCAATGGAACGCTGCGATCCAGGAGCTCGCCGGCGCTGATCGGAAGCAAGGCGCCCAGCGCTCCGGGTCGAAAACGGATCGCGTAGGTGTGTAGACGTCCGACCTGGCTGACGTCTAGAAAGATGGAGCGCGGTCCGACGACCGAAAGTCGGGTTCGCGGCGTCTGGTTCGATCGATCCGGGGCGAACCGAGTAAACAAGATGTGGGCGGATGCATCTGGGACAATGCGCCAGGAATCCGAAGCGATCTCCTCCGGGAGCGCTTGTGCGGAGAGCGACTCGACATAGGGAGAGAGCCGTGGCGACGGAGGACGCACGTGAGACCACTTACGGGCGCACCCGCCCTGATCGAGGAGAATCATGCTTGGATTCTGTCAGGACTGGGACTCGTTGACAATTCGCAGGATCTCTTCGACGACCGGCTGCACGTGCTGCTCGTCCGTGACGATCGACTGGTGTGTCGCCCCCTCGACTACGATCGGCCCCCGCCCTCGGGTCGACTGCGAGGCCAAGTCGGCCAGGTGTCGCTGCACGGCCTGATACCAGAGCCGCACGTCCTCTTCGGTCTCCTCGCCCTCGGGCGCTCGGTTGTCGTCTGAGGACAACAACGTCAGCAGTACATCGTCAAAGCCCTCTGCGGCCAGGTTTTGGTATGCCGTCTTAGGAAGATACGCGAGGTATGCGAGCACGGTGCGGAGGTTGCTCTGGCGAGAAATACCCGCATGAAACTCCGCCTGTCTCTCTTCACCCAGTGTGCGTCGGCCGGCGTTGCGATTGAAGAATCGCACGGCACCGACCCGAGTCGCGAACGACCCCAAGCCACAGCGCCATCCACATCGGTCGATCGCGAGCGCCTCTTCCCGCGTCCCTTCGAAGTCTTCCAGCAGGTCCTCGGGCCGGCCCGGATCGATGAGGACCATTCCGGCGACGTCTTCGGGAAACAGCCCGTAGTAGATCTGGGCAATGTTCGCCCCGAGCGAATGGCCTACATAGATGAGCGGGCGCGGCACCTCCGCTTCTTCGAGCAGGACGTGAAGCTCGCGCGCGATCGCTTCTCCGTCGTAGGCACCCGGCCCTTCCTCGCTCCACCCGAGACCCGATCGATCGAAGGCGCAAACACGAGCGTGAGACTCGAGGTACGGACGAATTGCGAACCAATGCATCGACCAACCACCAGCCCCCGAGTCGAGAAGGACCGTCGCCGCACCGCTGCCCCCACAGGAGATGTGCATGCGATGCGAACCCAAATCGACGAGTTCCCCCGGAGGAGGATATTGGGCTCGATCGGTGCGTACGCCCAGCGCTTGGTAGATGCTGCCCACCACCAGTGCGCCCCCCAGAAGCACCGCTCCCACCAAGAGAACGGCGCGCGCAATCCGAAGAATGGTGCCGCGCACGTGCTTGCTACTCATGAGGCGTCCTTTCTAATAACTAGAAGATATTATAATATTTCATTTATTAGCAAGACGTGGCTTTTCCGGTGGAGGTTTCAAGATTGAGATCGAGACAGCGGCGCACTCGCACGATCGAACGGGTGGACCAGCTTCAAGCGATGGCCTCGCCTGTCCGTCACCGGATCGTTGCCGCACTGGAGACGAGCGGCCCCGCTACCGCCAAGGAGCTCGCGGCCCTGCTCGGGACGGTTCCGGAATCCATCTATTATCACCTAGATCAGCTCATCGACGTCGACCTCATCTTCATTGCCGGTTCCGAGTCCACCGCTCGACGGCCGGCAAAGCTCTACGATCTCGCAGCCAGGGACTGGGAGGTCCGGCTGGACGAGGCATCCGCCGGCTATCGAGCGGCCTACGGAGAAATGGGCGGTGCGCTACTTCGGTGGGCAGATCGGAGTCATCGGGCTGCTCTTCAAGATCCCGCAGTGCGCCAATCGGGGCCACAACGAGAGAGGAGCCTCGCGCAGTTCCATGCCCGTTTGAGTCCCGCCGGGCTCGAGAAAGTAAACGGGCTGCTCGAAGAACTGGAGTCGACTCTGGCCGACCATGAAGATCCCAGCGGAGAGGCCTACGCGATCACGTGTGTCGTGGTTCCGATCTAGAAACTCAGCCCATGCACTCCTCTCCCTCAGGACCGTTCAGGGCTTGCGATCGCTTGCGTATAGTAATACTACATAGCTAGCATAACTATGTTAAGTTAGACAGGCGTGAACCGAGCCAAACGGATGGTTTACTGGGATGACCAGAAAAACACTGGGAATCACGACTGTTCAAGTTCTGCATGCCGTTGCAGTGGGAACGCGGTACGGATTCGACATCATGGACGCGACCGGGCTGGCCAGCGGCACGGTCTACCCCGCCCTGAGTCGTCTGGAACGTCAGGGCCTGCTGCGCGCGAAATGGGAGTCTCACCAGATCGCGCAGCGCGAGAAACGTCCGCCACGCAAGTACTACCAGATCACGGCGGGGGGAAAGAAGCGGCTACTCGCGGAGGTCGAGCGCATTCGTGCGATTGAGCGAACACTCCCGATTGATGCCGCCTCCCTCGGGAAGGCCTGGACCTAACCCGTGTTCGTGATGGTGTTCGACCGCCATCCGGTGCGCGCCGTGTGTCACGTCCTGCTGAGGTTGGCGAGCGCGATCACGCCTCGGTCCGAGCGTCGCACTTGGACCCGAGACTGGGAGGCGGAGCTCGACTACCTGTGGACGCGTGCGGCGAGCGACGGGCGAACGGGAGTTCGCGGCGCTATGGACATGCTGGGCGCCAGTGGCGGCTCGATCGTCCATGCGCTGTGGTTACGTGGGCAAGATTGGAGACCGGACATGCTGTTTCAGGATATTCGTTTCGCGTTGCGAAGCCTCATCAAGCGACCGTTGTTCGCCACTGTCGTCATTCTGACGATCGCCCTGGGGATCGGGGTCAACGCGGGGATCTTCAGCGTGATGTACGACGTCGTGCTCGAGCCGCTTCCGTTTGACGACCCCGACGAACTGGTGATGGTCTGGGAGCACAACATCCCGCGAGACAACCTGACCAATGTAGTTGCGCCAGCCAATTTCTTTGTTTGGCGCGAGGACACCGATGTGTTTGAAGAACTGGCCGCCGTCACGTGGTTCAGTCAGTCGCTCAC
>JAJCZV010000144.1 GCA_029262175.1 Gemmatimonadota bacterium
GGCGTCGATCCAGCCGAGGTCGATGCGGAAAGGTCCTTCCTGCTTGTCGGTCAGCATGAGACCGATCTGTCCCACCTCGGCCGCATCGAGAGGCGCAGGATTCCGCGGCCGATACCCCCGAAAGCTCGGCTCGAAGGATGAGAGCGGAATGGTCACGGTCGTCCACTCTTCCTTCGCGGTTTCGAAGTTCGCGACGTAGGCCACGCCATCGAATCGGCGCCCCATTCGAAGACGAAGCTGGTAGCGCTGTCCGTCTCCACGAACACGAATCGTGAGTCCGGTGACGCCCTGTAGGCTGCCCGGTTCGATGGCACCGCGGACGGATGCGAATCCTCCGTTGTTTTCGAGGGACAACGTGCCCTCGAACACGGCAAAGCCATCCCCGTCGTGACGAACCCGACTCGAGGACACGCCTCCCATGACGTCGTCGTTGACCGGGACCCAACGCTCTGCCGCCGAGGTCCGGGAGAAGTCGAAGATACGGGTCGAACTCTGGTTCTGGGCCATCAGCGATCCTGGGACAAAAGCAATCCATAGGAGAAGCGTAGCGGTCTTCACAGTCGCCACACGATCGACGCGGCCAGGTAGTGCAGCCAGGCGAAGCTGTAGACGGACTCGACGTCGGCTCCACCTTCCACCGTGCGGTATCCCGCGCGGATGGACCAACGATCGCTCACGTCGTAGCCCAACTTGAGCGAAGCATCGATCGCACGGCCCGGCCCGCCCGCGAGGGCGTCCGCATCGAGTGAGACGTTCCACCTCGAACCAAGCCGCTGCTCGGCGGCTATGTGAAGCAGAGGTACGAAGCCGACATCGTCCTTCCGACCCGTGGTCGGGCCCTGGGCCAATGAGATCGTTGCATCGCGCACCTTTGCCGTGACGCCGAGCCACGCCCGAAGTCGTTCGCCCGAGTGGAAGCGCCATCGATACGACAGACGGTAGGAGTTAAAGGTGTACCGCCCGTCGGTGGCGGCGCCTGCCACGAAGCTCGCGCCCGCGAAGTCCACGGGGCCAGCGAGCGTCGCCGACTCACTCAACGAAAAGGGGGCATATAGGAGACGCACGCCATGGCGTTCGGATACGTTCCACGTGAGGTAGAGGCGGCCGGCCCGCCACGGGCCGCTGCCGGTGAAGTCCGAAAGCGAGAACCGAGTCGCGCTTCCGTCATTTGGGATCTCGACGTCGTTGCGCGTCTGCCAGATCGGCCCACCTTCTAACTCGACTTCCAGGGCGCGCGTTTGGGCCAGGGAAACGCCCGGGAGAAACGCAAAGGTCAGGCCGATAACGACGGCAGTTTTCATGGATTTGTCCCTCGTGTCGTTCGCGACTATCTCTTCCATCCCTGTGCTTCGATTCGACGATGCGCGGCTTTCGGATTCCTAGGCGTCCCTTGGTGCTCAGACTGTTTGCGCGGGCCATCGACACGGCGCTCGAGGCGACGATCCTCGGGAGCTTCACCAAGGCGGGGTATCGTGTTCGCTCTTGGGCCTACGGTTGGGACGCACCCAGTGCGAACCTCGAGGGCCAGAGAGCCCTGGTCACCGGCTCGAGCAGCGGGATCGGCAACGCGATCGCGGCGGGACTCATGCGGCTCGGAGCGCACGTGCTCGTCACCTCCCGTAGCGCCGAGCGCGCGGAGGCCGCAGCCGCCGAACTCGTCGAGAGTGTGTCCACGGGCGCGGCACGAGGACTTGCCCTGGACACCGGCGACTTCGCATCGATCGATCGCGTTGTGGAAGACGTCCGTGCCTCGGGCGGCGCGTTGGATGTGCTCATCTGCAACGCGGGGGCCCTCACGCCGGACTACCGCCGGGACGACAACGGCGTCGAGCTCACCCTCTCGACGCACCTCGTCGGGCACTACCGGCTCATGATGGCGCTCCGACCGAGATTGTCCGTGGGCGCCCGCGTGCTGTGGATGTCATCCGGCGGGATGTATACACAGGGACTCGATGTCGACGCACTTCAGATGTCCGAGGAGGGCTATCAGGGCGCGGTAGCCTACGCACGGGCCAAGCGTGCGCAGGTCGAACTCGTCCACTACCTCGGGCCACGCTGGGCCCCCGACGTCGTTATGCACGCCGTGCACCCGGGTTGGGTCGACACTCCGGGCGTCGATGCCGGGTTGCCGGGCTTCGGCAAGCTCATGGGACCAACCCTCCGCACACCGGAACAGGGGGCCGACACCATGGTGTGGCTCGCCACGACGAGCGGCCTGGATAGGGACGGCGGGCCCGCGCCCCCGGGGCTCTTCTGGCTCGATCGAGCCCCGAGACGCACCCGCTACCTTCCCGGCACGGCCACTACCGACGGGGAGCGTCAACGTCTGATCGAGTGGCTGGACGAGTTCCGGGACGCGCGCGAGCTGGACGCGGTCTAGGGCCGTCGGACCCCGACCGGAGCCTCGTCACCGGCCCCCCACAGCAGACGGTCGACCACTCCTTCCTCGTTCCGTGCGAAACGCACCGTCGCGTAGAGCATGCGCGAGAACCATGCGCCGCCGTCGATCGGGACGAGCTCCGAGTAGCCGCCCTGGTTCGCGCGGGCGAGTAGTCGATCGCCCGCACGCGTGACCGACACGACGAAGTCGGGGCCGAAGGCGTAGTCCCCCTCGAGCCCGGCCAGGGGCTGAGAGCTGACCGTGAAGACACGCCGCGGCGGCACCGGGTAGTCCTCACCCAGCACCGCCGCGGCCGCCAGCACCCGGATCTGATCGCGCGCGACCGACTGGACGTTGCTGAGGACGACGACCGCCAGCGTTTCGGACGGATAGTACGCGAGGTCCGACGCGAAGCCCGAGACCCTGCCGTCGTGTCCGATGGCGGGCCGACCGAAGCGGGTGAACACGCTGACGCCATATCCGTAGCCGTAGCCATGGTCGTGGACCAGCTTCTCGTAGGAGTCGGCGGACAGGACCTCTCCCTCGTGCAGCGCGTGCGTCCATCGCAGGAGATCGGCGGCGCTCGACCAGATCGAGCCCGACCCGGCGAGAAATGCGGGAGCGACGGGGGGCGCCGGCTCCAGCCCGTTTCCTCCCCAGGGGTCGTAGCCAAGCACCCGGCCCGTGACGGCGGGACCCGGCGAGGCGTGCGCGGTGCGTTCGAGCCCGAGTGGCTCGAAGATCCGCTCGCGGAGAAACTCGCCGTAGGTCATGCCGGATGCGCGCTCGACCAAGGCGGCCAGCACCGAGTATCCACCGTTGCTGTAGGCGTAACCTCTGCCGGGTTCAAAAGTCAGCGGCAGGCGGGCCAGATCCGCGATCACGTCGTCGAAGCTACCGGACGCTCCGGCGGTGGCACCGAAGCGATCGAGCGAATAGACGTCCATGACGCCGGATGTGTGCGTGAGGAGCTGGTGGATGGTGATCGGTGGACGAGCCCGGAACGCCTCCAGGTGCGAGGCGATCTCGTCGTCCGTGCGAAGTTTCCCGTCCTCTTCGAGGAGGAGAATCGCGACCGCCGTAAACTGCTTCGAGATCGAGCCGATCATGAAGATCCCGTCTTCACGGTGCGGCGTCTCCAGCTCGAGGCTCGCCCAGCCGTACGGCGCCGCCCGGGCGGTCTGCCCCGCCCGCTGCGCCGCGACCACGCCCATGAAGTCCCCGGCGTCAACAAATGGTGCGACGACATCGTCGATCGTCGGGCGGAGCTCGCGGGAAGCGGACTCGATCTGCCCGGCCAGGCACGCTGCGCTCGACCCGCTGGCCACGAGCGCCGCGATGGCCGCCAGCGCCAAGCCGACGAAGGGACGCGCGGGCCGGAGGATGATGTGCCTCATTGCGGTGCTCCTCTCAGGATGATTTCGCCATTGAACGTCGTCACCAGGAACAGCGGTCCGCCGCCGTTGATGCGCGCGTCCAAGTGGCGCGAGCGCCCGGCCGCGGTCGCGGTATCCTCTCCCCCGGCACGAGGGATCGGGACGAGGTCGAAGTCGGTGCGGATCTCGTCACCGGTCGTTCGAACGCGCAGGTCGGCA
The DNA here is from genome assembly GCA_029262175.1 of Gemmatimonadota bacterium. Classification (GTDB taxonomy): domain Bacteria; phylum Gemmatimonadota; class Gemmatimonadetes; order Palauibacterales; family Palauibacteraceae; genus Palauibacter. Next base: position 3,976 of record JAJCZV010000144.1, read on the forward strand.
GACGTCGTCTCGGGGAGCGTGAGCACGACGGAACCGTTCATCGAAACGAACGACATCGGGGCGTCGGGCCGAACGGACTCGAACTCGGCGGCGATGGATCCGTTCGACGCGTCCACGCTGGCTGATCCCCGGATGCCGCGCATCTCCACCGACCCATTCTGCGAGCTGATCTCGAGCTCACCTTCCACGCCGTCCACCAGAACCTCGCCGCCGCGCAGCATCTCGACGTGCAGTCGGGCCGCCCTGGGAACGCGCACGACCAGATCGACCGCCGAGAACGTCCCGCTCTCGGGCTCGGGGGTTCGGAGCCGGATCTCGCGAGGACTCTCGTCCACCAGGACGGCCGGGTCGCCCTCGAATTCGCCGACCGAACGCAGCCCCTCTCGGGCGGGTCCGGCCTGGGGACGCGCCTCGAACTCGAGCGCCGTTCCTTCGTGTCCGATCAGCGTGACCTCGCCCCAGTGGACCGTGATCGCGATCCGCTGATCCTGCCCGAGCGCGATCGACCGCGACACGGGTGCGGTGTGCTGCGCCTCCAGCCGTGAGGCGCTCGACGATAGGGCGAGGCCGAGCAGCGCGACGGAGACGCGGATGATGGCGTGAGCGTTCATTGGGATCCCTTCAAGTCGACGAGCACCTCGTTCGCCCGGGCACGTACCTCGGGCCGGAGATCGAGGCGCTCGAGAAGTCTCTCGACGGGGGCGGGCTCTTGAGCCGCCCCCACCATGTTTTCAAGCAGCGCCATCTGGACCAGTGGCGAGTCCTGACTGGGCAGGGTGCCCAGAGCCGCGCGTGCGGCGCTCCGGTCTGCAAGCCACGCCAACGCGTCGATCGCGGCGACGCGCACGCCGACGCTCGGATCGGTCCGGGCGATCTCGACCAGCGCGTCGATCGCCTCGGAAGCCACGCCTTCCACTGCGTACGCGCCCCCGACCGCCGCGAGCCGTGCCGGAGTCGAACCGGGGGAGTCGAGCACCGAGACGAGGCTTGCGGCCAGGTCCCGCTCGCCGGCGGACACGACGGGTCCGCCGCCCCCACGCGTGAGCACCCAACCGAGGGCGCTTCCCCCGGCGAGCGCCACGACGGCGGCCGCCTTGAGCCACGGAGCGGAGGTCCGGAACCACCTGGCGCCGCCCCCGCCGGGCAGCCCGTGGGACGGCGCGGACGACGCGGCGTCGTCGAGTCGGCCTCGCAACCCATCACTCAACTCGGCGCTCGGCGCCACCGGCTCGGTTTGGCCCAGGACGGACCAAAGGGCTTCGAGATCCGCGATCTCTCGGTCCGAGGCGCCCGCGGGCAGTTCGCCCTGGAAGATCTCGTCGCCCACGCGATCGTGGAGCGACTGGTCGTGGTCAGTGGACATGGTCTGTCTGCTCTTCCTGGAGTCGGTCACGCAGCGCCTGTAGCGCGCGAAACACGCGCACGCGCAGCGTGGCTGCCGAGCACTCGAAGACGTCCGAGAGCTCGGCGTAGGTCAATCCTTCGATACGTGCGAGGATCAGTAGATCGCGCTGCGGTTCGGGAAGATCCAACAACGCTCGCTCGACGCGATCGAGTTCGAAGGCGGCCTCCACCCGGGACTCGGCCGAGCGCTGCCGAGCGTCGCGGGGAAGCGCGGCAGCGATCCGGTCCTCCCGGCGAATCGCGGCGTAGGCATCTCGGCGCGTGTTGCGCGCGATCGTAAAGAGCCAGCCGCGAAACGGAGCCCGAGCGTCGTAGGAGTCCGCATACTTGAGCACTCGAACGAACGTGTCCTGCACCAGATCTTCGGACCTCGCCCGATCTCCGGTGGTGCGTACGAAATAGTCGAAGACGGCTCGGTGGTGCCGCTCGAACAGACCGCCCACCGCAGCGAGGTCGCCGCCTGCCGCCGCCGCCATCAAGACCTCGTCATCGGCCGCGGCCTCATCCGTCGATCTCGCCACCGTTTCGGCGGACCCTACCGGGTGGTGTGTTTCAGATCCGTGTCTCAAGGTCGCCGCTCCGAGCGCTCGGGTTCAGAGAGGAGGACCGGGATCGTGGGGAATCGTTACAGCGATCGGGTGGGCGTCAGGCAATCGGCATCACGATCCTGAACTCTGCTTTGATCGAGTCGACCTCATCGTTCCAGGTCCGGGCCCGCGGCCGCGAGGGCGATGATGTAGGCTCGGCGAGGCCGGATCCACAACTACCTCCGGATGCTATGGTGTAAGAAGATCCTTCATTGGAGCAAGAGCCCCCGGCGCGTCGCCGCAGGCCACCGATGGGACCCCTGACGTGTCCCACGGAACGATCGGCACGAGATCCCCATGCAACACACGAGGTCCCCATGCACAACGGAACCCTGTATGAACTTGCCTAACGCTGTCCGCACGCCCCGTTTCGCGAAACTGGCCATGACGGCGCTGCTCCTCGCCGCCGCGAATTCGACGGCCACCGCGCAGCAGCCGACCGAGTCCGACGTCCGCGCCCAGATCGAGGCGAAGGTCGACGAGGCCGTCGCCGCCGGATTCGTCGGACAGATTCTCGCGGTGCACGACGGCGAAATCCTATTCCAGGGCGGATACGGTCTCGCCGATCCCGAAAGCGGGGCCGCCGTGGATGAGCGCACGGTGTTTCCGATCGGTTCGGTAACGAAACAGTTCACGCGAGCCGCGATTCTCAAGCTCGAAGAAGAGGGTGCGCTCTCCACGGACGACGCGATCGGCACGTACCTGCCCGACCTGCCGGCCGACAAACGCGACATCTCCATCGACCATGTGATGTCGATGCAGGCCGGCTTCCATGAGTATCACGACGACGACGGCGATCATCAGCCCATGACCCGAGACGAGGCCATCGCGCGCATCGGGGCGCAGGAGCTGCTCTTCGAACCCGGGACCCAACGCGCGTATTCCAACTCTGGGTTCGCGCTCCTGGCCGCGATCGTCGAGGTCGCCTCCGGCCGTTCGTTCAACGAGTACGTCAGGGAGAAACTGTTCGAGCCGGCGGGACTGCTGTCGACCGGGTTTCACGGCGAGCTCCTGTGGGAGGACCCCATCGTGGCGCGAGGCCACGGCGCGATGCGGCATGGCGAGAACCAGCCGCACCGATGGCCTGCGGTCACCTGGGCCCTGATGGGCGGGGGCGGAATCATCGCGCCCGCCGCGGATCTTTGGCGCTGGATCGAGGCCGTGCGCGCCGGCGAGGTTCTCGGGGAGGCGGCCCTCGCCAAGTTCTACCCCACGCCCGAGGCGGAGCTCGTCTATGCCGGCGGAGACGACTTCGGTTTTACGACGGTGGTCGTCGAACTCGCCGGCGGTCGGGACGCGGTGATCGTCAACAATCACTCGGGAAATCTGCGGGAGCGCATCGCGATCGAGATCGCGGAGTCGATGCACGGCGCAGCCCTCGTCGCCCTCCGCGAACGGATGGGGATCCAGGAAACTGCATCCACCGATAATGTGGAAGTCGGTGGGCCGGGAGGTCAGATACCGGATTCTCCGCGCGCGGGCGGCGATGGCGTTCGAGCAGGCCCTCATGGATGGTTCGGACGATGCGCTGCGGGCGATGGTCGAAACCCTCTTCGCACCCGAACTGCGCGACGCGTTCCCTATGGAGACGCACCTGGAACAGCTCCGGCCGCTATCTGACCTCGCACGCGCCGCCCAGGGCGTCGGCATGATGCCCCGATCGCAGTTCGAGGTCGATCTCGTGATCGGGCGGGGAGACGAGCGGACGACCGTCACGCTCGGGCTCGAGAATCAGCCGCCGCACCGCGTCATGGGGGTGGAAATCTCCAACTGAGTCTGGCCCGAGGCGCGACCATTGGGAGATTCAAGTACGTCGATTTCGGGCCGCCGCCCGAAGCCGATTGGATTCCGTAGCGCCTACGGCACGGCTCCGCGAAGGTGTTCGTCGAGAAAGGCCAGCATGCGGTTGCGGGCATCGAGTTGCGCGACCTTGTTGCCTTCCATCGTCCCGCCCCGATTGGACACATCATCTTCCCTCACCCTTGAAATCAAGTGTCCCGCGTTTGGGTACGCGATGTGTTCAACTTGATGCGCGAACCCTCGCGACTCGAGCCGCTCTACGACTTGTTCGCTGAGTTGCGTGGATGGCCAAAGACTGTCCTCTCTGCCGGAGAGAAGTAGGATCGGCCCGCCGATCAACTCGACCGGGATCGCAGCCGCGGCCACGGCCTCGGATTGCTCGAGCCCTGCTAGGTAGTAGTCCGCCAGCGACGTCGGATTCTCGACCTCTCCGTACGGTACGTAGGGCAACTCCTCCCCTCGATAGCTCCAGGACGAAGTGTCGGGGAATCCATCCGCGACGCTTTGCCAGACGACGGAGGAGGGTACGAAGGCGACGGTCGTCCGCAGCTCCGGCCTCATCGAGGAGATTAGGAGAGCGAGTTCTCCCCCCTTGGAGACACCGACCACGCCAAGACGCGTCTCATCGACACCGGGCTGGAGACGGAGATACGTGAGACCGTGCTCTATATACTCGAGAGGGATCCGCTCGAGGCCCGGCGGGAGCCCTTCAAGTCCGAAGTAGGCGAGGGCCAGAGCCGCGTACCCGTTTTCGGCCAGCATTTCTCCCACGTGGTCCTGCCAGCCAATCCCGCCACCAGATCCACCCAACAGCAGAACCCCGGGATGTGGTCCCTCCGCGGCGGGCAGCCACAGGTTGGCTACCAGTCCTCCTTCCCGAACCTCGAGCTTCATCGGCGATTGCCCACAGGCGGGCACCACGGTTAGTAGAAGCAGGGAGGCCATCATCGCAGGCTTCATTGCTTTGCATCTCATGGGACTGCTTCCGGCGCCGGAGTGAACTTGTCGTCACGACCATTATACACTACAATTTTTAGATGATCGACGACATATTGTCAAGTATTGGTTCTGCCGCTACGAGTGATTTCGTGTACTCGAGCTTCTCGTTCTACGCGTCCGAGCACGGCGGAGAGCTGCCGGCGAGCTGGTTTGTCAGGGCTCTTGGGGATCTGGGGGTGGAAGAGAACGCGGTCCGACAGACGCTCTATCGGATGGAGCGGTCGGGGGCCCTCGACGGGCGACGCGAAGGCAAGGCGAAGTTCTATCGGGCTTCGGCCACCACCCAGACCCTAATCGGTGTTGGAACCGCGAGAATGCTCGAGGAGCGTGACGATCCGAAGTGGGATCGACGGTGGACGCTCGTTCGCTTTGTCTTGGAGAGCCGTGAACGAAAGGCGCGCGATCGGCTCCGCGATGTGCTCACCGTCGACGGCTTCGCGAACCTGGGGACAGGACTCTATGTACACCCGCGTACACGGGTCGATCATGTGAAAGAGGCGGCGCGAGCTTTGGAACTGTCGGACTCGGTCCACGTGTTCAGGGGCGAGCGGATCTTTGGCCCCGACGAAGGCGACTTTGTCCGCACCTTGTGGGATTTGGATGCCACGGCGAGACGCTACCACGATTTTATCGACCAGTTCTCACCTCTTGAGGGACGCGACGACTGCCCCCCTCGCGATTCGTTCGCACTGCGCTTTGGACTGGTATTCGAGTTCCTTCGAATCACATGGGATGATCCCGACCTTCCGATCGAGCTGCTCCCCGACGGTTGGCCTGCCGACGCCGCGCGGGACTTGACCCGCTCGCTGTACCGGCGCTTCCTCCCGGGTGCTTTGGAGTTCGCCGATCAGGTCATGGACTCCCTCTGACCGAAGCAGTGGCGCGCACAGCATGCTTCCGCTGCTGCGGCGGTCGCCAGCACGCACAACTCGCGTTGCCTTGAAGTGAAGTGTCGGCGCAGAGCTCAGGGCGTGGGGCGCGCGGCACTCGTGCGGTCGATGAACACCACCGCATCGAAGGTCGAGGTCGGAGTCGTCGGGACGAAGCCGTAGTCCACCGGCAGAGCGCCGATGCTACGTACTTGCAGATCCGAACGAAGCCAGTGCCCGTCGTCATCCGGGACCCGCCCGAGGTCGAGCGCTCCGATAGACAGCCCCGCTTCGTGCAGCGCGTGTTCGAGCGATCGGGCCGGACCCGGGAAGAGCGAGAACGAGCCCGGCTGCCAGCGACCGTCCCGCGGCCAGGACGCGGTGTACTCCCCCTCGTACGTGAGCAGCGCGATCGAGATCAGGTCCTCGTGAAGGACGTCGCGCAGGTACGCTCCTGTCCCGCCTTCGCTGAGTCGCGTGTGTCCCGTGTGCCCCCAAAAAACCATCCGGTCGGGATTCCGCTGTTCGAGAATCCAGAGAAGGTTCTCCGCCATGAAGGCATCGCGCGGACCTTCGTGACCGGCGATCCGCAGATCCACCGCCTGCATGACGAGGCGGGCAAGGCGCCTAGTCAGAGCGTCTGACTCGTCGTTGGGGCCGTCCAACGTCGCGACCTCGCGCTCCAAGTCCCGGGCTCGCTCCGCCCACTGCGCCAGGGTGTCGGCCGTCGGGGCGCCCTCGCCGGTCGCGAACCAGCGCTCACGGATCGGCGCGTAGTCCTCAATGATCTGCTGACCCACAGGTGCGTCGAGGCGTTCGATACGCTCGGCAAGCCGGTCGATGGCCGCCCGTGGATCCTGCATGTCGACGCCCCAGATCTCCACGCGCGCGCCCGCGGCGTGGAGGTCGCGCAGACCGTCGATGAAATCGTGGAATGCGTCCCGATCATAGATCTCGAACAATCCCGCCGTGGCGGCCTCGCGGTCGTCGGACGCGCCGCTGACGTATTCGTTCAGCGGAAGCACGGCCGTCAGGTGGTCTTCGAGCGCGACGACGACCGTTGGTGATGTGTCCCCCGTTGCGCGTTGATCGACCGAAGCACTCAGCAATGTTTCGATGATCCGGTGACGCACGCGAAAGAACTCGTGCGTGCCATGTGTGGTCTCGCCCAGCAGGATGATCCTTCGATCACCGAGAAGCTCATCGAGCCCCGGAAACGATGGCGGTCCGTCAAGTGCGCCGGCACCCCAGTCGAGGGCGTTGGACCGGATCCAGTACATCACTTCCATTGGCGGTTGTTCACTCGCCGCGTCGGCACGTACAACTCGGCCATCGACCTCGAGCCGGAGATTCGTGACTACGCTCGAACCGTTACCGGTTGGCGTAATCCAGAGATCGACCATGTGCGCATCCGGAGGCACATCGATCTCGGCGCGAACGGTCTGCGAACCGACGTCCTGCGCGGAGACGAGCGTGTCGGCCGCCACGATGACGAACTGCCCGTCGATCACCTGACGCGCGACCATACCGATGGCCAGCACCGCCGTGGGGGACTCGAGGTTCACGTCGGCCACGAACGCGACGGAACGACCGGCCCCTAGTGGGCTCGGAATCCGATACACGGCAGTGGTCGCGGCACCTTCCCCTTCGTGGGCGATGGTCAGCGTCGGCGGCTGGACCCCTTCGGGACCACCCACGACGGCGATCCGATACCCCGTCTGAAGCAGCGGCCAGAAGTTCCAGCCCCACGGGAGCGTCGAATCGGCCACGGCACGACGATCGAGATCAAGATCGACGGGGACCTGGGCGCGGGCCGGGAGCGCAGAGAAAAAGGCGACGACTCCGAGCAGGAGAGCGGATTTGACGAGCTGCACGGAGCCTGTGCCTCCTGTTGCGGTGGATCATGCCGGACGCATTTGGCGGAGATCGGCCCGACCCGTCAGATACACGCGCCGGCGTAAGAGGGTTGCCCCGACGCCAGGCGAAACGCGCGGGCCCGTATCCGGTAAGGCGCGGACCCGTTACCAGGTAAGGCGCGGGCCCGTACCAGGTAAGGCACGGAGCCCGCCACAGGCTCAGAGCGTTAGATCGTCGATCGTCGACGTTTGCGAATCGGGCGTCGTCTCGTCGCGCCGTGCCGTGCGCTTCTTCTTGCCGCGTCGCGCGTGATACTCGTCACCGGCCTCGGCGCGCTGTTCGGGGCTGAAGTCCAGCGCGCTTGCGCGACCCCCCGCGGCGAACTCGGAGACGTTTAGCGCGGTTCCGACAAAGACCTCGGGGGACCGGTCTCGTTCATAAGACATCACGCGGCCCGTCGCGAGATCCATCCCCGCTTGGCGAGCCGCTTCGAACGCGTCCAGCCCGGCGCCGAGGAAAACGAACTGCCAGGCGTCGGCTTCCTTCTCCTTGACGAGGCGCGCGAGATCCTTGGAGGTGTACTCCACCGAAACGTTCTCGTGTCCATCGGTCTGAATCACGATCACGACGTTGGGATCGTCGCCGCGTCGTTCGATCGCGTCCTGCGTCGCGTTGATGATCTTGACGGTCGCATCGATCAATGGCGTCATGGCGTGGGGTTGATAGTGACGCTTCTTGACCCGCTTCACGTTCGCGATCGGCTCGGCGACGTAACGCTTCTTGGTCTGGCTCGAGTTGAAGCTGACGAGGCTGAAGAGGATCTCGCCTTCGGACGCCTTGAGCGTCTTCACGTACTCGTTCAGGCCGCCGACCGTGTCGTCCTTGATCGACGCCATCGAGCCCGTTTCGTCGAGCAGGAATGAGACGAAGGTGGCCTTACGGTGGCGGTGGGTTTTCTCGGTCATCGGGATCCTCCTTCGGGGGCGCACCACGGCCCCTCTTCTGTTCGCGGATCTCTTTGACGAGCGAGAAATCATCGACGAGGATCCGCCGGACGTCCGACGGGACCTTTCCAGCACGCGTGATCATCTCGTCGGTGTCCACTTCGAGGGCGTGGGCCAGGCGGGTGAGGGCTTCTTCCGAAGGGCTCTCAAAACCGGGAACATCGTTCTCCACCTTGCTTACGTAGGTGAAGTCGATGTCCGCCTGACGCCCGAGCTCGCGCTGCGAGAACCCCTTCTTCTTGCGCCAAAGACGCAAGAACTCGCCGAAGGAACGACTCATCACATCCCTCGTTGAATGTTTTCTCAACCTACGCCATGTTGAAGAATCAGTCAACACCGTGGCGTGAGGCCGATCCGCGCTCAGGAGGTTGGACCGGACGAGCCGGCGTAGGGGCGGGAAGGTGGAGGGCGGCGCCGAAACCGGCACCGCCCCTGCCCCCCTCTCGATCAGTCGGCCGTCGCACCGGCGGTGACCGGCGTGATCGGATGCCCGGCCTCCTTCCATGCGCTGATCCCGATCTCGTAGTCGTGCACGTTACGGAACCCAAGATCCGCCAACTTCTGGGCGGCGGCCGTGCTCTGCGGGCAGTCGGGTCCGCTGCAGTACACGACGATCTCGGCGTCCTCATCGAGACCCAGCGCTCGAGCCTCACGCACCACCTGGTCCACGGGAACCCGACGCGATCCGGGGATCAGCTCGTCCGAAAAGTACTCATCGGTCAGCACGCACCAGAAGTTGCGAATCTCGCCATCCGACAGGCGGCGCTCGAGCTCGGCGGTACCGATGATATTGAAGTCACTCATCTCAGATTCTCCTCTTGTTTTGGGTTGGTACTGCTATACACCATGTCGATATTCGACATGTCATGTATTTGGGCAAAATCTTTACTCCGTATTCTCTAGGACAGCTTCCAACGAGGCGACGAGTGGCCCGATCGCACGGGCCGGAAGCCCGTCGATCACCGCCCGGTCCGCCCGATCCACGTCGGCATCCATCGTAGCAAGTAGGTCGAGTCCCGCTTGGGTGATCCAGGCGTGGACCGTACGCCGGTCGTCCCGGCACCGCTCGCGACGCACGAGACCGCGCCCCTCGAGACGATCCAGGAACCTCGTCACGCCCGGTGTCTTCTCCAGCATTCGGTCGGCGATGACCATCGTCGGCAGCGGGTCGGGAGTCGCCCCTCGCAGGATCCGCAGGACGTTGTAGAGCTGGAGCGTCAAGCCGTGCGCCTCCACCGCGCGACCTAGGAAGCGACGGGTCGCGTCGGCCGCCCCGAGGAGTGACACGATCACGCGCTGGGCATCTCGAGTCCTGCCCTTTTTGGCGGCGTTCTTGGCGCGCGCAGTCGTGGTCATCGGTGACTCCCTCGGGCCCCTGCGGGCCGCAGTTCGAAGCAGGATACGTAAACTATTTACATGTCAAACACTGGTCGGCGAAGAAGGTTCCCCCCACGCGGGAAATCGCGGGGGCGGGCAGCTCAGCCTCCCCGGCCGACCCGCATCAACACCAGGCGTTCCACGTCGAGCGCATCCCGTTCGACTACGACGATGCGTTCGCGGGAGAGAAGGAGCAGCGGGAGCGGACTCCCCACGGGGAGCGTTCCGACGTATGCACCTGTGGCATCGAACACGTCGATCGGCCCCGATCTTCCCTCGGACTGCGCTCGCGGATCGAACCGCTCCACCCAGAGTTCACCGGTCGGGCTGACTCTGATGTCAGCGACCACCGGAATCGAGGTCTCGTACCCAATCGCATCGACCATCGCTTCCGGCGTGATCTCACAGACACCATCGCCCCCGGCCAATCTCATCCCGGGTTCAGCGGCGGCGATCGCCGCTTCCCGACTCGCCGGCGATGCGACGATGTCGCGGCGAACGGATCGAACCCGTGTCCCTTCGGAGTCGAAAAGGTCGACCTCGTAGGCAACCGAACTGGTCGCCGCGACGCGCCCTGCGGAGTGCGCCCAGCGTAGAGCCGGTGCGAAAACGGGTCGAAGTCGGAGGGCCATGCAGTCGAACTCCGCCGGAACCGCCTCCGTTGTCATGCCCGTCAGCCGGAGCGTATCTCCCGAGCCGGTGCGTGACCATCCAACCAAGTCGACCCCTTGGTCTTCGCCCCCGCGAACTCGTGCCACGAGCCAACCCTCGGAGGTCGAAGCGTAGTGGCGTACACCGCGCTCGGTTGAGAACGGAAACGACGTTTCGGGTAACGGGTCGCGGTCCAGGGAAAGGGAAACCAGCGCACGTTTCCCCACATCGAAGATATCCGCGATACCGTCGGGCCGAACGGCGAGCCCGATCGGGAATCGAAGCTCACCGGGGCCTCCACCTTCCCGGCCCAGAGAGCCTACGTACGCCCCGCTCGAGTCGAAGACGACGACCCGGTGCTCGTGGCTGTCCAGCACGTAGAGTCTTCCGGAAGCATCGGAACCGACGGTGCCGGCTGCCACGGATGTAAAGGAAGCGGGCCCCGTCTCGTCACCACCGATCGCGACCATTCGTGAGAACGACCAATCGAGAGGCCTGTCCGGACCTGACGAGGTCACCAGTTCGACGCCGGCGGAGTCGACGCGCGCGGTCATGGAACGCGTAGGTCCACCACCGCACGCGGTCACCCAAGAACCGAGGACGAGCAGGCCGACCATGAGCCAGGTCGATACGCCGGACTCGCCACGGCCGTCGAGCAGCACGCTGTCCCTAAGCACTACGCGCCTCCTGATCGTGTTTTGAGCCGAATCTGGCGTTTGGATGCGCGCAGGTACCCAAGTGTTGCCCCGGATGGATTTGTACCACGCGGTTGACGCACAGTCGCGAACCCGCAGCTTTCGCTCCGCTAGAAGAACCAAGAGACCCTGAGCGGAGAAGACGCCCGGATGATGTCCAGACCCAGGTGGATCGGCGCAAGCCTGACGCTCGCCACCCTTCTGGCCTGTGCCTCGGCCGACGACGACCCGAATGCCGCGAGCGACGGCGCGAGCGAATACCTCTACGTCTGGGCGCGGGACGCATCAGACAACGAGAACGACTTCCTAGCGGTATACGACGCCGACCCCTCGTCGCCTGGCTACGCCACCCTCGTCTCGACGGTCGATGTCGGCGAGGTCGCCCTCGCGCACCATTCCGAGCACTTCATGTCGGAAGGCGACCGGCTATTTGTAAATGGATTCCGGACCGGACGTTCCTATGTGATCAACCTCGCCGATCCGACCGCGCCCTTCGTCGAGCGCGCGTTTACCTCAGCCGGACCGTATTCGCACCCGCACAGCTTCGAGCGCACCGCAAACGGGACGGTCCTCGCGACCTTCCAGAACCGGGGCGCACCCGACTCGCCGGCTGGTGGACTCGTCGAGCTCGACAGCCTGGGCAACTTCCTTCGCGGCACGGACGCCGCGGACCCGGCCGACCCAGAGCTTCGGCCGTACAGCCTGACCTCGATTCCGAGCATGGATCGCATCGTCACTACGACGACCGACATGTGGACGGTCATGGCAAGTTCGTCCGTCCAGATCTGGCGCGCGTCGGACCTGACGTTGCTTCACACGATCGTCCTGCCTCCGGGGCCGCAGGGCGATGAGCATCTCGACGTGGCGGAGGCACGGCTTCTTTCCGACGGCCGGTCGCTCATCGTGAACACGTTCCGTTGCGGCATGTACCTGCTCACGGGTGTCGACACCGACGCGCCGACGATCGAGTTCGTCCACTCGTTCCCGTTCGAATCCTTCGAAGCAGGCGACCAGTGCAGCGTGCCTTGGCTGCGCGGCGAATACTGGTTGCAGACGGTGCAGGCGACGCACTCGGTCGTCGTGCTGGACGTGTCCGACCCGCGTCACCCACGTCAGGTGAGCGAGGTCGTGCTCGGCGAAAGCGTGAACCCGCATTGGCTGTCGGGCGAGATCGACGGCGATCGGATCGTCCTCACTGGAGGCGGCGATTGGCTGGACGGGCGCGCGGTGCTCCTGCACCTCGACCCGTCGAACGGAAACCTCACGCTGATCGACGATTTCCGAACGGCCGGGTCGAAGCACCCGGGGGTCGACATGAACGACCAGACGTGGCCGCACGGAGCCACGTACTCGGCCGTGCCACACGGAGCGGTGTTCTCTCGCTAGACGGCCAGTTCAGGCTGTGCAAAGGCGGGTCGCGGCCGCGCCCAGCGTGAGAACGGCCAGCTCCTGGCCGCCGAAGCGATCTGTTGAGAAGAGGATCCTGCCCTCACGAGGGTGCCAGCTTGGGTCGCCGTCGAACCCTGGGTGCCGGGTGAGACGTCGCTGATTCCCGCCGGTTCGATCCATTAGCCATACGTCGCGATTCCCCTCTGACTCGGACGTGTACACGATGCACTGTCCGTTTGGCGACCAAGAAGGATAGGCGCTAACCGGAATTCCAACGGTTAGTTGCCGAACCTCCGTGCCGTCCGCGGTCATTGTGAAGACCTGAAGAAGTCCTGGATCGGAGTCCCGATCGGAATGGAAAACGATGCTCTCGCCGTCAGGCGACCAGCGGGCGTCGGAGTCGTATCCATGGGCGTCAGTCAGTCGCGCGATGGCACCAGTTTCGAGTTCTTGAACATAGATGTCGTGATTTCGACGAGGCGGACGCACCCCGTCAAATAGGAGGAACCGACCGTCGTTGTTCAGCAGCGGTCGGAAGCTGCTGAAGCCAACGTCAGGGAGGGGGGCCACGTTCATGGTCTCGAGATCGAGCCGCAGGAGTGCGTACTCGTCCGCCAGCTCAGCGTAGAAGAGAATTCCCGAAGCGTCGGCCGACCAACTCGGCCAACCCACGGGGCCCGCGGAAGTCGTTAGCCGCTCGGCCTCACCCCCTTCCGCAAGCATCGTCCAGATCTGCCAACCGTTCTCGCGATCGGAGACGAAAGCGATCCGTCGTCCGTCCGGAGACCAAAAGGCCTGACCGTTCCTGGCGCCGGACCAGGTGAACCGCTGGACCGATTCCTGAGCCTCGATAGCCGAGGGCACAATGCCCACTACCAGTATGAAAGCGCCCAACCCGAATCGTCTCATCGCGCTACGAGCGGTCTCGTTCGCCGCCGTTTCTCCATGTACGCCCTTGGTAAAACGTGATGTCCGGGGGGGTGATACCCGCCAGCCGAAGGTACATCACAAGTCGACCGGTTTCGCGACGAGTGTGTCCCATCTTCGTGGTGATGTTGTCTGCGAACGCCGCGTTGTTTGCTACGAGTTGCTTATCGGTGAGGGCGTCGAAGACAGTATCACAAGTGGTGATCGCATCCATTAGGTAGCTGAGCGTAGCCGTCTTTCCAGATGTGTCGGTTACCGACTCGCGTTCAGGTCCGGTGCGTCCCGAGATCGTGTCGCAAAAGTAGAATTGCACGTCTGCGATGTGTCCAACGACGCCGCCAAAAGAGTTCAACGGTTCCATCGGCGTGTAGGTGTACATCGAGTCGGGCATCAGTCGCACGACATCAAGCAGGTTATTGATCTGGTCCGCCCATTCGTGACCTCGTAGCGCGTCGGTGATGGAATCCCATTCATCCGGCGCAGGGTCGGAAGCTTGAGCGGCCAGGCCGTGCGGTGCGCCGAGAAGGATGGCGAAGAAAAAGACGATTCTCCTAGTAATCATGGTCCGGGTCTCCCAAAGCGTTTTATCCGTGGTACTTGGAGGAGCTCTCCTACCTATGCACCACGGTCCCGTGGTCAGGCAGGCAGACAGAACCCCTAATTCATGAGAACTTCACGGACACATTGGTATACATACAAGATCCAATATTGGTCAGTTGGACCATGCCACTTGGCCCGAGCCCGGCTGTACTCTCATGTTCGATGAGGCCTCCGACAAACCGCTCCACGTTCAGATCTACGCTGGACTTCGCGAGCGGATACTGGACGGCCGGCTCCGACCCGGAACCCGAATCCCGTCCTCGAGATCGCTCGCGGCCGACCTCAACGTGTCGCGCACCACGGTCCTGACGGCTCTCGGCCAGCTACGGGCCGAGGGATACGTCGAGGCCACCAGGGGGTCCGGCACCTACGTCACGCGGGTTCTTCCAGAGAAGCGGATCCGACCTCCCGACCGAGAAGGCTCGTCCTCGATTGTTCCCGCCTCGCCTCCGCTCTCAGCATTTGCGTCGCGACTGGCCGCGATTCCGCCTTACTTCGCCAACACAAACACTACGGAGCGTTTGCCCTTCGACTTTCGGTTGGCCGAGCCCGCCACCGCCGACTTCCCGCTGGCCGACTGGAAACTCGCGGTGCGAGCCGAGCAGGGCTGGCCGGGAACGGACTACTTGGCGCCTGAGGGGTTGCCCGAACTTCGCGCCGCGATCTCCGGATACTTGGATCGTTCGCGCGGTGTAGTTGCACCACCGGAACGGATCGTCGTTTTGGACGGGGCGCAGCAAGGGTTCGACCTTCTGGCGCGTCTGCTCGTCGATCCTGGTTCGCCCGTGGTCGTCGAAGACCCTCCGTATCAGGGTGTGCGACAGGTCATGGAAACAGCCGGCGGAGTTTTGGTGGGCGTTCCCGTGGATGATCACGGCCTAGACCCGGATTTATTGCCCGAGGACGGTGCCGCGACTCGCTTGGTTTGCGTTGCGCCGTCCCACCAGTTCCCGACCGGTGGGGTTATGCCGGTCGCCCGCCGACTCAAACTCTTGGAATGGGCGAACCGGTTCGGTGCCTTCGTCGTCGAGGACGACTACGACGGCGAATTCATGTACGCGACCCGTCCGCTTCAAACGCTTTTCTCTTTGGATCAGAGTAGCCGGGTGATCTACTTGGGAACGTTTTCGAAGACCCTCTCACCGGAATTGCGAATCGGCTACGCGGTGCTGCCGGAGTCTCTCGTTGCAGCGTTTCGAGCCGCTAAGTGGCAATCGCACCGTTTCTCCGCCCCCATGACACAGCGGGTTCTCGCGAAGCTCATCGCGTCGGGTCGGTTTGAGCGTCACGTAAGACGCGTTCGCCGCCGCAACGCTTTCCGGCGCGAGGCGTTTCTGCGTGGAGCTGAGGAGCACCTTGGAACCGAGGTGCGAGTCAGTGGAGCTGACGCCGGGGGGCACATGCTGCTATGGCTCAATGACATCGCCCTCGGCGCTCTGGATGAGGTCGTTACACATGCCGCCTCGGTCGGCGTCGGAGTGCTCCCGGCCACGCCTTATTTCATTCGGAAGCCGCCCCAAGCCGGTCTTCTTCTGTTTCACGTCGCGCTCTCGACCGAAGAAATTGTCGAGGGACTCCGCCGTCTCAGAATCGCGATCGACCGCACGAGAAACGGACACGCCTGACGGACACGCCTCCTCCTAGCCGGTGGAGGTCTCCCACGCGACAAGCGTGACAACGCGCGACAACTGGTATGGCCGAAGAACGCAATATTGGATCTTGTATGTAGGCCAATGCTCCGCAGCTTCGAGGGATTCCGACCGACCTCGGACCAACGGGTACCGCGCGTCGGCATGCGCTCACGGACATCAAGGAGTGAGAGCTTTGCGTACAGCAATCCCATTCATCGCGGCTGGCGTTCTGGCTATGGCATGTACTGGACAACCCGTTGTCCAAGCCGCCTCCGAGACAGACGCGCTCTTTTCGTTTGAGAGTCCGGCTCCCCAGCCTGACGACAGACCAGAGGCTGCCCGCAATTTCGACTTCCTCTTGGGGACTTGGACCGTTCGCAACCGGACGCTGGCCGAGCGGCTCAAAGGGTCGGACGACTGGAACGAGTGGGAAGCGGCGATGCACGTCGTCCCCATTCTCGGAGGCTATGGCAACGTCGGTCGCATTCGCGCCGAGCGAGACGGTCAGACCTTCGAGGGAGTCGGCGTGCGACTATACGATCCGACGACTGGTCATTGGTCTTTGTCTTGGATCGACCGAAGCGGCCGCATCCTTCCCCAGGCTGGCGGACCGATGGAGGACTCGGGCGGCGTGGGCTATGGAGAAGAGGAGTTCGAGGGCGAAACGGTGCGGCTCCGGTTCCGGTGGTCACACGAGACGCCGGACCGGGCTCACTGGGACCAGTCTTACCAGGCTCCGGATGGATCTTGGGAGGTGAACTGGACGATGGACTTCAAACGTCCCCGGACCACAAACTCCGGACATAGCGGGTAAGTCACATGTCGGCGCGGGGAATCGGGGACTGGGCGGTCGGAGGCGGTATGGTCCGTGATTGCCGAGACGGGGTCACGCTATGTCACGAATCCGACGCCCACGAAGGGGCGCGGGGGTGTCCCCGCATCCCCTATGAGCTGGCCATCTTGCTACAAGGCGACCTAGGGCGCCCCGTTTACCAACCGGACCAGGCTCAGGTCGCTGGTCTGGGTGCACACCGGCGCACCGCCGCTAGTGACGTTCGTCGTCGAGGTACCGCCGAGGCGGAGCGAGGTCAGGGTGGGAGGGGTGCCAGCGATCATGTAGTCGAGTGAGAGATCCCATGTCTCGCTCTGTAAGAAACCGTTGCCCACATCGACGTCGCCCGTCGTGAAACTCCCGGCCCCTGCCTGGAACAAGCCCTCGATCGGAACCGGAGGACCGGGGATCGCAAACGCGATCTGCACACCGGCTGGGTCAGGCTGCGAGGAAGCGGTCGATTGCGCTACGGTCTGCGGTCCCGGCGGGCCGCAGGTCCCAGCGTTGTTCGAGAACGTGACCTCGTAGTCTCCCGGCGGTGTCCGACACGGGAAGTCGACGATGTCGGGGTCAGGTTCTGGGGAAAGCTCGAGTGCGGTCGGACAGAACGCTTCAGGCCGGTCGGTCACGTCGACCGAATAGCTTCCAACCGGCAGGTCGATTTCGAACTGACCGGCAGAGTTCGTGGTCGTACGGACCACTTCCTTGGTCTTGCTGTTAATGATCACCACTTCGGCGTTCACGGGGACGCCATCGACGGTAACCCGTCCGCGCAGGAGACCCCGCTCGCGGTCGGGGTTGACGATTTCCGATTCCGAACAACCCGACAGTCCCAGAAAAAGCACGGCGAAGCACGCAAGGTGGCGCCGCTGACTCGATCCAACCATTTCGACCTCCATCGAGTGTGGGGCCCGGTCTGTTGCCGCCTCGCGCGGATACCAGGCTTTCTGTATGACGTCGCCGGAAAATCGGTCGAAACCGGTCATC
>JAJCZV010000145.1 GCA_029262175.1 Gemmatimonadota bacterium
GGCTTCTACGATGTTCAACTGGTTGAACGCCAGCACGGTTGCAATATGGCATAAAAACTCTTTCTGGTCCTTGGCGCACACGACCAGATCCGAGGCCTGGCCCGGTTGAAACGTAAACTCGGCTTTAAATTTTGTTTTTGATCGCAAAAAACCGTTATAAGTTTCCAGTTGCGAGCGCAGGTCCCTGGGAAGGCGGACCATTTTTAAAAATTCCAGTTTGACAGTTTCAGGAACATCCTCGTGCCTCTTATGATGCAGGGTGAACTGATAAAACATTTTTAGCTGATCGATCTGAGAAGAGGACATCTTCATCTTTGTGCCGGCCCGGTCCGCATAGGTGAGCAGGACCAGCATCTTCAATCGCTCTTTGTCGTGGGTCACAAGATCCCACACCATATCAAACGTGTCGTCATCTTCCGGGTCGAGAAGCATCAAATCGTACATGGTCAAATGTTTTTCAACCAGAAACGCCACATCCTTCACCTGCTTGGAGTCCGGTGTGTATCCCAGGTTTGCAAGAATGCCGGGAATCATACGGGCTCCCACGACTTCCTCAATTTCATGCTCTTTCTTTGCGCCTTTGCCGATGTCGTGCAAAACCACAGAAAGTTTTAACGCGGTCTTGTCTTTTAAGGAGTGGTAGAGATTGATGAGAAATGAATCAGCTTCCATCCGCACCTCAAGTAAATTGAGAGCATCGAGAGCCGCTAAGATGTGCATGTCCGTTGGAAACTTGTGAACGTAGATGTCCTGAAGCTGGCCGCAGATATTTTTAAAATCGGGAATGTAATAGTCGCTCAAGAGTCCAAATTCGTGTAATAAACGCAAGGCTTTGGCAAAGTGGTTCCCGGAGATGACTCTTTGAAAGTAAGTTTGTACCTCGGCTTTCTTGGTATCATCGGATATCAGAAAGGAAGGGGCCGTTTGACTCAGATAATCTTCGATGGAGCGGATGATGGGATAGGAAAGGTGATAGTTTTTTTCCGCGACCCAGGCAAAAACTTCAAAAATCCACAGTGGGATTTCGGCGGATAACTTTTCAGGGTCTTTATTGAAAATGATCTGGTCTTCTGCATTGAGAGCAAAATTTTCGGTCAGGTCGCTGACCTTTTTGATGTCAGAGGACATGCTGTCCAAAAACAGGTTGCGACTGTAGCGTTTTAAGGGCAGTCCGGCATGATAGAAATAAGCCTTGTAAAACGCCTTGAGTTCAAAGCCCATGTCCTCGGCAATCTTATCCCGCACTTCGAAACTGATAACGTCGCGGTGCGAGCCCCGCTGAATTCCATGTAAAAGCAGACGCACCTTGGACAGGAAGTTGAGCGCGTTTTGCATATTTTTGTAAGCAATAACGCTCAAGATGTCTTTGCGCAACAGTTCGTTCAGCAGCTCGAACTGGTTTAACGAATCCATATTCTGGCGGATTCGGACAAGCGTCAATGCCCAATAAAGACGCTTGAGTTCTTCCTTGACGTTGGGTTCCTGCTGAAAAACGGTGTTCTGCACATCGTAGTAGACCTTATGTTTGAAGCAGTATTTTAATATTTCATCCGTGTGCATGAGGCTGGCGGTTTTGATGGAACTTGCAAATTCGGCGTATACCATCGGGTCGCCCGCAACAAACCGGTGCTCCATCATGGAGAAGAAATCGGAAAGTTTGTCGTCATCCAGCGTCTCCTCCATTCCTGTCGCTTCCGAGTAGCAGGAATGGCTGGCGGTGCGAAAGATGTCCTGAAAAACGAACAGGTATTCAAATTGTTTGATGATTCCCTGCGCCATATCCAACGTGTTTTTTTCTGACAACGATTTGGACACGATCTGTAAATCAACGTCGGATTGAAAATGCATTTCTTCCCGGCCATATCCGCCGCGGGCGACAATGGCAACAGGAACCTCTTTAGCGTCGATATCTTTTTGCGTCAGGTGACTGTGGAACCAGACAGCGGTTTGGAAAGCCGCTTGCACGATGGTGTCAACGAGAGTGGTTCGTTTTAATAACAACAAACAACTATTGTTGGATTTTAAAGTTTCAGCCAGAAGGTTTTTGGATTCTTCGGTGACAACTTCCAGAGCTCTTTTTTTGAATTCCAGATAAAATTTTTGCGGGTCTTTTTTATCAGAATCGGAAAAAGAATCTGCCGTGACAGTGGGCAGGAATTTATCCCGCAACGCGGTCTGGTAGCGGCTACAAACAATTCTATTGGACTGAAAGAAATCATTCATGAGAAGGTCTGTAACGGGCTTTGAACCCTTTACGGTTATGGAGCGGGCCGGAAAAGCCGGGATCTTATCTATGTTAAAAGGATAAACTCATTTCAGGCGAGATTCAAGAAAAGTCGGCGCAACGGCGGAGGGGGGCGGACAAGCGGGCCGGGGTTTTCAGACAGAAGGATTAAAGGCTACGGCCCATCAATTCAATGAAGGGTCTCAAAGTCTGGATCAGTTTGGCGAACTTTTCCGGTTTGAGGGACTGGGGGCCGTCGGAAAACGCATGCACCGGATCGGGATGGACCTCAATCATCAACCCATCGGCTCCGGCGGCAATGGCGGCCCGGGACATGGAATCGACCAGATGCCAGTAGCCGGTGCCGTGGCTGGGGTCAACAATGACCGGAAGATGGGTCTCCTGCTTGAGAACGGGGATACAGCTCAAGTCCAGGGTGTTGCGGGTTGCCGTCTCGAAGGTGCGGATGCCTCGCTCACAGAGGATGACGCTGCGATTGCCTTCCGCCAGAATGTATTCCGCCGACATTAAAAATTCCTTGATGGTCGTCATCATGCCGCGTTTGAGCAAAATCGGTTTTTTAATTTTTCCGAGCTCTTTTAACAGGGAGAAATTTTGCACATTCCGCGCTCCCACCTGCA
Organism: Gemmatimonadota bacterium; assembly: GCA_029262175.1. Taxonomy (GTDB): domain Bacteria; phylum Gemmatimonadota; class Gemmatimonadetes; order Palauibacterales; family Palauibacteraceae; genus Palauibacter. The sequence continues at coordinate 2,866 of JAJCZV010000145.1, forward strand.
TGAGGTCGGCATACTGAGCAACCAGGTCCACTTCACGCGGGTTCATGACCTCGGTGACAATGGGTAGCCCGGTTGCTTTTTTGGCTTCCAGCAAGAGCTTCAGCCCTTCCTCCTCCAGGCCCTGAAAACTGTAGGGTGAGGTTCGCGGCTTGAAGGCTCCGCCGCGCATGATATTGGCCCCGGCTTCTTTGATCAGCCGGGCGGTGGTGCAAATTTGCTCTTTGCTTTCTACCGAGCAGGGGCCGGCCATGATGGCGATCTGTTTGCCGCCAACGGGAACGCCCGCGACATCGATGACGGAGTCTTGCGGTTGGGTTTCGCGGCTGGCCAGCTTATAAGGTTTCAGGATGGGAAAAACGGATTCCACCCCGGCCATCGATTCGATCATTTGCAACCGCTCTTTGCCGCGTTCATCGCCAATGGCGCCGATGACCTTACGTTCGACGCCGACGATTTCATGCGCTTTGTAACCGAGATCCGTGATTTGTTTTTCGACGGCTTCAATCTGTTCGGGAGTCGCCTCTTGTTGCATGACAATGATCATCGTTTTTTGCCTTAATAGGTGTGCAAAGTGGGGGTAGATTTCAAAGTATCATAGGCATTTTTTTTCGTCAAGATGACCCCCTCCAAGTTGAAACCGCACGCGGACCACGGGACGGATCAACTTTAAGATCCGTAGAAAACGCAAGGTGTTGGATGCGTTTTAATCGCAGGGCGCAGACGGTTTTGTGGAGCCAATTAGTTTTGACAGAGTTGGGTAATGTATGGTACTTAAAATTTAAAAATAAACTCATTAGCGATGAATGGAGAAGCCGAGAATGGAAGTCAGGATTGGCAGGGATGTATTTTTAACTGGCGTGCAAAAAGTCCAGGGGATAGTTGAAACCAAAGGGGCGATGCCCATCCTCTCGCATCTGCTGATTCGTACCGAAAATGATGGAGTATTTATTGAAGCGACGGATCTCGAAATCGGGACCCAGGCTTTTTATCCTGCCAATGTGGTTGCTCAGGGATCGATCACCCTGAATGCCCGAAAACTGTATGACATTCTGCGGGAACTTCCTGATCAGGAAATTCATATGATCACTGAAGATAACGATTGGGTGGCCTTGAAATGCGGCAACTCCAAGTTTCGTCTTCCCGGTCTCCCGACGGCGGATTTCCCCACGCTCCCGGAATACAGCTCCGACAGTCTGATGGAGTTCGGTTGTCTGCAATTAAAAGAGATGATCCGCAAAACTTTTTTTGCGGCGTCGCCGGATGAAACCCGGCAGGCTCTGAATGGGTTGTTGCTGGAAATTGAAAATGGTCAGGCCAATCTAGTGGGAACGGATGGGCATCGGCTGGCGTTGATCACCCGGCCTCTTTTGAAATCGACTTTGCCAGAGAGTGAAAAAACCAGCTACCTTTTGCCGAAGAAAGCGCTTTCCGAACTTTTGAAATTAATGGAAGACGAGGAGTCGACATTCTCTTTTTCCGAGAAGGGCAATCATCTGGCGTTTATTCAGGGGACGCAGGTGATCATTTCCAGAAAAATCGACGGCAAGTTTCCTAATTACCGCCAGGTCATTCCTCCCGATAATAATTTGAAGGTCACAATCAACCGGGATGAACTCAACCACGCGCTCAAGCGGGTCTCTTTATTGGCGGATGAAAAATCCAAAATGGTGCGGTTCGATATTCAGAAGGGAACCTTGACGCTGGTGTCAGACAACTCGGACCTTGGCGCCGCCAGGGAAGAAATTCCTATTGCCTATGAGGGAGAAGATGTTGCGGTGGGGCTCAATGCAAAATACGTCCTCGATGTTTTGAATGTGATTGAAGACGCGGAGATCGTCCTGAACCTGAAAGATCAGAACCACTCCTGCCTCATCTCCGTCGAAAACGATAAAGATTACCTGAGTATCGTGATGCCCATGCGGATTTAATCGGGCGGATGGTTTTACATATCAAAAAACTGATCCAGCTTTTTATCGCTGCGCGGCATTTTGCCAGTCACCCCTTCCCAGACTTCCTTGGTTTCCATGCATAAATAGACATTCAAATCCGTCGAATGTTTTTTTATGTATCCGCTCAGGGTCTCGTAAGCGTTATTTCTCAAAGACCGCAGGTAACGAAATTTCCCATCTTTGCTCGACACATGTTCGCTGTTAAAAAGGTGGGTGGTTTCATGTCGTTCTTTGATGATTTGTTTCAAACGGGAACGGTATCTGAAACTTCCCAGACTAATCCATTCGATTTTAGAAGACGGGATGGTGAAAAAAACCTCTTCGACCAGATCTTTGTAGGCGCGTTCCCAACCGGGATAGAGAATGATTGGGTCAAAATGAAACCCAACTCGGTATCCCTTTTCCTGACACAACCGTGCGGCTTCCAGGCGTTGATGCAATTGGGGGGTGCCCTTTTCTTCCCGCTCAATAATCTCCGGGGGATTCAGGGACCAGGAAACGATGACGTTTTTCGGGTTTTCCTGTTTTAACAATTGATCCACATTGGCGGATTTGGTTTTGAGTTCCAGAACCGCATTTTCCTGTTTGTTAAAAAAAGGAATCAACCGGTCTGAATAAGGAATGACATCTTCCAAAGCCAGGCTGTCGGTCAACTCTCCCGTTCCGACACGGAACTTGCGGTCGGGATGATTGTGAAACATTGGGGCCAATTCCTCGAGCAAATCCTCGACATTGACATAAGCCACCATGAGCGGGTTGTTTTCTAAAAACCCCTGCAAGAAACAATAAGAGCAGTCGTAAACGCAGTTTTTCATGAGGTTGACCACGTAATAATTGCAACACACTATTCCAGGGCTGATGCCGGGGCATTTTTTCAGGAAAGACCCCTTAAAGCGGGACAACACCAGTTGCTTTTTGCCCTTGCCAAAAATATCAAGGGAGGTTTTTTTGATTTCCTCTGTAATCGACAGGCTTTCTTCAACCCGATGTACGGGAGTTTCGGGAAAACGTGAAAGAATGTCGCGAGTGAGCGAAAAATCTTCCGCTCCGTCTTCAATGTAAATGTTATCAGGTCTGAAAAGTATCATAAGTCACAAAAAAACAAGAAGAAAGGGTTGTGCTGAGTGCCCTTGTCTGCGATAATTGAATGACTCGAATTCTAGTATGAAAACCGCTTAGGAACAAGGAAAGTATGGTTTTTTATGGAATTGGGTCTTTTGTTTCCTCGTAGCGCTTTCTCTTAAACCCCTATGATAATAAAAATTGAAACTCCGTGATGAAAACTGGGCTTCCTATGCGAATCGATCTTCAGGGGGAGTTTTAGGAAGGCATTGAAAGATTTGGGCCGCAGATTGACCCCAATTAATAATTGATTCATCGATATATTTCCCTATCAACCCTTTATAAAAAAGCGACCATGGCAATCCCTCCTTAC
>JAJCZV010000146.1 GCA_029262175.1 Gemmatimonadota bacterium
TCACGCCGACAATGTTGGCTCCGAAGAACCAGCGCCGCCCTTCCATGAAATACCGGTAGGAGTCGTGCACCCCGTTCAGGCGGTGAGGAACGAGAATCGCGGCCATCAAAAACAGCAGGATCGCGAACGAGATGACGAACAGGTAGAGGCCGAACGTCCACTCCTCTCGGAGCGCCTGAAAGTTGAACTCGTACCACCAGAACGAGATGAGCCACGTCAGGACGTATCCGACCCAGAGCAAGTAGACCGGATCCAGAGAAAGCGGCTCCCCGTGTCCCCGCAGTCGATGAACCCCTTCAGCAACCGCTGACAACAAGTGGGTAATCGAAAGGCCGATTACGATCGACACGAGTACCATGACGTATTCGAACGGGCTCAAAGCAAGTCCTTGTTCCAAGCGGAGGCCCGCCGCGCTGCGAACCAGCGCTCGGAAGCCAACTACCATTGGAGTCTGGCTCATGGCACTGGGATGCCCGGCGTCCTCCGACTACTACGCCCAGAAGATCGCCGGATGTCCAACCACCCGTTCTCATCTGCGTCTAACGGCTCGGAATTCTGCTGCAGCACCCACCATGCTCGGCCAGATCGCGAGCCGCAAGGCGAGTGATCTGCATCCCGCAGCCAACGCCGACAGCAGTAATTCCTTGTTAGGCATTGGTCTCAGCGAGCTTACTGATTTCCATCTGTCAATTGTATGAAGCGCGAACTCGACCTGAGAGGTCGCAACAAGTACTCGGTCCTCAGCCGGCTCGGCGGATAGAGTGTCGGCAGTGCCATGAACTCCTGCAGTCGATCCAGAGACTCCGCGGTCTCACCGCTTCGAACCAACACCGCGATCAGATGCAGCAGGTGAACCGGACCCTCCAATGCGTCAAACGAGACAGGGGCCATCTGCACCGCCTGCCTAGCCAGGGCCACGGCCTGCTCGTTCGACCCGAGTCCGGCACTCGCAAGGGCTTGCGCCCCCAACGCCTGAGCATCGTCCGGGTCTATGCGAGACCTCGCCGAAGCCTCACGCAATGCGCGACCAAAAGCCTCCCGGGCCTCCGCCTGCTGGCCAGCACCCTCGAGTGCCCAGGCCTCCAGGAGCGGACGTGGGTACCATAGCGATCCCCGATTGGTTCGAGCCGTGTCCGGCAGCGCTTCCAGCGCCCCGGACCAATTCTCCTCGATCATCAACGCATCCCAACCGAGGAAATCCGCCTCCACGGATCCTCCACTCCTGATGTCCTCGAGGTCGCCGGAACTGAACCACCGAGCTAGGGCAAGATACTCCGGTCGCCCATGGGCCTCGCCCGTCGGGTCGGACTGAAACACCTGGATTGCTTCCTGATATCGACCGAGAAGGAGGAGCGTGAAGCCGACCTGAGCCTCGTGTCGTCCACCCGGTGACAGCTCGAGGACTCGTCTTCCAAGTGCGAGAGACTCTTCAAGCCTTCCGAGTCGACGAGCCGTGTAACTCCTGACCTCCAAGTACTTGAACTCGCTCCGCAAGGACGGCGGCGTTCGATCAAGTAGTACAAGCGCCTCGTCCCAGCGCTTGGTGTAATAGAGGAACCAGACCATCGCTAGGTGTGCATCCGGATCTTCCGGCGCGAGCTCGAGGGCTTTCTCAACGTGGCGACGGGCAACCTCCCGGCGGGCCGGCGATCGATCGATCTGAGCCCACGCCAATGACTGACACTCTCCCAAAAATGCATGCGCGGTGACGTACGACGAGTCGATGGACACCGCTTCTTCTAGGAGGGCCACTGCCCTGGTACACGGAAGCGCGACTGCGCGCTGGACGAGATCCGCCGCGCGATAGCTAGGCGTCTTCGCTGAGGTCTGACGGACCTCTTCCTGCCTGAGTGTCACCTGAAGTTGGCCAACGATGCCAGTGACCACCTGCTCTTGGATCTCAAACAGCGCGTCGGGCGAAAGAACTCGGTCCTGTGTGGCGTTCCACAGTTGGGCGCCCGATCCCGCGTCCACCAACTCGACCGCGAGACGGACACGGCTGCCACCGCGTTGAACCGATCCCTGGAGCAGGAAGCCCACGCCCAAGTCCCGACCGATCTCGGCGGGAGCCGCCGCACTATCTCGGTACCGTAGGACGGCCTGCTGTGCGATGACCTTGAGGGCCCCGCCCGTAGACCGCTCCAGCGCACTGATCAGGGAGGCATGGAGCCCGTCCGCGAAGTGGGCGTCCTCTTCGAGCGTCGAGAGGGACCGGAAGGGAAGGACTGCGATTCCGGGTACTGGGGCCGCGGTTTGCGCATCGACCGGCATTGGGTTCGGAACCGGCGCGCCCCCCGGAGCCACGATACGCACGCCGATCGCCGCCAGTGCGCACAGGCCGGCAATGATCAAGAGTTCGGGCCCACTGACGCGCTGCTCGCCTCGCTCGCCATGGTACCACGCTAGCACCACGGCAACTAGGAGACCGAGGAGCAGTATGACGTCGACGCCGCGGCCAATGGACGAAGTCAGGCCCCACCGATCTCCCAAGACGTCCACCACTTGAAGTACCAACCAAGCCGCGGCTACATACGCCAACACCCACTCGCCTAGTTTGCGCGTCTTGAGATTGGCGACGAAGCGTTGCATGGACCCCCGATCAGAGAGGTGGCGGGATTCGGTAGTATCCCCTCGACAGAAGACGGGACGCAAGGGATCCGTCCGCCTACCCGGCGCTCACACGGCCCGCTGCCCCAAGCGACTCACTGGTGGCACACGCGGCTCGTGTCCACGAGCACTTCCTAACGGATAGGCGATTCTGCTGCGGACATCGTAGGTGGGGCGCGCGGAACGCGCGAGACTATAGCTTGGCCGGCAGCGGCAATCGCTTGTTATGTGGCGGGCCGTCTCGCGCCGGAAAGCCGATCGCGAATCCACAGCAATGCCAAAAGGACTATGGAGACCATCGTCGCAATGACTGCCCCAAACTTGGCCGCGGTCGCCAGCGGGAGCGCGTTGCCGATGGCACCGAGATCGGGAAAGGCGCCAACCGCAATCGCGATGACGAGATTCTCCAATAGGTCTGCGCACAGTGTGACGACCGGGAGCAAGACGACGAATCTCCACGCGGAGTCGGCTCGGCGGCTGCGCTTGAGAAGCCAGCCAAGAAGCATTGCCCCGGCAACTCCGCTCAGAATGGGGTTGAGTAGGTCCCAGACCTGAAACTGCAGATACAACTCTCGGCCCGTGACACCGAGAACCTCTAGGACCTCGGCGAATCGCTCGGATGACGTGATCGTCTCTTCGGGAAGACTGGCGCCGCCCAGGAGAGCTTTGACGTCATCGTAGGGGCTCGCGCGAAAGAGAGGAACGCCACCGAAGCCCAGGGCTGCCAACGCAACCACGGCCCTGGCCCCCGTCGCCCACTTGAGTATGCGATCGATCAAAGACGCTCTCCGGTCGGCCGAACGCAGCGTTCACAGCCACATAACGGATATGCAATTCTGCTGCTCGGCCCGCACGTGCGCACAGAGGCGCGAGCGCAAAGCGAGTAACTCGTACCCTCGCGCCTAGGCCGCGTCAGTAGCAATACCTTGTTAGAGAGAGTCAACCGCCTGCATTGGGGATGCCGGCGATCACGAACTCGATGCAAGGTACGCGTCCACGTCAACGATGAGCCCGTCCAGTCCCTCGACATACATGGCCATTAGCTCTTGGTAATACACATTCCAAGCGGTCGCCAGATAGTCGAGGCGACCCCGGAGTTCCGTG
>JAJCZV010000147.1 GCA_029262175.1 Gemmatimonadota bacterium
GTTTTTTCGCGACGCGCACCGGATAGGCTTCCGGGTTGCCCTGGCCACAAGCCCGGCAGTCGCCGGCCAACGGGCACTCGCCGCAGAGCGGCGACTTCGGTCGGCAGACCGTCGCCCCCAAGTCCATCAGCGCCTGGGCGAAATCTCCCGGCCGGCGCGACGAACTGAGCGCCTCGGCGCGACGCCGGATTTCGGTCTTGGCCTTGCTCAACTCGGTCGGGATCGCATCGAGGCGGCAGATCACCCGCTCGATATTCCCGTCGACAGGCGTCACCGCCTGACCGAAAGCGATGGCGGCGATGGCGGCCGCCGTATACGGGCCGATGCCCGGCAGTTTGGACAACTCGGCGACCTGATCGGGGAACCGACCGTCGTACTCGGCGGCGACAATGACTGCGCATTTATGCAGGTTACGCGCCCGCGAATAATAGCCGAGGCCCTGCCAGGCATGCAGCACGGCGTCGAGGTCGGTGGCGGCGAGGTCGCCGAGGCTCGGCCAGCGCGCCAAAAAATCGCCGTAATAACCGATTACCGTCGCGACCGTGGTTTGTTGCAGCATGATTTCGCTGAGCCAGACACGATACGGATCCGGCGTCTCGCCGGGCAACGCCCGCCACGGCAAAACCCGGCGGTTGGCGTCATACCAGCGCAACAGGCGATCGGTCGGGGCGAGGCTGTCATCCATGGGGAAGCGGGAGAATCCGTATTGCCGGGAGCGCTCGATCATCTTACCATTTTCCATCACTTCAAGAGTATTCCGTGATGGCGCCGACAAACCAACGCAGAAACCGCGCCGACAGCCTCGCCGACATGGTGTCGCGGGTGACCAAGCCGCTGTTTGGCCGGCGCGGCCTCGCCGACGGCGCGATCGTCCGCGAATGGCGCAATATCGTCGGCGAGACGATCGCCCGGCATTGCCAACCCGACCGCGTTTCCTACACCGCCCACAGTCGATCCGAAGGACTGCTGCATTTACGCGTCGGCCATTCGGCGATGGCCACGGAATTGCAGCATCTCGAGCCGCAATTGATCGAACGAATTAATACCCACTTCGGCTATCGCGCCGTCGCCCGCCTACGTTTCGTTCACGGACCGCTTCCCGAACGAACGACGCGAGCACCGTCCGGCGATCCGGAACTGACGGAAACCCAGGAGCGCGCGATGGCGCAAACCCTCGACGCGATCGAAGACCCGGCGTTGCGCGACGCCCTCGCCCGCCTCGGCCGCGCCGTCAACGGTCAGCGTCCGAAAGGCTGAACCGGAAAAAATTTTTCGCAGGCCGTGAAAAGGAGTCGACTCGGCGCTTTTCACAGGTCACTATCAATCAACATCTAGTATCTGAGAGGCTGTTTTGACCCGATATATGCTAAAACTTGCGTTTATTCTCGTCGCCGCGGTGGCGCTCGCAGCGCCGGTTCGCGCCGAAATCGCGCCGTTCGCCGAAGCCACCAAGGAAATGACCATCGGCGATCCCAAGGCGCCGGTGACGATCATCGAATACGCCTCGCTCGGCTGTCCGCATTGCGCCCGATTTCACGCCGACTCTTTCCCCCGGTTGAAGAAGGAATATCTCGACACCGGCAAGGCGCGGCTGATCTACCGGGATTTTCCGTTGGGCACGCCGGCGATGGCGGCTTCGATGATTTCCCGATGCGCCGGGCCGGCTCGGTATTTCGGCTTCGTCGATATGTTTTATCGTAGCCAGCAGCAATGGAGCCGCGCCGAAAATCCGCTTCTGGCGCTGGCCAAGGTGGCGCGTTTCGGCGGCATGACCGGGGACGACGTTAACGCCTGCCTAAAGGACCAGACTCTGCTCGACAATCTCCAGGAAAACGCCAACAAGGCGCAGCTCGAAGATGAAATCAACGCCACCCCGTCGTTCTTGATCAACGGCAAGAAGATTTCCGGGGCGCTGGCCTATGAGGATTTCCGGAGCCTCGTCGAAGACGCCCTGAAAAAGGCTCAGTAGGGAAAGGTTCGCCGTTGCTTCGCTTCAATAAATTAAGACTGTCCGGCTTCAAATCCTTCGTCGATAACAGCGAACTGTTGATCGAGTTGGGTTTGACCGGCGTCGTCGGCCCGAACGGCTGCGGCAAGTCCAATCTTGTCGAGGCGCTACGCTGGGTGATGGGCGAGACCTCGGCCAAGCAGATGCGCGGCGGCGGCATGGATGACGTCATCTTCGGCGGCACTTCGAGCCGGGCGCCACGCAACGTCGCCGAGGTCGTGCTCTGCCTCGACAACACCGAACGCTCGGCCCCGGCGCAATTCAACGACGCCGGCGAATTGGACGTCAGCCGCCGCATAGAGCGCGAGAAGGGCTCGACCTACCGGGTCAACGGCAAGGAGGTCCGCGCCAGGGACGTGCAACTGCTGTTCGCCGACTCGGCGACCGGCGCGCGTTCGACGGCGCTGGTCAGCCAGGGCAAGATCAGCGCGCTGATCAACGCCAAGCCGACCGAACGGCGCGGCCTGCTCGAAGAGGCGGCCGGCATCACCGGTCTGCATTCACGTCGCCATGAAGCCGAACTCCGCCTGCGCGGCGCGGAAACAAATCTCGAGCGCCTCGGCGACATTCTCGTGACTCTCGATGCACAACTGACCGGATTGAAAAAACAATCCCGCCA
>JAJCZV010000148.1 GCA_029262175.1 Gemmatimonadota bacterium
CCATCCGGAAGCCGGTGCCAACGTCCCTCGCGCCTCGTCACGCGCCTTTCGATGCCGATGTCCGAGGCGAGCCGAGCGAAGAACACCCCGCCCGGGGCCAGCACCCTCCACATCTCTCCGATCATGGCTTCGAAGTGCGGCTCGTCATCCGCGAAGTGGAGGACGGCGTTGCATAGCACCGCGTCGAACTGCCCTCCTTCGAACGGGAGGTCGGCGAGGTCCGCCACCTGGAAATTGTCTCCGGAGAGGTCCGGCGCCACTTCAGCCGCGAGCGTCCGTACCTGTCGGATGCTTTCAGGGTCTCGATCGACGCCAAACACATCGGCGCCGTTCCGCATGAGGTATTTCGCGTTCCGACCTCCACCGCACCCAGCGTCCAACACTCGCATCGACGGAGTGATCCGGCCTCGCAACAGCTGATCGAACAGGTACACGTCGATGTTGCCGAAAGCGTCGAGCATTCGTTCGGCGTGGCTTACAGGCCCCGGGCTTGTCATTCAGCGACCCTAGTTACGCCCGGCCGCTTCGAGATTGGCGGCCAGCGTGTCACCATAGCGTGCGTAGTGCCGAGGGTGACGGAGCCGAATCTGGTCGGCCAGTCCGAGAACCTTGCTTTCGAACCATATTTGTTGATTCGCCCCGGCTGCCTCCTCCATCCCCCGCGCGATATCTACGACCAGGAGGTGGCAGTAGTACGCTTGGAGTGTGTCGCGGAAGAGCGCGTTGACGTCACGATGATTGAGCAGGCCGCCCTCGAGGAAGTCGTTGAGATCGGCGAAGAAGTGGTTCACGCGCGCGACGCTCCGATATTGCGCCTCGGCATCCGCCCCTCCCGTTCGCAACTCTCCGATCCTCTTGCGGCCGTCTTCGATCGGGAGAGCAACCAGTGTATCCCAGGCGATGTTTCGCGCTTTGAGCATGGACTCCTCCGCCCACTGCCCCCACAACGTGACCGCGAAGTTCATCTGCGCGAGTCGTCGCTGCTCGGATACATTCCACACGGAAACGGCGAGTGCGATAAGAAGACCCGCGCCGGAAATGACGACGGGGACCCACTCTGCCGTCGGGAGTCGAGCGACGAGCCACACGGAGCTCACGACCCACGACGCGGCCAGGATCACGACCCCGCTCCAGCCCAGGGTAATCGTGCGAGGGCCCTTCAAACGTCGCCTCCGGTCTCGCTGGCCGCGCCTAGCAGAGAGTCCTCGATGTCGCGCCACACGAGAAAATGCCTATTGAGCTCGGTCGCCCCTCGAGCCGAGTAGAACGCGCGCGCGGCGTCGGTCCCGACATCGACACAAACCTCCGACGCGTCCTGCGCGACGAACCACTGCGCCAACCGCTGTAGAAGCTCAGAAGCGATCCCGTGCCGACGCAGCTCTTCGTCTACCCACAGGTACTGTAGTTCGCCATCGCAGTCATACCTTCGAGTCAGATGCCCAGCGATGTACCCGACCACGGTGTCTTCGCACGTCGCCAGGTAAAGCACCCGCGGAGCCAACGCCTTTTGCGGATGATGCGTCCCTGCCAGATAGAGAGCCGTGCGGCGGTCCGCCGGTCCGCCGGGGTCGGAGCAACGAGCGCGCATTAGGAGCGCAACATCCTCGACACCGGCCTCCCGATAGCGCACCTCATGCTTTGGGGGCGCCACTACTCCTCTAGGAGGCGCGGGATGCGCTCTGCCAATCGCTCCATCTGGTCGCCTCGTTCCAGCGCCCAGCGCGGTAGGGACGCTCTCGTGTAGATCACTTGGGCGAGCCCGCCCATGGACATCAAAATCGACATCGCCATTTGCCTCGCGTTGGCGTCGCCACCGATCATCATCGCAAGGAACATGACCATACCAAAGATCGACACGGCGGCCCCCGCCATGGCGCCGACCACCGCATTCCCCTTCAAGGTTTGCATCCGAACTCGGTATCCGCTCGCATCGGGCTCGACGTGAACCTGTAGGTTGCCATTGTGCCACGACCGTAGCGGGCCCTGACTGCTCTCGCTCCCCGACGCCGCGAACGTCTGTCGAAGTTCCGCAACCAGCCGCATCCACTCGTCATCGGTGAGCGCTCGTTCGATCTGGACCGTCCGCGACACGGATCGGGGCGCACCCAGCAGGGTGGCCGGTGCCACTGGCGCGACCGATCGGCTCTCTGCCGAGACAGCCTGAGCCGCGCGTGAGATTCGCTCGGGCGGGATTCCGACCTCCGCCGCGATGTCTTGGATATCGGCCAGCGTCATCCCCTCGGGTGCCGCGGCCGGCGCCAACTCCTGATCGCTGGTCAAGGCCCGTTCGAGAATCAGGGCCATTTCCTCTTCGTCGTATCGTCGTTCGTCGGGCATAGAGTCGGTGTCTCGGGGGAGTTCAGTGGCTAGGCCGCCACCTACGCCGCGCCAGGAGCGGGTGTTCCTCCGGCGCAAACAACCTGTCGAGCGAGGACGAACTGCCGCAAGGCAACGAGTCGGCCTAGGAGCACTCCACGCGCGCGACTTATTCTCGGACGGACAGCTCCGGGACGCCGGCCACGATCACTTCGCGTCGCTCGGCGGTGAGCGCTGCGACGCCGTCGCTGGCACCCACGGCCTCCAGGTTCGACCAGTAGGCCTGATAGTCTCCGAGCGAATCGAACGCCAAGAACCGCAAGTACGACCAGCCGTCCGACACGAGGAAACGACCGGTGGCAGAGGCGATCCCCTCGAGTTCTTCATGAGGCACCACGGTCCTCTCGAGCGCCTGCTCGAACGCATCGTTCTGTCCAGAAAGCACGCGATACCAAACGAACGCGGTCAGCCGGCGAGATGACGCGTCTCCGGTCCCCAATGCCGGGAGCATCTCGACGAACTGGTCGGTGTGACCCGACGACAAGGCGCCGATGCCTCCATAGATCGCCCCGATGCTGGTTCCGGCCTCCTCGGCCAGGGCTCGCAGACCCGCGTTGGACTCATCCATCCCGGCCATCCCGGCAAACGCGCTCACGACGATGAGGTCGAGTTGGATCGGGCTTTCGACTTCGCGAAAGCCCCGGAACGATCGCATCGCCTCATCGCGCTCATAGAGCGGGATGGCTCGATCTCGAAACACCGCGAGCGCTTCGCCAGATTTTCCGGGGAGAAACGAGAACGTCAAGATCTGACGGACTTCCGACTCGATCGGAACCTGGGCCGCCAAACCGCAGGGCCCGAGGCTGGCGGCCAGCGCCAGCGAAACGAGGCCAGCCCAGGTCGTCGAGTTCATGCGCGGACGTTTTGTCCTGTTCGTATCCATGAATAGGAGGATAGTAGGTGCCGTGCCCAGGCGCGCGGGATATCTGCCGTTTACGGCGGAGCGTCCTCGCCGGCGAGGTGGTCCCGGAACCGCGTCAGAAGGTTGTTGGCTCGCGCGTCGTCCCGGTTGGCCCGCATGTGACGCACCGCGTCTGACGGTCACATTGCGACGGCCCAAGACCGTATCCGTATCGAAGGCGATGCGATCGAGAAGCGCGCCCGACGCCACCAACTCTTTGAAGAACTCGTCGAAGACCGCGATGTCGAAGACGATCGCGGACAACGCGCACCCGATCTGAACGTCACTCACGGGTCGATGGACTCCTTCACAGGATGGCAGCGGACTCTCGTTCAAAGCAGAACACGGATATGTTGCCTCTAGCGGATCATCGAGCGCCGTCCGCCGCGTTCTTCCTGCTGCTACGAAGGGAACCTGAACATGCGATTTGGTCCGATCCGTCGAGTCGAGTCCCTCCTCTTCGCCGCCGTGCTCGGCGTGGCCGCTTGTTCTTCGGAACGATCCGAGGCCGGGCCGAATCCGGAGGCGCTGACGGTGGCGCCCACGGGTGCGGCGGTGCCGGAGCCCGAGGCGCACCTCAGCTATTTGACCCAGGCGTATGAGAAGTCCGAGCACATGGTCGCCATGCGCGATGGCATCGAGCTGTACACGCTGGTCTACGCGCCGGTCGACCGATCTCGCGACTATCCGGTGTTGCTCTTTCGCACGCCCTACTCGATCGGCCCCTACGAAGCTTCCGAGTATCGCAATCCCTTGGGTCCCACCGCGGAATTTGACCGAGCTGGCTACATCTTCGTGTTTCAAGACGTGCGCGGGCAGTTCAGGTCGCAAGGTGAGTTTGAGGTCATCCGTCCGTTGGCGGCGGAACCGAAAGCCGCCATAGCGGCGGATGAGAGCACCGACAACTACGACACGATCGAATGGGTGCTCGACAACGTCGAGAATCACAACGGCCGTGTCGGTCAATGGGGCATCTCCTACCCCGGGTGGCAAACCGTCATGGGGATGGTCGATGCGCACCCCGCGCTGGTCGCAGCCTCACCTCAGGCGTCGCCATCGGACATGTTTGTCGGCGATGATTGGCACCACAACGGCGCGTTTCGAATCATGTATGCGTTTTCTTGGTTGTCGGGGAACGCGCGCCAACGCGATGGTCCGACCGAGAGCCGTGGCGCCCGTTTCGACTACGGCACACCGTCGGGCTACGACTTCTTCCTGAACGCCGGTTCGGCCGCCACCCTCGATGAGCTCTACTTCCACGGGGAAGTCCCGGCGTGGAGGGACTTCATGGATCACCCCAACTATGACGAGTATTGGCAGCGCCAGAACGCCCTCCTTCACCTCGACGACATTCGACCGGCGACGCTGAACGTCGCGGGCTGGTTCGACACCGAAGATTTCTACGGACCGATGTCGATCTACCGAACGATCGAGGCGAACAACCCTGCGACCGAGAACACGCTCGCCGTCGGTCCGTGGCTACACGGTGGCTGGGCGCGGATGGAGGGCGATTTCCTCGGTTGTATCGCTTTCGACACGAAGACGTCGCTCCATTTCCAACGTGAGATCCAGTTCCCCTTCTTTGAGCACCATTTAAAGGAACAGGGAACGTGGGATGCGACGGAGGCCAACGTCTTTCTTACCGGCGCCAATGAGTGGCGCACCTACGATTCGTGGCCGCCGGCCGGAGTCCGGCCGACGAATCTCTATCTGGGACCCGACGGGACGCTGTCCTTCGAAGCTCCGGTCGACCAATCTGCTTCCGACACCTACATCAGCGATCCCGCCAACCCGGTCCCCTTCTCGACGGAAGAGCGAACCACGCTCGGCCACCTTTGGAAGGTCGAAGATCAGCGCTTCGCGTCGTCGCGATCCGACGTGCTGGTCTATCGATCCGAACCGCTCGAAGAAGATCTCACGATCGCCGGTTCGATCCTGGCTGAGATGTTCGTCTCGACGACAGGCACGGACTCCGATTGGATCGTCAAACTGATCGACGTCTACCCGGACGACGCGCCCGCGAGCGCGAATTGCGAAGTGCAGATGGGGGGCTACGAGATGCACCTCGCGGGAGAAATCATGCGCGGGCGCTTCCGAAACAGCCTCGAAGAGCCCGAAGCCATGGTGCCGGGCGAGGTGGCCACCATCGACCTCGATCTCCGCGACCGCTTTCACACGTTCAAGGCCGGACACCGAATCATGGTGCATGTCCAAAGCTCATGGTTCCCAGCCTACGATCGGAACCCGCAGACGTTCGTCGACACCTACCGCGCCTCTCCAGACGACTACAAGACTGCGACGCAGACGGTGTACCGATCGGCCGAGTATCCATCCCGACTGATTCTCGGGGTCCTCACCGACCGATAGAGAACGCGCCGCTCGCCAGCGCCAGCTGTAAAGGAGGATCGAGCGTTTCATGCGCGAGTCGCGTAGATGACGATGATCCCGACGGCTAGGAACACCAGCCACGAGAGGTGCTTCCCGCGAGATCCGGCGAACGCGATGGCGAAGTGGATGAGAAAGGTCCACCCGACCACGAGGCCGATACCGTTCGAGGTGATCGGCGGCCGGGCCAGAAGAACGACGATTCCTCCGAATCCCACCCAGGCGACGGACGTGACGTGCCAGGCGAATCGGAGCGTGCGAACCGTAAACTCGGGACTGCCAAATAGCTTTGGCAGATCGTCGCGACGAAACAGCCGCCTCAAGATGTACCGCTCGCCCAGAACCGAATGGGCGAT
>JAJCZV010000149.1 GCA_029262175.1 Gemmatimonadota bacterium
GTAGTCGAAGCGGTGTCGGTGCATCGGCGTCGGAGAGTTCACCGGCCAAGTCACCTCCCACACGTCAATCCAATCCTTCGACGCGATCTGAACCGCCCCCTCTCTGGGGAATGCGTGAGGGAGGTCGTTCTGCTGCGCGGAGAGCTTGGACACCACGCAGGACCCAAGCGCGATCATAAGTGCAAGCCAAATCCGCATGGGACGTACCCTCCAAAGGAAGTGGGTCGTAGGTTCGGCGAGACCGCCGAGGCCGCCGCGGGGTGGTTCTATGGGTCGGGTGTGGAGTAGGTCGCGAAGTGCATATGGCCGATGCGGTAGCCGTCTGCTGTGCGAACTGCGAGCAGGGACATTGGGCCTCGCTGGGCATTCGCAGGTGACTCCGGATCACCGAAGAACCATATCGCGCCGACCAGTGACGTCGGGCCGAAGTCGACAATCTCAACGTCCTCGACCCAGATGACTTGGTCCCGGGCCGTGCCACCGACCTCGAACCCGAATCCTCGATGATGTTCTACAATCGCGTCGAACCCCTGGATGAGGCCCTCGGTCTCCGAAGAGAAGTAGGTGAGTCGTTGATCTCGAACAAAGAGATCCTCGACGACGTTCAAATCGTACGATCCCCACAGGTCTACCCACTCGTCGAGCAGCTCGGTCGCTGATTCTAAGCCCAAGCCTTGCCCACTCGACGGTGCTGCCGTGAACGCCAGGGTGATCAGGGACAGTACGATCGCTCGACTTCTCATTGGCTCGTCCTCATTGCTGGTGCGCCGCAGGGTCTTCCGGGAGCGCCAGGGTGAATCATGTGCGTGCACTGGGGCTACCGCTAGCGTTTCGGACTGATCCAGCAAGGGATTGTCTGGGCCGTCGTGAACTAGGTGTCGGGCCTCCTCACGGGCGAGTGCTGCTGACGGCCACCCAGTAGTCTCGCGCGCCTCACGCCGCACGTTCAGGTTGCGGGCGTCTGCGGCGAGGCACGCTGGAACCCGGCTCCCCCGGTCGCCCGCATCCTGAAGAAGAACCACATCGTTCCGACGAAGATCATCAGGTACACAACAGCAGCGGTGTAGCGAACGTGCTCGGTTGAGTGTCCCGTCGCCGCCGGGTGCCAATCCAATGACGAACCTGGCATGCCCGCCTGCGAGGCGATCTCTCCCGTGAGTAGGGCCATGTTGGTCCCGAGACCCCAAGCTTCGAAGAACATACCAACGCAGAAGATCGTGTAGACGACGGAGACCAAGGTGGCTGCGACTCGGTCGAGGTGATGCGCAACGAGGTAGCCGGCGGCGAGCATTGCAAATGCGCCCGTCATGAAGTTCGCCAATGACCCACCCATGGCATTGACGACGTCCATAAGAAGTGAGGCCAGTTCGTAGTCGGTCATCCCGGGGCTCCTTAGTCGAGATGCGCTGTCTCATACGGCTAGTGGTGTGGCAGGATTGGTCACCGGGCCAGCCCGAGCAACCGGTCACCGGCCACGACGGTGACCACGAGCTTGGTCTACTGGGGCTCGGTCCGATGTCGGTGCTACCGCCTCGTCAGAGAGAGGGTATTGGGACTCGCGCGCCGCCCAACAAGCAATTGCCGCTGGCGGATACACCCAAGTCTCGCGCGTTCCGCGCGCCTCACCTACGATGTTTCGCAGCAGAATCGCATATCCGTTAGGTGGATCTTCGAGGGTAGGCCGACACTGCCAGATACGACTCACGACCAACACGGTCCGGACCGAGCAAGGGTTCGGGTGTTTCCGCCTGGTGTCCCCCTAGTCACCATTCTGGGCGGTGTCGGGCTCCAGCGCGTCTGGCCGCTCGAATCCTACTTCTCGCTCCAGGGCCCCATGCGCTATGGGGCCGGCGCGCTCATCATCTTGGGGGCCTTCCTCGGCCTAGGGCTTTGGTCCGTAGTGCTGGTCCGCGGGTCCGGACAGGCGGAAAACCCGTGGAAACCCACCACCGAGGTTATTCAGCGCGGTCCGTTTCGCTTGACCCGCAACCCGATGTACCTACAGATGGTCCTCGGATCCATTGGATTCGGGATCCTCCTATCCAATCTCTGGGTGCTGATCTTGACACCCCTCGGCGCTTGGGTCCTCCAACAGTTCGCCATCAAACCCGAAGAGCGCTACTTGGAGCGGAAGTTCGGCGAGCAGTACTTGGCCTATAAACGACGAGTTCGCCGGTGGCTCTGATGCGAGCGCTCGCCACCTAACGAGCAATTGCTGCTGACGGCCGTGTTTTAGTCTCGCGCGCTCCGAGTACCCCCCCTAGGATGTCCGCAGTGGAATCGCGAACCGTTGGAACGCAAACGAGCTGAGGGGGAGCGTCTCTTGAAGACCGGCTGTGTACTCACCTGTTCGATCCTCGTGTTTGCATCTGGAGTGGGCGGGCAGGAACGCCCACCTCCCATCATAGACGTGCACTTGCATGCGCAGCGTGCGACGGATCAAGGTCCGCCTCCCCTGGGTCTATGCCTTCCGGTCGAGGCCTGGCCGACGGTAGAAACAGGTGCATCCTGGCCGGAGGCGTTCTTGACGTTTCAGAAGGAGCCGGAGTGCTCAGATCCGATTTGGTCGCCCGCCACCGATATCGAGCTCATGGAGCGTACGTTGGCGGTCGCGGAACGCCGGAACGTGATCGGGATTACCAGCGGGGCGCTAACGTCGGAGTGGCAGCAGCGGGCGCCGGATCGAGTCATCCCAGGCATCCTATTTAATGGGGGACCGGGAAGCCCTTCCGTGGAATCGCTCCGAGCGCAGTTTCTCGACGGCCGTGTAGAGGTCTTCAGCGAGGTCACGATCCAATACCGGGGGCTTGAACCCACGGATCCGACGTTTGAGCCATACCTGGCTCTCGCTGAGGAGCTTGATATCCCGGTGGGCATCCACATCGGGACAGGACCTCCGGGTGCTCCGTATCTCGGCTTCTCGGGTTATCGGGCGCGGCTCCATAGCCCACTCATCTTGGAAGAAGCGCTGCTACGGCATCCGAACCTCCGGTTGTATGTGATGCACTCGGGATGGCCGATGCTGGATGACCTCTTGGCGCTCATGTGGACGCATCCGCAGATTTACGTAGGCGTAGGAGTGATCAGTTGGGGCCTGCCACGAGCGGAGTTCCACCGGTATTTGCGTCGCATCGTCGAGGCCGGATTTGGTAAACGCATCATGTTTGGATCGGACCAAATGGTTTGGCCCGAAGCTCTGGAGGTCAGCATACAGAGCATCGAGACGGCCAGCTTCCTGAGCGAGAGCCAAAAACGCGACATTTTATACAACAACGCCGCTCGGTATCTGCGGCTGAGCGATGAGCAGATGGCGAAACACCACGGTCTCCCCTAGCACTCTGACGCGACCACCACGCGATTCTTGCTGGCCGACCAAGCAGCAGAATCGCGTATCCGTCAGCTCGTTCCGCAAGGAGTGGATTTGAGGCTCTGGAGCATCCATCCGTCGTATCTCGATGGGAAAGGCTTGGTAGCCCTGTGGCGGGAAGGGCTCTTGGCTCGCGCGGTAATTCGGGGACGGACAATTGGATATCGCAATCACCCTCAACTTGATCGATTTCGGGCCCATCCTGCCCCGCTATCCGCGATCAACAGCTACTTGTCGTCCATCGCTTCTGAGGCGGAGCATCGAGGGTATGATTTCGATCGGTCGCGGATCGGCCCGGTCCGGAACCGGGAGCTGCTGCGCGTCTCACGCGGTCAGCTGGAGTACGAACTCAAGCATCTCCGAGCGAAGCTCAGCCGACGGGCACCCGAGTGTTTGGGCCGTCTTCCGGCCGCTTCGGCCCTGTCCGCCCACCCTTTGTTCGAAGTCCACGAGGGTCCTGTGGCAACCTGGGAACGCAGTACCACCTAACAAGCGATCGCTGCTAGCGGACCAAGGTCTAGCCTCGCGCGCTTTGTGCGCCCCGCCTACGATGTCCGCAGCGGAATCGCAGAGCCGTTAGGAAGCCCGTGCACACGTCTCGCTAGCCCCGGAGGTAGGCAGTTACGTGTCTCTTCAAGACCTCGGCAATATCGGCGAGATCATCGCAGCGATCGCTACCGTCGCCACGCTCGTCTACCTGACCGTTCAAATCCGACACAACTCCCGCGCCCTGGTACGGTCCAACGAGTTTGCTCAGGCAAGCTCCATTCACGACATCACCATCTTGTTCAACGAGTTGAACTGGCGGCTCGCAAGCGATGGTGAGCTCGCCGAGATTTACACCCGGGCTCTGGCGGGTGAGGAATTGTCCGACACGGAAGCGACGCGGTTTGTGGCCTTCGTGAACACCTACATCGCAACGATCGAGAATCTCGTTGGACAGCAGAACCTTGAGCTTGGGTATTCGGATCTAGACTCGTCCTCGGCGCTGGATCTCTTCGCTCCAATCGTACGCCAACTCCTGGAAACGAAAGCTGGGGCGAAGTGGTGGAGGGAGGTCGCACCCCATCTCTACATTGAAGAGTTTCGCACGCAGGTCGATGCGGCTGTGGACAACGTCCGCTCCCCGCTTCCGCCCGGGGCTTCCTAACATAGCCATTGCCATGATATTCAGGTTGCGCGGAATCGGCGTCGGGTTTGCGGCGGCCGTTCTCGGGACGGGCACGGGTGCCCAGGAGCTGGCTGCATTCAACTCCTATCCTCATTGGTCCCCGGACGGCTCGCAGATCGTCTTCAGTTCAGATCGGTCCGGAGACGCCGAACTCTATCTGATACGCGCGGACGGGACGGGGCTTGAACGGCTCACGTTCTCGTCGGGCGTGGACTCTCATCCATCTTGGTCGCCCGATGGGGGGCGTATCGTCTTTGACTCGGATCGAACCGGTGATCCAGAGATCCACCTGCTGGAAATCGCGACGGGAGAAGTTCGCCAGATCACACGGAGCCCCGGCTGGGATGGCGCACCCTTCTGGGCGCCCTCTGGTGACCGGGTTCTGTTCTATTCCGAGCGCGACGGGAACGCCGAGATCTACGAACGAGCGCTAGGCGATGACGCTGACACCCGTCTGACACAGACGCCTGGTAATGAGTACTACGCTTCGTAGTCTTTGGACGAGGCGCTCCTCGTGCTGGAATACGAGGTCGGCGGCAACCGTGACGTCTTCACGCTGGACGCCTCGAGTGGAGAGAGGTCGAACGTCACGGCGGATCCCGCTCGCGATCACCAGCCCGGTTGGTCTCCGGATGGTAGGCACATCGTTTTCTCGACGCGGCGCGATGGAAACGACGAGCTCTATGTGATGGGATCGGACGGGTCTGATCTCCGTAACCTGACCCGTCACCCGGCCGCGGACATGATGGCGAGCTGGTCGCCGGATGGATCGAACATCGTGTTCATCTCGAATCGAGACGGGGACTTTGGCCTTTGCATCATGAGCACTTCAGGGACCGATGTACGACGATTGGAGGGATGAGCGTGCAAGTCTGCGCTCTAGCGGGCGATTGGTAATGATGGAGCGCCCTCAGTCGCGCACGCGCCGCGCGCACCCACGACGTTAGCTGCAGCAGAACCGCCGTCATGTGACGGAGGGCGCAAGACCGAAAGGGTTACGGTTGCCTTGAAGATGATCGAAGCCACTGATGTTCTCGCCATCGAGATAACGAGCGCGATCCAAGCGGGTGACGTCGCGGCGCTCAGCCAACTCTTGTCGGACAACTCGTGGGCGGCGCGGGCGGGGATCGCCGATGGTCGGGGCGTGACTCGTACTCTGCTGCACATTGCGACCGATTGGCCAGGTCACTTCCCGAACGGGCCTGACGTGGTGCGGGCGCTCGTCTTCGCGGGTGCCGATCCGAGTGCGAGGCTCGCAAAGGATGAGTCCGACGACCTTGGCGAGACTCCGCTGCATTGGGCGGCGAGTTGCAACGACGTAGAGGTATTGGACACACTGATTGAGCTAGGTGCCGACCTCGAGGCAATGGGCGCAGTGCTGACTGGGGGGACGCCGATGTCGGATGCGGTCGTCTTCGCACAGTGGGATGCCGCCCGTCGGCTCTTAGAGCGTGGTGCGAAGACGACGTTGTGGCAAGCCGCCGCGCTTGGACTGGTGGACCGTGTGAAGCTCGTGCTGGCCAACCGTCCGGAGCCATCCGATCGAGAGATCACCAACGCCTTCTGGCACGCGTGTAGAGGGGGGCAACGGAACGCTGCCGCGCTGCTTCTCGAACGCGGAGCGGACGTAGGTTGGGTGGGACACGACCAACGAACTCCGCTCGATGCGGCGAAGCAGTCGGGGTCGCAGGATCTAGTCGCCTGGCTCGAAGAGACCGTGGCAGGCCGTCGGCGACCTTATCCGTGAATCGTCTTAGGTGTCGCGCATTTCGAGCACTCGACCACATTGGTCCGTAGCAGAATCGCGAAGCGTCAAGCCACAGGGAGGAGCGATCGGAGTGCCGACAAAGAAAAGGTCCCGTTGGGCGCTGCTCGTGATCCTCGTGTCACTCGTGGCCCAGGCTTGCGACGATCCCGATCGGACTCCTCAGGAGGCCACGGGCCTTCTCGTAACATCGGCCACCCTGATTGACGGCACCGGCGGGGCGCCGCGGTCCGGGATGTCCATCCTAGTCCGCGACGGGGAAATCGTTGCCGTCGCACCGGACGGTTCTTTGGACGCCCCGGGTGACATCCGTGTCATCGACGCCGCCGGCAAGTTCGTAATTCCGGGTCTGTCCGACACGCACTTTCACTTTGGGCTGGGTGCCCCACTCCCCACTCGGCCAGATGACAAGGAGGAGTCGCTGGCGCGAGAACTCTACTATGGCGTGACGACCATCCTTCAAATTGGAGCGACAGCCGGGAGTACCGATTCCATCCGCGCACTCCGTGAGCGCCGTGCGGCCGGTATTCTCAGGTCCCCTTACATCTACGGCACCGGTGGGCATCTCACCCTACAGGGTACCCACCCCATCTACACGATCTTCCCCGTCCAGTTACGTGAAGCGGCGGATCGGTTGGCCGCCGCGACTCCTCTCGACCAACCCGTGAACCTGTACTCGCTCGGGATCGGAATGTCATTCGTCCGCACCCCGGACGCAGCGCGAACAGCGGTAAGGGAGCGCGCTGCTGGCGGGATGGCCGCGATCAAGATCACCGTGGAGTCTGGGCCGACTCCGTTCGGCAACGACCATCCGCTGATGTCGGTCGAGACGATCCGAGCCATCGTGGGTGAGGCGTCGACGCATGGCCTCAGAGTTCTTGCGCACGTAACCTCCCGCGACGAGTTGGAGGCTGCCCTGGAAGGCGGGGCCTCGGGCGCCGTTCACGCCACGCAGGACATGCCGTTGCCCGACGCCGATATGGCGGACCGAATGGCAGCGGTTGGCTTCATGATGACTCCCACCCTGTCGCTCTTTGTTGGCCCAGGTGATTTCGACGATCCCTTTCTCCGGGCCACGGTGTCACCGGAGGAACTCGCGGCGCTGTCGAACCCAGACTTCGAGGAGATGGCAGGCAGGCG
>JAJCZV010000150.1 GCA_029262175.1 Gemmatimonadota bacterium
AGCGTTTACGAAGAAGGCGCTCCCCGCTGCGATCCAAAAATCGTAGACATGGGTATCCCAGTCCTGGGCATCTGTTACGGTCTGCAATTAGGTTGCGACTTACTCGGCGCACAGGTCAAATCCTCAGAGTCCCGAGAGTTCGGCAGAACTAAAGTAGAAATCATCGGCGACGACCCACTCTTCGCCCGCGTCCCCAAAGAAACATCCGCCTGGATGAGTCACGGCGACATCGTAAAACATCTCCCCGACGATTTTATTCCGCTAGCAAAGACCGAGAGTTGCCCCTTCGCCGCCGCCAAGCACAAAGCAAAACCATTCTACGGAGTACAGTTCCACCCAGAGGTCACCCACACTCCCCAGGGATCACAAATCATAAGAAACTTCGTCTACGACATCTGCGGCTGCAAGGGTGATTGGCAAGTCGCAAATGTAGTCAAAGACGGCATCGCCGCCATCAAAGAAAAAGTCGGCGACAAAGACCGCGTCATCTGCGGCCTATCCGGTGGCGTAGACAGCAGCGTAACCGCCGCAATGATCCACGAAGCAATCGGCGACCGCCTTAGTTGCATCTACGTAGACAACGGCCTAATGCGAAACCGCGAGACCGATCTGGTCGAGTCAGCCTTCTGCGACCATTTCAAGGTAGACCTGCATGTGGTTGACGCAGGCGAACGCTTCCTAACCAAGCTCAAAGGCGTCTCCGATCCCCAGCAAAAACGAATCATCATAGGTCACGAGTTCATAGACGTCTTCAAGGACGAAGCAAAAACAATTGACGGAGCAAAATTCCTAGCCCAAGGCACGTTATACCCCGACGTAATAGAGTCAGGCCACGGACTAGGCGGAAAAACCGCCAACATAAAAATCCATCACAACGTAGGCGGCTTACCCGAGGAGTTAGGTTTCGAGTTGATCGAACCGCTAAGAGACTTATTCAAAGACGAAGTCCGCAAAGTAGGCGAGCACCTCGGTCTCCCCAAAGAGTTAGTCTGGCGCCACCCCTTCCCAGGCCCAGGGTTAGCCGTCCGCATCATTGGCACCATAGAGCGAGAAAAGCTAGAAATCCTCCGCGCCGCTGATGATATCATCCTCGAAGAAATCAGAGCTGCCGGCTGGTACAACAAAATCGCCCAAGCATTCGGCGTCTTGCTTCCTATTTCTACAGTAGGCGTCATGGGCGACGACCGCACCTACGCGGGTCAGCACGTCATCGCGGTAAGATTCGTAGAAAGCACCGACTTCATGACCGCCGACTGGGTCCACATAGACCACCAAATCCTGGCAAGAATCTCAAGCAGAATCAGCAACGAAGTCAGAGGAGTAAACAGAGTAGTCTACGACATCTCCTCAAAACCACCCGCCACAATCGAGTGGGAGTAGTGATGGCGGCACCACCCGATCCTAGAAATCCGCGATTTCGTGCCGCGCTATGGGATGTTGTCCACCAGGTCTGCAACATCTTCAAGGCGAAAGCGCCGCCTGAGGTTTCCGAGCGAGTCGAACCGATCCCCTCGTCACTTCGCAGCGTGGTCCTATTCCACGACAATAAGAAAGCTCTCAAAGGGACGGAGGAGTGGGCGTCCCTCGAACGGGTGGCGACCGAAGATCCAGAGATAAGTAAGCATTTAGATAACTTGGTTGGCTTTGAGGCCGCGGCAAGTCATCTAGATCTGGAGCAGATTGTCGTAAAGCTTACTTCCTGTTCCTTTGACGCCGACCCGACGAACGTGCCAGACGAGCTCGCCTTTCGTCAGGCCTATTCCTCACTTGAAACACTTCTCTTTTCGCCGACGTTCGAGATCCGATTCACCGCCCCGTTGATCGGCCTGACCGGACCGATTGCGAAGATCGAACTCGCGCCAAACTCGACCCTTGAGTTGATCGACATCCAGTCATCGCACGCACGCGGTCGTGAGCTGTTCCCGGATGGCTGGGCAACCTCGTTCATCGATTCGCTCACGACGGGTCTGACTGCGTTTCTTTCCATTGATCGCGTCGCAACCAAGGTAATCGGTGGACATGTCGGACCTCCGGTCAAAAGGACGGTTTGGAGCGAGGTGGAAACTACGATCTCTCAAATTCGTGAGTCGCTTGCTGTTCTTGGGCCCGGGAGAGTAACCGTACCTTTCATTGCCGAAAAGTGCATAGGCTGGAACGTACTCCGTGGCGTAAGCTACAAGTCGCACGATGACTCCGGCGCGTTCCAGAGTGGTGGTCAGCGACTTAACGCAGATGACCTAGAAAGGTTGCCGAGAATCGCCGCTCTAGTCCGTGAGGCGCATTCTGTGCGGTCCAAGCCGCTTCGGATAGCGTTGCGGTGGTTTACTAAGGGCGCCCACGAGCGAGACTCCGAGGATCGCCTGATCGATTTCATGATTGCCGCCGAAGCGTTCTTTCTTTCCGATTGTGATCAAGGTGAATTGAGGCATCGGATTTCCCAGAGAGCTGCTGTGTACCTAGAAGACACCCTAGATGGTCGCCGCAGACTAAAGAAGTTGATGTTGATGCTATATGACGCTCGAAGCAAGCTTGTTCACGGTGGGACGCTTCTTGAAAAGTATAAGTTCCCTGTATTGGATTCTGAGTTGTCGAGCGAAATCACTTCGCGCGAACTCGTTCTTAGAACACAGAACCTTATGAGGAGGGCACTTCAGAAAGCACTCGGAACGCCAAGGGTTGATTGTCCCGTAGACACACCCGAGCTCTGGGATTCCTTAATCCTCGCTCCGTAGGTAGGCGGTTAGGTCATAGAAGCAGTCGGTACGGCGTACATCGCCCGCCGACACCGACTGATCGAACACGAAACCCGAGGAAGTCTCGCGCCAGTCCCCCGGCAGCTACATCGGTACTTTACGCTTCCGAACCCCTCAGCAAGTACAGCCCAAAGATGATCTTATTTCGTATGGGATTTC
>JAJCZV010000151.1 GCA_029262175.1 Gemmatimonadota bacterium
TGCGTACCGGGACCGGCTGACGTCGCGCGAACGCCTATTGGCCATCGCGAGCTACCACACGAGCGTGACGCAGGACGACGAACAGGCGCTCGCCGCCTACGAATCGATGCTGGTGGCCGATTCCATGGATCACCAAGCCCTCAACAATTCTGCAATTCTCATCTTCCAGAAAGCGGGGTTCGACGAGGCGATCCGCCGGTATGAACGGTCATGGAGGGCGCAGCCTACCTCGTCGCTTCCCGTGACCAACCTGGTGTGGCCCCTCGCGCAGCTCGGACGTCTCGAAGAGGCGGCGGGCTGGGTGGATACGCTCGAGGCCCGGTTTCCCGAGAACCCGGGTGTGCGGGAATACCGAGCGCACCTCGCGTGGCTGAACGGCGACGCTGAAACGGTCGAGCGCGAGCTGCTGGCAATGTTGGAACAGTTTGGTGCGGTCCCCTACTGGCGGGCCTACACGAACCGACTGCTCGGAAATCTCCTCGCCGCCACCGGGCGCCTCGCAGAAGCGGAGATTCGATTTTCCGAGGCGGTGGAGGTCCAAGGCCAGCGGGGTCTTTCGGGAGAGTACATCGAGGAGTCCCTCGAAATGGGGTGGGTCGACTCGGGCACCCGCGGGGATCCGGACCGCGCCCTGGCGCGGATCAGGTCGGCCCTCGAGCGCTTTCCCTGGGCCGAGATCCCGATGCTTGATCGCCCGTACTTCTCCGTCTCGGACTACTACACCTTCGCAGGCCGTCCCGACCTGGCTCGGGACGTCATCGACGAGTTCCGGAGTACCGCCTCGCCAGAGGAACAAGAACGCGCTAGAGAAAGCCTCACGAGCTCTGAGGCCCAGATCGCGGTGGGTGAAGGCCGCTACGCGGAAGCGATCCGCGACTTGCGGAGACTTCGAGACGAGGGATCGTGCGAGATGTGTCCCTTGTGGACGCTTGCGGAGGCCTACGACGGGGCGGGCCAGCGCGACTCGGCCCTCGTGGCGTACGAACGGTATGTCGAATTCCGCTGGCTTGATCGGCTGGGGTGGGATGGCGCCCAGTTGGGACCCGCCTACGAGCGGCTGGCCGAGCTCAGCGCCGAAGCTGGCGACACCGCGCGCGTTCGCCGCTATTCTGAGGCGCTCGTCACGTTGTGGTCGGATGCAGACGCGGAGCTTCAGCCGCGCGTCGAACTGGCAGCAAGACGGCTCAGCCAGACGCGCCAGTAGCGGCTGGCATAGCGTGTTCAGGTTTGGGGGGACGAGAGTTTGAAAAACGTCGTTCAAGAGATCCACGAACGATCCATGTGGCAGGTCGCCGGACTCTACCTCGCCTTTTCATGGATCGTCCTTCAGATCACGCAGACGTTGACGGAGGGGTTGGCCCTTCCCGGGTGGGTCGTCCCGTTTGCGCTCATCCTCCTAGCGATCGGGCTGCCGGTCGTCCTGGTGACGGCGTTCATCCAAAAAGGCATGGCCACCCGCCGTCCTGCGCCGAAGCCGCAATCGCTGGACGAGGTGGAAGAGGTCCCGCCGGGAGAGGCCCCGACGGGCGAGGCCCCGACGGGCGAACCGGCTCCCCTCGGGGGTGCGGTGCGGGCCCTGACTTGGAAGCGAACGATGCTCGGCGGTGTGGCGGCGCTCGTCCTGCTGGTCGTCATGGGCACCGCGTGGACGATTACGCGGAGTCTAGGGATCGGACCGGCGGCCACACTTTTGGGCAAGGGCGTCCTCGGCGAACGCGACGTAATCCTCCTCGCGGACTTCGAGAACTCGACCAGCGACGAGACCCTGGGCGAGGTCGTCACAGAAGCTCTGCGCGTGGACCTCTCCCAGGCGGAAGCCGTTCGCCTCGCGGAGCCGGCGTTTCTGGCCGCGGCCATCGCTCGTATGCAGCGCGAGCCGGTTTCCGGTTTGTCCGAAGAGCTCGCACTCGAGGTGGCGAAGCGTGAGGGGCTCAAGGCTGTCGTGGTTGGCGACGTGGCCAGGGCGGGCCCGGGGTACGTTTTGTCGGCTAGTGTGGTCGCGGCCGAGGATGGGGCGATTCTCGTGTCTCACCGCGAGAGTGCGCGGGATTCCACAGGACTGATCGACGCGATCAACGACCTTTCTCGACGGATCAGGGAGAGGATCGGAGATCCGTTGGCATCGCTGGCCGCGAGTCCGGCGTTGGCTGACGTGACGACGTCGAGCCTCGAAGCGCTTCGTAGCTACTCGCAGGCCACGAGATTGCCGGAGGCGGAAGCGCAGCGGCGAATCGCGCTCTTCGCGAGGGCGACGGAGCAGGACAGCACGTTCGCGATGGCATGGAATGCCCTCGGGATTGCGCTGGCCAACTATGGGGTCGAGCCGGGACGCGCGATGAAGGCACGCACCCGGGCCTTCGAGCTCCGAGAGCATCTTACTGAGCGGGAGCGCAATGCGGTCGCGAGCATGTACTATTTGGGGGTCACCAGAGAACCGCGGCAGGCGATCCCGTTTCTCGAGTCTATCGCTGATGCCGATCCTACCGAGTCCCGTGCGATGAACAACCTCGGTGAGGCGTACCGGAACCTGGGCGATCTGGAGACCGCGCTCGAGTGGTATCACCGCTCTATCGCGACCGACTCCTCGACGAGCGCGATTCCCTTCATGAACCTCGCCCAGGTGTCAGCGACGCTGGGTGATGTGGCGGCAGTGGACGAGTACGCGGACCTGATGGAGGTTTACGCGCCCGGACCATTCGCTGACTGGCATCGCGCGATGGGACCCGCGATCCATCATGACTACGCTGCATCCGAACGCAGCGTTCTCGCGGCCCGTGACTCCGTGATGGGCAGTCCGTTCCTGCTCGCCAACACGACACTATGGGTCGCGAGCATCGCTGCCATCCGTGGCCGCTTGTCGGCGAGCCGCGAACTCTGGGAAGTTGTGGCCGCGATTCAGGTAGAAAACGGGTCGACCGTGGAGGCGCTACGAAGCTCGATCGCGCTCGCGGTCGAGCTTGCCATGGCGCGAGGGGAAGGTGGTCGAGCAGAGCTGGACGCGGCGTTGTCTAGATTCCCATTGGCCGAGATGGACCCGGTCGAGCGCCCCTATCTGGACGTGGCTGAGGCATATGCCCTGATCGGAGACGCCGACGCGGCAAAGCGTTTTGTCGAAGAGTTCGAGCAGGAGACGCCGCCGGACTTTCAGCGGGGATTTCGATTCGAGCGGCACCGCGTGCTTGGAGAGATCGCACGCTTGGAGGGACGGTTCGATGATGCGGTGGCCGAGTTTCGACAGAGCTCGCCGCGTCCACAAGAACTCGAACCGATGGCCCAGCTGGCGAGGGCATTTGATTCCGCTGGTCGGCCGGACTCCGCCCGCGTGCACTACCAGCGCTTTCTCGATTCCTCGCATTGGCTGAGCATGGTCCCGCACGCAAAGTTCCTTGCCAGCTCACTAGAGCGCTTTGCCGAACTAGAGTACGAGGCCGGCAATCTCCCAGCCGCCGCCAGATACTATGCGGAGTTCGTCGAGCTGTGGGCCGACGCGGATCCTGAGTTACAGCCTCGGGTCGAGGCGGCTCAGGCGCGACTCGAGGACATCTTGAACGCGATCGGATGAGGCCGAAAAAGAGCCAGAGCGGCACCGCAAACCTCGCGGCCCTGGCCCCTGACTCCACGGCCTCGAAGCCGGATAGATGAGATCTCCCGTCCACGTCGCCTGGATCTTCGATGACGCAGCGTCCGTCGAGGCCACGGTCGCCCTGACCTCTGTCGCGGCCCACGCGAACCCCGATCGATCGTACGTTCTGCATCTGCTGGTGGTGGACGTTAGCCCTGCCCGCCTCGAGGCGCTGACGTCGCTATCCGCGCGAAATTTCGCGGTCCGTGTTCAACGACTGAGCTTGTCTGCCTCCGCCTACCCTGAACTCCCGAGAGCCAAACAAGTTGTCATGGAGCGGATCGCGCTGGGTAGACATCTACCCGATATCGATCGGGTGCTCTATCTCGACACGGACCTGGTCGCGCTGCGAGATGTCGGAGCCCTCTTTGACACGGAACTCGACGGATGTCCGATCGGGGCGGCCGTCGACCTCAATGTGCAGCGACGACGCATACGCGGTCGACCGATGGCCGGCGAGCCAACGGTGGAGCGCCACCTAGAGAAGGTCCTCTCGATCAGCGGCCAGCTGCAGGAACGCTACTTCAACTCGGGCGTGCTATTGCTCGACCTCGACGCCATGCGCAAACGTGGATTCGAAGACCAGGCCAGAACGATGGTCTCGGAGCACCCTGACATCATCTCGATGGCGGATCAGGACGTGTTGAACCGAATGCTGGTCCGTGAGACCATGCTTCTCGATGGGCGATGGAACGTGTTTCCGCCGCCAACGCGCTGGTATTTCGTCAGCGGGACCGAGGCGGACAGAGAACGAAATAGACACCTGGCGGATCCGTTCATCCTCCACTTCGCGGGTGGCAAACCGTGGCGGCACCGCACGCGGCCCAAAGCGGCCTATTGGTGGGGGTACGCCCTGGCTTCGCCGCTCAGAGGCGAAGTTTTGTCCGCGTTTTGTCAGAGCGGAGGAAAGAGCGCGTTCGCCAGCGTGCGATCCAAGATGGTCGCACCGTTTCAAATGCTGCTCGCAATCCGACGAACGCGCGAGGCCCGGCGGGCGATCGCGAGCCGTGAGGCGCCGCACACCGGGTGAGACCCTTTGAGGGCCCGACGGAATTGCGGTGACCCGCGGCAGCTCTACTGCTGGCGCTTCTGGGAGAAGGCGCTTTGCGCGTCACCGGGTCCTCGGTGAGATCGCTCACATCAGACGGTCGGTTCGATGAGGCGGTCGTCGAGTCCGACTCGGATCCTGAGCAGGCGCGGCAGCAGGCGATCTTGGAGACGATCGGACAGAACGTCAGTCTTGCTCCGCCTGAGCGAGCGCCAGCGTACCCACGCATTTTTGTCCGCCCTCGTCGATGAATTCGATCGACCAACTCCCGGGGTTGCCCGCGCTCGTGTTCATGGTGAGCGCCGAGCGGTCTGCCTCGTATCGGATGGACCCGATGCCGCTACCCGCT
>JAJCZV010000152.1 GCA_029262175.1 Gemmatimonadota bacterium
TGTACGTGCCGATACCCGTCACATGGTCAGCGTCGAGTTCCATCGCAGACCAGGGTGTGATCTCCATCTTCACGCCCGCCTCGGCGAGCTCGTTCAGACGACCCTCGACCGCGGCACGACCCATGAGCGGAGGCGCGCCCGACATCATCGCCACTGCGTCCGGGGTATACCGCTCGGCCACCATGGAACCGTGACCCATGTTCATGTGAGTGACGTAGTACCCCACGCCGTCGGCCAACAATTCCGCGCCTTCGCCCGCGGGCATCACCGCGGCTTCGCTCGGAGTCGTGGGCTGACCTTCCGAATCGAAATTGCTGACTCCGCCTTCGATCCTCCATGTTCCGTCTTCACCGCGGGAGGAGACGCTCATGTAGTTGCCCGTGTTTTCGATCGCTGCGCCATCCAGGGTCCCCGTGAGCGAAAACGTCCCGCGCGTCACCGCGTAATCGCCAAACAGGAGGATCTCGTCCTGCGTGAGGTCGATCGTCGGCGATGTGGCCTCGATCTGAGCCGTTAGAGCGGCGCCGATCGCCTCCCGACCGAAAGCCATCCCGCCGTTTCCGGTCCAGCTCAGGCCGTTCTCTGCGAACTTGCCAGCGACCATCGACCCGTGACCCATGTTGAAGTGGGTCTCGTAATAGTCGGCCAGCGCGGCAACCGCAGCTCGGTCGGCGCTCGCTCCGGCGGCGTTCGTCCCGGCGGCCGTGTTCGTCGGGGTGGCGGCGTTCGCCCCGGCGGCGTAGTCCTGGGGCTCTTCGGTCGTGACTGCTTGCTCCGTCGCTTCTCCTCCGCACGCCGCTAGTATCGCGAGCACGGGGAACGCTAAGAGACGGTTCTTCATGGGGTTACCTCCTTGAGGATAAACCGGATACGAGAGCGGACCCTCCCAACGATGGACCGCTCATCTCGCCCCGGGGACGTTGCGTCCCACGACAACCGTACGGTCCTACGAGACGCCCCGTCAACGGTGGTGACCTCGCCGTCCGCCTCCGGCCTGCCTCCGGCTGGTGAATTTTGGTAGACCGTGTTGCAACGGCCGCATAGGTTCGGCCGGTCCAAGGGCCGCAAACCTGACTGCGTGAACGCGCTCATCCCCCTCTACGCGGATCGTCATCATATGGATCGGAACACCACGTTTTGGCATCACTCCCTCCTACTCGCAGCGCTCCTGGTTGGTTCTTTCGCGGGCTGCGTGCGGCCCAGCACCACGCCCACCACGGGCCCGTCCTTCGGGGCCGCCCGGCCGGGAGGCGCAGGAGCTCGGGGGGCCAACGGAGGTGATCACCCGGCGGCCTACAAGGACGTCGTCACCGATTCGGCGGTTACGGATTCGGGCATGGTTCACATTCACCGCGTAGATGACAAAGTCCTGTTCGAGATCCCGAACGCCATCCTCGGGCGCGAGATCCTTTTGGTCTCTCGGACCGCGCGCGTGCCCACCGGACTCAGCAACGGTGGCCTCAAGTCCAATACGCAGACGCTGCGCTTTGAAATGAACGGGAGCGAAGACGACGAGGTGCTGCTGCGGATCGTGACACATTCGAACGTGGCGGACGACTCCCTTCCGATCTTCGAGTCTGTCCGCAGCTCCAACTTCGAACCGATTCTTCAGGCGTTCGATGTCGAAGCCTACAACGACGACTCTACGACCGTGGTCATCGACGCCACGTCTCTCTTCGCGAAGGACGTCCCGATGCTGGGCTTGGGGCAGTCGCTCCGCGATCTGTACCGAGTCCGGTCGCTCGATGAGAGCAGGAGCTTTATCCAGTCGGCCAAGAGCTTCCCGCAGAACGTGAACGTCCGACACCTACTCACCTATTCCGCTCAACGTCCGCCGACCAACGCGTCGACCGGATCGATCTCCATCGAGATGAACCAGTCGATGATCCTGTTGCCCGAGGAACCGATGGAACCGCGCATCTGGGACGAGCGCGTCGGCTTCTTCCGTGTGAACCAGGTGGACTATGGACGAAGCGACCAGAAGGTCATCACACGACGGTACATCACGCGCTGGCGACTCGAGCCCAGCGACACCGCCGCGTTTCGTCGCGGCGAGCTCGTCGAACCGATAAAACCGATTGTTTACTATCTCGACCCGGCCACGCCGGAGAAATGGCGTCCATACCTCACAGCCGGGATCGAGGATTGGAACGTCGCCTTCGAAGCCGCCGGCTTCCGAAACGCGATCCAGGGACGAATCGCCCCGACCCCGGAAGAGGACCCGGACTTCCACCCCGAAGACGTCCGTTATTCGGTGATTCGGTGGTTGTCTTCACCGATACCCAACGCGTTCGGGCCACACGTTCACGACCCCCGTTCCGGAGAGATCCTGGAGAGCGACATCGGGTGGTATCACAACGTCGCCAGCCTCATTCGCAACTGGTATTTCATTCAGACCGCCGCCGCGAATCCGACGGCTCGGAGTGTGTTGTTCGACGATGCGGTGATGGGCAAACTCATCCAGTTCGTCGCCGCCCACGAGGTCGGTCACACCATCGGGCTCCCCCACAACATGAAGTCCAGCTCGGCCTTCCCCGTCGATTCGCTGCGTGCTCCTGGTTTCGTGTGCCGCAACGGCGTGGCTCCGTCGATCATGGACTACGCACGCTTCAACTATGTGGCCCAGCCGGAAGATGAAGGCGCGTGCTTCGACCCCCGCGTCGGCGAGTACGACAAGTACGCGATCAACTGGGGATACCGACCGATCCTCGGACAGAACGCGGATGAAGAACGCAGCACGCTGAGTAGCTGGATCCGCGAGCACGAAGGCGATCCGCGCTACTATTTCGGGGACGGGACCCCCATAGATCCGACCTCCCAAACGGAGGCCATCGGCTCGGACGCGATGGAGGCGAGCACGCTTGGCATCGCCAACCTCAAACGAATGGTGCCCAATCTCATCGAATGGACGAGCAACGAGAGAACGGGCGAGGACTACGCGGAGCTCGCGGAGCTGTATAGCAACCTCATCGGACAGTGGAATCGGTATATGGGCCACGTGTCCACCGTAGTCGGAGGCGTGACGCGAACGCGAAAGGCCATCGGCCAGGACGGCCCGGTGTACGAATTCGTCGGAGCAGAGACGCAACGTCGGGCGATGCAGTTCTTCACGGACGAAGCCTTTACGCCCCCCGAGTGGATGATCGACGAGAACATTCTTTCGCGGATCGAAAATCCATCGACGGTGGAGCGGATGCGAGGACTTCAGGTCGGCGTGGTGAATCGCATATTGGATCCGGGTCGAATGCAGCGTCTGATCGAAACCGAGGCTCGCAACGGCGATGACCATTACGGTCTCGGCGACATGTTCGATGATTTGCGAAGTGGGGTCTGGGGCGAGTTGGCCGGGGGCACGACCATTGGCGTCTATCGACGCAACCTGCAGCGCGGATATCTCGAACGACTCGAATTTCTCATGACGTCCGAGGCGGGACTACCGGGCTTCTTCATCCCGGGCCTGTCGGGTTTCTTCACGACAGTGGACGTCTCTCAATCGGACATTCGCGCGTTCGTGCGGGGCGAGCTCCAGACGCTCAAGAGCGAGGTACAGAGTGCCTTGCGACGCCGCCTCGACCGACCGACCGAGCTTCACCTCCGCGACGCAATCGTCCGAATCGACGACATCCTCGACCCAAACGGATGACATGGATGGATTTTCGGGTGATGTGACTATTGCGCGGTCGAGTGGTCCAACGCATTGACGTCCAATGCGATCCGCCCATGGCGGGGTCCTGGAGGCCGCCGGTAGGTTGCCGGCTGTGATCATCACCGGAAGGTACTACATGTCATTGTTGAATATTGTACTCGATCGACTCGGCGGAGACTCGCTTGAAGGACTTACGAAACAGGTAGGCGCAGACGAGGCGGCGACCCAGTCCGCCATCGCGGCGGCGCTACCGATGTTGATGGGTGCGCTCACCCGAAACGCATCGAAGCCGGAAGGTGCCGCTTCCCTGCACCGGGCCCTCGCGAAACACGACGGCAGCGTCCTGGACAATCTCAGCGGCCTGTTCGGATCCGGCGACACGTCGGACGGCGAAGGCATCCTGAAGCATGCCTTGGGCGACCGGCGCGGACTGGTCGAACAAAGCGTGGCCAAGTCGAGTGGCCTCGATCTGGCCAAGGTGGGGCCGCTCCTCGCGATGTTGGCTCCGGTCGTGATGGGCGTTCTCGGGAAGCAGCAGCGTGAGAGCAATCTGGACGAAGGGGGACTCTCGGACATGCTTCGCCAGGACCGACGCACGGCTGAGGCCGCAGTACCGCAGCTCAAGGGCATGCGTGCCATGTTCGACCGCGACGGCGACGGCGAAATCGCGGATGACCTGATGGGTCTGTTGACCGGTGGAGGCCTTGGAGGTCTTCTCGGCGGCCGTCGATAAGAACGTACGACCACAACCAACCAACGATATTGCTCCGGAGGAAATAATGGGTCTATTTGATTTTGTGAAGGACGTCGGCGCCAAGCTGGGAATTGGCAAGAACGAAGAGAAGGAAGCCGCGGAGGAAGCCGCCAAAGCGAGCGCACTGTCTGCGATGGTTCGGAGCTTTGGCTTCGACGTCGATGACATCAAGATCAGCTTCGACGACGGAGTCGCTACCGTTACCGGCACCGTCCCCAGCCAGGCCGAAAAAGAGAAGATCATTCTTGCTCTCGGCAATACGAACGGTGTGGCTCAGGTCGACGATCAGATGGACGTCGTTACGCCGGCGCCCGACTCCACCTTCTATACGGTTCAGTCAGGCGACTCTTTGTCCAAGATCGCGAAGGCGCAGTACGGCGATGCAATGAAGTATCCGCTGATCTTCGAGGCCAACAAGCCGATGTTGACCGACCCGGATCTCATTTATCCCGGACAGGTGCTGCGAATCCCCCTCGGTTGACCAACGGCGAGGGGCCGGGCGACCGCTCGACCCCTCGCTCTTCCACCACCCCGCCCCGAGCGAGGTCCCCGTTCCGGTCGAGCGTGCGAGGCCACGCCCTTGTGAAGGCTTTTCACGCCACGGCGAGAACTTGTCAGATTTCGACCTGCAGCACCCACGGCAAAGCGGTTGCCCCTGTGACTCGTAACATCCCGATGCCAAAGCACTTGCACGAATAACCCCGCGGGGCCTCACGCCGGAACGAGCCTTGCTCCTTCGCGAGGCGAGCATCAGCCACCAGCGGGGCACAGAACATCCTTGATTCACTACTCCCCAGACTTCACGCGATCGCCAAGCGGAATCCACGTCTTCGGCGCACCGCGCTCTGGCTGATACGGCTTTTCGTCCGCGTCCGCGCTGCCATCCTCGGGCCGTTTCGACCGCGCTTCGGGCCACCCGTGGGCGTCACGAGCGCCCCGACGACGTGGGAGGGCTGGGACGGGGGTGAACCGGTGGCCGCGCCTCGGATCCGACGCCTACCCGAGATGTGGGGGCGAACGGTTCACTGGAAGTTCCACCAGCACCGCGGCCGGGCGTCCCTACCCGCCCAGGTCCTCGTGATCCCGGGTGGTCGAGTATCTGCAGCGGGATCCGCGATCGCAGCGATTTCGGCAGACAACGGTTTGTTGGCGGAGTTTTCCTACGCCATGGCGGACACCGAGGACTATGCGACCGATCCCTCAACGCACCCCATCTTTACAGAGGATGACCTCGGGCCCCTGCTCGACGTCGACGGCACCGCCGCCGTGTTGTCCTCTCCCTGTGGCGGTGGCTACTACCACTGGCTCGTCGACGTCCTGCCTCGGCTAGAGGTTCTGAAACGCGCCGGTCACGAAACGCAGGCGATGGATCGTGTCATCGTCAACGCGTGCTCTGCTTCGTATCAACGCGAAACCCTCTCGGCGGCGGGAGTCGAGCAATCCAAGATCATCGAAAGCCGGTGGCATCCGCACGTTCGCGCTGACCGCTTGGTGTGTCCAACCCTCCCCGGCGCGTTCGGACACGTCCCTCGATGGGCTTGTGATTTCTTGCGACAGATGTTTCTCCCGGAAGACGACACCGGTGGCCCCGGGGAGCGTCTGTATCTCAATCGCACTCACGTCACGCATCGGCACGTCGAGAACGAGCCCGATCTGATCCGGCGGCTCGAGCGACGCGGTTTCCGCAACGTGACGCTGGACAGCCTTTCCGTCGGCGAACAAGCGCGGCTGCTCTCGACAGCCCGAATCGTCGTCGCGCCACACGGCGCCGGACTTACCAACATCCTGTTTTGCCACCCCGGAACGTGGATCGTCGAGCTGATGTCCCCGAGCGACGTCAGTCACGTCTACTGGGCCCTGGCCGAGACCATGGACCTCGACTACACCTACGTCTTGGGTGAGGGAGAGCCTTCGCCAGTCGGCATCGACCCCCACGATGGCGAACTCGATCTCCGGGTTTCGCTGGACGCCGTGGACAGGACGTTGGACGCGGTCGAAGGGGAACTGAAGACACTGGACCACATCGGTCCTGCGACCGGCATCGAAGCGTCGCAGCTCGGGTGGCGGGAGATCGCCTGAATCGCTCGGCCGTCTCTCGCGGCCTTTGGGCCCTTTTGGATCAGGGCCTCCACTCCGGCTCATCCTTCGCGATCCACCTCGCGCTCGCCCGCTGGTTACCGGCCCAGGACTACGGGCTGTTCGCGGTCGCCTACGCGTTGTTTCTTCTCATATCTATCGCCCACACGTCACTCTTGGTCGAACCGATGCTCGTATTTGGTCCGGGTCGTTTCCGGCGGGTGTTCTCGAGCTACGTGCTCGGGCTGTTGGAACTCCAGGGTGTGGTCACGGTCGGGCTGCTCGCGATCGCGCTGGTCGTCGGTGCGGTCGCATGGACCGTCGGACTACCTTTCACCCCGATCGCATTGGTCGTGGGCGCCGTTCTCACGTTCTCTACGATCTTGTTTCAATGGCTCGTGAGACGGGCGTGCTACGTGGTGGGTCGATCGTCCCTGGCCGCGTGGACCAGCGCCTTGTACGCGACCGTCGTGGGAATCGGGATCTTCGCGTTACGGACGGCCGAATCCCTCTCCCCCTACGCCGCCTTTGCCATCATGGCCGTGGCCGCGGCGGTCTCGGCGATCGTCCCGTTGGTCGGCCTTCGTATCGCGCGCGGACCAACCCCGTCTCGCCGGCTGCGGCGCGTGATTCGGTCTCGACACTCCCGCTTTGGGCGTTGGACCCTTCTCACCAACGGGCTCAGCTGGGTCCCGTATAACGCATTCACGCTGGTGCTCAGCGCGGCTTCCGGACTGCAAGCCGCGGCCGCGTTTCGGGCGTTGTTCAACCTGATCATGCCCATGCAGCACGCGAGCTCCGCGCTTTCGCTTGTCTTGTTGCCCGCGCTGGTACGACGAGGCGGACCGGCCGCCGAAATCTTGACGCGACGGGCCGCGCTCGGCTTCGGGGTCTGCGCCGCGTCCTTTGGCGCCCTCCTGATCGCCGCCCGAGTCCCGTTGGTCGACCTTTTGTATGCCGGCCGGTACGCCGGGGATGTCGACCTTCTATGGGGCCTGGCTCTCCTCCCGATTCTCGGCGCCGTCAACGTGGTTTGGCGAGCTCGACTGCTCGCCGACGAACGTCCTGATGCCGTCTTCAGAGCCTTCGCGATCGCGGCCGGCTTTACGGTCATCGTCGGCATTCCTCTCGTTTGGTGGCTGGGACTCCCCGGCGCCGTGGCGGGCCGCATCGCGGCGACCGGCGTGATCTCGGCGATACTGTGGCGCGTGCAGCGGGCGTATCGATCGAAGCCCCGGAAAGAGCGATCTCCTCGGCCCGCCCTCGGCGCCGAATCAAATCCCGTGCAACAGGTGACGTTATGAATGCGGTTGGACAGGTCCGCGCCGCGGCAGGTCTCGTGCGGCACCGCACGTTGGAGGCCCTCCATCTTCGTGGTCTGGGCGGGCGAGCCCTTTACGTGTCCGAGTTCCCAAAATCAGGTGGGACATGGGTGAAGGAGCTGACCCGCGACCTCCTATCCGCGTTGGCGTCGGATCAGGCGCTCGCCGGCGTGGGTGCGCAACTCAAACCCGCGCCGGTCATTCACCAGCACTGGCCGTACCGACCCTCCTTGAGCCCCTCGCTTTACGTCGTCCGCGATGGCCGCGACGTGGTCGTCTCGCTTTATTTTCACATGATCCGGCATCTACAAACGGGCACGTTGTTCAGCCGGCGGGCGCGCGCCTACTGCGATGCGGTATTCCAGCCCGGAGCAGATCCGATGGATACGCACGCGAATCTGCCGGCCTTCATACGGAGCCTGTCGACGCACCCGTTCGCCATCATCGTGCGACCGCGACGGGATCGGTGTTTCTCGCCCTGGCCCGCCCATATCGAGGACTGGCGTCACCGACCGGAGGTGCTGGAACTGCGCTACGAGAACCTGCTATCCGACACTCCCGCGGAGATCTCGCGGATCGCGTGTTGGTTGGGCCATGCCCTCCCCGACACGACCTCGGTCGCGATCGCCGAGCGGCATTCGTTCGAGCGACAAACCGGGCGCAAACCTGGCACCGAGAACCCGATTGCATTTAGACGGAAAGGCGTCGCGGGAGATTGGAAGAATCATTTCACGCGCGAGGCGGCCGAAGCGTTCGCCGCTCTTGCCGGCCCGACGTTGATTCAGCTGGGCTACGAACCAGACGACACCTGGGTCACCCGGGTGTAGCCCCTTGGGCCCGGCTCGGCGCTGTCGCAGCACGCCGACGCAGCGCATGCGCCGCTCGGGCCTTCGAATAGATCTCGATCAACCGTCCGTAGTTTCGATCGGCGGTATACGAGGCATCGAAAGCGTCGCGGGCGGGCCCTCGCATCGCGGTCAGCCGTCGGGGGTCTTCGAAGAGTCCTTCGATCTCCGACGCGAGCGCGTCTGCGTCACCAGATGTGAAGAGTCGACCCGTACGACCGTGGTCAACGAGTTCGGGTAGCGCGCCACTCCGAGCGGCGATCACCGGCGTACCGCGGGCAAGCGCTTCGACCGCCACGCGCCCGAAGGGCTCGGGCCACTCCGACGGTACGACCAGAGCCGCGGCCTCTCCCATCCGGCGGGCCACTTCGGCGGCAGACACTTGACCGAGCCACGTCGTCGTGGAGAGCGCTTCGACTCGCTCGGCCACCTCCGACGCGAGGGGGCCATCGCCCAATAGCACGGTAGACGGTGCGCGCTCGGCCAGACGGTCTAACGCATCGAGTAAGGTGCGCACACCCTTCTCGGCCGTAAGCCGCCCCACGAAGAGGAGCGTGCCGGCCGCCCCCGAGCCGGGCCCGAGGTCGGGATCGACGAAGTTGGGCTTCACGTGGAGACGGTCGTCAGCAAGACCGGCCTCGGCGAACACATCTCGACTAAACCGACTGAGCGTGATGAACGCATCTACGTGACGTCTCCACGTGCCGAGCGCTCCGTGTACCGCAGCGCCAGCCGCCACAACGCCGGTCGCCGCGCGACTGTCGCGATAACAGCCGTGTACGACGCCGGGCAGAGGCAACGCCCGGCCGACGCATGAAGTGCAGAGCCGCCCCTCGCGAAAGAGCACGGCGCTCGGACAAACGAGCCGGTAGTTGTGAAGCGTCTGGACGACGGGGACGCCACACCCCGATGCGGCCCTGAGGACCGCGGGCGACAGCACCGCCAATGTATTGTGTACGTGAACGAGATCGATGTCGTCGCTTTGGATCGCCCGCCTCACCGCGCCGCACTCGTCGCGATTCCAGATCGAGCGGAACGCTGCGCCGAAGGACGCGCCGTCGTCAATGTCCTCGTTCGTAACCTCGTGGCGAAACACTTCGTGGCCGTGTCGCGATAACAACACCGCTTCCTCCTCGACGACGCGGTCCTCCCCGCCCGCCTCGCGGTAACGGTTGTGTAGGATGAGGATACGCATGGTCACGCAGGGACTCGTCTCGCCACCGAATGACGGCGCGCCGCACCGGCAGCGGAGACACGGCTGCGACCGAGACCGATGACGAACACGGCGAAGAGCATGTATCCCGGTTCCTCCGGCCAGGCGAACACCGCCCCGAGCACCAGTACGTTCAAGATGATGAAGCGCGACAGGTCGTCGCGAGCGAACCGTCTCCACACCATCGCCCACAGGAGCAGGTACGCGGCGACGCCAAGGATGCCGAGATCGCCCCATAGACCGGCCCAGAAAAACGTGAGCGCCCACACACTCGACCCGGTGACCGGGTGAGAGACCCAGTGAGACTCGTTGGCGATGAGCGCTTGCTCGGTGACCGGGGAAATCGTCGCTCCCAGCGGCTCGAGCACATCGAAGTATGCCGGGAGCATGTGACCCAACCGTCCTACCGTGTGGCCAGGACCGAGACCCAACACCCAGTTGGCACCGGACCGGTAGTTGGACTCCAGCAACGGGAAGATGGAAAGCTTCTGACCGAGCCCCGTCTCGATCCGCGTCGCATCCGCCCACACAGCCAGTGCGGGCCACACGCTGACCGCCGCCCAAGCCAGTCCCGCCACGACCCCGACTCCGAAAACAAGGTAGATGACCCCGCGCCCGGCATCGCGAAGCTTTGTGAGCGCGAGCGCCCACAGGGACAGAATGAAGGCGGCGAGCACTTGTTTGGAGTCGGAGATGACCACGACGAAGGCGAAGAGAACTGCCGCAATCACGCGAAGGACGCGCGGGACCGTCTCCACGCGCACCAGTAGACACACCGCTCCGAGGAGGGCGACCGCCCCAGCAACGTGGTGACCTGCGCCCTGCTCGAGAAACACGCCCTTCACGTCGTCGGAAAACTCGCCGAGCGCCACGTACTGCCCTAGTGCAAGCGCGACATGCAGAGCAACGAACCCCAGGATCCAACGCTCCAGCGTTATCCGCTCGGCGTTCGACATCGATTCGTCCGCCAAGAGGAGCAGAAGAAGAAACGGTTCGGCCAGAAGGAGAAAAGAGAGCCCCACGTTCAAGAGCCCCGCACCGTTGAGCAGCGCGCTCGCACTGATGACGCCGAGCAGCAGCGCCAGCCCCAATGCGACCGTTTGCGCCGCGACCGAGCGTGAGCGGGGGAGGACGAGACAGACCAACCAGCCGGCGATCGCGAAGTGACCGAAGTCCAGGATCTTGGGCGCCCCGACGGTCGTCAGGAGACGCGGAAAAAACGCCGCAGCAAACAGGAGAAGGGCTAGGGTTCCGTTGCGCGAACAACTCACGCCAGGACTCGCTCGATCGGGGACCGGAGCGATTCATACGCCCGTGCGAATTCCTTCGCGGCACTCGCATACCCGAAGATCGTGCTGGCGCGACGACGGGCGGCGCGTCCGAGGGCGTCGCGACACTCCGTGCCGGCGAGTTCGCGCATCGCGTCGGCGAGATCGTCGACCGCCTGCGCAGGGCCCACCGCCGGCACCGCGCGACCCGTTTCAGGCGTCACCATCAGACCCGGACCGCCGAGCGCCAGGCAAATCACCGGTTTGCCTGCAGCCATGCTCTCCAGACACGCCAGCCCACCCGTGTCGTGCAGACTTGGATGGATAAGCGCATCGCATTTGGTGAGGCGATCGAAGGTCTCTTCTCTAGACAACCAGCCCAGAAAATGCACTCGCCCTTCGACGCCCAGCTCTGCCGCCAAGCGCACCAAGCGCACCCTCTCCGGACCTTCTCCGATCAACCAATAGTCGGCGTTGGCCGGCGCCGATCGCGCGAAAGCTCGGATGCCGAGATCGAATCCTTTGAGCGCGATCATGCGACCGACGCTGACAAAGCGGACGCCGTCGCCTACCCGCTTTTGGGACGGGGGTCTCGACAGTCGCGCCAACTCCTCCGCGGAGAGACCGACCTGGGTCCGTTCGCGTACATCCGTGGCACCGAGCGCGTGCAATCTCGCGGCGGTCTCCGGCCCCGTAGCGAACGCGATGCTACTCAGACGCGCGGTGCGACGCACCCACGGATCGAGTTCGGCGAGGCGGCGCGCCGCGACTCGCGCGCGTTCATAGATCCGGCCTCGGGCCGACATCGCGGCGATGAACGGCTCCGGCGTCGACTCTCCACCGCCGACCGGTCCCCAGATGTAGGGGATACCGATCCCCGCTAGAAACGATGGCGCCCAGTACTTGGCAAACGTGACATGATGCGCGACGTCGAAGACCTGCTCGCGATGAAGAGCGCGGGCACGAACGAACGCCATCGCCTGCCACAAATAGTAGTAGAGTTGGACACCGCGATTTCCTCGCTTCCACCAACGCGCCCAGTCGGGCAGATCGAGATAGACGAATCGCAACCCTTCCGACGGCTCGGTCTCGAGTGCCCGCTCGATCGCCACCCGGTTGTTGGCCCGCGTGACGACCCAGACATCCGCGAACTCCGAGAGGGCGCGCGCGACGTGCCAACCCACGGCCGACTCCGATCCCTTTCCGGGCTCGCACGCGTAGGCGGAAACGAGGACGCGCGCGCGTCTGTCCGTTATCGGCCGGTTCGCGGTTCGGCCCTTGCGGCCGCGCGCTCCGTGAGGTGGTCGAGCACCCGGTCCACGATCGCCGACGCGACGTGGCTCGGAGCGGGAGATCCATCGATCATCTGTGCCTGCGGTACGCGCGCCACCAAGCGCTCGAACGCAGCGCGCTGGCGCTCTGTCTCATCGGGCCCGAGTTCACCTTTGCGGCGCGCCAGCATCGCTCCCGGAACATCGAGGTAGAACACCGGTCCAGGCACGCCCACCAGCCGACCGCCGGCCCGAATCATCCAGATGGGAAGTCGGAGCCGGTAACGCGCGGGGTCGACGTAGAAGTCGAGGAAGTATCGGTCGGCCACGACCAGTCCTCCCCGGAACCGCGTCGGCCGAATCTGGGTCCACGCGCCGACCACGAATTCGAACACATGCGCCGTGAAATACGCCGCGGACGCAAGGACCCCGCGCGGGGGCTGTCCGTGCGGATCCACGACCGGGACGCCGTCGTTTGTGCGACGGATCGGCAGGACGCGTGGTTTCCAGTGGACGTAGCGACCTTTGTCTGGCGAGAACGTCCCCGCCAGATCTTTCACGAGCGACTCGGCCACCGTCGACTTGCCACACCCGTCCGGTCCGATGAGAATCACCGCGAGCCCCGGCGGAGAGCCGAACCGCTTCCAAAGACGGCGCACGTCGGACGCGAGCCCCGACAACGCTTGGATCGGCTCGAACGCGAGGCGTCGCGTGATCAGTCGTCTTCGAAACACAGGGGCGCTCGCTTCGATCGCATCCCACTGCTCCCTCACGATCAGGGCGCGGAGCGCGTCAGCGGCGCGCGCACCGAATGCGTCCCGCAACGGATCGGGCACCGCTTGCCGCGTCGCGAGTTGGGCGAGGATCCCCTCGCGGTACCGCGTCTTGATCTTCCCGCTATA
The DNA here is from genome assembly GCA_029262175.1 of Gemmatimonadota bacterium. Classification (GTDB taxonomy): domain Bacteria; phylum Gemmatimonadota; class Gemmatimonadetes; order Palauibacterales; family Palauibacteraceae; genus Palauibacter. The sequence goes on from JAJCZV010000152.1 coordinate 13,298, forward strand.
CAGCAGACCCGTCAAAAGGTTGAGCGTGGCCTCATCGGAAGCGTCGGGGACGAAGAACGTTTTGCAGCGACGCCGACCTGCGAGCACCCGGTCCGCATCCACGAGGCGTAGCCCGCGCCAACGCAGCGCCCCGAACAAATCGATCTGTACCTGCTCCCGGCCCCGCGAGAAGTACAGGCACGTCGGGCCGAACTCGCCGCGATTGTGCAGACGATATCCAGCCCGACGCGCACTCGCGATCAGGAGCGCTTCCGCGCGACCCAGGAGCGCCGGCTCCACGAGAATGTCGACGTCGTTGCCTACGCGCGTTGGGAGCCCGTCGTAGTTCCGGAGAACCAGGTAGCGAACCTCGTGGGCCTCCCAGTCCTGAAACGCGCCTTCGAGAAACTCCGCCAGCGGCGACGACCGTGGGTCAGGCTGCGGCACGCGGGAATCCTTGACGCAGCACCTGCCAGACGAACGCGGGGTTGTTTGTCAGGTATCGGGGCCCCAAACGCGTGGGCTCCGACGCCATGCGAAACAGCCACTCGAGACCGTTCTTCTGCATCCACGGGGGTGCTTGACGCTTTAGTCCCGCGTGAAAGTCGAATGCGGCTCCGACCCCCACGAGGACCGGAGCGTTGAGAAGCGGTCGATGCGCCGCCATCCATCGTTCTTGTTTTGGCGTACTCAGCCCGACCCAAACGATGTCTGCTTCCGACTCGTTGATGTGGTCGACGATCTCCGCGTCTTCCTGCTCTGTCGCCGGACGAAACGGAGGTGAATGCGTGCCGACCACCTTGAGTCCAGGGAACTTCCGGCTCAGACGGTACGCCAGCTGCGCCGGCACCGTCTTTCCTCCTCCAAAGAAGAAGTGCCGATATCCACGATCGATCGAGCGCTGACAGACCTCGAGCATCAAATCGGGCCCGTACACTCGCTCGGTCGCCGGGAACCCCATTCGCCGGCTCAACCAGACCAGGGGCATCCCGTCCGGCGTAACGAGGCCGGCTTCGTTGTGGATCTGCCGAAGCTGCGGGTCGCGTTGGCTCTCCATGACGCCGTGTACGCCGGTCACGCAAACGTAGTTCGGATCCTTTTCCGAGATCCAGCGATCGATCGTCTGCAAGCCGTCTTCTACGGTGATCGCACTCACGCCGACGCCGAGGACATCCGCCCGGGGAGGCTGTCCCCGGGTGACCGTCGCCGCCCCGCTCACGAGGCGGCCTGAGCCACCGATAGCTCGGCGTTTTCCAATGACTCCCAACCCAGTCGCTCGGCAACCTGCCCTTCGATCCAGCGATAGGTTTCCGCCAAGCCGTCTTCCAACGAAAGCTGCGGCTCCCAATCCAGGACCTGTCGTAGACGCGTGTTGTCGGAGTTTCTCCCGCGAACACCCTGCGGTCCGGCCACATGCACGCGCTCGATCTCGAGCCCCGCGATGCCCGCCACGATATCGGCGAGATCGTTGATGGAGATCAATCGATCCTGTCCGAGATTCAGCGGCTCACTGAAGTCCGAACCCATCAGTCGATGGATCCCTTCTACGCAGTCGGTGACGTGGCAGAACGATCTCGTCTGCTTTCCGTCGCCCCAGATCTCGACGCGCGGGTCTCCGGTCAATTTCGCATGCGCGATCTTCCGACACATGGCCGCCGGCGCCTTCTCGCGCCCTCCCTCCCACGTTCCAAGCGGTCCGAAGATGTTGTGAAACCGGACGATGCGTGTTTCGATGTCGTACTCTTCCGAGTAGTGCTGACACAGACGTTCAGTGGTCAGCTTCTCCCACCCGTAGGCGTCCTGGGGATCCGCTGGATACGCGTCTTCTTCCTTCAGAGGCGCGACGTCGGTTGTCAGCTGCTTGTACTCGGGATACACGCACGCGGACGATGTATACAAGAACCGTGGGACTCGATTCTCACGCGCCGCATCGAGCGTCAGCGTTGAGATCAACAAGTTGTTATGAAGGATCTCCGCGTGGTATTTCGAGATGAAACCCATCCCGCCCATATCCGCCGCAAGCGCGTACACCTGATCGACGTCGCGTGTCGCACGCAGACAGTTCACCTTTTCGCGAAGGTCGAGTTGCTCAAACTCGTCGGCCGCCGTGACCCCGAATTCGGGTAGCTTGAGATCGACGCCTCGGACCCAGTAGCCGCGCTCCTTCAGATAGTGCACCAGGTGGTGACCGATAAAGCCGCCGGCCCCGGTAACAAGTACTCTTTGTCCTGTCATCTTTACCTCCCTTGAAAAACGGTTCTTAGCTCAAAGTCGGCGCAGGCGCGGCCACGACGGGCCGCCCGATTCGAGAGTGGATTTCGGACGATCGAACGCCGTCCGACTGGCGAAGTGCAGCAGGCGGGTGCGGCCCCTCGGGTGCGGCCGAGAGCCACCGAAGTACTTCCGTAGCGAGTCGGCGCCCGGACGCCGTAGACACCTCGACGCTGGGTACGTCTCGCCCTGTTTCGAGCACGTCGACGCCGGTGTGCCGGACCCAGTCGGCGACTTCGGCCACGTTGGTCCACACGAGCGCGGCGTCGCGCGCCAACGCCGAGAGATGGGTTTCTCCCCACCCGATCTGGACCTGAGCGCGGTGCAGACCCCTACCATCGGCGCGTGATGCCTCTTCGAGCAGCATGCTGAACGCCCAGCGATTCCCTTCGCTCACGGCGATCTGTACCGGCCAACGACAGGAGACCGCGTATGCGATTCCAAGGAGACGGGAGAGCGTCTCCCGCTCTAGTGTCCCGCGTTGATCCAAGGCGACGAGAAGTCGCGACTGACCTGTCTTGAGCGTCTCGGCGCTCGGGACGAGCGATCCGTTGGCAGGCAATCCGTTTGCGGGCAATCCGGTTGCAGGCAATCCGTTCGCAGGCAATCCGTTCGCGGGCAATCCGTTCGCGGGCGCCTCTCGTATCTGTTGCCGGCGGTTCGGGGGTCTCCGGCGAGGGCGCGGCATGCGTGGGATCTCGGGACTCGGCGCGGCAGAGGTGGGTCTCTCCGGTGCGGGGAGGGGCAATGGCCTGAGCACCGCCGCCGCCGCGCTGGCGAGCGAAGTACGGCGACGACGAGGCAAGCCCGAAAACAGTTTGCCGACGGCCGCACCCACGGTATGAAATCCCGTGTCCAACAGCAGCAACAAATCCAGTTCCATGGTTCGGTGCTGGACGTAGTAGAGGTCGTACTCGATGCTCTCGTGGATCTGGGCGTGCCGATCGGGACTGAGTTGCCAGACGCCGGTGATGCCGGGTAGGACCCTCAACCGTCCGAGCTCGAGCGGGCCGTACCCCGCGACGATGAATGGCATCTCCGGCCGAGGCCCGACCAAACTCATCTCGCCCCGTAAGACATTGACCAGTTGCGGCAGCTCGTCGAGACCCGTCAGCCTGAGGATGCGGCCAACCCGCGTGATCCGTCCGTCCGTGCTGTCGCCATCGGGTGAGTTGGCATAGGACGACACGTCCAGCCACATCGATCGAAACTTGAGAATTTCGAACGTGGCACCGCCCTTCCCGACGCGCGTCTGGCGAAAGAGGATCGGGCCCGGCGAGTCCAACCGGATCACCAGCGCGATGAGACCCCACACCGGCGCGGTCAGGACGAGAAGCCCCGCTGCACCTACGAGGTCGAGGCCACGTTTGGCGATCGGATAGAACCGACGATTGCGAGGCCGAAGCGGTCGCAGGAGCGGGATGGTGCTCAGATCTTGAAACTGCAAGCGGTGCAGCGGGAACTCGCCCAGTTGGGGGATGATGCCGAGGTCGAACCGTAGCTCGTCGGACTGGCGGATCACGCGGTCGAGCCGCTCGGCAGACAGAACGCGTTCGTCTACGAGGACTTCATCGATGTCGTGGTGGACCAGGGCGCGCTCGAGATCGTCGATTCGGCCGATCACGTGCGCACGAAACGGTTCACGACCGTTTTGGCTCGTACGACAAGAGATCGAGGTCCCCAGCTTTGCCTGATCGTCGAGAAACCCGACTACGGTCCGATTCATATGAGGCGCTTCGATGATCTTCTTCATCACCTGACGGCCGGTTTCGCCGCTGCCGACGATCAACACTCGACGACCCAGTCGATGACCGATTTGGAGCCGCCGAAGCACGCCGGCGACCAGACGGCGCTCCGACAACAAGAACAGAAGCGTGGTGAAGAGACCGACCAACAGGGGCGCGTTCGCCAGGTCCCGCTGTGGGAGAAGCGAAGTCAGGGCGAGAAAGCCGCCGGACGCGATGACGACCGCGCGGGTCACGCGGGAGAGTTCCCACAGGTTGAGCACGCTCGCACGGGGCCGATACAGACCCCACCACCAGAACGTCGGCAGGCACACCGCTGCGAACGCGAAACCGTTGCGAAGCATCTGAGCGGTCTCACTCCACGGCGCGCCTGGAAATCCGATCCATCCCAGCCCTCGGTCGATCCCGGCGGCGGCCCAGAAACCCGCGAGGATCGCGATAAGGTCCCCGACGCTTCGGCGTACGGTGACGATGCGTTCCTGGCGACGTCGCTTCTTTCGTGGATCTGCGGGGTCTTGGGACATGGCCCCCGTCTTACGGCGAAGCACGGCGCTACCGGATCAGGATGCGGCTGAGGACGAGCGCCGTCGCGGAGAGCGCGCCGCCGACCAGGACCGTGCTATGCCGAGAGATCCAGCTTCGTTTCGGAACCATGATCCGATCGCCCGAGAAGAGACCGGAGTCAAACATCTGATTCTCGTCCAGGTCCTTCCGAATCAGAAGGTCGCCTCGGTACACACGGATTCCGTCCAGTCGCCCATGCTCCGACGGACCGCCGGCCAGGCTTACCGCGTCGCCGAGGCTCATGGTCGGATCGACGTAGTACAAGCCGGGCTCAGCGACCGAACCCAGAACCCGGACCTTGCGAAGCAACGTCACCTGGACCTCTTGGTTTCGAAGCTCCTCGGCGAACGACTCCGCGAGGCGCGTCTTGAGCGCGCCGGGATCGTAGGGTCGCACGTCGAACGCGCCCAAGATGGGGAGCACCGCGTGTCCGGTTTCGTCGACCGTGTAGTCACCATTCAGATCGGGCTCGCGCCAGAAACCGAGGCGAATCGCATCGCCCGGCGCGAGCGCCGACTGCACTTCCGCTTCGAGCTCTGTCACCGACGCTCGTGCGAGCTGCGACTCGAGACCGCTCGTCGAGCACAGCACCCAGATCGAGAGCACGATGGAAAGGCGGGTGGGATCAAGCATCGCAGTTCCTATCCAAACGGGCTGTCATAAGAGGGGGCGGCAGAAGCGTCGCCGAAGGTCGGTGCGTACCGATAGGTGTATGTGGCGTACTGCTTCGGCAGTGTGACGTCATTGAACACGACGCTGATCGACGGCACGCCGGTTCGGGCGAGCCGTTCGAGGGTCAGCTGTAATCCTTCGCGATCCGTGACCCCGCGCCGGACCACGACGATGACGGCGTCGACCGAGGACGCGATGGTCGCGGCGTCCGCCAGAACGTTGAGGGGCGGCGTGTCCACGATCAGCAGATCGACGTTGTCTTCGACGAGCGAGATCAGCCGGTCAAACAGCCGCTCTTCTAGAAGCGCCGCCGAATGAAGCGTCGGCGTGCCGGCCGGCATCACCCACAGCCGACCGGAGTCCTCGACGTTGAGCGTGGACGTTGCGGTGCGGGCGTCTGCGAGCCCGGCGAGCACTTCGCTGAGCCCCGGCGAATTTGGGCAGCCAAAGAACTCCGACACCCGACTCGCCCGCATGTCCGCGTCGACGAGCATCGTGCGTCCGACGTGCAGCGCTCGCGCGAGGGCGAGGTTGCAGGATACGAACGTTTTTCCTTCGCCAGGCCCGGCGCTCGTCACCGCGACCGAACGCACCCGACGGCCCGACTCTCGCCCCATGAACCGAAGGTCGGCAACCACGCTTCGAAACGCCTCGAGCGCCAACTGTTGATCCCAGCTGGGCATCAACACCGGCGCCTCCGGACGAGTGGCCGGGCGTCCTTCCGGGTAGGCCGGGAGAAGCGGGCCGGGGTTGCGGACCGAAGGAATCAAACCGATCACCGGCAACCCGGACGCGAGGTCGAGATCGCCGCGATCCAACACGCGCCGATCAGATACGTCTCTGACCATGCCGAGGCCAAACCCGCCCACGAGCCCGAGTACGACGGCGAGACCCAGGTTCTGGGACGGGTTCGGCGAGGCCGGTGCGGTGGGGACCGATGCGCGATCCACCACACGGACGCTTGGAAGGTCGACGGCTTCCGCGACTTCCGCCTCGCGCCGACGGGTCTCGAGGAACTTGTAGAGCTCATCGAACAGGTCGGCCTGCCGCTGCAGTCTGGCAAACTCGATTTGTCGCGATGGGATGACCGCGAGACGACGACCGGCCAGGGCGAGCGTACCTTCGAGCGCCCCGATCTGATTTGTGACCGCCTGCTCGTAGCTCCGCGCGACGTCGCGGAGTTGGTCTTCGAGGTCACGGACGTGTTGGTCGGCGGCCCGGAAGTCGGGGTTCTGTGGAGTTCGGAGCGCGGCGAGGCTCGCGCGCTCCGTCTCGGCGGTCAACAGCGAACCAATGATCTGAGAGACGATCGGGTTCTTCAAGAACGTCGGAAAACTGGCGAGGTCGCGGGCGGCACCGTCACGATCGCCCGCGGCTTGTACCTGCGCGATGAGCCGCCTCAACGAAGCGCGCTCCGCCTGGAGGCCCTCGTGCTCGGCCTGAAGACCGGCCAATCGCCGCACTTCCTCGACGGCCAACTCGTCGAGAGCCACGACTTGATACGTACGACCAAAGATCTCGAGCGAGTCTTCCGCGGCCGCGAGGCGAGCTTGCACTTGAGCGACCTGCTCGCCAAGGAACGTTGCCGTCGCCGTGGCCTCATCGCGCTGCAGCTCCGTTCGGAGTCGCATGTACGATCGTCCTATGGCCTCGCACAGTGACTGCGCTTCGAGCGCCGACGCTCGCGTGCAGGTGACCCTCACGAGTGCGCCTTCCCGCCTTACTTGTTCGGCGGTCAAATCGGCGCGTACCGCGGATACCACCGAACTGAACGGGCGCACGCGAATCACCAGCTCCTGAGCACCCGCTTCATCTGGTGCCTTGAACGAAAGGCCGCCGAAGGACATCGGCCCACCGTGTTCCACCCGATCGACCACCGGCCCACCGTCCAAGGACTCCACGCGGTATCCGCCCGCGGCGAGACGCTGCATCCGATACGACGACGCCGGCGTCTCGGGCGAGGCGGCGAACTCCGCCAGAGCGTCAGCCGCCGGAACCTCGCCCTCGGGTGTCTCGACTCTGACGTGCAGATTGAGCACGTCCACCACCGGTTCGATCACTCGGCGGCTTCGAATCAGTTCGATCTCCGTCTCCGCCTGGTTTCCGAGGCCGAGACGATCCAGCATTTCCAACGCCGAGGTTTCAGGCCCGCGACTACGCTCTTCGATGAGGATCGTGGTCGATGACTGCCACCGGCGTGGAAGCAGGGCCGTGCCGATCGCGACGACGGTGATGACGCCGAGAAATACCGTGAGGATCGTTCCACGACGGCGGCGAATGACGGCAGCGAACGCGCGCGGCGGTCGTGCCCCTTCCCCTCCACCCTTCAGGTCTGCAGGTCCGGACTCACCCCATAACTTCGAGGGCCGTACCGGCCCCTGGGGCATCGTTGGATGCTCCGACTCGTTCATGCTTCTCCGGTGCTTCACGCTTCGACCTTCGTGAGGAGTCCATTCCTCGTCCCCCCGGTTGAGACCAAAGACGCGGAGGGCGTCATCGTTCGGTGCGTGATGAACGAGATCTCGGGGACTGAGAGCCAAGCGCTCTAGACGACGGGCAAATCCCGAACCGGCGCCCGGCGGCGACGACCGGGCAGGCGGGAGACATTGACCCATGGGCGATACCGGGCCGTTGCAGCTCTCTGTGGGTTAGCGCACCGGGGCTTCGCATCGGCGCTATCGGCGGAACAATTCTGCTTCGCGTTAGCAAAGAGTTGCAGAAGAGTCGGACGCACCCTTTGCCGAGAATCACGTCCTCGCCATGACCGCGACCAACGCCCAGGCCCGACCCGCGTGGCGGCTTACTCCGTGACGGTGCGCTCGCAGCGGGCGAAGGCTTGGAACTTGCCGCCTCCTACCGGCGATGCCGACTCATTGGCGAATCGACTTTAGGAGCTCTGAATGAAGATTACGCTGCTAGGTGCTGGCGGGTTCGTTGGATCGCACCTGTCCGAGCACTTGACTCGAGAGCTTGGCCACGAGGTGCTGGCTCTCGACGTGACCGCTGACAAACTCGGTCATGTCCAGGGCTCCGGTTTCGAATTTCGCCATGTGGACATCGCCCAGGACGACCACGGGCTCGAAGAAGCGATCAGCGAGGGAGACCTGGTGATCGACCTCGTCGCCTACGCGAACCCGAGCCTCTACGTGGAGACGCCGCTCGAAGTCTTCGACCTCAATTTCACGCAGAACTTGAAGGTCGCCCACCTGTGTTCACGGCACCGGCGTCGGCTGATTCAGTACTCCTCCGCGGAGGTATACGGCAAGGCGCAGGACGGCACGTCCTACATCGAAGATGAGACGGACTTCGTGCTTGGCCCGGTTGTGAAACATCGGTGGATCTACGCGGCCGCGAAGGGGCTTTTGGAGCGCGTACTGCATGCCCAAGGACTCGAGGGAACCATCGAGTACACGATCATCAGGCCCTTCAACTTTATCGGGCCGCGCATCGACTATCTTGTCGTACCGGGCACGATGGGCGGACCCCGGGTGTTCGCGCACTTCATGTCCGCGCTGCTCGGAGATGGTCCGCTGTTTCTTGTCGATGGCGGAACCGCTCACCGCGCGTTTCTTCACATCGAGGATGCCAATTGCGCGCTCGCGACGATCCTCGCCAACCCGGAAGCCGCGAGGAACCAGGCGTTCAACGTCGGGAACCCGAACAACGACCTTTCGGTTCGGGATCTCGCCGAGAAGATGAAACAACTCTATGAAGAGCTCACTGGACGACGGTCGGGTTCGGAGCTGGTGGACGTGTCGGGGGAAGCGTTTTACGGACCCGGCTATGAGGATTCCAACCGGCTTCCGCCAAACGTCGAGAAGCTCGGCGCTCTTGGTTGGGAACCGCTCAAGAATATCGATGACACGTTGCGGGAAACGATGATCTATTACCTCGAAGAGCAAGCCGGAGCGCTCCTCGAGGCACCCTCCCAAGCCGCGGCCGTCTAGACTCGCAAAGCCAGGGCGCGCGCCAGCGCCTCATCCAGCGCCCGCCCCCCGCTCTTCCCGTCGAGGCTTGAAGGTCCGCGCTCGGGAGGGTGAGCGAGAAACGTCTCCACCGCCTCTCCGATGTCCCGAGCCGTACGCTTCACGCCGTTTGGCGCGACCACACGAACCAGCCGAGCATCTAGCCCCGAGTCGGCGACGCGCAGCGGCCCTCCGTGTCCCAGAACGACGAGCGGAAGCCCCGCCCGCATCGCCTCGCCCAAGACCATCCCGCCCTCGTCGCGAAGCATGGGCATCACGCCGACGCTGGCGCGACGCATCACACGCTGGAGCTCGTCCCGAGGCAACCTGCCCACGAACTCTACTCGATGGCCTACGCCTATGCGGGCCGCCAGCTTCGCCAGACGCCGGCGGTCTCCCCCCGCTCCAGCGATGACCAAGCGGACCTCCGTCTCTACATGTGACATCGCACGGATCGCCAGTGCGATTCCCTTCCTCGATTCGATCGCCCCCGCGAACAACACAAAGGGGTCTTCGGACTTCGGAGTGGGGCCACGCTCCGCGTCCAAGGGGTCTATGCCGACAAACTCGACGTGGTTGACCTCGAGCGACCGCGCTCGAAGTGCGCGCGGAAGGCGCTCCAGGGTGGACCGGTTCTGGACGAGCGCGACGGCGACTCGACGCCATGTGCGCCGCGTCGCGGGAAGACACGAGGCGGCACGAACGGCGACGAAATCGAGCACCTCGTCGAACCCTCCGCGCCACCCGAGGGCGGGCCACAGCCGCAGAGGTGTGCGTACCGCTCCGCCGACCGGTCCCCAGATGACCGGGAGCCCGAGCCGGACGGCCGGCGTCGGCAGCCAGTAGACCGAGTAGGTGGCGTGAAGGACGACGTCGAACTTCGTCTCGGCCATCAGCTCCCGAGCCCTTCGCTCCGCTCCGCGAAGCCACCAGAGATAGAGCAGAAACCAAGTGATCCGGTGCCGTTTTGCGAGCCCCGACCAACCCGGCTCGGGGACCGTCTCGAACCGGAGTCCGCCCCGGTCGCCCTGCCACGAGCCCAGCGCCTCTTCGTGTTCCGGGCCGACGAGAACCGTGCAGTCCGCGCGCTTCGCGAGTTCCGCGACGATGGCCCAGCCCGCACCGGGCTCGGATCCGCTCGATGGGTCGCAGGCGTAGGCGAACACCAACGCTCGCGGCCGCTGCCCGCGCACAGGGTTCGCGTCGCCAACCGGCCGTCCCTCCATGTCGCCAAGTCGGCGAACGAGCCCGTCGACCAACACGCGATCCCGCCCTTCCCCCGTGGAGCGGGACGAAATGCGTTCCCTCCAGTAGTCGACCGTCTCCGAGGGGGCCGTCCACCGAGGCGCACGCGACTCGAGCGTGGACGCCGTGGCCTCGTACAACACGGCGTCCGCGCCCGGAGGACCGAAGGCGGCATCTTCCCAATCGATCAACGACAGACTTCCATCGCCGATCTCGCGGAGATTCCACGGCGTCAGGTCGCCGTGCATCGGCTCCCAGCCGCGATTCCCCTGCGACCCGAGGTCAACCTGCGATAGCGCTCGCGTGATCTCTCGACCCAGGAGCCGGATCGGTGGGTTGGCGGGAGATCGGTGCCCTGGGCCAGCCACCGTCGATGTCACGAGATAGGACCAATCGCCGACGGCGCCGATCAACTTTGGTCTCGGAGCGCGGAACCCGATCGGTTGAAAAGCCGCAACGGATTCAAGGACTCGGTACTCTTTGCGCAACGGCTCCGCGTCGCCTCGCTTCATACGTACGAAGGCGGTCGCCCGCCCGTCCCGGAGGAGCAACAGCCCCAGTCCGGCCCGATGGACTTGTGTTCGCTCGTAGACCGCTAGGTCGTCGAAGGGTCCGATCCAGCGACGCCAGAATGCGCAGAGCCACGCCCACTGCTCGCTCGGCAGCGGAGGCTCCCAACGGGTTGCCGGCCCTGGCAGCGCGCGCGCGCCGAGAACGCGCGTTGCCGTTCGCACCCCCCGGTGCAGCCACTTCGTTCGCGGTCGACACGGGCTGTACAGCGTCAAGCCGGACTCGGTTGCGCGGCGCGTGTCCACGGGGATCCGCAGGTGTCCCAAGCCGGGGGGATACGTCTTGTAAAGGTGCTCCATGGAACCACCGGGGCGAGGGGGTTCCTCTACGTCGGGCAGGTACCGTGCCTACGCAAAAGGGCCCGCCTCCGAAGAGACGGGCCCTTGTACTGCCATCGCGTGGGGCTCAGCCCGAGCCCACCGTCTAGCCTAGAAGCGGAATCTCACGCCAAGCTGTGCGCGACGAGTATCTCCCAGACCGCTTCGAATGGTTCCGTCGAAGTTGAACAGGAGACCGCTTTGCGCGGAGTCGAGGAAGTTGTCCGTGCCCGTGAGGTTGAAGACCTCGAGCACGGGCTCGATCGACTGTCCGCTGCCGAACTGGAACTCTTTCGAGATTCTCAGATCCCACGTGAAGAACTCGTTGTCGCGGCGAAGCGTGTTTCGGTCCAGGACCGAACCGTCCGCGCACACGCGATCGGCGGGCGCAGCGGCGCGCTCGCCTGCGGCCGGAGCAAACGGGTTGCTGTCTGTCGGTCCGCAGCTGGCCGACATCGGGGAGGCCGATTGGAAGCGGACCAGATTGTTGAACAAGAATCCGCGCCCGAGATTGAACATGAAGTAGCCGTTCAAGTGATGCCGACGATCCCGAATCGACCAGTTGTATTCTGGTTCCAGATTGCTTGCGTCCGCATAGAACAGCGTGAACGGATCGCGCTCGTTGTCATCATCGGACTTGTCGAACGCGACCGTATAGTTCGCCTCGAAGCTCAACACGTTGTCGAGCGCGTTGCGACCACGCAGTCCGACCGTGAACGCGTTGTAACGCGAACGGGCCGTACTCTCGGCGACCGTCAGCGCGCCGATGCCGTTTCCGTTCGGCAACGAACCGCCGCCAAAATTCGCACCGAGCGCCGGGTCGTTGGCGTTCAGAAACCGGAACAGATTGTTCGTGCTCGCGTGCGTATACGAGACGCTCGCCGCCACGTTGTCAGAAAGCGCTTGATCGACGCCCGCACCGAAGGACCATGTCCGCGGCAGCTGCAAATCCCGGCTCGCGACCTGAATGTCGGGCAGGAACGGCGTCGCCGCCGAACCGTCGATCTGCTCGTCGAGCTGTGGCACGAGCCCGAGGAAAGGCGTATCGCTGCTTCGGAACAACGTTTGTTGGAAGGCGCCGTTGGTCACGCGGTGCTGCGCGAACACCAGCATGGGAATCCGCGAAAAATACGAACCCGCATTCAGCCGGACCAACGTGCGTCCATCGTCGTTCGGATCCCACGCCAGCCCGAATCGCGGCTGGAAGTTGTTCAAGTCGTCGGGAATCGTGCCGTCCGACGGAAACGCCGGGTCGTCGAGGAACGGCGCGTAGAACGTGTCGTTCGGATCGACGAACTGATCCGGGTGCCAGGTCCCCTCCCAGCGGAGGCCGAGATTCACGGTCAGGTTGCTCTGAGGCTGCCACGTGTCTTGAATAAACAGCCCGAGCTCGTTGACCGAGAAGTTCTGGAGACCGAGTTGGTCCGCCGGAGTGGGCGGTACGGTCGCGGCCTGGAGATACAACAGGACCGGGCCGGTGATCGTGGTACCAGCAGGGCACGTCCCCGTGTTGCTGTCCGACCCATCCGAACACGTCACATAGCTGTTGCCCTGCGTGACGAAATTCATGAAGCCGTCGACAGAACTAAAGATGTACCGGCTGTTCGCGAAGCCGACGAACTGCTGCTCGACGGTGGTCCGATTGTATTCCGCGCCGACCTTGAACAGGTGGTCGCCGGCGAGGAACGTCACGTTGTCGACCAGCTGGAACCGTGTGTCGTACCCTGGGTCGATGGGGAGAAAGAACGGCATCCCGATCCGGAAGCCATCCGCGAAATCCATCGCGATGTCCGGGAACGGTCGGCCGCCGATCGACTCGAAGGACGCCTGGGCCGGCGCGGTGCCGCCGGGAATGAGCGGTCCCTGGTAACCACGGGGCCGATCCTCTCGTGCGTACTGAAAACGGAATTCGTTGGAGACCGTATTCGAGAGCTGGGATCGGAGGCTCGCATTGATCGCGTGCGAGAAGTCTTCCTCGATCCCGTTTGAGCTCAGGCCCCAAGAATCGACATCGAAGGTTCCGTTTACCTGCTCTGACCAGGCGTAGTTGTACTTCACCGAGGCCTGATGCCGATCGCTCAGGTTGAAGTCGAGCTTCGCGATCAGAGCCTTGTTGTCATCGGTACGTTCGACCGGTCCGAACTCGTTGTCGAACAGACCCGGCCATTGGCTTTGCAGGAACGTATCAAGCGTCTGAAGGTTCGCCGAACTCGCGACGTTCCGCGTGAACTGCTTGGTCTCGGACCCTTCTTGCTGATCGTAGGCGACAAAGAAGAACGCTTTGTCGCGGACGATCGGCCCTCCGAGCGTGAACCCGAACTGACTACGACTGAATTCGGGCTTGCCGCCCCCCCGGTCGCTCGGGAACTCGGAAGAGAGTCCGTCGAACTGACCGAAATAGTGCGCGGATCCCGTGAGCTCGTTGGTTCCCGACTTCGTGATTACGTTTACGAAACCGCCGGCGGAACGTCCGAACTCCGCCGTGGCGCCTTGGTTTACGACGACGACTTCTTGTACTGCGTCCTGGTTGAACGTGAACGCCGGTCGTTGCCCGCCACGCTGCTCACCAAAGAACGGATTATTGAAGTCGCCGCCATCGACGATGACGTTGTTGAAGATGCCGCGCTGACCGCTGATGTTCAGTACGTCGCCATCCGGCCCCTGCGACACGGAAACGCCGGGCGTCAGAAGCGTGTAGTCGAGGTAGTTGCGACCGTTGTTGGGGAGGTTGTCGACGACCTCCGCGGACAGGCGCTGGGAGCTCGACACATCTTCTGTATCGACCAGCGGTGCACGCTCCCCTTCCACCGTGATTTCGGCGAGGGCGACCGGCTTGAACTCCAGAAGCAGGTCGAGCGTCTCTCCGACGCGGAGAACCAGACCCTCGATTCGCTCGTCGCCGAACTGACCCAGCGCTCGCGCGGTCACGTTATAGATACCGAGCGGTAGAAGGGTTCGAACGAAGCTCCCGCTCCCGGTGGTCTCGACCGTGGTCCGGAGCCCCGTTTCGCGGTGCTCCATGACCACGGCAGCACCTGCGACGCCGGCACCGGTGGGATCGCGTACGATTCCGCGAATCGTACCGGTGGTGGTTTGCGCCGCCAGATCGGCTGCGCCTGCGGAAAGGGCCACGAGAACTGTCGCGACCGCCAGGAGGAATGATCGAGCTGAGCGTTTTACAGGCCCAGGTCGCATGAGCGGCTCCTTACTTGGTAGGTGGTCGGACCGCGGAAAAGCGGCCCTTCAACGCATGGCTGAGCGGTGGAAGGGTCCCCCGAACGGCCATCCCCACCCCGACTCTAAGCCGAGGCGCCAAGGGGAGCAACGGGTTTGGGATCCTCGAGCGAGCTAGCGGTCTTTGGCCGGTGCCAAGGGCGTCCGCCCGTCCCGGACAACGCCCGCGATCGACAGCACGTCTGCTGGCCGCTCGGCGTGGAAATCCGGGCGTATCGGCCAGCCATCCAGGGGGCCGTGGGTCCCGTAGGCCGCCCCGACAGCAACGACGCGAAGCTGCCCGCCTCGACGCTGAAGTTCCTGGTTGGCATTGGCGGCGCATTGGGCATCGACGGGGTGGTCGCCGACGTACAAGAGCGTACCCTCGTCCGCCTCCGTCAGCGCCTCCACGCACTGCAGCAGGCCATCCGCGTTTGGTTTCTGCCGCTCAAATCCCACATCGTCGCACCCGATCACCAGGGTAAACAAAGACGCGACACCCGCGACCTCCAGCGCCGCCTGGATGTTGGCTTGGGTGTTCATGGACACGATGGCCTGCGGCCAATCCTCGAGCTCGCGGATCACATCGTCGATCCCATCGAACCAGCTCGTCGGGGTCTCATCCTCGCGCTGATAGTCGGTCCAGAGGCGGCCCGCCGCGCGGATCTGATCTAGCGAAAGCTCGAACTCGATTCGATAGAGATCCTGCCAGTTTTGCCACTCGAAGATGGCCGCGTCGTATCGGTGTTGTTCGGCGAGGATGGGATACTCGTCGGCCGCGCGGCCGGTGACCGCCTCGATGATCCGGCGCGTGACCGATCGATTGCGGGCCCGCGTATCGACGAGCGTGTTGTCGAAATCCCAAACGACGGCGGCGAGCGGGGGCTTGATCATCGCGCGATGCTACGCTGACCTGGGCCGATCGCCAAGCATTGGACCGAGCCCTAGTCCTGCGTGGTCGTTCCCTTTGTGTCGCTCGGCTTCGACCACGACGGCATCGCCGCATGGCTGGCGATCCGATCGGGAGCGGGCGGACCCGGCGAAATGGACTGCGCTGCAAAGGCGTCGACCTCGGCGAGCGTCCACCAGCACCACGTACGCCCGTCGACCGCGACGACCACGAACGGGTATCGGAGACGTCCCGCGGTGGCGATGTCGGTTTCGGACAGCACGCACAACCGTTGCGACCGGCTCGGAGAAGAACGGCGACCAGGCAAGCCGTTGCTGTCTGAGGGGCTCGACGTCGGATGGTTGTGCCAGGAGGCCAACGTTCCATCCGGACAAGGATCGAACGAAGACCGCATGGGGCTCGACTCCCGCGGAGTCGGCATCTCGAAGGTGTCGGCGAACGCGACATCCCCGCGAATCGGTCCTTCGAGGCAGAGCACGATCTCATTGTGGAGACCGTCGGCCAACGTTTGGAGACGGGCCAAGAGATTGGGCTCGACGACGAATTCGGTGGGGTCGTCGGCAGACCACGGGCCGGCGCCAAGAAGGCCGAGGACCACGGCGCCCGCAGCCAACGAGAACACTCGTCTGGTTCGTCCTTGGGCTGGTAGGCGCATGACTCTCCGTCTCCGTTTCTTCCGGAGACACGTAGAGGCACGATCCGGACCGATCGGCGACGTCGCCGAGTCCCGGCCTTCGCGGGCGCGGGCCCGAGATCGGCCGGCG
The DNA here is from genome assembly GCA_029262175.1 of Gemmatimonadota bacterium. Classification (GTDB taxonomy): domain Bacteria; phylum Gemmatimonadota; class Gemmatimonadetes; order Palauibacterales; family Palauibacteraceae; genus Palauibacter. The sequence goes on from JAJCZV010000152.1 coordinate 29,513, forward strand.
CTAACTACCTGTCACAACGCGACATCGCCGCGAGTCGATCGGGACGGTCGTCGGAGCGGTCACGGCGATCGAGCGAACGCCGGCGGCCTGCCTTTGCAGATGCGGGGACGGGCTCTGCAAAGTGCCAAGCCAAAGTCGCGCCTGATCCCGCAAATCACGACGAGCCGGACCTGGCTGAGGCGGTCTCCGGTGCGTATGTCCCCGCCGGGTCAGTACTCGTTGAGTACGGACCGCACAAACTGGATCACCTGTCTCTTGATCCAGCCTTCGTCGACTTCCTCGAGCGGATAGGTCACGGACATCGAGATCGGATCCTTCCGCGGCGGACACACCTCGCCGTAGACGACGAATCCTTCCGTGGACAAACACCGCATCGAGAGACGGGATCTCCGGACCCAGCGTTCGTTCGGGACGTAGGGTCGAATCGTCAGATCCGCGGAGGGCGTGTCATACTCCGAGATTCGCTTCGTGACCACGCACTCGTGCGCCCGCTTGGACAGCGAACGGGCCGCCGATTCGAACGTCGGGAGAACCGACTCGGTCAAAACAGAGGTGCAGCCGGTCCGGAACGTCGCCTCCGCGGCCTCGGCCCGTCGGCGGTCTTCGAGATCCCGGGCGCGACGCTCCTCGAATGTGTCCAGTACCGACTCGAGCGCCTCCCAGGATTGACCCTGGCCATCTCCGGTCAAGCCATGGCCCGGCCCCGGCCCGCCGACCTCCGAGATCGTGCCCTTCGCAACGTCTTCCGACATCTCTTCTCCGTCCTTCGTGATCGGCCTTCGTGATCGGCCATGCAATGGGCCCGGAAGGATTCGAACCTTCGACCTTGGGATTATGAGTCCCCTGCTCTAACCAGCTGAGCTACGGGCCCAAACTATTTTTCTTCAACAACTTACAGGCTCGACGAGTCTAGCCCGCGAAACGGATCTTTACCTCTATTTGACCTGTCCTGCGATCGGAGCCGCGCTACCAGCTTCTCGCTCGCCACCGGAAAGCATCGATTCGAGCTTGTCGCCGCCCTCTCGCAGCATGCTCTCATCCGTTATCGCGTAGCGTCTGAATACGCTGGCAGTTTGGTGCCCACTGTATTTCATTGCGAGGGATTCCGGTATCCCGCTGCGCACGAAGTTCCGCACCGCAGACCGGCGCAGGTCGTGAAAGAGAAAGCCCTCCAACTCAGCCGCTTTCGTCGCCTTCTGCCACGCCTTCCGAAAATCTCCCAGGGGGGCCCCAGCTCGCTGGCCAGACAGATAAGGAAAGACGTGCGGGACGATGGCGTCGGTTTCGCGCTCGATTACCCGGACCCTCTCGCGCTGTACTTCAAGGGCTTCTCGTAGCGGTCCGATCAGAGGAAACTGGCGACCTTCCCCGTTCTTGCTTTCGCCGGGCTCGAGTCGTAGCCAGCCTCCGTCAAAATCGACGTGCCGCCACTTGCGGGACATCAACTCGCCTCGCCGCCAGCCGCTAATGTACGCGACGGTCGCAAGCGCCTTGAGGTAGGCGGGAAGCTCGGCCTGCAACTTCTCGAATCCGGCTGGGTCCACAAACCCTTTGCGCACGTTGCGTTCTTCGAGCATGGCGGTCTTGAAGGCGGGCACGTCGTCAGCCCGCAGCTTTTTCTTTTCTGCCGCAAGCGAAAACATCCGGCGTAGGGCCGCGAGTTCTCGATTGATGGTGGCCGGTGCCGCGCCTTCTTTTAGTCGGTCCGCCGAATAGTGGTCTATCGCCGTTTCGCTGATGCGCACGGCGGCCCAGCCAGAGAAGGCGGCGGAGAGGTGCTTGAGCGATGAATCTAGTCGGCGCGTGGACCGTCTCGCGTTCTTGGTGTAGTCGGCTTCGATAAGCCGTTTTAGATCCTGGAAGGTGACAGCTTCCGCTTCCCGTGCCGTGACGCCCCGGCCCCGTTCTGCCAGCCGCCGGTTCAGGAGGGCATCGGCGTCGGCTTTGCGCGCACTCCCGCTGGATTCGGTATGCTTTTTCCCGGCAATGCTATAGCCTATCCGCCACGTCTTCGACCGCTTCCTTTTGCCAGTCTTCGGACAACGGTAGGTCGGCCGGTACACATAGCCCTGCCCACTTCGAGAACTCATCGGTCCTCCTCGGTGTCTCTTTTGAGCGCCGCCTCAAGGTCGTCGGCCAACTCCCGGTAGCCCAGCTCCCAGATGCGAAGAGCGGAGACCAGCGCGCGGACTCGGACGGGCGATAGCCGGAACTCCCCCTTCCGTGCGCGTACGATGGCGCTGTGGTCGAGACCCGCCGCTTCCGCCAGTCGACGAAGACTCGCGGGCGACTCGTTGGCGAGACGCTCGAGCACCTCTTGCACGGATTCCATGCTCACCAAGATGGTGAGCGCACGCCCCGCCGTCTATGGTCGGTCATCGCGTCGTCGAGCGTCGAGATACCGTTCCACGTCGCGCTCGCGAAACCGGAGACATCCCTCTGAGAGCTTCACGCCCCCGAGTTCCGTCCGATGCCCGTGGACCCATTGCTTGGACACTCTCAAACGGTCGGCCACGTCTTCCGCTTTGAGATATCGGTCCTCGGGTGCAGCACGCTCTCCGGCCCCCGGGGGCGCGATGTCGTGAGAGAGCCTGACACGCGCGAGCGCCTCGAGTCGGGCGAGCTCGCCCACGAGGTCGGCCAGCTCATCGTCGGGGACCACCTCAACAACCCGCCGGAGCCGTTCTCGCCACTCGGTCGCAAGGTCGCGGAGCGGGTGGAGGTTCACAGGGCCGCCCCGACAGTGGCGAAGTCGGACATGGCGACAAAAGAGCCTGAATCACCGTTTCGATCACTGGCGCGCGGTCGGCCTGCGTTCTCCAGCTTGTAGCCCTCGCCAACACATCGCTCGAAGAAATTCTCCCCAGCCCCTCGCTTGAAGAGCGCCGCCAGCGTACACGGTTGCCCAACATCGATCCACGGGCCCAAACGGCCTTGGTCACGGAGGTGCGCGAGCGCGCGAATCGCGAGTTTGAGCCGGTACCAATCATAGCCACGCCCCAACACACGACGTACGTGATCTTCCTCGGCGTCCATGTTCTGGTCGCGCACCGTCTCCGCCCCGAGGTGCAGTTTCTGGAGAATCAGGTACGTGAGTTCAGCTACGTCGTCATCGTCAAACTCATCTCCTCGAAATGCCTCCCTGCTGTTTTTCCTGAATCGATCAGCAACACCAACTTTTCCCTGTCCGGTGGTTTGTTCTTTGATCTGTTCTACTGGTCTGTTAGTGTCCGGCTCCCGGACCACCTTTTGGTACTCAGCCGGACCACCTTCGGGCGTCTCCCGGATCACCTTCAGGCGTGAGCCGGACCACCTTTCGGCGGAAGGTGCACCGTGTGCCGGACTAGCATCGAACCCGGTGAGTGCGTCTTCCGGTAAGCGCGCCTGGTATGAGCGAGCCCGCCAACCCTGTCCGATTGCCCCCTCGCGATGGCCCCGAACGATCCAGCCCTCACGCTCGGCCAGGCTTAGGTGCCGCTTGGCCGTGCTTTCGCTACACCCAGCAGCCTCCGCGATCCTGAGGATGCCGGGAAAGCAAGCGCCTTCGTCGTCCATGTGTTTGTAGAGCCCCGTCAGCACGGCCCTCGTCATGGTCTGGGGGCCGTTCGTTGACCACACTTCGTCGAACCACGCATGCCGGTACGGTCGTGGTCTGCGTCCCGGAGTCATGCGGCTTCGAGATCCAGGCGGGCGACGGAGCCGACACCCTCTTGCCCGACCAACAGAGTTTCAGTGAGCATTTACCATCGCCCTTCAACCCGTTCGCGGCAGGCTTTGCACGGCGGCCGCGCGGCGGTCGTTGTTCTTGTTGTAGACCCCGCTATGCGGGCGGGCGTCTGATCGACTCCTCCTGCAACCTGCGCAGCTTCGACCCGAACTAGTCATCGGGTGCCGCCGACCGGACGATCCGTTGACGCCCACGCGGACAGGCTCGTGCGATACTCGGCCCCTCCCCCACTCTTTTTCATTGGATTGAGCCCGACGGCGAATCGGGCTCGGGGTCGTCGGACTGGCTCTCGTCGACCAGGCCCGCCCCTCCCTCGCGGATCCAATCGCGGAGAACCGTCGGATCCACTCGGACTTGGCGCCCGATTCGGACTACAGGCAGGACACCATCACGGGCCAGTTCGTAGGCACGGGCCGCAGACACCCGCAGGATCGGGGCGACCTCGGGCACCGTAAGTAGTCTGAGATCGTTCACGGGCACCTCCCTGAATCGAGGAACAACTGTCCGACACGTGGAAGGATGGAGGTGACGAGAGCGGTCGTACATCCCGGATAGTGGTATGGGACGCTATCCGGGAGCGGGATGTGATCCCACGTGGAGCCCCAAAGCTACGCTTGAGTCGCCGTGATTCGGCTCATAGCGAGGAGCGGCGAGTCAGGCCGATAAGCTTGGCGGTCTCACGAATGGCGTCGGCGACCGTGTTCGTTTTCCTCACCGCATCGTCGTACGCCCTGTCGTATTCCTTCGCGATACGCTCGTGCGTCCAGCCCTGAACTTGGAAGCGGACGAGCCAATCGGAGTGTCGGAATGCATCGTCACCACCACGAGTTCGCTTTTCGGGGGACCGCTTCAGACCTGGACGCCAAGGACCTGAGGCTTCCAGCCAACTCGCCCAATCGTCGCGGTACTTCTTCAACTGGTGCTCGAACTCCTCGCGCGTCTCCGCTTGGTAAGCGATCCATTGCTGCTTTTGCGGAATCCAACCGCGACGCTCGAAGGTGAACGGGACGATGCGCGCGCCAGCGACGACCCATGGTGGTAGGAGAACTAGCTCCCCGTCGATGTCCACCGAGGCCCGGCGACGCGATTTCGCTTCCATGGATCGCAACGTTCGGATCGCACTATCAAGAGCCCAATCATCGGTGAGATTCCAATGCGACGACCAGGTCGAGAGCCTATCACGTAGCGCGCTCATCTCCGGTTGCTTCGCATACACATCGATTGTTATCTGCGCCCAAGTCCGCCACGGGATGGGGGAAGCGCGCCGGACGCTGGGGTCTCCGAATGGCCCGACGTGGGTCGGCGGCCGCGGACTCGGTCGGGTAGCTTCGGCAGCCCTCCGGAATGCGGGTAGGACGTCTTGGCGGAGTGAGTCTAGGGTCTCAGGCACCAGCTCCGACACGCGCTCGAGAAAGAGCTTTTGTGCGGACCAGCGAGAGTAGTCGATCCGTGGATCTCTGTACTCGGGTCCGATTCTCGGCATCGCTCGACCTCCTGAGTCGCGTTCATGCCGTAGGACGACGGAGCCGCGCCCGCTCGAGGCCGGGCAGCCGGCGTCATGGCGACAGATTCTCCGGCGACCCACGCGGATCCCACGGCAAGCGAAATCGAGAGAAGATGGCGACGCCACGCCCCGACGTCACCCGTGACTGGCAGGCGAAGAAGACCTCGAGTCGTGGGGGCGGACGGTTCTGGGCCCATGGTGCGCCCGGTAGCAGACCCTCGATGTTCGGGTTACTTTCGGCGCGCATAGGTGAGCAGGCCGCCGACGAGTAGAGGTCACCGATGGTCACCCAAAGGCAGTGCAAGGCACTGACGAAGGCTGGCGCACCGTGCCGTATGCCGCCGCGGGTCGACTCCGACTACTGCTGGAACCATGATCGGTCGGTTATGACCGAGCGGGCTGAAGCCCGTCGGAGGGGCGGACACAACCGTCGACGACGTACGGGCGCTTGTCCCACCAGCTGCGACCTCCGGGACATCCCCGCGGTGCAAGCGTTGCTCGAGCGGGCGGTCTCGGACACGTTGGCTCAGGAGAACTCGATCGCCCGGAATCGAAGCCTGGGGTACCTGGCGAGTCTTGCCATGAGGGCGATCGAATCGCGCCTCCTGGAAGAGCGCGTTGAAGCTGTCGAGGAGCAACTTGCAGCGTTCAGCGCAGGGGCATCCTAACCGTGGCGTCGAAGAAGCGGTTGGCGAACCTTGAGCGGAAGGTGGCAGATCTCCAGCCGGGGGGATGCGAGCTGTGCAGGCCGGGTAGAGAGCCGATCGCGGTTACACGCGAGGAGATTTGCGCGCTCGCCCTTGGCACTTGTCCGCGGTGCGGCCGCCGATTCGACCTGGGATTCTGCGCCGAGCTGTCAGCACCGACGGTCGTCGGTGCCATCGATCGGTGTCACGCGTCGGTACTGGACGGCAAGATGTGCTTCACGTTTGCCATATCAGGCGCGGGAGGCCCCGGGCCGCCAGACGGTTTCGTCGACCCGACCGCCGACTGGAGCCCTGGACGTGAGGGTGAGTATGAAGCCTCGCGGGCCGAACGTCGTGCGGCCCGCGAGGCTCGCTGCGACGCATGCCCGCGCTCCTGGGCGCATTAGAGGAGATCGAGTCGCTCAAGCACAAGGCCGATTCCATCCAAAAACAGCTCACTCGCCTCGCCGAGCACATGCCCGCCGCCAAACAACTCATGACCGTGCCCGGTATCGGCGTCCTCACCGCCACCGCGCTCGTTGCCTTCGTCGGCGACCCGCACCGGTTCCGCAATGGACGCTGCTTCGCCGCCTATCTTGGACTCACACCACGCGAGCACTCCTCGGGACGGTCTCGTCGCTTGGGCCGGATGACCAAGCACGGTAACAGCTATCTGCGCATGCTCCTCATCCACGGCGCCCGCTCCGCACTACGCGCCGGACACGCAACAGAAAAACCCGATGACCTCAGACGCTGGGCGCTACAGATCAACGCGCGAAAGGGCTACAACGTCGCCGCCGTCGCCCTGGCCAATAAACTCGCGCGCGTCTGCTGGCGTGTGTGGCGCGATGAGCGACCGTTTCAGGTGCGAACCGCCGCGTAAACCAACGAAACTGACTGATCGATCGATACGAAGAGGAGACGCTTTACGTACCTACCCAGCGAGCTGCATAGAGACGACACGACGATGGCGCACCGGTCTGACCGGCGCGGGGTCGAGCCGATAACAAGTCTGGCTTTCTGGAGCCGACCAATCGATTGGCTCCCCGCGCGCGAACTTCCATCGTGGCCAGGGCATAAATCGCCCACCTAAGGGCCGAAGATACGACTGCAGTCGACCTCTTTCGTCCTCGTTTCTACTTGCAGACCATTGAGGAGTCCAGATAGGACCTGTTATGCGCCGTTTCGCGCCTGGAACTCTAGGAATACGGTCCTGGCCGCCTCCACGAACACCCGCCTCAGTGCCGCGTCGTCACGGAGCCGATCACGAAGGGCCTTGCTGATCTCGAGTTGCACCCCGGCCCCTGCGCTTCCTCTATTACAGATGTTGCTAACGTCCGCACCTCCAAGGTGTGGCTCAGGCTCCCTAACGTCGAACCCGCTGTCGGCAAGCGCCTCCCCGAGTCGATTGCGGAGATCCTCATGTCTCCCGCCGGGCATGACGAACTCCGTGTCGGTATCGCGATGACCGTGCAGAGCGAAGACGACCTCGGCCTTGCCGACCATCTCTAGGGCGCGCTGCTCGTCGTATCGATGGCTTGCCACGTGAAGATCTTGATGATTGCGACGTGGATGGCGTCCCTCGAAGGAGTACAAGGAGAAGTCATCATTCGCGATCGAATCTGCGAGCTCGGTTGTGAAAGGCTCGATCTTGCCACCATGTAACCTCGTGACGTCCTCGTGCGTCCCCACGTCTCCCTCCCATCCCTCGTGAGATGAAAAAAGCCCCCGAGCGGAGCTTCCGCCGGGGGCTCAGACTGTCCCTCTGGCTCACAAGGTAGACGACCGCCGATGACGGCTCAACCTCTTACACCTCGGAATCCTCGCCCTAGAAGTCCTTGGCGGTTGCTCCCCGTGTACCACGATTCGGCCTCCACACCGCCACCACCGGCTGCCTAAGGAGTCGGGCACGCGAGGGGGGGAGGTGTGGACGCCCAATCTTCAAGAGCCCCCCCCGGTAATAGCCCCGCCGAACCTGTCCCAAAGATCGGGACGGGGGCCCTCCGCAAGATATTCGATTCCTTGGATCGCGCCCAAAAGGCAGCGCGGGGGAATCCTCGTTGCGCCTAGCATTGCTTCGATTCGCGATCCGACGTTAGGAACGTAAGCAAGGAGATCGATGACCAGTTCGGCCCGGGTCGTGGCGTCCTCAAGTATGAGTTCGGAAATGGCGCTGATAACGTTTGCCAGTTCAGAATCTGTTAGCGTCGCTAGAGTGCTAGAGAGCTTGTCCTGCTGAGCAGGTGTCACACCAGGGTAGTACCACGACAGTCTATAACCTGCGTCGGCCACATCCTGCCAATCAGAATCGGCATCACGGAAGACCGATATCAGGTGGAGCCACTCAGCTTCCCGATCAGGGTTGACTTCCAAGCTAGGGACTGCGAGCGGCGTCTCATGCGGTTCAGGGGATTGCAGAAGCCCCTTGGTATCCTCCAGCGTCCGTCGCCGATACAAGAAGTCAGGTGCAATCGGCGCGATTCGATGCTGGAGTGCCTCTGGTGAAAACTCATTCTCGGCACAGATATCAGCACTGAGAGAATAGGGGCCCTGGACGATCCGCTCATCCGTTGATTCCTCGCTGAGATTAAACCAAGCGGCCCGTTCAGCGTTGGGATCAACGACGATCGCTAACATAAGAAACGGACAACGAGCCCAGTATGCGTAATGGTTCTGATCGGATTTGAAGGTGAAGCGGACTCCGCCATTCCCGATGAACGACGTTCCGGCCTTTATCTGGACTCCGATAAACACACCTGTGGCGACGTTATCGTCCAAGACCTCGATAAATCCGTCGATGCCCACATCCTGCACTGGTAAGGCCCGAAAGCTCATCCGCGCATGGGCACACACTCGCTCAACATGGGCGACGCCAAGTCGTTCTGTTAGCGCCGTGGCCCCTAGCCTCGTCATCGGTTCTTCCCTTCTCCCAAGGCGGCAGCCCTATCCGACCATGCCAACGGGTGACGCTCAACGCTACGCCAGACGAGTCTCTACTCAGGCTCAAAGCCCTCTAGATGTGGACGATGTCGTACGCGGATCTCAACGATAGTGGCCTCATCATCGTAGAAGAGCATTTCCTCGGGATCGAACTCAAACGGTGGGTGATGGTGATGAAGGAGCCGGTGATGATAGGGGCACACTACGACCACATTGTGATAGGACGTTAGATTCTGATACTCGCTGTCGTCCACCTGCCCGTGTTCCGCTCGGGCGCTCACCTCGGCCAACCCCTCGATGTGATGGGCCTCCACATAATACTGGCCGTTCCCAATCGGGATCCTTGGGCACTCGGGATCCCTCGGATCGCAGAACTGACATCGGTAGTCGTACTCTTCCTTTATCGCCCGAGCCAGCGCACCGTTTCGCTTCCGGCGCAAAGCCTCGTGAAGCTCCATCTCCAGCGACTCACGCATCTGCTCAAGCCGCTGCTTGAAGAATCCAGACGGGCGGTCCGGCGGCGCGGGAGCGTCATCTGGTCGCGCTTCCGTGCGGTTCTTCTTCCACTCCTCAAACGCCTGAAGCCATTCCGTTGGGGGGTGCTCTGCGAGCCTCCAACCCTCGGGCGACAGTCTCCAGATTCCGGTCTCGCCTTGCTCAATGGCTTCGTACCCCTCGATCAGCTTGTAGCGACTCCATTCAACAGTAGACCGCCATTGATCACGGCCTTGATCGGTGGTTCTGTTTCGTTCTTCACCCGTGAGTCCGAGCCGGTCGGCGAGAGCGTCCAACAACTCGTCTCTCTGCCGATCAATCTCCCCACCCCGGTCGGCGATGAACCGAACTAATGGCAAGAAGAGTTCTTCCTGTGTGATAGCTGCATAAGTCATGTGAACGCCTACAGAATCAGATCATTCGCGAAGCCGGACGTAGTAGAGGAACTCGGTCGTGACATCCCCTTTGTACTTACGCTCTTCGTTATCGCTGTCGGCCCTGTACCGCTTGTAGGTCCGGCCAACCCGCTGATAGGTACTTGAGACACCCGCCGCCTTGAAAACCCTCTCGATGTCAGCCTCGGGGATGATCCCCTCGTTGTTGTAACTCAACAATACATGGGTAGCGTCCGTGCGTTCTAGCAACCGCTGAAGCGCAGGGACGCAAGTCGCCCGCCTAGACCAGTCGGACTTTTTGTGCTCATCGGTAGTCAGGCCGGTCTTCCCACGAAGTTCGGGTACATTATCAAACCATCCTTCGGCGATTATCTCGGGAACGTGATAGTAGCCGCAGTATTGGCGGGTGTTGTACGGAGGATCCAGGTAGAGCAGATCGTAATGACCCAGATCGCTCACAAGCTCGTTCACGTCTCCCTGGAAAGCACGGCACTCCAGCGTTTCTGATGGGACCACATCAGGGAGGGGTAGGACGATCGGACGCAGCGCGTTGGACTGCCAGGTCTTCACAAACGCTGCGTACACTCCGGTGGTATTGGCACGGGCGTCGGCGGCTTCAAGCAGGGACGCTAAGAGAAGGTAGTACTCTTCCTCCGTGATCGTTCCTCCTTCTAGCCACCCATGCAGGCACGTCCTGATGGCGTCGATGCGCTGACCGTTCTCCTCGGTGAAGTACATCCGATCCCCGTCCGTCGGGTCAGGGGCGGCGCTAAACTCTTCGGTGATGAACGAGGTCGTCGGCGGGAGCACCGTATCGAGGTAAACGAGAGCTTCCTCAAGGGACCTGGCGTTGCTGGGCGGCCCTCCAAACAAGTCCCCTTGACCTTGAAACCGCGATTCTACTCGGTTGCCGAACGCGGCTTCAGAACGTGCTCGTTGAAAGGGCTCGTCTCGCCCTAGGCCCAACAGTGGCGGGTAGCCGTTCGCGACCACATAGGCTCTTTGGAAGACGTAGCTCGATGAGAGGATGTCGCAGGAATCAACGGCGAATCCTCGCGACTTCAAGTAGCTGCCCACTGATGCAGTCCCCGCAAACGCATCGAGGGCGCGGCCTTCACGAATCCCCATCTCGTCCAGGAAACTCCCGATGAACGAGAGCAGCTTGGTCTTGTTGCCGATGTATCTCACACGCCTCCCCTGTTGTAAGCAGCGAGCAATGAGATCAAGACGAAGCCTCCTCTCGCGTCGGTAACCCTGGATCTCGTAGCCCCGGAGGCAACGGAATGGGCGTGATCAATCGTCGGTGCGGTTAGTACGTTCCCACGCACCTATTCCTAGCGTGGCGTCACCCCGATCAGTTCAGCTTTGGGCATTGCATACCGGGCAGACGTAGGCTGTCCTCATTAGGCGAGAAAAGCGAATCAGCTTCCGGTGCGAATCCCAGCAGCCCGTGCAGAAGGGCCCGCGCTCCTCTCCATCCCCTTCAGTCAACCGGTAACTCCCAGCCTTGAACTCAACACGTCCCTTCAGGCTCAAGACTTCGGTCAGCCTTGCTATCTCTGCCTTCAGGTCGCGGTTCTCCGCATCTAGCTCAAAACTAGATTGCTGCGCTTCCAAGAGGCTCTGTATCAGGGGAATGTTGTCCACCTTTTGGGCCAGCCTTACAGCCACCTGAAAGACTCGATGACACTCACTCCATCCTCCTCTCCGCTCTTCCCCCCGGCCGTCGCGTCTGGCCCAGGGTGCAGCAGTGCCCAGAGTGCTGCTACCCATAGCTCCGGTTGCCAGCCTTGATCAGACCGCGCAGTCCGATTAGTCCCCCTCCGAGAAGTCCGCATGTTTCAGTGATCCCTCAGACCGCTGCATCTGAGTGAACCGCTCCATGCCCGGCGTGAGGTCGTACTCGATCAACCAATAGTTCGATATGGCGCGGTCCAGGAGGTCGATGGCCTCTTGACGGAGGTCGAGAGTGACGGCCTGAGGCTGTCCCGGTGTGTGGTGCTTCAGCGTGTTTCTGGCGCGATTTGCCCGCTCGCCAAAAACCTTCGCACCCACTTGGTCCCCGAACAATGACTCGTGGATTCTGGCCGATGCCTCATTCAACTCGTCAAAGGAGTTCTTGATGCCAGCTTCCCGCAAAAGCTGGCCGAGTATTTCCTCAGCGGCCCCCGCGAGCGTAATGGCGGAGAAAAGGTCCTCCTCCTCAAAGAACAGACGGAGGGCAGTGTCCAGTTGGCTAGTGGCGATGGGGAGCTTCTCGTACGTGGCCTCGCCGTCTGAAGTCACGTTCTCCGCGCCAGGAGATGAGAGACCTTCGGACGCTGCTTCTCCGTCGTCTCGTTGAATGTCTTAGTCGTCTCGTGAAGGGCCTCAACAGCATCACTGCCGGACCACTGGCCTACCGGGATTCCGCCCTTGCTCATTCTCGCTCTCTCCGGGCCGTTTGGGTTCGCTGGGAGTCGCCGAAGGGCTCCATCGCCGATGGGTGAGTCACGAACCAAGCTGCCAGCAGTTCGTGACGCGATCTCGATGTCCTCTACCTCTGTGAAGATCGCACCGAAACAAGGTATCGCCTTAGAGCCTCGGTTCTGGTTTACTTGCCCACTTGGGCTTCGTCGGTGACCTGGGGTGTCGTGACAGAGAAGTCACAGTCCCAGGGGTGATACAGATGAACCGGGAACCAGTCGGGGCGATCTCCCTCCTGCTCGTACCGCTCCCAGTCAGGACCCTTGATCATGAGACATCGCCAATCAACCTGACGATCTTCATCGGACAGCGACTCGGGCCAAGCCACATGGGGCTCGCCGTTGATCGGCACCAGAGATTCGCGGTCAACGTGGACCAGTGTATAGTTGTTCGCGAAGATTCCGAACCCCGCAACAAGCGGCCAAAGCCTCTCCGTTACATGAACCCAAATGATCTTCCGGTCTAGGTCCCCCAGGTGCCTGAAGGGACCTCGTCCAAACAGACTGCCATCGATCACGACTCGCTCAGTCGTCGTCTGCCCGTGCGACACAATCGTACTCTGCATCTGATCGTCCGGGGCCATCGACCAGATTAGGTACTTGTTGCCGAATAGTGTCGTCGCTTCGTCTCCTTCGTGGAGCGCGGGGTAGGAGTTACGACCCCCGATGCAGAGCGTTGGATGAGGATCACGCTGATCAAGGTCCGAGATCGTCACGAGTACCCGAAAGTGGCCGATCTCCTCAGGTCGGCACTCCTTCACGAGATCGATCACGAGGCCCGCTCTGCGGAGGGGTCTCTCGCACATTTGAAGGAACTCGATCCGAGCAAGGTCCGGTTGGGCGAGTTCAGCGTGCGATTCCGCCGCCTTGTTGACAGCCGGACCAATCCACGGGAGGCCCTCGATTAAGCCCCTCAGCCACCATTGGCGTTGATACCAGCGCATCAGTTGTTACCAGGGTCTCGTGGGGCGTCGTCCGATTCCAATACCTAGGACCAGTCCCTCGGGCAAGTATCTGGACACGCAGGCTTACTCGTATGCGTAGCTACCGTCCGGCTTCACGTAAGCCTCCGCGACTTTCTTCGCTTCGTCCGCGAGTCCGAGTTCATCATTCACCCAGCGCCACGTCTCCTGTATGAGTTTATACGTTCCTCGCTTCCCTTTGTACTCTGAGCCGTAGCTGGTGAAGAAGTCGTTTCGATTCAGGTGGTCTGCGAGCTCCTCGCCGGACATGCGCATCTTGTTCTCTGCGAGAAACGCCCCCAACCGCCAGACGTAGAGCTTCTTTTCATTCATCCGAGTCACGCACGAACCTCCTTTGATGGACTGCGGTCTACTTTCCAGTGTGTGTCCACAGCCACCGCCCCGGAAAGAGCCCACAGAGATGCATGCACGCATTCTCAGGGGGCTACGTGCGACCAGTGCGGCGCTTCGTTTGAGCCCACGCGCTCGTGGTCGCGCTTCTGTGGCGCCGATTGCCGGCTAGCGTTCTGGCGCGAGGCCCGCCGTCGAGGCGCTGAGAGCGCGAGCGTCAGGAAGGTCCCGACGCGGCCACTGCCTACCCCCTCTGGGATGTTGTGGTTACGGAAAAACGGCTAACTATGTCCCCTGTCGGAGAGGTAGTGCCGCCGCTCGTCGGGTCGGCGGCTCCGCAGTGAGGGCAGGCGTCGGCGGTGCTGCTTGCCATACCTCCGCACTCGCGGCATGTCAGAACTACCATGAGCACCTTCCCCCTCGCTCGCCCTGCGAACAATCCATTTTGGTTCTCCCTCGTCGGGAGTGGGATCCTGACGTACAAGGTGAACATAAGACTTCCGGCGATGACGGAAGTGCCGCTAGCCTCAGTCGTGAAATCGGCGAAGAAGAGCGAAGTGGTCCTCCGGTGCGGCCCCGCCGGAGAGAAAGAAGGCTACACCGTGACGGCCTTTGAGGTCGAGTTCGAGGCGCCGCTTCCGGTATGTGATCGATCTGAGGTCCTGGAAATCGAGGGGCAGTTGTGCCAACAGATCGAACGTGCCGGCGTGGGTGCGCGGAGTGCGTTGTTCGTCCCTGTGGATGCGGTACGAGGTCACGCGGAGAGTTGACGACAGGCTGCAAACCGAACGCGTACGACTCGGACATGTCGGTGGCTGCGGGGCTGGCTATCCCGGTGTCTGAGGGACCGAGACTGACGAATCGGCCTACCTTTCGGTAATTGACCACAGCCCTTTCTCTGTGCTCAAGCTTCAGACTAGCTTGGTCGTCCCAAGTGATTGAGCCCGCTTAGGCGGAGCAGGAAGTACAGGTGGCCAGCCTCGAATACGTGAAGCCCGAGTCGATCCGCATCAAAGATCATCCCGAACTCAACGAACGCTGGCTGCAGGATCGGATCGCCGAAGACCCGTCTCTCCTCGGTCTCGGCGACCTGATTCTCAAGGACAAGGAACGGGTCCAGCCACGGGCAGGCAGACTCGACCTCCTCCTCCAGGATGCGGACGCTACTCATCGCTACGAGGTTGAGATCCAGCTCGGCGACAGCGACGAGTCCCATATCATCAGGACCATAGAGTACTGGGACATCGAACGGAAGCGGTATCCGCAATACGAGCACACGGCTGTCATCGTCGCGGAGAACGTCACCAGTCGGTTCCTGAATGTCATCTCGCTGTTCAACGGCTTCATCCCACTCGTCGCGATCCAGTTGAACGCGTTCCGCTTGGATGACAAAGTGTCGCTCGTCTGCACGACTGTGCTCGATCAGATGCCACTCGGACTGGTCGATGAGGACGAAGAGGTCAGCGAGGTTGCCGACCGTGTCTACTGGGAGAGCCCGTGCGAGCGACCGGACGGATAGCCGTGGCCGACCAGCTCCTGGAGATCATCCGCGAGTTCGACCCGGCTATAACACTCAAGTACAACAAGTTCTATATCGGGCTCGCCAAGAATGGAAGGCCCAACAACTTCGTGGTTTCCGTCCCAAGAAACGTTGGATTCAGGTGGCGCCGCGGTTGGCGCGCTCGGACGCGGTGCACGAGCAGCTTGAAGAACGTGAGCTTGATGCGTTGGACTACAACGCCCGAGGCGGTCGCTACCGGATACGCCTCACTCCTGAGGAAATCGGGAAGCACGGGGCGTTCCTGAAGGAACTCCCGCACAGGGCGCACCAGAACTCGGTCAGGTAAGCCAAGAAGGTCGTTGTGGATTCGTTCCAGTCGCTCCTCCGCGCCGGAATCGTCACCCCTACCGGTCAAGGAATGGTCAAGGTGACTCGGGGAACCCCTGTGTGGCGCGGACTCTCGGACACGCACTGGATCTGTAATCCGAAGCGTTATGACTCGGCGTTGGAGACTGGCGAATCCAAGCCGAGTCGAAAACCAATCACCACTTCATGAGCTTTGCGGTGACCTGGATTCCAAGTTGCCGGAGCTCGCTCTCCATTTCTTCCAGAAGTTCGGGAACAGGCTCTGGCCAGTTCGAGCCCACCGCCGCGATGACGACCTCATCTGGCCTTACCGTTCGTGCAATCTGACTCAGAGCCGCCAACTGCTTGGCCTGGATGCGGCTTGGATGGGACTTTACTTCGCCGATCACAAAGCGTCCATCACAAACCACGATTACGTCGAGATCAGTTTGAACCGGCCCCTCGTAGTCGACAAAGAAGTCCTGCGGGGCCATCACGAGCGCCATGTGTCTTGCCCGGTCCGTCAGATCGTAGACCGCGTGAAGCAGAGGCAACACCCCGTCTTGCAGGAGGCCGGATCGTACGAGGCCATTCAGTTGGAATTCCCAGATCGGCTCGACGGGGAGTGAGAAGTCGTTGGTGCATTCGGGACATCGCATCCTGCTCGCAAGCTCGTCCACGATGCGCCACCGTTTGATGCCACAAAAGGCGCAGGTAAGTGTGGCGCCCTGCAACAACACTCCGTCGTCCAATAGCCACGTCATGTCGTGTTCGGCTTCGTCCTTGAACTTCAAAGGGCGCACACCGCGCTCAGTAGGCACCGTTTCTTCCCGGGGAAGTTGACCGTAGAGAGAGCGAAGCCTGTCGATCGTAAAGGTTTTTGGACGTGGTTCCATGCGGTAAAGGGCCGTCGCAATCGTCTCCGCAAGAGATTGATCCACCGCGGCGAGAACCGCCTCGGTGCCGACGCTGGTATCCTCTGACGTCTCTGGCGCTGCTTCCCTCAAAACGTCGAGGACCTTTGCTGCACGCTCTGCGACACTGTCTGCGGGCTTGGCCGCGGCCTCAAGGAATGCCGTGCGCCAGAACTGATTCTCGAAGAAGCGCCCGGCACCCCAGACCCCCCCGAACAAGTTCACGAGTCCGCGAAAGCGTCGACCCTGCTCCGACGTCTGGAAGTGAGTGTATCCACGCTCCGATCGGTCTTCCGGTTCTGCGCTGCTCCTAGTGGTGATCGGCTGCAACAAGCTCCACAAGACCGCTGGTTTCGTCGGCTGGATGATCTGAATGGACCGCTCGGTGGAATCGGCAGAGACGCTAGGGAGCCCGCCGCGAACGATGCGCGCGTGGAGTCTTCGCTTCGAGAATAAGCTCCCAAGCGCAGCTCGACGCGGCAAACGCCATGTATCGAAGCTGTTGGCATAGCGCGGCGGATCCAGATGGTACTCAAGATCCAAGTCCAGCATCCACCCCTGTCCTTTCAGCGGCGGTACCGGGAAGGGAGGTCGCGGAACCCGCAATAGCCCCTCACCATCCCGCATTGGGATTCGCTCTGTGAGGCCGGAGGGATCTTGAACGAGAGACGAATAGCGCAGGACGCCCAGGTCGTCTCGCGCCATGAGCGGGAATCGCCCCGCCGTAAGGCGGACCCCTTCGCACGGGAGCCAGCCAACCTCCGAGAGTATTGCGGCCGTCTCATTGAGAACGTCCAGCTCCTCGCTGTAACTCACCACCAGTCCGCGACGCCGCTGCTGGTCCCAGAACACGCGTCTAACCCACCTGGCGACCAGCTCAAGGAACTCGCGATCATTAGCGGATTCGCGGTCAAGCCAAAGGACATCTCTTCCGGCCTGATCGTCAGACATCAGCGGACGATTCCAGGCCAGTAGAAGGTCCTCCACCGTGTCGCCAATAACCAGCATGAACGCCTGCGCGTACCGATTGAAGTCAGGACCGAACGGTCGGGGCGCATGGAGTCGTCCCAGGTCCCGAGGGGTCACGTATTCTCCATGGAAGTCCGCGAACTGCTGGAGAAGTTCGATCTTGGTCGTCTCACTAATAAGCAGCTCCTCATGCTCGACTTCATCAAAGGCGAGATTGTTGCCAACGGTGTCCGAAAGAAGGCCGAAGTTTCGCACAACGAACGAACGATCGGTCGTCGACCTATGTGCGTCCTTGAGGTACAGGAAACGTAGGTCCGGCTTGTAGGCGTTCTGCTTCGCGTGGTATGGAGCGACGTGAAGCGCGTCCAACCCGTGGACTCGGGTTAGGTCAGCTGCGAAACCTGCTCTCCTTCGGCCTTCGTCAGGGCGGCGCGCCTCTACCAGCTCGGCCGGCGCGAGCCGTCGATATACCTCTTCGCGGAGCGAATCGCTGAGTTGGCAGATTGAGTAGATCACGTCGGGGTCGACGGCCTCCAAGAGCGACCACCAATCCTCTTCGATGTCGCTGCCGCTCGTCGGAACGATCGGCCAGTACCCGCCGCCCCAAAAAGCAGAACATGCCTGAGTAAGCTCGTCGACGTTCTCGGCGCTGACAGTGGCTGGGTCGATCATGAAAGCCACGCGCTTCGGGCGGACGGTCGCGGTCGCGTTGAGCACGTTTTGCGGCGAAGCGTCAAGCATAGAGAGTCCCGATACCCTTCGTTGCGGATGTCTGCCCGAGTTCGGCCCGGCCCTCCTCCACTGCCAGACAGCCACTCACGGCGTGGGCCGGTACGGAGTGCACCTGCGAGGCCGTGCCAAGCGACTGACGCCGTCCGGGTCGGACTGGATGTGTAACCGGATCACGTCGTCTCCTCTCCCCAGCCCGGGAGGTCGAACGTCTTGGTTGGCCAAGCGACCTCTGTGCGATCCGTGAATCGTCTCCGATAGCCGATCATTGTGAAGATCAAACGAAGGAGCAGTTGGTGCAGGTGGTCGCAGTGCTCCGATGCGGCTCGAAGCGTCTCGATCGTCGTTCCTGACACGAAGCTCCCATGTGCCGCCTTGTGCCGAAGTCCTTCCCACGTCAATCGCTGCTCGGCCGTGATCACGCCACGCTCTTGAAGGGCGAGGAGTACCTGTCGGGCGTTACTACCCTTCCAACCGTCCAAGAACTTGATCACGCGATCCCTAACATCAATCTCTTTGCTTCTGAGCTCACCCCCCCAATCATTCACGTGCTCTTGGAGAGAGGAGATCGCGTCGCGCTCCGATTCGGGGGGGGTGCCGAAGTCCGAAAAGTAGCGTCTTGCCAAGTCCTCGATCGCAAGCACCAACGCGACTACCTGCTCGTCGACGTTGCCGGCACTCGCTCGTACCACCCGCAGCAGTTGCGCCGAGGCAGGGGCATACGCGCCGGATCGCCCCTCTCGACTGGCGGAATCCAGGTACTTGAGGAACAACTCGGCTATGTCCGGCGCATGGTCCGGATCATCAAGTTCCAGGGGTTCGCGTGCTCGATTGGGCGGGGGACTCGGGCGGGGTCGAATAGTCGCTCTCTGGTGTCCGCCAGAAGCAATGTGGAGGGCGCCCCACTGAGCGTGGCGTCCCAAAACAAGCCAGAGCGCCTCCTCAATTCGGGTATCGAAACCAGGTTCAAGTGGATTCCCGCACTCCACGACCAACTCGACACCCTCTTCGTGGCGGGTGAAGCGAAACCGCCGATCCGCGTCCTCGACGAGCCACACGTTGAACGTCCAGCCGACTAGCGGTTGATCTTCGGCAACCGTGATTTGAGTGGTTGTGCGGTGCGTGGCTGGTAGGCGCAAGCGGCCTGGAAAGTAGAGCCACATCCGAGCGCCGTTCATCGGCTGCTCGGCCCGGCTCGAGCATTCGACCTGCCGGACCGTCCCGTGCGCGATGGCGCCGCTTTGATTGTTGATCGCATCCGTTTGTACTCTCGTCTTCTCGGCCGTCCACGTCCTGCCAGACGTGTCCTGGAGCGTCAAGTCGTAGAGTTGAGAGTGTCGTGTCCAGCTACCCGGAGCCTCCATCAGGGGCGCCATGAATTGGTCTAGCGTCACCGAGTCGGTGGACGAATACAGTTCGTATGAAAGCCGGCCCTCGTCTTGACGAAGCCACCCGCCCCCCGAAAACCGTCGGGCGGGATCGCCTCTCAAGACCAGTTCCATGTGCGGGGCGCGGAGCTCGAACTTCCCCGCCTTAACGGCATCCACTTCGTCCTGACTAAGGCTTACTCCCACGTGCGCTCTACGCTCTCCGATTCGGTTCGGGTCCCCCGGATTCCAGGAAGGTCGGGACCGATGCTCGAACGAGGAATAGCGCACAGACCGACGGTCGGGAAGGCCCGACGGGAGGGGTTCGGGCGGACGAAGGAGACGCTCAGAGGAACCCACGGTGTTCAGATCCGGTCGTCCGCTTTCTTCCACCGATCTGATCGAAGGGACGGGGCGTCGCCGGTCTGGCTGACGTGAGGCGGCCGATCGGAGTTCTCCGGCCACCGATTCGTGCGAGCGCCGGCAAGTGGCTAACTTTATTGAAGTTTCCTCCGCTGACGGCCCGTACGCGGCCATTTGAGGCGGGTCGGCTGGGGAAGCCCGCCCGACAGTCGGCGATAGGGAGGCCCCCATCCAGGGCCGTGGGAATCATGGATAAGGTTCCCGTCGCGCAACTGGTTGGAGAGCAACCGACCGATTTATCGCGGGTCGGACTCTTCGACAGTGAACCGAGGACGCCGGCGTTTATGAAGCGGCTATCCGCCTCGGGGCAACGCGTGTCCCGCCTCGAGCCATCGATCATGACGATGGGGAGATAGCGCCTTGCGAGGGCGCGATACAAATACGGTCACGAGTCGTTTCACGGCTCGGGGGCCTCCGAGCCTCGACTCTGTGAGACAAACGATGTCGAGCAGGAAGTTGAGGTTCACGGCTGACGTGCAGGTCACTTGGAACGTCGAGCGGTCGCTGTATGTAATTCTGCTCGCGGTCCTCTGGTTGACCGGCTGATGCTCGAGCGGGGCGGGTCACATCTTTGCGTGGCCGCCCCGTTCTCCTTTTCGGTCCTAGTCGCTGTTCCATGAGGCGATCGGTGCAGTCGCCGGCTTTGACCGTACTTTGACCGAGCGTGCGGGAATATACGGAAAACACGGACTCGACTCCCCCCAACGACCCCTTATTTCTTCCGTGGTTTACGCTATGGTACTCTATGGTAGGTGCCGGTGGCGGGACTTAGAATCGGGGGTGTTCTCGGCCGCGCGGGTGACCTCCTCGGCCGCCATGAAATTGAATGGAGCCCCCGACGTCACGAGGAAACCGCATCAAGAACCGCATCACTCACGCGGAACTCCCCACCGCTCATAGCCGGCCTTCTGATCCGTCAGCGGAAGGCAAAGCCATTCGGTTGGTTCCGCGTGCCGTCGGAACTCAACTCAACAGCCCCTCGAACAGCCCCACGGATCTGAGCGCCCTTGGCTTCCCGGGCTCTGCTGAGGACCCGTTGCCTGCCTGGACAGCAGGCGCGGCCATCGCGGGACCGTCTGATAGGTACTGACGCGGGGTTACTGGCCCCGTCTGCGGGGCTCGCGAGAAGCACCTTAGATTGGTCCGATGGAACCGCGCTGCGTGTACTGTCTGAACGAGGGCGTGCCCTTCACGAAGGAGCACGTCATCCCCCGCGCCTTTGGAACGTTTGAGAACAACCTCACGCTCGCCCCTGAGGAGCGCCCCACCGTGTGCGGCGACTGCAATCAGCTGTTCGGCGATACGCTGGACCTGGAGCTCGGACGGGATTCGCTTGAAGGGCTGCAGCGATTTCACGAAAAGGTCGCGGACCCGACAAAGATCGAAAAATACTTCGGGTCTAACCTTCAGGTTCGGCTGCCTCAAGACGGTCCCTACGGGCCGGTGCAGATTCGGTTTGTAGAACCTCGGCCGAACAGCTCGGTGCTGGGCATCGAGCCTGTTCCGCAGGTGTGCTTCAGGCGGCGCGACGATACCTGGATCTGCTATACCGAGGACGAGTTGGCGGAGGTGGACCCCAAGAACGACCCCGACCTGGTGACAGAAGGCTTCAAGCTCTACTACGCTGCTTCGGACGGCGAGGAAGCCGAGGAGCGGTTGGTCGACCTCCTCGCTACTAAAGGCATCACGTTCGAGAATCGTACGCCCATCGAAGGACTGCCTGGCGACGAGACCGAGATCACGGCGGATATCGAAAGCGAGTTGACGGGAGTTCTTTCGCGGGCGCTCGCGAAGATCGCCTTCAACTATATGACGTGGGTCGCGTATCCAGATGACCCAACCTTCCCGTACAAAGAGGAGTTCGACCCGGTTCGGAACTTCATCCGGGAGGGTGACGGCCGCGCCGCAGACTTCCTGGACGTGCGCGACGAGCCCATCCTCACGGGCGACGGCGACCGCATCCGCCGCGCCAACGGCCACCTGGTGACGTTGAAGTGGCAGGCGACCTATCCGGGCGGCGTGATCTCGCTCGTGAGCCCGTTCAACATGATCACGTATCGGGTCATCCTCGCTCGTCACATGTCCGGAGTGTGGCGGGACATCCAGTCCGGGTATTACTGGAACCTTTGGTCCGGAGCGGCGGGTCGATTGCGAAGCGAACGAGATGAAATCATCCCGCCTCGGCCTTATCAGCTTCCTTGAGTGCGACCCGACGTTGGGGCTGTTGCTGGGGCTGTTCAGATACGGAGAAACCCCGGAAACCTCATTCAGTTTACGGAGCTGATCCGTAAAATCGCGCAGAACTACGGGGATTTGACGGAAATCGGGCGGGGCTCGGACCCGCTTGTAAGGCCCGCCACAAGACCGCCGATTCTTCCCTTAGGACGAAACCGCGTGGGTTTCCTCTCTTGCACACTTGCGCAAATCTGCTAGATGGGCGGCCGATCGCCTGTTATGGCCTCGTGAATGACATGCCGAGTGCTAAGGAGGGTCCGCATCACCCACTGTAGAGCACTTGCATGGTGTTCGGGGCTCGCGAGGGTCGATTCCCGGAGATGAAGGCGCTGCGGAAACCCGGCCTCAAAATCGACAAGCTCCCAGTCTGGAAAGGAGTGGGTGCTCGAGGACAACGCGGTCCAGTATTGGAGCGCCAGGTCTTGAAAGGCCGGGCCGTACCGAGGGTATCTCGTCTCGAGTCCTTCGAGGTCCCGGATTCGTGCGCGGCCTGACCGACCAGTCCAGTTGAGAACCGGTTTCCCACGATTTAGGCCGTCGAGATACTCGCCAAACCAGCGGACGAACGCGGTTGTCGGAACACCCGCCTCATCCAGATGTTGCAGTACGCGGTCGCGAACCTCCTCCGCAGTCTCACGACCCGTGGGTTGATCGGATTCCCCGAGAGCCGAAGCCGCTGCTTCACCGCCCCTGTTGAGCCGCTCCCACTCCACAATGCTCCACGCAAGTGCTCTCGCGGCTTCCTCCTCGTGGCCGTTGTCACGGTTCAGGAGATAGCCAACATCGATCGCCACCTCCCACATCCGACGGCGGATCGGCTCGCCACCCGCAGCCACGCCCGCTGTGGCCAGATGTAGGTAGGTCAACCCGCCCAAAGTGGCCTCTCTTAGGAGGAGACCGAGTGTACAGTCCAGCAACACAGAGTCCTCGCGGGCTCGAAAACCCTCGAGCGTCTGCTCGCAAAGGACGATCTCTGTCCAAACCGCCTCCAGGAGATCCTTCCGGATATCCTTTGGATTCCAATCTGGCTTGAACCGGCGATCTGGTACCCGTACCTCTTCTTCGCTAGGCAACACGCCACCTTTCTCTCCACAGATTGCCTTGATAACGCTATCGAGACGAATAGCGCGCAACAGGGACTTGAGCATGGACTGGAGGCGCACCTGTTTCCCGGCGGGCTTGTGATGGGCGAGGATCCTGCCTAGCGATCATTGCTGAACAAATCGGCCGATAGCTGCGGTCGGAGAATCCGCGCGCCCAAAAGCACTCCCTCGGGTCGTGAAAGGATCGGCCGGAGGCCGCGCCCGTCCGCCACTTCAAAATCGATGCTCGTGGCACGGACAGTTTGACGACCCGGTGGCGCGGCTCTGACCAGCTCGGTCTTGTACACCCAGGGTAGCACCCTTGACGCCATGCCCCGCCATCCTTCTCCGCGCCCGGCCCACATATCGAGCTGCACGAAGCTCGAACCAGCGGCTGCCGGCGGGAGCGGAAGGACCACTGTCCCGCCCCCCGCCCTCACCAAGCGGTCAGCGAACTGCTGGAATCCTTTCTCCTCCGCGTGCGGGGCATCAAATCGAACGATCATCTCGCCCGGCAACCTGGGAAATGGATCGAGGTCGGGCACTAGAAGACTGAACCACGGAACGAGAGTACCCGGCGGTGGTTTTGTCGTTCGTGTGAGCCCACGGGCACCAGAGGGCGGACCCGCCGCGACATGTGATTTGTGCGCCCCCGCCTTCCGCGGCGGATCAAGCGTAAGGTGGTCCATCAAAGTGGGCTCCGAAAAGCGAGTGCCGCGCTGTTGGGCGGAGACCTCGAGCGGCGCCGCCGGAAAGAACAAGAATCGGTCACCCGGCGTTGGAGTATGCGCCATGGCACCTACGACCCGCGGGGGTTCTCCTTCTGAATCGTAAACAACGAGATACCGCCATGCACCGGGTGGTCTCCCGGTCTCAAGCGAGACGCGGATTGGAGCAGCCAAAGCCGAGTCGAGCCCCACCTCGATACTCCCCTGCCCTTTCGGATACTTGAAGTGAAGCGAGAGGTCTTCTCTCAAGGTTACACCTCTCCTGGTATAGCTCTTCCCTTATGGTGGCGGGACACGGAATTAGGAAACGTAGCATGTGCTCGAGCAGGGCCTCACCGTGATGCGGAATGTGATGCGGTTTGAGTCCCGAAAGCGCCGGTATCGTTTCGAGGGAGACGCCGACGTTCCCGGTGTCGAACCACGAACCGCGCCGAAATCATCGGTGTTTGGGCGGTCTTGAGGCTTGACTTCGGATCAGACGGCTGGGGGGTCGAGTCCGTCCGGGCGCATTTTCGCAGGCTACATCAACTTCGCCGTGTCATTAGCAGGTTTCGTTGTACTCGCGACATTCACGCGGCTTCCACCGCTGAGTACAAGTACTGTTGAAACTCGATGAAGACCTCCCTAATCGCAGGAACACTTCCCAACTCGGAGACAGCGTCAGCGATAGACTGATACTTGAGATCGACCAAATGCGGGAGCTTCTGGTCGTCGAGCTCACCCACACCCTCCCTCTCATACTGCTCGAGTACGAACTGCAAGAACTCGCGTTGCGGCTTGTCATACGGAAGGTAGATGAGATCTCTCCGCCCACTTACGCGCTCAGCTCTGGTGATGGGCGGCCGGCTGTAGGCGATGCAGGCCAGTACATCGAAAAGGTCGCTTTGTTCGGCGTCGATCATCTTCCCGATGGCCTCGAGATCCTCGACGCTGAAGCCGCGCTCGGAGAGGCCGTCGAGCAGGCCCCTTCGAGTATCGGGGCGTGACCAGATGCGGCGTAGCTCGGCCTCGTCCTTGAAGAGCTCCGGGATTTGACCGTAGAGACCGCGAATGAACTCCTCAGCGGAAATAGGCTTGCCGTCGGGGCTCCAGAAGGACGTCTTCACCATGTGCTGAATGGTGAGCTCTTTCCCGTCGGCCAGCTTGATCTTGATCTTCTCGGGACGCGGGGGCCCCGGTCCGGGCCCGATCGGTGGCTCCAACGGACCCGGCCCTGGCGGCCGAGGCTCAATCGGCTCCGGCTCCTCCGGCTCGCCGTCCCACTCGGGGTCGCTGAAGTGCTCGTATGCCTTCACGAAGTCGTAGACCGTGAAGTAGTCCTTGCCGTCGAAGAGCCGTGTCCCACGACCGATGATCTGCTTGAACTCAATCATCGAGTTGATAGGCCGCATGAGTACGATGTTGCGGATGTTCCGCGCGTCGACGCCGGTGGAGAGCTTCTGTGAGGTTGTCAGGATCGTCGGGATCGTTTTCTCGTTGTCCTGGAAGGTGCGCAGATGTTGCTCGCCGAGGGCTCCATCATCCGCCGTGACGCGGTGGCAGTAGTCCGGATCGGTGCCCGTCTTGATCTGGTTGATCAGGTCGCGGCAGGCGAGTGCGTGAAGCTGCGTGGCACAGAAGACCAGGGTCTTCTGGGTCTGGTCGATTTGCCCCATAAAGATCTCGACGCGCTTCTTCTCCCGCGCCTTGATCTCGATGATGCGGTTGAAGTCGGCCTCAGTGTACCTCTTGCCTTCCCTGACCTCTCCCTCCACCACGGTGTCGTCCTCGGTGTAGACGTAGTCGTCGAGCGTCGTGGCGATCTGCTTGACCTTGAAGGGGGTCAGGTAACCGTCGTTGATGCCTTCCTTGAGTGAGTAGCTGTAGACCGGTTCGCCGAAATAGTCATAGGTATCGGCATTGTTGTCTCGTCGCGGTGTCGCCGTCAGGCCCAGCTGCACCGCCGGCGCGAAGTATTCCATAATCGCCCGCCAGGTGCTCTCGTCGTTGGCGCCCCCGCGGTGGCACTCGTCGATGACAATGAAGTCGAAGAAGTCGGGCGGGTAGTCGCCAAAGCTCGGCTTCGGGTTTCCGTCGGCGTCGCTCCCGGCCATGAAGGTCTGGAAGATGGTGAAGAAGACGCTGCCGTTAGTGGGCACGCGGCCCTTCTTGCGGATCACGTCCGGCGCGATTCGCACCAGGGCGTCCTCGGGGAACGCACTGAAGGCGTTGAAGGCCTGGTCGGCGAGGATGTTGCGGTCGGCGAGGAAGAGGATGCGGGGTCGACGACCCGGCTCCTGCCCCGCTTCCAGCCCGTCGCGCCAGTCGGTGAGATTCCAACGGCCGTGGTAGAGCTTCCAGGCGATCTGGAAGGCGATGGCCGTCTTGCCCGTCCCCGTCGCCAGCGTCAAAAGGATGCGGTCCTCCTGTTTGGCGAGCGCATCCAGCGCCTTGGTGATCGCGTTGTGCTGGTAGTATCGCGGCTGCCACTGCCCGCCCTTGTCCTCAAACGGGACGGCGGCGAAACGATCTCGCCAGAGGCGTTCCTGCGTTTCACTCTCGCTGAACGCCGACTTCCACATATCGTCCGGTGAGGGGTAGCGGTCGACCTCGCCCTCCTCACCCGTCCGTATATCCACGCGGTAGATGCCGTGGCCGTTGGTGGAGTAAGCGAAGGGGGCCTCCAGCTTCTGGGCGTACTTCTTGGCCTGACCCAGTCCCGCGCTGACCGCATCGCTCTCGCGCTTGGCCTCGATCACGGCGAGCTTGTGGTTCTTGTAGACAAGGACGTAGTCGGCCTTTTCCGGCTTCGCCCGTCTGCCAGCGCCCTGGAGGCGGCCAGGGGCGATTACCTCGACCTGGATGCGGCTCCCGCCGACCACACCCCAACCGGCCGACCTGATCGCGGGGTCAATCAGGTCGAGTCGAGTCTGCGCCTCGTTGCGATCGCCGTCGGTCATACGCCAGCCGCCGAGAGCGTGCGATCGGCAGCTTTGGAGTCCGTGGTCAGTGCGCCGGTGATGGCGCTGTGAAGGAGTGACTGCTTGAGGTCCGCGAGGTACTCGAGCCTGCGTACATATGAAGCGTTGAGCTTCGCCGACTGTCGCTCTACCTTAACAGCAGTTTCGCAGATTTCGATTTGAGTTCGTTGATTTGGCAGAGGAATCCGAACACGTCTCAAGTCACGGAGGTTGATCACTTGTTGTACTGAGCCGCCTTCGTATGAACCCAACTCCGTTTGACCACGCGGAGATCGCAAGTAGAGGGCGATGTAGTCGGTGTTGCAACCTTCTTTTGTACGGACCATCCCGACCTGCCGGGCAATGTTTGCTCCCGAAAGACCCTGAGGCGCAACAGCCACTTGGCCCGGTTGGCCAACAAGCGACACGAGTATCTCGCCTCCCCGAAGCAACGTCCTCGAGTATTGCTCGGAAACGTCCTTGGTGATTGTGCGCAGGTTGCCGATGCGAACTTTGCCGTGGGAGATATCGCCGCCACGAACGAAGGGGACTCCTCCTTCGGGTCCAGGCTTGACCACACCGTAGGTGATGGGCGAGCCAAGCTCGGTGAGTTCCTCGAGTGGACAGATCTTAGATTCACGATCCGAGGGGTCCAGGGCAACATTCAAGTAACTCTCGAACATGTCCCGCACATTGGCGAGGTTCGTCTTCGCGTTGGCCATCGCCGTCGCGATCGCCGCAAGCGCCTTGTCGAGGATTGCCACGATCCGCTCCTGCTCGGGGAGGGGGGGCTTGCTGAATCGCATGGTCTCAATCTGCTTCTTGTTGATTGACGCAAAGACAGCGCCTTCGCTCCCTTTGATTTGATCCTGTACCGACAGCAGCGAGTAGAAGAGAAACTCTCGGTGGACCTGTTCTCCGGCGCGTATCGAGGCGAGGCCACGCCCGATGCAGATCCGTTCGGTAGCGAAGTTGATCGGTCCTACGGGTGCTCGTACAGACATCAAGATGTCTCCAGCAATGGCTTCGCGAGTGATTTGCGTCGTCCACTTTGTGGGGGCACCTATGTACTTATCTCCAAACTCCTTTTTTCCCTGATAGAAAGGCAGCCCGTCTCCCGAAGCGTTGTAGTTACTGCTCTTCGGCGACTGTCCGGCGATCACCTCGCAGACTGCGCCGAGGGTGGTTTTTTTCCACCCGTCCATCAGACCATCTCCCGAATACGAGCCAGGACCTCGGCAGCCTCCGCATCGAGGGCTTCGATCTGGGTCAGGATCTCCTCCGGCGAGCGAACCGGGTTGTCCTCGGGCACGTTCGGGTTCTTGACCGGGAGGTCGAAGTTTACCGGATCCACGTCACCCACGTCGACTGTCCAGGACTGCTCAGAGTCAGCGAAGGTTGTCTGCAACTCGACAAACTCGGCCAAGTCGTCGTCGTTCAGCGGGTTGGTCTTGCCGAGATTGCGACCGGGGTCGAGCTGATAGAACCAGATCTTCCGGGTCGGTGAGCCTTTCTCGAAGAAAAGCACGACCGTCTTCACTCCCGCACCCAGAAAAGTGCCGCCCGGGCAGTCGAGCACGCTGTGCAAGTTGCAGTTCTCCAAAAGCTCCTTGCGCAGGCCTTTTGCGGCGTTGTCCGAGTTCGAGAGGAAGGTGTTCTTGATGACGACCGCCGCCCTGCCGCCGGCCTTCAGTCTCTTGACGAAGTGCTGGAGGAAGAGGAAGGCAGTCTCGCCGGTCTTGATGGGGAAGTTCTGCTGAACCTCTTTGCGCTCCTTACCTCCGAAGGGGGGATTGGCGAGGATGATGTCGAAGCGGTCCTTCTCCTGGATGTCGGCGAGGTTCTCGGTCAGCGTGTTGGTGAGGACGATGTTCGGCGTCTCGATGCCGTGCAGGATCATGTTCATGATCCCGATGATGTAGGCCAACGGCTTCTTCTCCTTACCAAAGAAGGTGCTCGTCTGGAGCGTCTCGAGCTGCTCGGTGGTCAACTGTCCATCTCGCAGGTAGTCATGCGACTCGCAGAGGAAGCCCGCCGAACCGCAGGCGCCGTCGTAGACCGTCTCGCCGACCCTCGGGTCGGTGACTCTGACCATGGCACGGATAAGCGGGCGGGGAGTGTAGTACTCGCCGCCGTTGCGCCCGGCGTTGCCCATCTTCCGGATCTTGGTCTCGTAGAGGTGGCTTAGCTCGTGCTTCTCCTTCTGCGACCCGAAGCTGAGCTCGTCCATCAACTCAAGAGCGTCACGCAGCGAGTAGCCCGACCGAAACTTACTTCTGATCTCGCCGAAGATCGCCCCGATTTTGTACTCGATTGTATTGGGCCCGGCCGCACGCTCCTTAAACCCACTCAGGTAGGGGAACAAGTCATCATTGACGAACTCTATCAGGTCTTCACCCGTCAGCGCACTGTCGTGATCGAAGGTGCCGTCCGGTCTTTTCGGGGCCGCCCAACTCGCCCAACGGTGCGGCTCGTCGATCAGGAACTCGTAGGGTTTACCGACGAGCTCGGCCTCCAGCGCCCGCTCCACCTCCAGGTCGTCGAGATATTTGAGGAAGAGCATCCAGGATGTTTGCTCGGTGTAGTCGAGCTCAGTTGTGCAGCCCGCTTCCTTCCAGAGGACGTCATCGATGTTCTTGAAGGTTTGCTCGAACACGGGCTCCCTAGTGTGAGGTGTCGTGCCTCTCGGACGGGCACGCGGTTCAGCTACGGACCAGGGTGCTGCGAGGGCGCTCGGCAGGCAAGGTCCTGATGAGGCCAACGAGACATTCACTCCCCGACTGGACAGATCGCTCATGGGGCGACAGACGGGCTAGGCCTTCTTGAGCGGAAGGACCGCAACGAACGTCGTGAGCAAGCGGCGACGAGGTCGGGGACCGCAGGATCTTTAACCGTGCTTTACCTGACAGGTGACAACCCTGCAATACGGTGAGGTGCTCCCAAAGCAGGAAAGCCGCTAAGACTGGTCGCTTCCATCCACACGACACTTCACGGTTAAGCCCGTTTTCGCATTATGAGTCCCCTGCTCTAACCAGCTGAGCTACGGGCCCGGGTCTTTCAGTCCAAGCGAACCGACCCGGTTGAGACGGGCCTGGTCCGGCCCTCGCTGGCATCCTATCACCGATGGCGGCGGAGTGGAACCGGCGGTAGCAGACGCTTTAGTGCTCCCGATCAAAGCCTTCGAAGTTGATCGGATAGGCGGGCTTGTTCTGGGGCGGGCGCTCGGCAATCGGGCCATGTGACGCCTCGTAGCGAGCGATGTTCTCTTCGAGCGCCGTCACCAATCGTCGGGCGTGTGGCGGCGAGATGATGATTCGCGCCTTCACCGTCGCGCTCGCAACCCCAGGGACGACCCGCATGAAGTCCAGGATGAACTCCTCCGCCGAGTGCGAAACCATCGCGAGGTTGGTGTACGTGCCCTGGGCGGTCTTCTCGTCCAGGGTCACGTTCAATTGACCGTCGTTTTCCGTCGACATTCTCGGTTCAACTCTCTTTGAGGTATTCCCTGATCATGAGCGTCGCGGCCGCACCTTCTCCGGCGGCGGAGGCGACCTGCTTGGTGCTTTGGATCCGGACGTCACCCGCCGCGAAGACGCCGGGCACGCTCGTCTCCAAGAGACTGGGCTCGCGGGTCTCGAACCCCACGGGGCGCTCGCCGTCGTGCACGAGTGCGTGTCCGGTCTTGATGAAGCCGTATTCATCGATCTCGATCGCGCTGTCCTCGAGCCAACCGGTATTCGGGTCCAGGCCGATGAAGATGAACGCGCCGGGCAGCCCCAGGACACTGGTCTCACCCGTCTCGTTGTTTCGGACCTGGAGTTCTTTCAGCTTGGACTCCGCGCCGATAAACCCTTCCACCTCGGTTCGAAAACGAACGTCGATTTGCGGGTGCTCTAGCACCTTCTCCGCGATGATCTGGCTGGCAGTGAGCTCGTCTCCCCGCACCAGGAGCGTAACGTGGTCGACGAACCGAGTAAGAAAGAGGCTCTCCTCGGCCGCGCTGTTTCCTCCGCCGATGACGGCGACCGAGCGACCCTTGTAGAACGGTCCGTCGCACGTCGCGCAGAAGTGGATGCCCGCACCGAGATACTCCTCTTCCCCGGGCGCCCCGAGCCGACGGTATTTGGTCCCCGAGGCGATGAGCACCGCGCTTGACGTGTACGCGTTTCCATCGGCGGTCGTGATTCGGTGATTCGGCTCTCCTCGTTCGAAACCGACGACGTCCTGCGCCTGTAGCAGCTCGACTCCGAACCGTTCGGCTTGGGCGCGAAAGCGACCCGCCAACTCTTGTCCCGAGATCCCATCGACGAATCCGGGCACGTTGTCGAGGTGAACCGTTGCGGCCGCTTGACCGCCAAAGGCCGCCCGCTCGATC
>JAJCZV010000153.1 GCA_029262175.1 Gemmatimonadota bacterium
GCGCGACAATGTTCAGGAGGTCTTCGAGACGATCATCGGTCAGTTGATCACCGAAGTCGAAACGACGATGCGTCGCCAAAATGAGGACAGACCTTTTGGTTCGCTGCGTCAGCTTGCTACCGATTTCGTGGTGGACTTCGATGAGCTGCGGGCGAACGCTGGGGAGTACGCGGGGATCGCGGTCGAAGAATTGGAGCGACCCGAGAACAAGGACCGGCTCAAGACCTTCCTGAAAGAACGTGTAAACGCGTTCGCCGATTCGACCTTTGACCGGGTAGATCGCGGAACGTTCGAGGCCGTGTTGTCGAAACGAGCCTGTGCCGATCGACTGAACTGTCGATCCGAGATGAATGCGCGGCTCGGAGAACATCACGAGACGCTTAGACGGTGGGCGTTTCTCGCGATCGCGGTGGTGGCGCTCATGATTCTGGTTTCCGTTTGGCCCGTCCGTCGGTTCGGCGTGGTCGAGATTCTATGCGTTCTCACGGGGGTGTTCGCGCTTCTGTTCAGCGGTCTGTTCACGCCGATGATCGATATCAAGGCGGAGATCGCGCGTCTCGATCTGGTGCTTGTCGGCGAACCCATCACGTTCGAGAACCAAGTGCTCTTCTTTCAGAGCAAAAGCATCATCGACGTCGTCGACCTGCTGATCCGGACGAGGCGGCTGGATCTCGTGCTCGTCGGGCTCGGCATCGGTTTGTTCAGCGTGGTATTCCCCGTATGCAAACTTCTAGCGACGATCGCGTATCGGTACGGAAGTCGGCTGCGCTCGCGAGCACCGATACGTTTCTTCGCGCTAGAGTCCGGGAAATGGTCGATGGCGGACGTGTTTGTCATCGCGATGTTTCTTGCGTTCCTGGGCTTCGACGGGTTGACCGGCAATCAGCTTGCCGCCTTGGTGACGGATTCTCCCGCGCTCGATCTCGAGACTCAAAACGGCACGCAACTCCGAGTAGGGTTCCATCTCTTCGCGGCGTTCTGCCTCTCCGGCCTCATCGTTTCCGGCATCGTCAAACGAGCGACCGCGCGCGAAGTCACGGATCAGGCGAGCCTGCTGGAAGGCGCGCCAGACTCCTGATCTAACGCGACCCTTTCTGACTCGCATCGCAAGCCTCATCTTCGGAGCCGAATCCAGAATTCCTCGAGCGCCAACGCGGCGACCCGAGGACCTCCATGAGGAGTTGTTGATGCGAGATCGTCCCACGACCGATGCCCGTACGATTCGAAGCGTCCTCTTAGCGATCCTGGCCGTGCTGATCCTCTGGCCTGGCGCGCTCAGCAGTCAGATGACGAGGGAGCTCGACGAGGACCTGCTCAGCGCCTTCAAATGGCGCTCGCTCGGTCCCGCCAACACGAGCGGTAGGGTGACGGACGTGGAGGGATTGCCCTCTCCCTCGAAGACGTTTTACGTCGCCGCGGCCGGAAGCGGCATCTGGAAGACGACGAACAACGGCACGACGTTCCAGCCCGTGTGGGATCAGGACAGAGTGATCGCGATGGGTGACTTGGCCATCGCGCCGAGCGACGCCGACCAAGTTTGGGCGGGCACGGGGGAGGAGGACTCCCGCAATTCGATCTCTCCCGGCGGCGGGATCTTCAAGTCGACCGACGCCGGGATGAGTTGGCAGCTCATGGGACTCGAGGACACGCAAGTCATCGGTCGCATCGTCGTGCACCCGACGAACCCGGATCTCGTCTATGTAGCTGCGCTCGGACACATCTGGGACAGTAATCCCGAACGGGGTCTATACCGGACGAAGGACGGCGGCGAGACCTGGGAGCTCGTCAAGTTCATCAGCGACGAGGCCGGCTTTGTAGACGTCGCGATGCACCCGCGCGATCCGAACGTGCTCTTCGCCGCCAGCTGGGAGCGGCTTCGCGGCCCCTATTTCCTACAGAGCGGCGGACCGGGGAGCGGGCTGTGGAAGTCGACCGACGGCGGCGACACGTGGGAAGAGATCGCGGGCAATGGATTCCCCACCGCCAACAAGGGCCGGATCGGGATCGCGATCAGCCAGAGCTATCCACGCGTCATGTACGCGATGGTCGAAGCGGAGAAGGAAGAGGACGATTCGGGAGGCACCGGGCTCTACCGCTCCGGGGATGGTGGCGAGAGCTGGGAAAAAATGAGCGACACCAATAGCCGACCCTTTTACTACTCGCAGGTTCGGGTCGACCCCAAGGACCCGGACCGCATCTATTTCTCGTCCACTCCGCTCCAGTTTTCCGACGATGGGGGCCAGACCCAAGGGACGACGACCAACGGGGTCCACGTCGATCACCACGCCATGTGGATCGACCCCGAAGATCCGGAACGCATGGTTGTCGGCAACGACGGCGGCGTGGCCATCACGTTCGATCGCGGTGGGAACTGGATCTCGCTCAACAACATCGCCACCGGGCAGTACTACGCCGTGAGTTACAACATGGATACGCCCTATCGTGTTTGCGGCGGCCTACAGGACAACGGGCTTTGGTGCGGCCCGAGCCGGCTCACGAGCGACCCACTGAGCAAATACCACTGGGGGGACATTCATTTCGGGGACGGGTTCGTCTCTGCGCAGGATCCCATTGACCACAACTTGGTGTGGTCCGAGTCGCAGGGCGGCAACATGGCTCGGCAACATCTGAACACCGGGGACCGAGTCACGCTCGAAAAGCCGAACTGGGAGAAGGTCTGGCGGCCCTACCAGGACTCGATCGTCGTGCTCTTGGAAGACGGCGTTTCGGAGAATGACGCACGGATCCAGCGGCTTCGGACCCAAGCCTCCGCGGATTCGGCGGCGAACGACCTGCGCTGGAACTGGAACACGCCCTTCTTCCAGTCGGTCCACGAGCGCAGCCATTTCTATGCGGCCGCCAACATGGTCGTGAAGAGCACGGACTGGGGCGATGGGTTGGTGCCGATCTCACCCGATCTGAGCTATGCGGATCCCGAAAAGGTGAAGATCAGCACCACGACGACTGGCGGGATCACCCCGGACGTCACGGGCGCTGAGACCTATGGGACCGTGGTCTCGCTGGCCGAATCGCCGCTTCGTCAGGGTCTTCTGTACGCCGGAACCGATGATGGTCGCGTGTGGCTGACCAACGACGACGGAGGGGCGTGGGTCGAGTTGACGGATCGATTCTCGGGTGTTCCACCCGGGACCTATGTGAGCAGAATCGAGCCCTCGCACCACGATGTCGACCGCTTTTATGTGACGTTCGACGGCCACCGAACGAATGATTTCGATCCATACGTATTCGCGACCGACGATGGTGGGTCGAGCTTCCGATCGATCGTCTCGAACCTACCGTCGGGTTCGGTGGACTTCGTGCATGTCGTCCGCGAGGATCCGCGCAACGCGAACCTACTGTTCGTCGGCACGGATCTCGGGGCCTACGTTTCGACGAACCGCGGCACGACCTGGACGCGGTTCATGAACGGGCTTCCGACCGTCCCCGTCCATGACCTCAAGATCCACCCGCGTGATCGCGAGCTGATTGCCGGTACTCACGGTCGTGCGATCTGGATCGTGGATATCGCACCGCTCCAGGATCTGACCGATGCCGTCTTCGCCGAGAGCGCCGTATTGTTCGAGCCCAAACCGGCCTTTCAGTTCGGGCAAAGCAAGCGCGGTGGCGAGTCCTACGGGCAGGCTTGGTTTGCCCGCCCCACGCCGGGCTCGATCGGCGAAATCAGCTATCACGTGAGCGAGGAGCTG
>JAJCZV010000154.1 GCA_029262175.1 Gemmatimonadota bacterium
GATGGCGAGTTCAACCTCTATTCGTTCGACCCCTCGACCGAAGCGGTAGAGAAGCTCACGCGACACGAGGACTTCCCGGTACTGAGCGCATCGGCGGGAAACGGCCAGATCGCGTATGAGCAGGCGGGGCGTCTTCACGTCCTCGACCCGGCGACAGGTTCCAGCGATGCGGTTGCGGTCGAAATCGCGACGGATCTCGTCGAAGTGCGTTCGCGGTACGCCCAAGGCGGCGACTTTGTTCGCAACGCGGCGATCTCTCCGAGCGGGGCGCGGGCGGTGCTCGAGTTTCGCGGCGAGATCGTCACGGTCCCGCGCGATAAGGGAGACTACCGGAACGTCACGGGTTCTACGGACGCGCACGATCGGAGCCCGATCTGGTCTCCGGATGGATCCTCGCTGGCCTACTTCTCGGATGCGTCCGGCGAATACCAACTGTACGTGACGCCGCAGGCGGACGGAGCAGCGCCCCGAACCTACGCGCTCGACGGCGCTGGGTTCTACGAGAACCCGAGGTGGGCCCCGGACGGGAGCAAGATCAGCTTCACCGACAACTCGCGGACCGTGTACTGGATCGACCTTCAATCAGGACAGACGCACCGAGTCGATGCGGACGTCATATACGGGCCGCTATCGCCGCCGTCGCACGCATGGTCACCGGACTCGAACTGGCTCGTCTACACGAGAAACGACGAGACCAACATCCACAGCGCCTACGCACACTCCCTCGAGACGGGAGAGACGCGCGCGATCACGGATGGTCTGAGCGAGGTGTCCGAAATCGTGTTCGATGCGAGCGGTAAGTACCTCTACCTGAGCTCTTCGACGGATGCAGGTCCTGCGGTGCAGTGGTTCGCGCAGTCGAACAACGACGTGCGCATGACGAACGCCCTGTATCTCATCGTGCTGGAGAAAGGGACGCCGTCGCCGCTCGCTCGCGAGAGCGATGAGGAGGGGGCCGCCACGGAGGGAGACGGGGAGGCCGATCCCGAGGTCGTCGTCAACATCGACTTCGACGGGCTCGACCAACGCATCCTGTCTCTGCCGCTTCCGCCCGCCGGCTATTCGAGCCTCCAGCCCGGGGCTGCCGGTCAGCTCTTCTACGTGCGGACTACTGACGTGACCGGTTTCGGGGACCCGAGTCTGCGTCGCTTCGACATCGATTCGCGCGAGGAAAAGACGCTTGTCGATGGGGCCAGGTCCTTCGCGTTGTCGGCCGACCACAAGAGCGTGCTCTATGCGACGCAAGGAGGCTGGTTCATCGGTGACGCGTCAGGCGCCGACATCGGTTCGAGTGCAGACCGTTTGGCTGTGGACGACGTGGAGGTGCGCATCGATCCTCGGGCCGAGTGGCGGCAAATCTACGACGAGGCGTGGAGGATCAATCGCGACTATTTCTATGATCCGGGCATGCACGGGGCGGATTGGCCGGCGCTCAAAGACAAATACTCCGTCTTTCTCCCGCACCTTTCCACGCGAGCGGACCTGAACCGGCTGCTCCAGTGGCTCCACTCCGAGCTGGCCGTCGGGCACCATCGTGGCGGCGGGGGTGACTTCCTTCACGATGCCGATCGCGTACCGGGCGGCCTTCTTGGTGCGGACTTTGCCGTAGACCAGGGTCGGTATCGGTTCGACAAAGTCTTCGGCGGACTCAACTGGAATCCCGGAATGAGATCTCCCCTCACGGAGCCGGGTGTCGAAGTAGAGAACGGTGAGTACCTACTCGCGGTCGAAGGCGTCGAGCTTCGCGCGCCCGAGAATCTCTACAGCAGATTCGAGAACACCGCCGAGAAGATCGTCCAGATCACGGTCGGGCCATCACCCGACGGCGTGGGGTCGCGCACGGTCAAGGTCGTGCCTGTCGGGAACGAGGGGGCTCTCCGAAACCGCGACTGGGTGGAAGGCAACCTCGCCCGAGTGAACGAGGCGACCGGCGGTCGCGTCGCCTACGTGTACGTCCCGAACACGGCTGGTGCGGGACACGAGTATTTCAAGCGTTATTTCTTCCCGCAGACGAACAAAGACGCCGTCATCATCGATGAGCGCCACAACGGCGGTGGCCAGGTCGCGGACTACTACATCAACATCCTTCGCCGCCCCTACATGTCGAGTTGGGCTATGCGCTACGGCGCCGACTTGGTGACGCCTCAAGGCGCTATTCCGGGACCCAAAGTCATGCTGATCGATGAGACCGCAGGCTCGGGCGGTGACATGCTCCCCTGGATGTTCCGCAAGCTGGAAATGGGCACGTTGGTCGGCAGGCCGACGTGGGGCGGGTTGGTCGGAGTGCTCGGCTTCCCGATCCTGATGGACGGTGGAAACATCACGGCACCCAACCTCGCCATCTGGACCGAGGATGAGGGCTTTATCGTAGAGAACGTGGGCGTGCCGCCGGACATAGAAGTCGAACAGCTGCCGAGCCAGATGATGGATGGGAGCGACCCACAGCTCGAGAAGGCGATCGAGGTCGTGATGCAGCAACTGGAGGCATTCCCTGTGCCGACGCCTCGACGGCCTGCGTTTCCGATCCGGGTACGCCGGCCCTAGCGGCGGCGGCTTGGGCGAGCGACGTCTTAGGGGCCGTC
>JAJCZV010000155.1 GCA_029262175.1 Gemmatimonadota bacterium
CCGACATAGATATGCAGCTTGCCCTCGAGCTTTGGACCGAGCGCCTCCCAATCCCTTCGGAGGATATAGCTGAGGTCGTAGTTCTCTTTCCAAAACTCGGCGACCTCGTGATCGATCTCACCCGTGCGCTTGTCCCAGATCCGCTGCGGATATCCGTCGGCGCCAACGGGCGAATACACCGACTCCCACACATCCCACTGTTGGCCGGATCGGGTCTTGGACCCGAGCACGAGTTCGAGGTGGTTGGACTCCTCGAGCGTGCGGTCGATCCGCCCTAACCAGTCGCGGTGTCCGGGTCGCGCGGTGCGTTTGAACCGCGAGTCGACCCAATACGCGTTGTCGTCTTCGTACAGATCGACGACGGTGTAGGCGCGGAAGTCGATCGGATCCGGACACGCCGCGAACGCGCCATTGAAGTCATCGGGATACAAGACCTGCACGGCCATCGCTTCCCACCCGCCGGTAGAGCCGCCATAGGTGAACCGAGCCCAGCCTTCGCCAATGCCTCGGAACTGCCGTTCGATCTCGGGGACGAGCTCGTGCATGATGGCGTCGCCGTAGGGACCGTTGTTCTCGGAGTTCACGGCGTAGGAGTCGTCGTAGAACGGGGTCGCGTGTTGGATCGTCACGACCAGGTGGTTTGGGAAGTCCGCGGAGGTCCACTGTTGATAGAGCTCGTGCTGGTACTGCTGTTGAATACGGTTGTAGCAGTCCAAGCTGAACCGCGCGCTGTAAACGCAGGGCTCGTTCATATCGGGCGGCTCGACCCGCATGGAGGAGAACGAGCTCGGGAAGTGTCCGTGCCAAATGGCCAGCGGGTAGCGTGCGTCGGGGTGTTCTTCGAAGCCCTTCGGCAGCAGCACCCACGCGCCCAGGTACATGTCGGTGCCCCAGAAATCAGACAGCAGCTCGGAGCGGATGCGGACGAACTTCACCCACTCGGTCTCGAGCGTCTTCGGGTCCGGTAGCTCATCGATCTGGTTGTCCAAGCTGAGCGAAAGCGATGGGACGCTCGATCCTTTGGTATACTCGACGACGTCGCTATAGAGGTTGCCGGGCTTTCTCGCCCATTGCTGTCCCTCGCCTCGGTCGGGCGGGAGCTTCACGGTGTGACCATCGGAGCGCTGGAACGTTTGATATCGATTCAGGATGGCTTGGACGCGGTAGGTGCCTTCGGGGAGATCTTCCATGCGGCCGACCGGGAAGCCGAAGACCGTGTCCGCGAAGCTCGCGGCTTGGCCCGGCATCCAATTTTCGACGTCCACACCGAATACGGGTTGTGCGTCGGGTCCATCGGAGACGTGGAAGCGCGGCTCTCCTTCCGGCCGCTGTGAAAAGACGAGGATCAATCGTCCATCCAGCGCGGCCGTGCCCATGGATTCCGGGAACGAGACGTCGACCGTGCCGGCATCGGCGCGCGGCTGGCAGGCGGTTACCAACGCGCACGCCAGCGCGGCCGTGGTCAGT
This sequence comes from Gemmatimonadota bacterium, assembly GCA_029262175.1. Taxonomy (GTDB): domain Bacteria; phylum Gemmatimonadota; class Gemmatimonadetes; order Palauibacterales; family Palauibacteraceae; genus Palauibacter. The sequence continues at coordinate 1,468 of JAJCZV010000155.1, forward strand.
CGGGTGAAGCAGAACCTCGATACGAACATGGTCAACCCCATCTTTTGCTGGTTCACACGGGCGGGTCTTCCGGTCAGAAGTTGAGCCAGTAGTTCACCTTGATCAGGAATACGTTGCGGCCCGTGTCACCAAAGGAGTGTCCGAGGTCGCTAAACCCGCCGAATGCCGGATCGCTGTCGCGATCGAAACGATCCTGACTCCACACCAGAAAGAGCGTCGAGCCCGGAAGATACTCCCAACGCAACACGAGATTGCCGCGTAGCGAACGAAGACGGAAGTCGGGGTTCGCAAAGGCGATCGCCTCCGCCGGTCCCGCGCCGTCGGCATCGGCAGTATACACGTTGGCCTCGGGATCGAAGTCGAGCGTCGAGGCGCCCGCACCATAGTCGAAAAACTGAAACGAGCTCGGGGACGCGAACGCTTTGAACCCTTCGTACTGTCCCGTCGCGATGAACGGTTGCGCGTATAACTGAAGCGTCATGTTCGGTGTGATCGCTAAGTCGAACCGCGCCGTTAGGTCGAGGCTCTCTTGGCCGAGATCCGCGAACAGGTAGCGCCGACCGAATGTGGCCACGGCGTCGGCGTCCGGTCCCTGCGTCACGTAGAACGCCGCATCCCAGCTCTTCCGATATCGGGGCTGCAGACTCCAATTCCACCAACCGCCGCTTCGACCGCGAAGCGTGGGAGAGAAGGTAAACGAGTGGGACCCCACCGCGTTGCGCGAATAGGACGCCCGAGCGACGGCCGAGATCGTCTTTCGATCGTCCGTCCGCACGCCTCCGCCGATCTCCCACTCGGACGGACGGACAATCAGGGGACCCCCACGCGTCTGACGGTTGTCCAAAGTTTCGAAAGCGAACCGCCCGTTTGCGTCGAACCCGTTGAAACTGTGGAACTGTCCGCCCGCATCGGCTCGCAGCCAACGAGACGTGTTCGTGCCTCCGAAGTCCCATTGCGAGAGCCCGAGCGCCCCGATGCTGACGGCTCGAAACGCACCGGTTGGCTCTAGCCAGCGACGACGACCGGAACCGACCATAATGACGCGGTCACTCTGCGTCTGAAATCCGCCATCGTTGAGTTCGAACCCCGGCGAAAGCACCTGCGCGTTGGCCGAGTACAGCCAGTCGCCGCCCTCCTTGAGGAACTCGAGTTCCGCGCCGTATCCGCCCAACGACGTCGCGGCCGAGTCGACCCCGACGTAGTCCTGGTCCGGCCGCTGGTAATAACGAACCGAAGACCGTTGTGTTCGAGTGATGGCCTCAGCCGATCCGTGTACGCGCGAACCGCCGACCCAGCCTCTCAGTAGATAACGGCGTCCGGCCCAACGATGGACGAAGTCGAGACCCCCGGTCACGGCTCGGTCGCGCAGGGGCGCAAACGACGGATCATCGAGATCTCGAAACACACCCGTGGTGATGAGACCAATCTGACTCGTCCCTCCGGCGAAGTCCTTCGTCACTCGAACCGTCGAGTAGTTGGCGAGCGGTTCGACCGGGACGTCATCCTGCGCGGCATCCGTAGGGTCGGCGACCTTGGCCGCCTCGCGCTGCGTGGTCGCGTTGAGCAGGCCGATCGACCATCCGGACGCGGTCCGCCCGGAGAGCTTGGCGGCCCCCAGGATGGTCGAAGCGAGCGGCTGGTCGACGAACTCGGCACTTCCGCGCGCCGAAAGAGAGGGCGGCTGTCCCACCCGTCGCGTATAGAAGAACCGCATCGAGTTCAGACCGCCGAATTCGAAGATGTTCGATCCCTCGACGAAGAACGGACGCCGTTCTTCGAAGAACGTCTCGAAGGCGGTCAGGTTCACGACGGCGGGGTCCGCCTCGATTTGACCGAAATCGGGATTGATCGTGGCGTCGAGCGTGAGTGCGCTGCTCACGCCGTACTTCAGATCGAGGCCAGCCGACCCACTGAACAAGCTGCCATCGTCAAACGGATTGCCCGCGCTGGCCCGTTGGTCGAAGGCGCCGCTCGCGACCGTATAGGGCAGCACCTCGAGCCGGCCGGGTCGCGGAATGTTCTCGAGCCCTTGGAGATGTCCGAACTTCGACGCAAGGCCGGCTTCCGTGGCCGGCGCCCACGACCAGTCGACCGCCTCCCCGGCCGACAGAATATCTCTCCGAAACTGGATGCCCCACGTCTGGGTGTCCGTGTGCGAGAACCGAAGTTGAGAGAAGGGAATCCGAAGCTCGGTCGTCCACCCCAGCGAATCGACTCGAGTCGCGACCTCCCAAACGGGGTCCCACGATGCGTCGGTTACGGACCGATTGTCTTCGGAGGAGACGAGATCGTTCCTGCCTCCGGCCGGCGTGACGCCAAAGACGAAGGCCGTGCGGTGGTCATGGTACGAATCGATGAGCACCAGAAACTGATCATTGTTCAGACCGAACGAGTCCCGGCGCCCGCGCAAACGCGAGATGGTCGACGGGTTCCGGTCGTGCATTCG
>JAJCZV010000156.1 GCA_029262175.1 Gemmatimonadota bacterium
TTGACACAGTCCAGAACTCGCCCGCACATTCAGATCATGCTCGACAATCCGACCGACTTGCTTCGCGAACGCGGTGTCCAGGTCACGGCTCAGCGTTTGGCCGTGCTGCGGGCGGTGTCGGTTCGTCCGCACTGCACGGCCGACGATGTCGCTGAGGTCGTCCGGGCCGAGATCGGTGCCATCTCGCGACAGGCGGTATACGACGCGCTCGGGACCCTGGCCGAAAAGGGCCTCATCCGGCGCATCCAGCCAGCCGGGTCGTCGGCTCGTTACGAAGATCGGGTCGCTGACAACCACCACCATCTCATCTGCCGGACGTGCGGTCGGATGGTCGACGTCGACTGCGCGCTCGGCGCCGCGCCCTGCCTCACGGCAGTCAATGACTCGGGGTATGAGATCGACGAAGCCGAGGTCATCTACTGGGGTCGCTGTCCAGAGTGCCAAACACACAATCGAACTTCAGGGGGATCACGTGTCAGATAGCGAAAGCCAGTGCCCAATGTCGGGCGCACGCACGACGTTGGCGACGGCGTCGAACCATCAGTGGTGGCCCAATCAGTTGAACCTCAGGATTCTCCACCAGAACTCTCCCCTTACCGACCCGATGGGCGAGGAGTTCGACTACGCCGAGGCGTTCAAGTCGCTCGATCTGGATGCCCTCAAACAGGACATCATGACGTTGATGACGACGTCGCAGGATTGGTGGCCGGCCGACTACGGTCATTACGGTCCGCTCTTCATCCGTATGGCATGGCACAGCGCAGGCACGTACCGCATCGGCGATGGCCGCGGCGGCGCTGGCTCCGGCTCCCAGCGATTTGCTCCCCTGAACAGCTGGCCCGACAACGCGAACCTCGACAAGGCGCGCCGGTTGCTGTGGCCGATCAAGCAGAAGCACGGCCGCAAGATTTCGTGGGCCGATCTGATGATCCTCGCGGGCAACTGCGCCCTGGAATCGATGGGACTCGAGACGTTCGGTTTCGGCGGCGGGCGTGCGGACATCTGGGAGCCCGAAGAGGACATCTACTGGGGTCCCGAGGCCACATGGCTCGGAGACGAACGCTACAGCGGCGATCGCGATCTGGAGAATCCGCTCGGCGCCGTTCAGATGGGCTTGATCTATGTGAACCCCGAGGGACCCAACGGCGAACCGAGCGCACTCGCCGCGGCCCGGGACATTCGAGAGACCTTCGCTCGCATGGCGATGAACGACGAAGAGACGGTGGCGCTCATCGCGGGCGGGCACACGTTCGGAAAGACCCATGGCGCTGGCGATGCGGCGCTTGTCGGCGCAGAACCCGAGGGCGCCGGCATTGAAGAACAAGGCCTCGGTTGGAAGAGCAGCTACGGCACCGGCAAGGGCGGCGACACGATCACCAGCGGACTGGAAGGCGCGTGGACGCCTACGCCGGTGACCTGGGACAACAGCTTCTTCGAGACGCTGTTCGGCTACGACTGGGATCTGACCAAGAGCCCCGCCGGCGCGTGGCAGTGGGTGCCGAGCGATCCCGCCGCGGCGAGCGCCGTGCCGGACGCGCACGATCCGGCCAAGACGCACGCCCCGATCATGCTCACGACGGACCTCGCCCTGCGGATGGATCCCATCTACGAACCGATCTCGAGGCGCTTCCTCGAGAACCCGGACGAGTTCGCGTCGGCCTTCGCGAGGGCGTGGTTCAAACTGACACACCGCGACATGGGACCGATCTCACGCTATCTCGGGCCGGAGGTTCCTGCCGAGCAGATGTTGTGGCAGGACCCGATCCCCGAAGTCGACCACGAGCGGATCGGAGACGCGGACATCGCGGCGCTCAAGGCCAAGATCCTCGCCTCGGACCTGTCCGTTTCCCAACTGGTGTCGACCGCCTGGGCATCGGCGGCAACCTTCCGCGGCACCGACAAACGCGGTGGGGCCAACGGAGCTCGCATCCGTCTCGCGCCGCAGAAGGACTGGCCGGTCAACGAGCCCGCCGAGTTGGGGAACGTGCTGCAGACCCTGGAGGGGATTCAAACCGAATTCAACCGCTCGCAGTCCGGCGGGAAAGAGATTTCGCTCGCGGACGTCATCGTTCTGGGCGGGTGCGCGGCCATAGAGCAGGCCGCAAAGAGCGCCGGGCAAGACGTTCAGGTTCCCTTCGCGCCGGGTCGCGCGGACGCGTCGCAGGAACAGACCGACGTGGAATCGTTCGCCGCGCTCGAACCCGTCGCGGACGGCTTCCGCAATTACCTCGCGCATGGTCACCAGGCAGTGGCTGGTCACGAGGCCGTGCCGCAGGGTCGCCAGGCGGTGGCGACCGAGTTGCTGGTGGATCGGGCGCAAATGATGACGCTGACCGCTCCCGAAATGACGGTACTCATCGGCGGCATGCGCGTCCTCAATACGAACGTCGGACGATCCGAATCCGGGGTCTTCACCGACCGGCCCGAGACCTTGACCAACGACTTCTTCAAAAACCTGCTGGACGTGAACACCGAGTGGCAGGCGTCCTCCGGATCTGAAGACATCTTCGAGGGGCGCGATCGCGGGACGGGCGACCTCAAGTGGACCGGCACCGCCGTCGACCTCGTCTTCGGGTCAAACTCACAGCTCCGAGCCATCGCGGAGGTCTATGCGTGTGACGACTCGCAGCAGTCTTTCTTGCGTGACTTCGTGGCCGCGTGGGACAAGGTCATGAATCTCGATCGCTTCGACCTCGCCTGATGCGCCCGCGGCTGTCCGCCTGGCCTGGGCTCACTCCGTGGCGGCGACAATCTTCTGGATCAGCCGATCCATGAACGGGGCAGCTCCCTCCGTTCGTCGATTGTCGTTGCCCTGACGCACGACCACCAGGTCGAGGCTCGGGATGACAAAGCTGTGATTGAGGTTGTGCCCCCGCGACATGTACAGGTCGCTCGGGACGCCCTCGATCTGGTCCATCACCCAAAACGTGTATCCGTAGGGCGAGGGCGTTGTCCCGTCGTCCCGTACGAAGCGACGGGTAGCGAGATCCAGCCACGATGCGGGAACCAGCTGCCGTCCGGCCCACCGTCCCCCGCGCAGCCAAAGATAGGCGAGCCGCCCGAAATCCCGGGCCGTGCACCGAAGCGTACTACCGACGACGGAGTTGAGCCCGTAAGGACTCTCTGACTTATCCGCACCGTACGCATCGCATCCCGTGCTGCCGCCGACCCCCCACCCCGCCTCGCGCGCAAAATTGAGTTCGCGATCGTCTTGATACGGCATGTCCCGAAACATGTTGCCCCGGATCCCTCGCGACATACCGATCGGTCCGAGTACGCGGTCGTATACATACGGCCCCACCGGTTCGCCCGAGATGTTGCGCATGGCGAGCGCCAACTGTTCGAGGCCGTAGTTACTGTAGTTGAAGTCGGAGCCGGGCTCGAATTTCAACGTGTGGTGCGCCGGCACATCGTCGAAGTGCCACCAGCCGAAACAGTACTCGTACATCTGGTACGCACCTGAGTAGCCCGGGTATCGGCGGCGAGGGCTCGGAGCCAGCCACGGCTCCCGCGTCTCGTGGCCCGACGTCATAGAGAGGGCGTGCTTTATCTTGATGCGCGTCTTTCTGTCGTCGGTTATGGGCTGATCCCAGATTTGCGGCACGAGAGAATCGGCGCGGCTGGTCCCGACCAGAGGCGTCTCTAGATCGACCACGGCTTTGTGCTCGTCGAGAAAGACACCGACCGCCGTGCCGAACACGGACTTGGTCGACGACTTCATGTCGTTGCACGTCTGGGCCGTCCAAGGCTGGGGCCCTCCCTCGGCGCCGGTTACGTAGCTTTCAGCGATGACGGATCCGCCCCGAACGATGAGGAGGGCGCCGCCGTAGCTGGCGGTCGCGTCGGCCGTGTCGTGGTACTGCACGGCTTCCCGCAACCGCTTCGCGTCCACCCCCAGATCGCTTGGGTCCGCGATGTCCCAGCCGCCCTCGCTCTCCGGCCGCGGATAGATCGCTTCCTGCATCGAATCGTGCGGAGCCTCCCGGCGGGCCACCCCGTTGGCGTCGAGCCGGTCGGCCACCTCGCGAACGTCGCGGGCGGCGAGCCCCCGCGAACGGATGGCTCCCAGCGCAGCCGCGCCGAGGCCAGTTCGAATCATCGTGCGCCTGCTGATTCCCCTTCCGACGCTCGGCTCCATCGATCCTCCTCCGATCTCACGAGAAACGAATCGTTCAACGGTGACCTGTCACATGCTCGGGACGAATCCGCGCGGGCCGTACTCGAGGACGGGAGCACCGCAGGCGGGCCGCCGGTGACAGGCGAACTCTTTCGATTCCGAATATATTAGGGACATCCATCCGCGACCGCGGGAGGACCCTGAAACGGCGAGGCCGGTTCCCCGGCGCGTCCGCCACCCTTCGCAAAGGACTTTGAAATGCCGGTCCATCAGACAAGATGGTTCTGGGTGCTGGGGTCATGCGTACTTCTTGCTCGAGGACTGCACGCCCAAGGGCCGGTGACGTTGAGCGAGGTGATCGGAGCCTTTCAGGCCGACGCGGACGTTCGGACCGCAGGCCTCGCGTGGACGACCGGGGGCTCGCTCCCGGTGACGTGGTCATCCGAGAGCCCGGTCCCCGCGGAGGCGTACATGATACGCGAGGGCTTAACCATGCAGCGCACGGGCTCGTTGCCGGTCCTCGTCGGCGAAGGACCCGCGACGGAGATGACCGTGCTCGCGTTGGGCACGAAGGATGGGATCCAGCGAACGAGCTTTATCTTTTCGCTCGACGCACTACCCTTGGACCGCGTCGAGCAGTCGCTTCGGGACGACGGGGTCGAACTCAAGCCGCTCAAGTGCGATCGGAGCACCGAAGGGGCGATCTGGGGAAACGCGGTGCACGTCGTCAGGGTCCCCGGCAAGACGGCCTCCGCTCTACACGAGAACTGGAATTGCGGGGCCGATGGATGCATGGCGACGCTTTCGCTCCTGTACCGGCGGGCCGACGTGGAGTCGGTCGAATGCGCGGGCGGGATCTGATGAACACGAACTAGCGTCTCGGACCGCGGCGCGTCGCGGGTGGTTGAGAA
>JAJCZV010000157.1 GCA_029262175.1 Gemmatimonadota bacterium
TCGACCGCTGTAATCAGCCAACAGGACGGATTCCCGATGGGTGAGCTGGAACGCCTGTTCATCGACGAAACGGGAACGGTGACGGGTGCGTTCACAAACGGGATCAACCTCGTCATGGGGCAGATCGCGCTGGCCGACTTCTCGAACGAAGGAGGGTTGCTCCCCGCGGGAGACAACATGTTCTCGTCCTCGGCCAACTCGGGTCCCGCCGTCGTAGGGTTCGTGGGCGAGGGGAGTCAGTCGGGGATTACGGCTGGCGCGCTCGAGATGTCCAACGTCGATCTTGCCTCGGAGTTCACGGACATGATCGTTACACAACGCGGCTTCCAGTCGAACGCTCGCGTGATCACGACGTCCGACGAAATGCTTCAAGAACTCGTGGCATTGAGACGATAATCGGGTTGTGGCGGTAAGGCTCCGCCCACACGCACTCGGTTTCGGCCGAGTAGGAGCCAACCGGGGCCCATCAGGGCCCCGGTGCCGCCCCCCTTCTATCTGACCCTTCAGGCGGAAAAACTCGCCGCTTCGCCCCGGAAGACCGTTCCGCTTTCAGATCGACCGCGTCCTCCAAACCGATCCCATCCGTCCCGCAATATCGCCGGAAGTGCCCACACGGTGGCGTTTTAGCCCTATCTGCGTTTGGCGCCGTTTCTCACCCCGATTGGTATGTGACCTGCCTTTCCGCTGTCCTGTCGAGCCGGAACTGATTCCGCTCGAGACGATTCAGCGGATTCCGACGAGCCGAGTTCATGCGGTTCGCGAAAAGGTTGACCGAGGACGATGGCAGAGAAACCAGCGGAAGCACCGGAAGCCCCGGAGCCATCCAAGGATGCGTCAGCACCCGAAGACGCCAAGCGAGGCAAGGCACCCCTTCTCGTGCTGTTCGGGGGACTCCTCATCGGCGGAGGTGCCGGCGCGTTCGTGGTTGGGCCGATGCTAGCCGGTCAGTCGACCGACGATGGGGAGAAGAAGAGCTCGGGCGGCCATGGCGCGGCTTCGAGTTCGGCGTTTCACTCGCACGTCGTCGAAGGGCTGATCGTAAACCCGGCCGGAACCGGCGGGACCCGTCTCCTCCTCATCTCCATCGCGATCGAAGCGGACTCCGAGGACACCGTCCAGGAGGCGGAAGATCGGGATCCCGAAATCCGCGACATTCTGTTGAGCGCCCTCGGGCTAAAGACGATCGACGAGCTGACGGACCCGGGCGCACGCGAGGCGCTAAAAGCCGAACTCCTCGCAGCGGTGCGGGCACTCGGTTTCTCCGGAGAGTTGCTCCACGTCCACATCCCTCAATTCGTCGTCCAATGAGCGAGCCCATGGAAGCCACCGAAGCGCTCGAAACCGCCGTGACCGACGAGCCGATGGACGAATCCGGCGACGGCAGCGCGGAAAACGCAACCGACTCGGCCACCAGTTCAGGAGCCCCTCGAGCCTACGATTTTCAACGGCCCGTAGGCATGGCGGACCAGACCAGACAATTGCTGGAACTCGGGTTCGAGGAAATCGCTGCGTCTCTCCAGGGGTGGATCGGGGCGCAGATTCGCGAACAGATCGACGTCTCCGTCGACCTACTCGAGGAAGCGCGCTTCGGCCTCTTCCGACGCGAACTCACCAGACCCTGCACCGTCTTCCTGCTCGGAATCGAAGGAAGCACCGAGCCCGGTCTCCTGCAGATCGACAGCGAGCTGGCCTTTCGCATCCTCGAGCGCACGCTCGGATCGGAAGGCGATCAAGTCCACGTGCCCGAGCGACCTCTGACGTGGATTGAACGTTCGGTGCTTCGTGAAGTCGTGAGTCAGGCGTGCGAAATCATGAGTCGCGCGTGGAAGGAACACATTCCCCTCTCCCTCTCCGTGTTCGGGTTCGAAGCCGTGCCCGAGATGCTGAGCCAAAGCAACCAGGATGTGATGCTACAAGCCCGCATCGGACTCGGAACCGAAGAGTGGAAGTCGTCCTTGACCCTCCTACTCCCGGCTCCGGTCGTTTCGGGCGCGCTCGCGAAGCGCCAAGAAGAACGCCCAACCCTCGACCCTGCGGTTGAAGCGCAGAACCGTCGACGCATCGAGGCGGCCCTACAAGGCGCCGGCCTAGACGTCAGCGTGCGCCTTCCAAGCTTTGCGGTCTCGCTTCGTCAGGTCTCGAACCTCGAGGTGGGAACCCTCATGGCTTCGAACCTCGCACCGGACGCCCCGGTCGAAATCTACGTCTCGGATGAACTCCGATTTAGCGGACGAATTGGTCGACGTGGGGAACACCTCGCCGTCGAAATCCTGGGAGCGATCCCGCCGAGCGGTCGACGCTCGGAATCAACTCAGTAGGAGCGTGTCGTGAGCGAGAACGAAGACAACCAAACCGAAGTCGTTGACGCCGCCGAGTCAGAGGCGGCCGTCGAAGCGGTTGCCGCCGACGAGCTTGGCGCAACGATCAATGAAGCGACGCCCGTGACGTTCGGCGATCTGCCCGAGGGGGCTGCGGCAGCGGTCAGCGGAGGAGCGACGTTGGAGTTGCTTTATGACCTGTCGCTGCCGATCACCGTGGAACTCGGTCGTGCCGCACTCAAGGTCCAGGACGTTCTTGCGCTTGGAGAGGGTTCGGTAGTGCGGCTCGATCGGATCGCGGGAGATCCAGTCGACGTCTACGTGGGCACCAAGAAGCTCGCGCAGGCCGAGGTTGTCGTACTCGACGAACAATTCGGTATCCGAATCACGCACATCTATCCCGATCCGGGCTCGTCGGAGCTCTGATGACCGGCTTGGTACTCTCGAGCGTGATCTCACTCGCGCTTCTCGGAGGCTGCCTCATGGTTGTCGGGCGCGCGAAGCGGGCGGCTGCCAGCGGCACCCGGCAGCGCGGGCTCGAAGTCCTCGACCGCGTCTCACTCGGTCCCAAGCAAGGGGTCGCCGCCCTTCGTGCCGGCGGGCGCATCGTACTGGTCTCCGTTGGCGAGGGTGGCGTCCGAAGGTTGGTGGATCTCCCTCGAGAATCTTGGGACGCTGACCGATCCGAGCCCTCCGCGGAAATCGAAGTGTACGGCGAGCCTGAAATCGAGACGGCCCGCGGGGCGGTGCGCCGTGGTGTCGTCGCGTCTCGGTTCGGACGCTTTCTGGGAGCGCTCGTGGTGGTCGCCGTGCTGCTCGGTTCCGCCGCCACGAGTGCGGCCGCGCTCGTGGACGCGCCAAGCTTCGCGCTGACGGCCGTTGTTCAAGAGGCAGAAGCGGACCCCCAGGGCATTCTCGACGCGGTTCCACCTCTCCTCGCGCGCGTGGAGGGCGAGACGGAGCTACAGCTCGACGGCCCCGTCGGCATGGCCCTGTTGATCGGTGCCATGACTCTTCTCCCAACGCTGTTGTTGTTGGCGACCGGGTTCACGCGAATTCTGATCGTGCTTCATCTGCTCAAACAGGCCCTCGGTGCGCAGGCAGTTCCTCCGACCCATCTGGTAAACGCGCTCGCGCTTCTTCTCAGTCTGTTCTTGATGACGCCGACGCTCGACCGCGCGTCGGAAGAAGCGATCGATCCTTGGCTAGCCGGAGAAATCAGTCAAGCGCAAATGTTCGAACGAGTGGGCGTCCCGTTCAAAGACTTCATGCTCCGGTACGCGGGCGAGGAAGATCTCGCACGTTTCATCGAGCTCCGAGGCGACGAGATCCCGGACAGCGTGGACGACGTAAAGCTGACCACGCTGATGGCCGCGTTTACGACAAGCGAGCTGCGTCGCGCATTTCAGCTCGGCTTCGTCCTGTTTCTCCCCTTTATCGTAATCGACCTCGTGGTCGCGTCCGTCCTCATGAGCATGGGGATGTTCATGTTGCCGCCCGTGATGATCTCACTCCCGTTCAAGCTTTTGCTCTTCGTGCTGGCGGATGGTTGGTCGCTCGTGGTCAACGGTCTCCTGGCGAGCTTCGGTTAGAGGAGACATCCAAATGCCTCAAGGACTCGCGATCGAACTCGCCCGTGACGCCATCATGCTGGCGATCCTCATTTCGGCGCCCCTGCTGACGGTAGCGATCGGCGTCGGCGTGTTGGTGAGCATCATTCAAACCGTCACTCAGATCCAGGAGCAAACGCTCTCGTTCGTACCGAAGCTGCTTTCGGTGGCGATCGCGTTCTTGGTCTCGTTGTCTTGGATGCTCCAGCAAATGACCACATACGCTGTCAACCTGTTTGTCAGCCTGGCAGGGCTCGCACCGTGATCGCGATGGCAGCTCTGGACCAAACGGTTCTCACGCATGGTTCGACCGCCGCGTTGCTGGCCGCACGCATCGGAGGGTTGTTGCTCGCAGCACCGGTCTATTCGTCGCGGACGATTCCGATGCGCGTTCGTGCGACGGTGCTCGTCGTGTTGACCATGGCTTTGCTGCCGTCGGTGACAACGGTGACGGTCACGCCGACCCCGGTACGCTTCGCCATAGAGACCGGTATTGGCGTGATGATCGGCCTACTGGCTTCGCTTTACATCGCGGGCGCGACAGGCGCGGGCGACCTCCTCGCGACCCAAATGGGCTTGTCTGCCGCGACCGTCTTGAATCCGGTTTCCGGTGCGTCTGTGCCGATCCTGGGGCAGTTCGCCCAACTGCTTGCTCTTACGATCGTCTTATCGCTCGGCGGGCACATCGTGATGTTGGAGGCCCTCTCTGACAGTCTCGCCATCGCCCCGCTCGCTAGCCCGGTCGTGATGGACGAGGGACTAAGGGGACTCGTCGAGGTGGCGGGTCGAGTCTTCGTCATTGCGCTCCGCTTTGCCGCGCCAGTCATCGCGGTCCTGCTGGTGGGCAACGTCGTGTTGGGCGTGCTGGGCCGGGCCGCTCCACAGATGAACCTCCTCATGGTGGCGTTTCCCGTACAGATCGGCGTCGGACTGTTCGCACTGGCGGCGGCCATTCCCATCATCGGAATGATGATGGGTGGATGGGCCTTCGACTTCTCGGACGACTTCGAGCACCTCATGAACTTGCTGAGAGGAGCTTGAAATGTCGGGAAACTCGAACGACAAGACCGAGGCAGCGACCCCGAAACGACGTCGCGAAGCCCACGAGAAGGGACAGGTCGCCAAGAGCCAAGAGGTGACGACCGCCGCCTTGCTCCTAGCATCGGCGGGGATCCTCGTAGCTTTTAGCGGCTCGGTGGCCGATGAGATGGGCGCGGTATTCCTGGCGAGCGTTGGTTCGACCACGCAACCCATCTCCTCACCCAACGCGGCCGCAGAGTGGGTCGGACTGATCGGGTGGAAGGTCTTCGGCGTTATGGCTCCCCCGCTTCTGTTGATGGCGACGGCGGCGGCCGCGGTCAACGTCCTTCAGGCGAAGGGCGTCCTCTCGACCAAGCCGCTCAGTCCTGACTGGAGCCGTCTGTCGCCGGCGAAGAACGCCAAGCGTTTCTTGGGTCCCAAACCGCTCGCGGACCTCACAAAGTCGCTCCTCAAGCTCGCGGTGATCGCCGCGGCGGTGTCGAGCGTGACGAAGGACGTGTGGCCCACGTTGGCTGCCCTGCCGCAACAGAGTCCGTACGCCGTACTGCCCGTCGTCACCAAGTATGCCGTGCGAGTTCTCCTCGTCGCCGGCTCGGCCTATCTCGTGATCGCGCTTTTGGACTACGGCTTTCAGATGTGGCAGTTCGAGAAAAATCTTCGCATGAGTCGAGAGGAGATCAAGCGCGAACAGAAGGACACCGAGGGCGACATGCTGGTCAAAGCGCGTCTGCGGAGCATGGGTCGTTCATTGGCTCGACAGCGCATGTTCCAAGACGTTCCTACGGCCGACGTGGTGCTCACCAACCCGACGCACATCGCCGTCGCGCTCCGCTACGATCCAGAGCTCGCACCGGCTCCCGAGATCGTTGCCATGGGGCAGCGAAAAGTCGCGGAGCGAATTCGAAAGCTCGCGCACGAGTCGGGCGTTCCGGTGCTCGAAAACAAGCCGCTGGCCCGGGCTTTGTTCGCGTCGGGTCGTGTCGGCTCGTTGGTGCCTGCTGAGCTCTACATGGCGGTGGCAGAAGTCCTGGCGTTTGTTTACCGGCACCGGCGTCGGCTGGGTCTGGCTAGGCCAGGGGGCGCATCATGACCGCAGGGGCTTCCGTCAAGCGACTTGGCTTGGAGAGGGCTGAGGTAACACTCGCGACGGCCGTGGTCTTCATCGTTGCGCTGCTGGTACTCCCGCTCCCGGCGATCTTTCTCGACCTGTTCTTGGCTCTGAGCATCGCGACCTCGCTCATCGTCCTCCTCGTCGCACTGAACGCGACCGACCCGCTCGAGTTCAGCGTCTTCCCGTCGGTGCTCCTGCTCCTGACACTCTATCGCCTGGCGCTCAACGTCAGCAGTACGCGTCTGATCCTCGGAGACGGCGACGCCGGTGACGTGATCGCGTCCTTCGGCGAGTTCGTGGTCGGTCTAGTGATCTTCCTCATTCTCATCGCGATCAATTTTATCGTCATCACGAAGGGTGCAGGCCGAGTCGCCGAAGTGGCGGCCCGCTTTACACTCGACGCGATGCCCGGTCGACAGATGAGCATCGATGGCGACCTGAGCGCCGGACTGATCGACGACGCCGAGGCGCGAAGACGCCGCGAAGAGATCTCCTCGGAGGCCGACTTCTACGGGGCCATGGACGGCGCCGCGAAGTTCGTCCGCGGTGACGCGATCGCAGGCCTGTTGATCACGGCGATCAACCTGCTTGGTGGCATTTACATCGGGCTCGTTCAGCGCGGCATGACTTTCGAGCGCGCGGTGGCCGAGTACGCGGTACTCACCGTCGGTGACGGTCTCGTGACGCAGATCCCCGCCCTCATCATTTCTACGGCGGCGGGCATCATGGTGACGAGCGCTGGCGGCGGAAAGCTGGGCGAGGCTTTGGTCGCACAGATTGGGGGCCGACCCCGTCCAATGTGGATGGCTTCGGTGGTGCTCGGCGGGATGGCGCTCGTACCTGGACTCCCGTTCCTACCGTTCGTCTCTCTTGCCGCCGCGGTGGGATTCATCGCGAGAACTGCGCAGAAAAACGAGGCAGAGGCGCCGGATCCTGAGCTCTTGCCAACCGTACACGAGGGCCCCGAACCGCCGGCCGACACCGTTCATGAACTTCTCCAGGTCGACCCGGTCGAGATCGAGGTCGGTTTCGGTCTCATCGGACTGGTGGACGAAGGGGCCGAAGGCGATCTGCTCAAGCGGATTTCGTTGCTACGCAAGCAAGCAGCGCTCGAGCTCGGTTTCCTCGTTCCGCCCGTTCGCATCCGCGACGATGCGCGTCTAGATCCGAATGAATACCTGATTCGAATTCGAGGCTCCGAGTCTGCCCGACACAAGGTCATGCCGAAGGGCCTGCTCGCCCTCGACACCGGCAACGTGACGCAGTCTATCGAGGGGATCGACGATGTCGATCCGAGCTTCGGCCTGCCCGCGCGTTGGATTCAAGTCGGTGAACGGGAGCGGGCGGAGGTGTTCGGATACGTCGTGGTTGAGCCGACGACGGTGATCGCCACCCATCTGATGGAGACGCTGAAGGCCAACGCCGCGGATCTGCTCGGCCGTCAGGATGTCCAGCGGATGGTCGATGCGCTTCGCGAAACGCATCCAACGCTCGCCGACGAAATCGGCCCGGACCGTGTGCCGCTAGGCGTCCTGCACAGAGTCCTACAGCGGCAACTGCGGGAACGCGTGCCGATCCGAGACCTCGTCACCATCGTCGAGACGCTCTCGGATGCGATCGGGACGACTCAAGACCCGGAAGCGTTGGCCGAACAGGTACGCCGCGCGCTAGGGAAACAGATCGCCGAACAATACGCGGACGAGTCTGGGCGGATTCGCGGCGTCGTCGTAGGACCAAAGCTGGAGACCGCGTTGATCCGGCTCTTCAACCCTCGGCAGGGCGTGGATGGTACGCCGCCTGTCGATCCCGGCGAGCTCACGCGCGCCCTCGCTGCACTCGACGCGCTCGTGCGCAGCGCCCCGGCGGCGGAAGACGTGCTGCCGGTCATCAGCCCCCCCGGACTGCGGGTGGGGATCCGTCGTCTTATCGAACCTGTATTGCCGACCGTTCCCGTGATCTCGCTGGCGGAACTACCGCCTCAAGTCACGGTGATCTCGGATTCGACCTGGGAGCTTTCCAATGAGAATTGAACGATTTCGCGCGCCGGGCACACGCACCGCTCTCGCGCACGCTCGCTTGAGCCTCGGTGAAGACGTCGTCCTCGTCCAGACGCGGTTTCTGGAGGAGGGAGGGGCCGATACGGTCGAGATTCTGGCCGCAACGCCGGACACCATCGACGACTTGAGACGTCGCCTACAAGAGGGTCGCTCGCTACCGACGACGCCCTGGCTCGCAAAGTCTCGACGACCCACGGTGGTCTCGATCGTCGGTCCCTCAGGGGTGGGAAAGACGACGGCGCTCATGAAGATGGCGCTGCATGAATCGGCCTTCGGTCGAAAACGCGTGGGACTCTTGACGCTGGATACGGAGAAGGTGGCGGCCGTGGAGCAGTTGTCCGCGTATGCTGAGCTCTCCGGTCTCCCCTTCGAGGTCGCGTACCACGCCGACGAACTCAAAGAGATCTGGTATCGGCTCCGCGGGTGCGCGGTCGTTCTGGTGGACACTCCCGGACGACTCCCGACCAATGCGGAAGGCGAGACTTCGAACTGGCTTTCCACCCTTCGCGCGATCCGTCCCGACGAGGTCCACTTGGCCGTGCCCGTTACGCTGCGCCCGGAGTGTGTCCGCGCCATCGGAGAGCAGTGGGGTCCTTGCTGGCCGACC
Organism: Gemmatimonadota bacterium; assembly: GCA_029262175.1. Classification (GTDB taxonomy): domain Bacteria; phylum Gemmatimonadota; class Gemmatimonadetes; order Palauibacterales; family Palauibacteraceae; genus Palauibacter. The sequence goes on from JAJCZV010000157.1 coordinate 8,745, forward strand.
CATGCGATCCCCACACGCATCGACGAAGGGGGGGCCGCTTGGGAGGATGTCGTGGGACTCGTCCACGAGCTTGGTCTTCCACCGAGATGGGTTTCGGCTGGCCCCGAGGTCCCAGGCGTCCTCGAGCCCGCGGCGGCTCGCATCCTCTCCGATCTCGGGCTTGACGTGGTTCGCGAGGAGGTCACTTCGTGAGCGAGACGGCCATGTCCGGACTCGATGGCAACTGGATCGTCGCGAGCGGGAAAGGCGGGGCGGGGACCTCGACCGTCGCCGGGCTGCTCGCCTATGCGGCGTCACAGAACGGGGCATCCGTGCTGCTGGTGGATGGCGACGTGCAGTTCGGCGTCCAACATCTGCTGTTTGGCGTGGCCGCGGGGCAAGGACTCTCGGCGCTCCGTCGGGGAGAAGCCGATCCGCTCGCATTGCCGATTCCGGTGACGGATCGCCTGATGGTGTTGTGCGGTGGGCCGCTCGGCGAAGAGTCGCCTCCCGTAGGCGCGGAGTTGAACGCCGTGTTTCGCCGCATGTCCCCCCTCTTGAGGTCGTTTGACGCGTGCGTCATCGACGCGGGGTCGAGACATGCGACCGTCGCTGCGGCGTTGGGTGCCGGCACCGATCACATGCTCGTCGTCAGTCGCTCGGACCGGATCGCGATCGCCGCTTCGTACGCCTTGATCAAGGGCGCCTGGGGCCGCAGTCCAGATCTGACTGTACACGTGGTGGTCAACGCCGCGGATTCCCCACAAGCGCTGGCCGTGTTCAAGGCGCTGTCGACGGCCTGCCAAAAGTTCCTCGGTCGCACGCTCGGGTTTGTCGGTGCGATTCCGGAAGACCCCAGCGTCGGTGAACGCGTGGACGGCGGAAAGTCGTTGCACGACGAGCGGCCTATCGGTCCGGCGCACGTCGCGGCGCGGCTGGTGGAGAATCGACTCAGAACGCAAAACGTTCCCGTAGCAACCGGGGCTCACCAAGAAATGTGGAGGATGTGAGGATGGGACAGGTGGCCTTGTGGGAGGAGTACCGCGAAGCGCGGGACCCCGAGACCCGCGACAAGATCTTGGGAGAGCACCTGGGGCTCGTACACCACGTCGCTCGTCGACTACAGCGACGACTGTCGGATCAGGTGGAATACGACGAGCTGCTGGGGCCGGGTACCATCGGTTTGATGGAAGCCGTCGAGAGCTTCGATCCGGATCGAGGGATGGCGTTTAGTACATTCGCCGTGCCCAGGATCCGCGGCGCGATCCTCGACGATCTGCGTCGGCGCGACTCGGTACCGCGGTCTGTGCGCGAGAAGCAAAACGCCTTGCGCGACGCTGAAGACTCGCTTCGACAGTCGTTGGGTCGCGAACCGACTCCAACGGAGACCGCTCGACTGCTCGGCATCGAAACCGAGAAACTCTGGGCTTGGAAAAAGACCACTCGATCGGCGTGGCGCGTCTCGCTGGATCGTCCGATCCAAATCGCCGGGAGCGAAGGCGAGAACCCTCGTCTCGAGGCGATCATCCCGTCCGACGAACCCCTGGCCGAGGAGGATGTCGAACGCGAGGAGGCGGTGGCCCAGTTGGGACAGGCGTTGGCCACTTTGAACGACAGAGATCGCCTGGTGCTCACGCTCTACTACTACGAAGAGCTCAAGCTCCACCAGATCGCGGACGTGCTCGGGGTGACGGAGTCGCGCGTCTCGCAAATCCGCTCGGCCGCGCTCAAGCAGCTACGCACAGAGTTCGTTGAATAGACTCGTTCAATCCGTCCGAAGGAGATGATGATGCGGTTCATAAAAAGCACATTCGCGGGTCTGTCGATCCTCGCGATTCCGACCCTTGTCGGATATCCGGTCGCGCACACCCCGGCCGCCTCGGCTCCCGCGCCGAGGGAAATCCTCATGGCTCGCCTAACCGAGGCTGCCCTCGCCGCGCAATCGACGGCCACTTCCGGCGTCGGTCTCGGAGTGGCTCTCGGGGGGCTGGGCCTCTTGCTGACCATTTCGGTTTGGCTCGCCTTCCGCCGCCGGCCGGTCTCCAGGCCCGAACGACCCGCACGCGCATGCCGGGCATCGGTTGCGCTCGAGATGATTCAGCGAGGAACCACATCCGACGACGTCATGATTCGAGCACAGGTGTCTCGTGATGCGGTGCAACTGCTCCGTCACACGACGATCGGTCATTCCCTCAACTGACGTCGAGGTCCCCTCCGGCTGACGTGGCTGAGGACGCGGTCGCCTGGCTGACCTTCCTGCCACACGGAGAGCCTTTCCGCGACCGGCAGAATCTTCCGCTATCGCACCCCCCGACTCGGGTCGTCGGCCCGGCCAACCAGCTCCGTAATCCCTTACACAGCAACGCTTTCAAGTAGATGTCCCGAATGCTGCCAGGGGGCACGCGGGTTGCCCCTGGACCTTCTTGGAAGCCGACGGGACTTCGCCGGTTGGCAAGGGGAGGAAGTGGATGAAAACTCCGGGACTAGACAGCGCGCTTTCGGCGCTCAAGTACTGGCGCACCAAGAATCAGATTGTTGCCAACAATCTTGCGAACGTGGGCAGTCCCGGGTTCAGGGCCCAGGTCGTATTCGCGGAGTTGTTGCCGGGCGAACGACCTGAGGCTCGGACCGCACTGGATCTCAAACCCGGTGCGCTCAACGAAACGGGAGGGCCCCTCGACCTGGCGATCGACGGGAACGGCTTCTTCGTCGTCGACACGCCGGCGGGCGAGCGACTGACACGTCGCGGCAGTTTTCAACTCGATGAACACGGCTACTTGGTCGACCCCTCCGGTCACCTCGTTCTCGGCGAGACGGGCATCATCGCCATCCCTCCGGATGGGCACATCGCGATCAACGATGCGGGGGAGATTCTCGTGGGCGACGAGGTCATCGACCGACTACGCATCTCGCGTCCCGAAGACGGTACAACGATGACTCCAGAGGGCGGCGCTTTGCTTCGACCGGAGGGTCGCCTGGAGTCGGTTTGGCCCGAGCAACGCGGTGTCCGCCAAGGCTTCCTTGAAGACAGCAACGTCAACTCGCTCGAGGGACTGACGGATCTGATCACCATCCAGCGACGCTTCGTCGCGGCCCAACGCGCACTAGAGACCCTGGACCAGGTGGCGGGGACGATCGCCAACGACCTGGCCAGAATCACTTAGGGAGACGAGAAATGGATCCATCGCTTCGTACAGCCGCGTCCGGGATGATCGCCCAGCAAACGCGTGTCGACGTGATCGCCAACAACCTGGCGAACGTCAACACGACCGCGTTCAAGAGAAGCCGTGCGCATTTCGAGGACTTGCTCTATCAAACCATTCAAGGCACGCGTGTCGTGGGAGATCTCGGCGAAACGGCGCTTCCGGCCGTGCAGGTCGGGCGCGGTGTCCGTTTGTCCGCCACGCCTCGCGTCGATACCCAGGGTTCGTTCGAGCAGACGGGCCGACCGCTCGACGTTGCCATCGATGGAGATGGGTACTTCCAGGTCGAACTCCCAGATGGAAATCTGGCCTACACTCGCGACGGCAACCTCCAGCTATCCCCCGATGGGGACCTGATGTCGAGTAGTGGTTACCGGCTCATGCCCCCGATCTCGTTACCGACGGAGATCACCCAGGTCGTCATCTCCAGGGACGGAAGCGTGAGCACCAGCGATGCCGCCTCCGGCGACCTCGTCGAGATCGGCCGCCTCGAGTTGGTGAAGTTCCCGAATCCTACGGGGCTACTCGCTCGCGGACAGAACTTGCTCCTCGAGACAGAGTCGTCCGGGCCACCGTTATCCGGAATGCCGGAGGAAGACGGATTCGGACGACTGGTCGCGAGCACGTTGGAGACAAGCAACGTCCAGATCGTTCAAGAGATGGTCGACATGATCGCGGCCCAGCGGGCCTATGAGATCGCGTCGAAAGCGGTCCAAACCAGCGAGGAGATGGCCGATGTGGCTTCGAACCTCTTCCGCTAGCACCGGCCGCGTCATGCCGAAGGTGGGCATGTTCGGGCTGGCACTCGTCGCGGTCTGGGCGATCCCGGGGCTCACGCAGGAACTCGACGGGCCGTCGGACGCCGACGCTCGCTTCGAGGGCCGCTCGCCCATCGTCGACGTCGGTACTTGGGCGCCACCACGCGAGCTGGCGGAAAACATTCGAACGTTGGTCGCGAAGCGGTGGGCTCATCCGCGCGATTCTATCGTCATTGAGTGGCACGAACCGACGGAGTCGATCGACGGCTTCGTCGAACCCGCTCGGCTTCTCGGTCCGGGGCGCGGCGGCTCGTGGATCGCCCTGCTCGAAGACGAAAGCCGACGAGCGAGTCTGCGTTTCCGGGCGGGTGTGAGAATGTCGACGCCTGTGGCGACACGTGACCTTCCGCGCGGCTACGTGCTGACGGTCGGAGATGTCGAGTGGCAGGAGATCGTGTTCTGGGGTGCGCCTACAGAACCGGATACACGCCCTCGAGAAGGTTGGATCTCGCGTCGACCGATCACCGCGGGCGACCCCCTGGTCTCGCCACAGGTGAACCCACGTCCGGCCGTTGCGTCCGGAACCAACGTCACGGTGAGATGGACCACGGGTCGCGTCACGGTTGAATTGTCCGGACGCGCCGTGGGCAACGCAGCGCTAGGCGAAGAGGTGTCGGTCCGGCTCAAGACGGGCCTCCGTGTCCGTGGTATCGCCATCGATTCGATCACCGTGCTGTTGTCCGAGACGCCGGTCGCTCTCCCCTCCCGCTCCGCCCGCCGCGTCGCGCGCGCTCGTCCTTAGTCACAACCAAACGAGATAGGTGAACTTCGAATGTCCAGCATGGCGATGAGCAACACCTACCCCAAACCGGCCCTTAGAGGGCCGTGGCCGACCTTCGTCGCGGCGTCCGTTATCGGGCTGCTCGCGGCGTGGGGAGGCCCCCCCTTGGCTGCACAAGCTCCGAACGCCGCCGGTGCGGCGACCGACGCGGCGACGGCCGTCGCTGCGAACCAAACGGCACGTCGCGCCTCGTGGTTCTCTGATCGTCGCTCGTTCGATGCCGGCGAGGTGATATCGATCGTGATCGATGAGTTCACCCTCGTCGCCGCCGGCGCCAGCAATCGGGCCACGGATCGGAGACGGAGCGAAGGGCTGTTGACGATCTTCCCCTCTTCCAGACTGGGGGGAGACGTGCGGGGACGGGACGAGTCCGATACCCGTGGCCAAGCCACGCGAGACGACCGTCTTCAGGCCGAGATCAGCGTGCGCGTCGTGGAGATCGATGCCTCGGGAACGCTTCGCCTCGAAGGCCGAAAGAACATCACGATCGATGAGCACGAACAGGAGTTCGTGTTCCGAGGTTGGGCGCGTCCGCAGGACGTCCTGCCGCACAACGTGATCGAAGGTTGGCGCATCGCCGACCTCGAGCTGCTCTATGTCTCCAACGGAGAGCTCAAGAAGCCCAAGAAGGGTCTGCTCGCCGGCCTGCTCGGGATCCTTTTCTAATGCGCCGCTTTCTGCAGGTCGCATCAGCCGGCGCTCTCGCGATCGTCGCACTTCCCCTGACCCTGGTGGCGCAGGGCGTGCCCATCCGGGATTTGGTCCGCATGGACTTCGACGTGCCCACTCGTCTTGTCGGGTACGGAATCGTGGTGGGGCTCGACGGCACGGGCGACCGCAGCGTCGCGCAGCTCGGGGGAGGTCAGACCGTCCGGTCGATCGCCAACCTCCTGCGTACGCTCGAGATTACGATTCCGCCGGAGGCGTTGCGCACGCGAAACGCCGCGGCGGTTTTGGTCACGGCAGAGGTCTCGCCATATCTGCGCGCAGGCGGCCGCTTCAACGTTCAGGTCGCTTCCCTCGGTGACGCGACTTCCCTACGAGGGGGCCAGCTCTGGATGACGCCGCTCGTCGGACAGGTCGACGGTCCGACCATGGCCACGGCCCAGGGCGGCCTCGTCTTGAGCGATGGTAGCTCCGCAAACGGGCCCCAAGGGGTGGAGACTTCGGGCCGAATTCCAGAGGGCGGCTTGCTGGATCTGGATCCGGGTGCGCCTGCGTTCGCCGACCTGGATCGACTCGTCCTTCGGTCTCCGGATCTGGGGACCGCTCAGCTGATCGTAAACGCGATCGAAACCGGGATCGGGGCCGGCACCGCGGTCGTCGAGGATCCCGGCTCCATTCGACTCACGCTGACGGCGGGAGACCCGGTGGCACGAGCGCAAACGCTCTCTCAAATACAGTTGCTTACCGTGACCCCGGTTCGCATCGCACGCGTCGTGATCGACGGGCGAGACGGGACGGTGGTGGCTGGCGGCTCGATTTCGGTCGGCGAGGCCGTCGTAAGCCACGAGGGTCTGACCCTCGCGATCGACGCGACCCCGACCGCGGCCACACAGGGCCAGCTGAGACTCACCGCTGGCGCGTCGATCCAGGACATCGCATCGGCGCTCTATGCCGTTGGTGCGACCCCACGAACGCTGGCCGCGATCTTCGAGGCTCTGCGCGAGGTCGGCGCCATCAGCGCCGAGTTGATCGTCCGATGAGCGCGCACGGTGTGGGTTCCTCCGGGCCGCCGGTCTCTCGGCCGCTTTCGCCGCCGCTAAAGACAAACGCCGACGACACCGAAGCTCGGTTGCGAGAGGCCGCCGTCCAATTCGAGGCCGTGTTCGTCCAGCAGATGCTGTCGGCGATGCGGCAAACGATCCCGGACGGAGGTGCGATCGACGGCGGGCATGGGGAAGAGCTGTTCGCCGGATTACTGGATGGTCACATGGCGGAGCTTATGGCCGGGCAGTCGAAGAGCGAACTCTCCGAAGCCATCTATCGGCAACTGAGCAGGGGGTTGGAGTGATGACACAGGATCGCACTGCAGCGGTCACGATCCCGGAGTGGACGGCGGAGTTGGAGGACGCGTTCGACGCCGAAGCGCGTCAGATCGACACGCTGATCGGGATCCTCCGGAGCCAACGGGATGGCGTCGCGCGACACGAAGTCGGTCCGATCCAGGACTCTGTGTACGCCATCCATCGCGTCCTACTCACGCTCGACGAAGCGCGCAAGCGGCGTCGCACTCTGCTGGACGTGTTAGACGACCATGAGACCGATGTCGCGAACTCGGCCACCCCAGATCGGGTGCGGCACTCGAAGCAACGCCTGATCACCGCGGCGCAAACGCTCGAGACGGAGCTCTCGTTGAGCCGACGCGTCTTGGAGTCGGCCCTGAGTTCGACGGACGACGAGCTGCGCAGCGTCTTGGACGGCATCGAGGAGTCGGCCACGTATGCGTCAGAGGCCGGAGCAGGCGACCCTCGAGCGGGGCGACTCGTAGATCGACAGGTCTGACCATGTCGACCCTCGGCAACATCATGAACACCGCGCGCAGCGCGATCTCGACCTATCAGACTGCTATACAGGTCGTCAGCAACAACATCTCCAATGCGAGTACCCCGGGGTATTCACGGCAGAGCGCGATCATCTCTTCTTCGGCTCCTCTCGAGCTGCCCTTCGCGTCGCTCGGGACCGGCGTGCAAATCACCGGTGTCGTTCGGCACCGAGATGTTCTCCTCGACGGACAGTTCCGTCGCGAAAACGGGGCGTCGAGCCAGTACGCGTTGCGCGAGCAACTGCTCGGCGAGGTCGAGGCGACGCTGGCCGAACCGTCCGATGCGGGGATATCGAACGCGCTCGACCGGTTCTTCTCCGCCTACGCCGACCTCGCCAACGATCCGACTTCCGGGTCGGCTCGAGGCGCGCTTCGAGAAAGCGCACGAGACCTCGCAGCCCGATTTCGGTCGATCGACAACGGAATTCGTCGGACGATGAACGGGTTGTCGCGCGAGCTCGATGGGGTGGTGGCCCAGGTCAACGACATCTCCAAGCAGATCGCCGATCTCAACCGCCAGATCGTCGTCGCCGAGTCCAGCGGGACCGAGGCACCTAGTCTTCGTGATGCTCGGGATCAATTGGTCGATCAGCTTTCGCAGCATGCGCAGGTTCAGGTGATCGAGCGCCCCGGCGGTGGGATCGGTGTCTTCGCTGGTGGGGTGCCCGTCGTGGACGGCGCCACTTCTCGGACCCTCGAGGCACGTACCTCGGGCGGGGTCGTCGAGGTGGGGATCGTCGGCAGCGCGACCGTCGTTTCCGGGGTCGGGGGCGAACTCGGTGCTCGGCTCGACGTCATCAACAACGACATACCTGCGACGCTGACTCGATTGGACGAACTGGCGGCAAACGTGGTCGCCCGCGTCAATCAAATCCATCAGACGGGAACGAACCCACTCGGACAGACCGCGATCGACCTCTTCGATCCGTCGGGAACGACCGCCGCGGGGCTCGCCCTCTCGGCCGATGTCGCGGCGAGCGCCGACGCGATCTCGGCCGGGACGCCAGACGCCTTGGGGGGATATCGCGCTGGTGCGAACGACGTCGCCCTCTCGATGGCGGCGCTCCGACACGAACAGAACGGCGTCCTCGGGACGACGTTCGGTGCCTATCACACGCGGACGGTCACCGAGGTTGGCTTATCTGTCGCCACGGCACGCGACAACGCTTCGGCCCACCAAGCTTTGGCGAGGCGGGCGGAGATCCATCGGCAGTCGGTCAGTGGTGTTTTGACCGATGAAGAAGTGATCTCGCTCATCGAGTTCCAGCAGGCCTATACAGCCGCGACTCGGCTCGTTTCGGTCGCGGACGAGATGATGCAGAGCGTCCTTCAGATGGTCTGACCGACCGATGTTGATTCTCTCTCGCCGCGCGGATGAAGCCATCCTGATCGGGGACAACGTCCGTCTGATCGTCCTCTCGACCGACGGCGAAACCGTGAAGCTCGGGATCGAGGCACCGTCGGACGTGGCCATCTTGCGCGAAGAGATCGTGGTGGCCATCGCGACCGAGAACCAGCGCGCTCGGGCCTCCGCATCAGCCCGCGAGTGGTTCGGATCGCCGAGGGGCGTGGACGACGGGTCCTGATTCGCTTCCTAGCCGCCCAGCGCCGGGAGCTCGAGCGAGAATTCCTCCGGGAGCTCGTGCACGGGGGCTCGAAGCGTGCCGCCATGAGTCGCCGCGATCGCCCGGATCGCTCCCAAACCGATCTCGATCGCTTCCGGGGCCGGGATGTTGTGTGCGCGAGGAAGCTGGTCCAGGTCGGTTGAGCCGTCCGCCATGCCGGCCAACGCCCCTCGGACCTCTACGGAGGTTCCGTCTATACGGAGCTCCAGCTGTAGACGGGTGGCGCCGTTTGTCCCGGCGCGCCAGGCGAGGCAGGTCAGAAGCGTCGCCAGCGCGTGAGTGAAGGTCGTTCCATCGAGCTCGACCAACCCTCCGGCATCGGGACCTCGGTATTCGATCTCGACACCGCGAGTCTCGAGATTCAACTCGAGCAACCGGATCACCCTGGGGATGAGATCGGCGATCTGGCTGGGCCCCCCGATCCCCCGCGGAGCCCGCGGCAGCCCACGGCTCGCCTGGAGGATGTCGGTGAGGAGTTCGACCTCGTCTTCGAGGTGGGACAAGAGCGTGCCATCCAACTCTTGTCCCATGCTCGCCATGGTCGCGATGCCGCTCAAGGCCGACACGCGGGACCCGATCGCGTGAAAAACGCCGGTCATGAAGGTTTCGCACACACACTGCCAAAGCAGCGTGTCGGATATGTGCAGAAATTCGTATCCCGTCGTGTCTGGACGGGTGCCTCGTCCAACAGAATCCATCGTGCTGTGCGCCTCCGGTCCCCGTTTCCTCTGGGCTTCGTTCTTCTCAGTCCCGTAAATATCTCTACCGATAACCTTTATCGATAGGCTTCCGTTGAACGACTCCAGTTTCGGGGCTGGCTCCCGATACTTGGGTCTTAACGGGCAGGGACACATTCAGCCACATTTCGAGGGTTAGGACGGCGTATGACCATCGCCATCGGCATGGCCATCGCGTTAGGCAGCATTTCGATCGGCTATGTGATGCACGGTGGCAACTTCGCCGTGCTCATGCAGGTGTCCGAACTCATCATCATTGGGGGCGCGGCACTGGGCGCGATGGTGATCGGTAGCAGCCCCCAAGACGTAAAGAACATTTTCGTCCAACTCTTCTCGCTCCTGAAGCCCGGACGTGATGGGCGCGTTGCGTACAACGAATTGCTCCACGTCTTGTATGAGGTCTTCTATTCCGCCCGGAGAGACGGGCTCGTCAGTATCGAGCCGCACGTCGAAGACCCCGCCACCAGCGACCTGTTCAGCCGGTATCCCACCTTCCAGAACAACCACGAGGCCACGGAATTCTTCTCTGACACGCTCAAGGTGCTGCTGGCCGGCACCGTCGAAGAACACCACCTGACCGAGATCCTGGACACCGATCTGGAAGTCCATCATGAGGCCGCTATGCGGGTGCCCCATGTGCTCCAGAAGACCGGCGATGCGCTGCCCGCGTTTGGAATCGTCGCCGCCGTACTCGGGGTCATCATCACCATGGGTCATATCGGGGGAAGTCCAGAAGAAATCGGCGAGAAGATCGCCGCGGCTCTGGTCGGCACGCTGCTGGGCGTGTTCCTCGCCTACGCCGTGGTGAACCCCCTGGCCTCGGCCGTCGAAAACAAGGTCAACGAGGCACACGCCTATCTACGAGTGATCCGCACCGCCCTGCTCTCGTTCGCCCGGGGCGATTCGCCCGCGACCTCTGTCGAGTTCGCACGGCGGAGCATCGAAGGAGAGGACCGTCCCACGTTCTCCGAGGTTGAAGACCTGATTCGAGGGAGCAAGTAATGGCGAACAAAGACTCTCCCATCATCATCCGGGTCTACAAGAAGAAGGCGAAAGCCGCCGGCCATCACGGCGGGGCGTGGAAGGTGGCCTACGCGGATTTCGTGACCGCGATGATGGCCTTCTTCATGGTCATGTGGCTCATCAGCATGCAGCCAGACGTCAAAGACGCGGTCCAGGGGTATTTCAACAACCCGATCGGGTTCAAGACCGCATACTCCGCGGGCGACAACCCGATCTTCGAAGGTTCCCCGGCCGCGGCCACCCTCTCGTTCCTGGCCACGGCGCGACGACGCGGCGAACGGGAACGCTTCGAGGAGACGGCGGAACGGATTCGCGAGGAGATCAACGCGTCCCCCGACCTCGATGCCTTCTCTAGCGACGTTTCGGTCGTCGTGGACGGCGATGGCCTGCGGATCGAGCTCATGGAAACGCAGGGAAGTACGTTCTTCCAGTCCGGATCCAGCGCGCCGCGCCCCGTGTTCACGCAGGCGATGCAGATTGTTTCGGAGGAACTGATCCGGTTGACCCACCCCATCGTGATCGAAGGTCATACCGACGCGACGCCCCTCGAACGGGGCGACTACTCGAACTGGGAGTTGTCGACCGACCGCGCTCATGCCGCGCGTCGCTTGCTCGAATCCTTCGAGATCCGGAAGACTCGCTTTATCCAGGTCCGCGGCTACTCGGATCGTCGGCTACGCCACCCTCGAGACCCGTTTGATCCTTCTAACCGACGAGTCTCGATCCTGCTCCCGTTTTCGTCTGACGTCCCCATCGGCGTTGATACAGGCGGGCCCTAGGACCCGCGCGGCGTGAGGTCAGTTGCGAGCCGCGAAGGCGACGAAGTCCTCGTTGGGCAACGCCGCACTGAAGAAGTGACCCTGCGCGAGATCGCAGCCGTGCGTGCGTAGGAACTCGAGTTGCTGTCGGTTCTCGACGCCCTCCCCGATGACCCGAAACCCAAGCCCGTGAGCCATGCGGATGATCGAGGCCACGAGGTCGCAGTCGCTCTCGTTGTGCGGCACGCCTCGAAGAAAAAGTCGGTCGATTTTCAGGCTATCGAACGGCACTCGTTTGAGGTATTCGATCGCCGATTGCGCGGTCCCGAAGTCGTCCACCGCGAGCCGAACTCCGACGCCCTTCAGACCCTCGAGCGTTTCGGCCGTCTCTGTTGAACGGTCCAAGAGGACGCCTTCGCTGATCTCGAGCATGAGGCTGCTCGCTGGGGCCTGAGACGACGCCAGCGTGCCTTGAATGGAGGCGAGCAGCCTCCCTCGATGTAGTCCTGTGGGGGATACGTTGATGGCGACCCACGTCGGGCCGAGATTCTGCTCACGCCACGAGTTCACCTGATAACAGGCCGCGTACGTCACCCACTCATCGATCGCCTCGATGAGATCGAGCTGCTCGGCGAGGGGGATGAAACGCAGGGGCGGGACCTCACCCAACGTCGGGCTGTTCCATCGCAACAACGCCTCCGCGCCGACCGCCGCTCCGGTCGAGACGTCGACGATGGGTTGGTAATGGAGACGGAATTCTCCTCGATCGAGCGCCTGCCGCAGCGCCACTCCGACCGATGATGCCTGGCTACCGGTGGGGTGCGCGAGACTGTCTTGGATCGTTTCCACCAGACCCGCCCGGTCCACCGGTCGAGGAAGAAAGGCGCGCGCTCCCGCTCGTCTCACGGTGTCTTCGAACGGCTGGACTCCCCCCGCGCCCAGCACGATGAGCGAAGACTTGGGTGTGATCCGCGCCAGTCGTTCGACGAGCTCGACGCAGGCCGAGTTCGAATGCGGCGCGTCGAGCACGATGAGCGTCGGGAGCAGCTCGTGAGCCGCGGTCATGGCTTCGGCAGCGGTCTCCGCCGACCGAATGATCAGGTTCAGTTTACCCACGGCTTCGAACTCTTCGGGCGGCGGACTCCCGTCGAGCGTTACAAGGAGGATCTGGTCCGATATCAAGCGGGCTCCACTGGCGCGAGCGGCAGTAAGAAGAAGAACCCAGCGCCGCCAAAGGGGGAATCGGTGACTCCGATTTCGCCATCGTGAAGAACCACGAGTTGGCGCGCGATGTGAAGACCCAAACCTAGGCCCGTTCGATTGCCGGGTCCATCGGTCGCGAGTTGGTGGAGAGATTCGAAGATCGTAGCTCGCTCCTCCGGAGCGATCCCCGGTCCGCTGTCTTCGACCCGGACGCGGACTCTGGCGGGGGCCCCCTTGCAAGCGGGCTCTTCCGCGACTGCGATCTGGATGCGCCCGGCCGCCGGTGTAAACTTGATCGAGTTCTCGACGAGGTTCGTGAGGATTTGCGCCAAGCGGTGTGGATCTGCCTCCACCAGGTCCGCATCGGTCTCGAGCGCGACCATGACGGCCAGGTCCTTCGCCTTTGCAGCGGGACCCGTAAGACGCACACAGTCTTCCACGATGTCGCGCATGCGGATCTGTCGCTTCCACACGTCGAGCCGCCCGAGCGCGATCCGGCTCGAGTCGAGAAGGTCCCCCACCATCCGATCGAGCTGGTTGGCTCCCTGAAGCGCGATGTCGACGTACGAACGCTGCTCGCTGTTGAGATCACCGGCGAACCCGTCCGACAACAGCGACAGAAACTCATGAATTGCCGAGATCGGAGACCGAAGCTCGTGCGACACCCGGGAAAGGACCTGGTCCTTCATCTGCAGCTGAACTTCGCGGGTCAGGAGCTCCCGCGTCCGCGTCTGATCCGTGTTTCGGGTCTGCGCCTGCCGTTCGATGGCGAACTCGAGGGAGCGAACGAGCCGCCTCGCGTCGACCGTGTCGCCCCGAACGCAGTCCTGCGCACCGGCTTGGACCAGGAGAGGTCCCAATTCAGGCGAACTCGATCGAATGATCACTACGACGGGAAGCTCGGGTTCGACCTTTCGGAACCGTTCCAACGTCCCGACGCCTTCGCTGTCGGGGAGGTTCAGATCCAGCAGGACGACATCGGCCGTCTCGGTTGTGAGGTAGGCAAGGCCAGCCTCGAGGGACGTAGATGTGCTGGAATGGAATCGTCCCGGCAGAAGTTCTCCGGCAAGGCGTAAGGCCTCGCTTGAGTCTCCATCGATGAGAAGG
>JAJCZV010000158.1 GCA_029262175.1 Gemmatimonadota bacterium
CGTGGGTACCTAGAGGTACGTGCTGCGCGCTTGTCAGGAGGCGGACCGTGCCGCAGAATCGCAGTTCCGTTGGACGTACCTCTTCGTGTGTCGGCGTGACGAACGAATACTCGGCAACTTGGTTTGATACGTATCTCTCTCCCGGCAATGCTGCGGAGGTGGACCGTGAGCTGGAGTTCATCCAGCAGCACCTTCCGGTAGGTCAATTCCCAAAAATCCTCGATGTTCCCTGTGGGATCGGGCGTCACGCCGCTCCGCTCGCCTCGGCTGGCTACGAGGTTTGGGGCGTCGATAGGTCCACAGCCGCTTTGGAAGTCGCACGACGATCCAGCCCCCCGACGGTCAGATACCTACCCCTCGACATGCACGACATTGCTGCCCTTGATGAGCGCTTCGACGCGGTGATTTGCCTATGGACGAGCTTTGGATTCGGCGACGCGACGGAAACCCGAGCTCTCCTGTCGTCTATGGGCGATTGCGTCCGGCCGGGCGGTCGAATCCTTCTGGACGTCTACAATGCCGACGGCATCGAGCAACTACCCGTAGAGAGCGTCGATGAACGAGGTGACCGCACCGTGTCCACGCTACGGTCCGTCGAGGCGGGGAAGTTTAGAGTCGAGATCCGATACTCGGACAGCTCGGACATCGACATCATGGAGTGGTCGGTCTACACACCGACGGAGTTGGAGCAGATGGCTGCTGCTGTCGGGCTGACCTCCGTGCTGGCCTGCGTTTGGTTCGACGAGGCTCGACCGCCTGCCCCCGAGCATCCCCGAATGCAGTTCCTCTTCGAGCGACCTGAGTAACACCGGACGTTTAACAAGCAATGGCTGCTGTCGGATAGACCTAAGTCTCGCGCGCTTCGTGCGGCCCCCCTACGATGTCCGCAGCAGAATCGCATATCCGTCATGCGGCGCGAGGATGGCGACAAGCCAATCCGGCCGGTAGCGCCACAGTCGGCGGCACTCTCTCGGCTCAACCATCGGACGCGCTGTTCATGAATCGAAGCTCAATCCCAGAAGCCCTTGCGGCCATCGGCGTGATCGTGTCCCTCATCTTCATAGGGGTCGAGATCCGACAGAACACGGCCGCTGCCCGTGGCGCGACCTTCCAGGCCATCTCTGAGGGCGCCGCACAAAGCGCGTTTGACGCGGCGGCCAATGACCGCTTGCCCAGGCTCTTCGCGCAGATCCGCGCGTCTGACCCGCCCCTGAGCGAGTTCTCCGCAGAGGAGCAAGAGCGGCTTCGGTTCATTTATCTTTTTGCCGTGCGACGACTGGAGAACGTATGGGTGCAGGTCAATGAGGGGGTTGTGGACCAGGGGGCATTCGAGCCGATTCCAGCCTCGCGTCGGGTACGTCGCAGCCCGCTCGTTCGGGGACTTCTGGAGCGCTGGCAAATCAGCTTTCTCCTCTGACTTCGTATCGCACTTCGAGACGCTGTACCCGTTGCTAGCTCAATAGTCTGGCTTTCGCGGCGCACGGTGTGAGCAAGATCCTGCACGATGCGTCTTCAGCGGCGAGTGGGGACACGGCATGACATGCGATGGCTGCTGACGGCCCGGCTCTAGCCTCGCGCACTCCGCGCGGCCCCCCTACGATGTCCGCAGCAGAATCGCATATCCGCTAGACCACACTCCAACCTTCCGCCTGGCAGGCCCTTCTGGACCGTTTCGAGTACGTGATGGTGCTGGTGTCGATAATCGTGGGCCTGAGCCTCGGCCACGTGATGCTCGGCGTAGGTGGCCTCATCGACCGGCGAGCGGGAGGACCTCCGATCAAGCTCGGCCTAGCTCATGGGATCTGGTTGGGCTTCGTGTTCCTTTGGTCGACCCAGTTCTGGTGGTGGGAATTCCGTTTGTCAGAGGTCATCACCGAGTGGACGTTGGGGCTGTACCTCTTTCTTCTCAGCTACGCACTCGCGCTTTTTCTGCTAAGCGTGATCCTGGTGCCACGCACGTGGGACGGCGTTACGGATCTCGACGAGTACTTCCTCCAACGACGCGTGTGGTTCTATTGGGCCTTCGCGGGGACGAACGTCATCGACGTGGTCGATGGATTGGTCAAGGGCGGGGCCGGATACATAGAAGGGCTGGGTCCGTCGATCTGGCTGCTGTGGCTGGTCTCGGGGCTGGCGTGTGTGGTAGGGCTCCGGTCCACGCGGCTGCGATACCACGAGGTCGCCGCGGCGGCCGTCTTCGTGTCACAGATCGCGCAGCAGTTCAATGACGCCCCGCGTCTCGGATTCTGACGTGCCAGAGAACAGAAGGCCGACGACGCTACGGCGGATTGGCGAAGCCGTCCTCATCGTCACCTCGATTCTCCTTGCGTTCGCGATCGATGCGGGTTGGGCGGGGCTGCAGCTGCGGACGGAGGAAGCGGAGGCTCTGGTCGCCTTGGACGCCGAGTTCACGGCCAATCTTCGCCAGGTCAACGCGGTGATTGATCGACACGAGGCGGGCCTCGAGTTCGCTCGGATGCTGGTTGAGATGCCGGACGACAGCATCGTTGCTCTCCCGCAGGTGACGATCTCCGCGATGATGCTCGCGACCGCGAATCCGGCGAGTTTCGATCCTGTACTGGGCACCACGGCCGCTCTGGTGGGGGCCGGCAAGCTAGGCGTGTTGCGGGACTCCCGGCTTCGTGAGGCGCTGACTTCGTTCGAGAACTTCGTGGCAGACGCAGCAGACGACCTCGAGTTCATGGAGTCTCTTGCGCTCGATGTGTGGAAAGCAGAGGTACGTTTTGGGGCGCCGTGGAGCGATCCCGCGACGGAGGTGGGCATCATCGGGGCCGCCGAGGGATTGGGATTTCTTCCCCTGGCGACTGCTGCAGATCTCTTGAACGTCAGGGCTGACCGAGAGGTGATGGGGCTCGTGGGTTGGTTTCATCTGAACGCCGCATACTACCTGATCGAGCTGAGACGTATCCGCGATCATACTTCGATCGTTCTTGATCTGATTGCCCAGTCACGGGGCGGGCCGGCGTTCTAACGACGCATTGCGACTGACGCATAATAGGCGCGACGGTACGAGTCACTCGCCTCCAGCTCGCGACGTTTTGCGCACGGGCGGGTCGCCCAGCAGAATGCCGAGACGCTAGATGGCTCCGAGGTGACGGACGACAGGGGCAGACGATGAGTCAGTACGAACGGTTGGCGACCGGAGGAAATCTCACTCGGCGTGAGCTTCTGGTCATGGCGGGAGGAGCGGGTGTGGCAGCCCAGTTCGGGTGCTCGCTCGGTAGGGGCGACGCCCCTGCAACGGTTGATCTCGCTGGGCTGCACTATGCGAGTCTCATGGACGTGGCCGCCCTCCTGCGAGCGGGCGAGCTCTCGGCCGTCGACCTGACGCAGTTCATGCTCGACCGGATCGAGCGTATTGATCCGCAGCTCAGAGGTTACGCCACCGTAATGACCGAGCAGGCGCTCGCGGACGCTCGACGTGCCGACGAAGAGATTCGTGCTGGTTCGTACCGGGGCCCACTACACGGCGTCCCCGTCGGGGTCAAAGACCTCTGCTACACCAGGGGCGTGCACACGATGGGCGGGTCTGCGGTGCTGGCGGACTTCGTGCCGGACTACGACGCGACCACTGTCCTAAGGCTTCGGGAAGCGGGCGCGGTGCTACTCGGGAAGTTGAACATGACCGAAGGGGCGGGGCTGGGCTACAACCCGGGATTCCAGCTGCCGGTCAACCCGTGGGATGACGGTCTGTGGCCCGGCGCGTCGTCCAGCGGATCCGGGGTAGCCACGGCGGCCGGCCTATGCTTCGCTTCATTGGGTTCCGACACGGGAGGCTCGATTCGGTACCCCTCCATGGCGAACGGCATAGTTGGCCTAAAGCCCACGTACGGGAGAGTCAGTCGGTACGGTGTCTTGACGCTCGCCGAGACATTGGATCACGTGGGTCCGATGACTCGGAACGTCACCGATGCCGCCGTCGTGTTAGAGGCGATCGCTGGATACGATCCCAACGACCCGACGACTCTGGACGCTCCCGTACCGGACATGCTGGCTGAGCTGGGCCGCGGTGTTGAAGGACTCCGTATTGGTCTCGATCGTGAGTACGCGACCGCCGGCGTTGATCAGAGCTGGGTCGACGCTATGGACGTCGCGCTTGGCACGCTTGAAGGCCTAGGTGCCGAAGTCGTTGCGATCACGGTCCCGGAGCTTGGGGAGGCCGCAGGAGCCCTAGTCATGATCATTTCATACGAGGCAGCCCAGGCTCATGCCGCAACGTTTCCCTCTAGGTCCTCAGACTACGGTGAGTTCTTCCGAGAGGTGCTCGAGGGCGGTTCGGCGATGGGCGCACAAGCCTACGCGGA
>JAJCZV010000159.1 GCA_029262175.1 Gemmatimonadota bacterium
ACCTACGGGGTAGACGGCAGCCTGGGGATCGGAGAGTCCTTGACGCTCGACGGATATGCCGCCGGTACATCGACGCCCGGGGTCGAGAGCGGCGAGTTCGCGTTTAGTGGGAGCGCGAATTACGAGGCGAGAGAGTGGCGAATCCTGGCGCTCTTCCGCCAGGTCGGCGAGGAGTTCAACCCGGAGGTCGGGTTCCTGTCGCGACGAGCGTATCGACACGTAAACGCGCGGATCCTCCGGGCGTATCGATTCGAGAACGTGAGTTGGTTTCGAGAGCTGCGGCCGCACGTGTCGTATCGCGAGTTCTGGGATTTGGACGGCTTCAGCGAGACGCGAGTGGTTCACTTCGACAGCCACTTCGAGTTCTCCAGCGGAGCGTTCTTTCAGTTCCCTGCGATCAACCTGACGGGCGAAGGTCTACAGGAGCCCTTCGAAATCCGGGAGGGTATCGTCATTCCAGCCGGGAGCTACAACAACATCGAATGGGGCTTTCGCTACAACACGAACCGGAGTGCCCCTATTTCTGTGGAAGGCACCATCGACATCGGGGGCTTTTATGGGGGGGACCGTTTCGGAACGGGCGCGACCGTCAGCTACCGAGTCCGAGACAAGTTCGTGGCTTCGGTACGGCTCGATCGCCAGAGCGTCGACCTTCCTCAAGGCGATTTTGTAACGTCCGTGGTGGCGCTCAAAGGCTCCTACTCGTTTTCACCGCGAGCCTTCCTGCAGGCGTCGCTGCAATACAACAATGAAACCGAGGACTTTGGCAGCAACATCCGGTTTGGTTGGCTCGACACTGCCGGGACTGGGCTCTACATCGTGTACAACGACACAGAGCACTTGGGGTCGCTAGAACGCACCGGATTCGATCGCGGTCCCCAGTCCCGACAGTTCATCGTCAAGTACACCAAAGTCTTCGACGTCGGACGCTAACGACGCCCGGGCGAGTTCGACGCGTTCACGGTGCGTCCCATTGGCGCGATCAGGGCTCAGCTGTAGGGCATCGCGGGCTCTTTGCCCAGCAATCGGGCGTACACCGTCAGCGCTCCCCGGTGGTGAGCCGTATGGTCGGTTATGGCGCTGACGATGGCCGCGCGCGGCGCGCCGTCCATGATCTGCGTGTCAGCGATCGGAGCAAACAGATCCGCTTGGGAGGCGCCGCCCACGACCTCCACAGCCTTGGCGAACGATGCTTCGAGCTTGGACATGGACGCCTCGAGCGAAGTGGCGTCCCGGCAAGCCGCAAGATGAACGTCGAAGTTCATGTCCCAGCCGGCACCAAACGCTCCTTCGAGGAACCAGTCGACGGTCCCCGCGATGTGGTCGACCTGGGCGGCCACCGTGAACATTTCGGGCTGCGGTGCAAAACCGGAATCCGCCTCGTCGAAGACGCCCATACTGTTCTTGAAGAACTTGAGTGTCATGTTGAGTTCCGCGGCGAGTCCTTCAGCAGGTGACATTTGATCCTCCGTGTTCGGGTTTTATTCGGGCGCCCATTGTGATCGAATCGAGTCCTTCTGTCAACCAATGGAGAAGCGACGATGGAAATCTCTGAGGCCCAGTACAAGACTCTCGAGGATCTGATCTCGAGTGAATCGAGCCCGGTTGGAATCGACGCCAAGAAAACCCATGTGCTGATCCTTCATGCGCTTGAACAAATCGAGGCGCGGCTGGCTCGCGTCGAGGCGAAACTGGACGCGAGCACCCGGTAGTCGCTGCGACGCGGACTGCCGAACCGACGTCGGGGAGGCCGATGTGTCCCGCTTCGAGTTGGTCGTCCGTTCACAGTTGAGCGCGAGGACACGAAGCAGGATTCAGGAGGCCAGTTTCATGAAGAAGTTAATGGGGATTTGTGTATTGTCCGGGATGTTCTTGGTCGGATGTGGCGAGGGCACCAACTCGCTGCTAGACCCAGGCTCTTCGCTTCTACCCGAAGCTTCAGAAGAGCTCATGTCCCAGAATTTGGTAGATGACGCGGTTGGGATGACCGACGAGGCCGATGTTGCCGACGTACGAATACCGGCCGCCTCGGATGCGTTTCCGGTCGACGTGAGGGAGAGCGACCGTCTGTGCAGAATCTCCGATCGCACGATCCAGATCTCGGAGAACATGACGGCGGCCGCAAAGGACGTCTACGACCTTATTCACACGGTGTTTCCGACCTCCGCGTCAGACGAGACGGCGGCCGCATTCGCGCGCGCTTCTCTATCGTTGAACGAGTTGGTCGTGGGCGGCTCGACGTGTCGACGAATCGTCGTACAGTTTGTCGTTCTCGCTCGCTCCGGGATGGCGCTTCAGCACACGCTACGCCGAGAGCACCTCTTGCGGCAGAACGATCGACTTCCGCTTCTCGTTCGAAAAGCGCGGGCCGAGTTCGAGCATCTCATCAAGGCGCTCCGACACGACATTTCTGGCCAGGCCAGCGACGTCCGTCGCGCCCGCGACGGCGCGACGACCAACGGTGCCTAGCGGTAGAGACGCCCCCCCGGAGCAACCCGGGGGGGCGTTTTGTTTGTTGGGACACGCCGGCGGCGACCTCTAGGCCATCCCGTAGTAATGCATGGTGTTGACCGGTTTTCCCTGGAGCTTGAGGTAGTAGAACAGTTGGCCCCTGTGATTGCTCAGGTGCCCGATCATCCCAAGCAGCTGTTCACCCAGCGGCGTGGGCGTGGGATCCCAGGGCGCGGGGGCGGGATCGTCGAACCGGCCGGCCGCCTGCTCGATCATTTCGAGCGCCACTTGTTTGTCGGCGGCCAGAGCCGCCAACGCATCGGCCACACTCGCCGCCGATGTCATGCTCTCCGCCGGTTGCAGCGCACTCGCAGGCGCGCTATCGCTCATTTCCCCTGCGTCTGGGAAGTCCCAAGCTCCCGTCACGAAACCACGACAAGCAGTCCCACAGGCCTCGGTAAGGTGGTGAAGGAGCTGTCCCGTGGTCATCCAGTTGTCTCCGCTGGACGGCTTCCACGCGAGGTCGTCGGGTTCAACGAGCTTCATCAAGTTTTCGGTACATCGGTAGGTTTCCGCGAGCTGTGACTTCAGTAGCTGTGGCCACTCCATCGGAGTTCATTCCTTTCGGATAGAGGCGATCGCGACTCTCCCGGCACAACATTGGGTGAGATCGCGCGGTTTCGCACGCTCGGACCGCAGACTCACGGTGCCGGGCAACCCGCGAGCGCACTCGCGAGACGCGTCGTCGTGCCGCACTTTCCGCACATGAAACTGCTGTACATAGCCGACCCGATGTGCTCGTGGTGCTGGGGGTTTTCTCCGGTGATTGCGGCGATCGCTGAACGCTACTCGGATCGGGTCCCGGTGGAGTTGATCATGGGCGGCCTCCGAGCGGGAAACACCGTGCCCATGGATCAGGCCGCAAAGGACACGATCCGGCACCATTGGGAACAGGTGCACGACGCCTCCGGACAACCCTTCGACTACGAGTTCTTCGAGCGAGACGATTTCGTCTACGACACCGAGCCTGCTTGCCGAGCGGTCGTGACCGTGAGAAACCTGGCCGCGGAGTCGACTCTTCTCTACCTGGCCCGCGTCCACCGGGCCTTCTACAGCGAGAACCGCGACGTCACCACCCTTGAACCGTTGGCTGAAGCCGTCGCGGCGGTGGACGTCGATGTGACGACGTTCAGGATGGAAGTCGAGACCGAGCAGATGCGATCCGCCGCTGCCGCCGACTTCCAACTCGCGGCGCGAATGGGTGTCCGGGGCTTCCCTACTTTGATCGGTCACGACGGCGATCGGCTCACGCTTCTTACCTCGGGCTACCGGCCGTTGTCGGATCTCGCTCCGCTTCTCGATCGCTGGCTCGAGCAACACGGAGCGTAACTCGATCGCCTGTTTCGCTGTCCTCCTTTTCTCATAAACTCGCATTAACTTTTATATAGTGTATCTTCTGCGAGTTCGCGTATCCGTATACGTGTTCGATGTCTCACAACAACTTCGTCATGCGAGAAAAAGAATGACCGAGCTGGGGATGGGAAGTGGAGCGCATCGAGCTGTTGTCGAGTTCAAGAAAATCCGCGAAGGACACGTTGGGTTGTTTGCGACCCACCACATCGCGAACGGCGATGTCGCGGTCGCACTCAGTGGCAGGAACCTCCAAACACCGACCCGCTTTAGCGTACAGATCGGTGACGGCCGCCATGCGGACAAGGATGGACTGGTCGAGCACACGAATCACAGCTGCACGCCGTCGACGTTTCTGGACTTGTCGGATCCGAAGGCGCCTCGTCTGCGAGCGTTGCGCGACATCGCGCTCGGAGACGAGATCACGTTCGACTACTGCGCCTGCGAGGAGGACATGTCGACCCCGTTCGACTGCGAGTGCGGCGCGGACCGGTGCTACGGCACGATCAAGGGCTATCGATACCTCACTCCGGACCAACGCGAACGGCTCGGAGACCGAGCGAGTCCGTGGCTCGCGGCCAAATACGCGGAACAAGAGATGATTCCGGACATCAGCCCCTCCGTCGAAGCAGCGCCCATCTCCGCAAGGGCCGTATAGCGCGGAGATTCCGCTTGGATATGAAATAGAAGGTGTGCTGATGAGAGGTCACGGTACCCGGATCCGAGCGGTGGCGGTTGCCCTTCTCTGCGCCGGCTGCGTTCCTGGAGAGGAGGGCGCGTCTTCCGTCGCCGTGTCGGTGGGTCAGGAGCCCGTGAACATGGGCCCGCTCATCAATTCCGCCGCGCGCGACGCAGAGCCGACGTTTACGGCCGACGGCCGCACCATGTACTACAACTGCAACAATCGACAAGCCGAACCCGGCGCCGACATTTGCGTGTCCTATTTAGTGGACGGCGAGTGGACCGCGCCGGAAATCGTCGGTCCTCCCATTAGCACGGAGTACTTTGACGTCGAGCCGCTCTTGTCCCCGGATGGGACGCAGCTCTATGTCATGAGCAATCGACCTGGCGGGTATGGAAGCACGGATATTTGGGTCAGCGAGAAGACAGACGATGGATGGGGAGAGGCGAAGAACCTCGGCCCGGTGATCAACTCGCCCGACTCGGACCACTGCATCTATTTCTCGGGTTCTGACTGGGACACGGCGTACTGGACGTCGACGCGTCCGGGCGGTTTTGGCGGAAACGACATCTGGACGGCCCACCGCGTCGACGGCGAATGGCAGGACGCTACGAACCTCGGGCCCGCGGTAAACTCCGCAGCGAGCGAACACCACTCGCTTCCCTCACCGGATGGCCGGTCGCTCTACGTCACCTCCGATCGCGAGGGCGGACATGGGGGCGAAGACATCTACGTCACCGAAATGGACGCGAGCGGATCGTGGAGGCCCCTCGACAACCTGGGTCTTGCGATCAATTCCGAAAGCAATGACCGCTGTCCGGCCTTCTCGCCCGACCACACCAAGTTCTATTTTGATTCCGAACGGGCAGGCGGCTATGGAGACAAAGACATCTGGTGGATCGACTACGAAGTGGTGACCTCCAACAGCCGGTAGACCGCGCCGGAAGGATTCCGCATGAAGCTGAACGACTTCATCGAGCGGCACTACCGTCATTTCAACTCGGCCACGCTGGTCGACGCGGTGGCTGCGTACCGAGAACTCACCGACAACGACGGTAAAATGCTCCTGGCCATGGCCGGAGCGATGAGCACAGCCGAGCTCGGGCTTTCGCTCGCCGAAATGATCCGGCAAAACCGCGTGCACGCGATCTCCACCACCGGGGCGAACCTGGAAGAAGACCTGTTCAATCTCGTCGCACACGATCACTACACGCGGATTCCCGATTGGCGAAATCTGACGCCCCAGCAAGAGAAGGAACTCGAACGGCAGGGGCTCAATCGCGTCACGGATACCTGCATCCCCGAGGAGAAGGCGTTTCGGGCGCTTGAAGGACCCATCCTCGATCTTTGGAAGACGGCCGACGCCCGCGGTGAGCGACACCTGCCGCACGAGTATCTGTATCGGTTGATCCGCGACGAGACCGTCCGCGCGGACTATCAGATCGACCCGGCGCACTCGTGGTTGGTCGCAGCCGCCGAAGCCGACCTACCGCTGTTTATTCCGGGCTGGGAGGATTCCACCCTCGGGAATATCTACGTCGCGCACCAACTCGCCGGAGATTTGAGCCGCCCGGGTCCCGTGCTCGGGGGAACCGAGTACATGGCTAGGCTGGCAGAGTGGTACGTGCGCACCAGCATGGGCGCGGAGCTGTCGGAGATTCCGATGAGCGATGCCGCTCCTGGGGATCGAGCGCCAGATGCACCCGAAGGACACCGCATCGGATTCTTTCAGATCGGTGGCGGGATTGCTGGTGACTTCCCCATCTGCGTCGTGCCGATGATCCATCAGGATCTCGGGCGCCCCTGTCCGTACTGGGCGTATTTCTGTCAGATCAGCGACTCGACCCCGAGTTACGGATCCTACTCGGGCGCGCTTCCGACGGAAAAAATCACGTGGGGTAAGCTCGATGTCGACACACCGATGTTCGTCATCGAGTCCGACGCAACGATCGTAGCCCCCCTGATCTTCGGAGCCTTGCTGGGCTGGTAGGATCGGGGCAATTCGGGCGCCGTTACTCGGGTTCCAGGTACGTATACCCTTCGAGCTCGGCAGCGTAGTACTTACGGATCTCGCGGCTCTCGGCGACGGTCAGGGTCCCATCCCGAACGCGTCGCTCGCAGTCCTTCGAGATCGCCGGACCAAAACGCTCCGTGTCGTACTGCGAGTAGGTGAGGACCTCCCGGATGGTATCGCCGGGGACGAACTGATCGATCCACCACCCCCCCTGTTCGTGCCAATGCAGGTGGACGACGTGGTTGTCACCGAACAGGTTGTGCATGGCGCCTAGCGTCTCTTGGTAGGCGCCAACCAGGAAGATGCCGAGGTAGTAGGGCTCTCCGTCTCTGAAAGCGTGGACGTCCAAGGTGCTCCGCTCTTCGCCACCCGACGCAAAGCGACAAATGCGACCGTCCGAATCACAGGTGAGGTCCGCAAGCACCGCTCGCACCGTCGGAACTTCGTCCAATCGATGGATGGGCATGATCGGGAACAGCTGGTCGACGGCCCAGGAATCCGGCACCGACTGGAACAGAGAAAAATTACAGAAGTACGTGCTCGACAGGAGATCGTGGAGTTCGGTCAGCTCGTCCGGGATGTCGCCATCGTCGGCCGACTCCGCCACGATCCGACGGCACACCGTCCAAAACAGTCGGTCGCCCAGGGCGCGTGTCTGAAGATCCACATACCCGAGTCGAAACAACGAAAGCACTTGTTCGCGCGCTTGCCGGGCGTCGTGGTACGCCTCGACGAAGGCTCCCTCATCCAACAGGGTAAGGGCTAAACGCAGATCTGAGATCGGCTGCGGCTCTTCATCGGCCGCCGACACCGAGAAAGCCGAGTCCGTTTCCAGACCAGGTTCGTCGGGTGTCGCGGCCCCGAGCACCTGTGTCACCAACACGCTCTGGTGCGCGGCGCTTGCCCGGCCGGACTCCGTGACGATCGTGGGGTGTGCAACTCCGCGATCGTCGCAGATCACGCCGACGCGATACACGATCTCGTTGGCGTACTCTTCCAAGGAGTAGTTCATCGAAGCCGTGGCGCTTCCGTGTGGCCCGCCGTAGTTGACGCCGAGCCCGCCCCCCACGTCGATATAGCGCAAACCGACGCCCAGTTCGACGAGCTCACAGTACAGATGGGCCAGTTCGCCGATCGCGTCCTTGAGTCGACCGATGTCTTCGATCTGGCTACCGGGGTGACAATGAAGAAGTACGAAAGAGTCGAGTTCGCCGCGCACGCGAAGCACATCGACCAGTTCCAGTATTTCGCCCACGCGCAGCCCGAACTTCGATCGGTCCCCGAGCGACGCCTCCCACCGACCGGCCCCCGGGCTCGAAAGCCGAACCCGCACGCCCAACGGCTGACGAACCTGGAGTCGATCGGATTCGTAGAGGAGATCGCCGAGTTCCGTGGGCTTTTCGATCACTGGAACAATTTCGCGACCGAGTTTGGTCGCGGTCACGACGCCGCGAAGATACGCCCGGTCTTTGAACCCGTTGCACACGATGAGACGGACGGGATCCGACGCGGTGAGCGCAGTCACGGCGAGGAGTTCCGGCTTCGACCCGACCTCGAGTCCGAGAGACAACTTCGGCCCGTGCCGGATGACTTCCTCTACGACCGGGCGTTGTTGGTTGACCTTGATCGGATACACGTGTACGTGATCACCCTGATATCCGTGTTCGGATATGGCCTGCTCGAAGACCCCGCGCATGACCGCGAGGCGGTCGGCGAGGATCTCGGTAAACCGGATCACGGTCGGTGGGGCGATGTCTCGCTCGACCAGCCCTTGGACGATTTCGAACAAGTCGAGCTCGTTGGTGGACCCGGCGCTGGGTCGCACGGCGACGTGCCCATCGGAGTTGATTCCGAAGTACCCTTCGCCCCAATCGTCCACGCCGTACTGGGCCGCCGCCCTCGCGATGTTCCGCTCTTTGTCTGACATAACCGGGATTCTAGCCGTTGGGCCGGTTGCGTGCCCAGCGCAGCGATCCCGGACTTTCGGGCGCAGTAGGAGGCTCGTCGAATCGGTACGCGCGGGGGCCAGCCTTGCCGGGTGCGAACACCTCTAGGACCTTGAAAGCGTCGATCCTCCAAGCCGCGAGAGAAGCCCGATGCTGAACCGACGTTCGCACCTGTTTCCAGCCGCGTCAGTCGTGGCCCTCCTCTTATCCGCCTGCTCGAGCGGGGACGCTCCCTTCAGCGATTCGATTACCGAGGGTGCCCTGAGCGCCGATCTTCATTTTCTCGCCGGCGACGCAATGGCGGGGCGACTGGTCGGGACTTCGGAGATCGCCATCGCTTCGGCTTGGATTCGCAGTCGCTTCGAGTCTCTGGGGCTCCGGCCGGCGGGCGACCGGGAAGACTATTACCAGGACTTCGATCTGGCTTGGTTCAGCCTCGCCCCGGGAAACGAGTTGACGTTCACCGGAGCAAGCCGCGCGCGCCGGCCCGGGAACGGATGGACGCCATCGAACGTGAGCGCGACCGGGCGCGCGAGTGGCGATGTCGTGTTCGCCGGGTTTGGGATCGTGGAGCCGCGGCTCGACTACGACGACTATCGAGGTGCGGATCTGCAAGGCAAGATCGTTTTGGTCCTCGAGCGCGAACCGGGCGCTACGGATCCAGCGAGTCCTTTCGATGGGTTGGTCACCGCCGAAGCCTCACGTGAGTGGCGAAAGGCACTCGCAGCCCAGGAGCGCGGTGCCGCCGCGATCCTGTTTACGCGGGACATCCAAAACCGAGAGGACAGTCAAGATTGGACCGAGACGCACCGGTCGGCCTGGCCGGAAACGCCTCGACGCATCGAGCGCTTTACGCTCGGGACCTGGGTAAATCAGATCGAGATCCCGGCAGCCCGCATCTCATCGGAACTCGCGGCGACGCTCGTCGCCGGTTCTGGCCAATCGCTTCAAGCGCTCGCATCAGCGGCCGAGTCGGCCGCCCAAGGCCTGGGCGTGGTGGAACTCGGGGGAGCCCGCGTCGCGATGAACCTCGCCGTGACGCGCCACGTAACGCCCGGTCGCAACATCCTTGCGATGATCGAAGGATCCGACCCGGCGCTGAGAGACGAAGTCGTCATCATCGGGGCACACCACGATCACGAAGGCCGCGATGGAGAGGTCGTGTTTGCCGGAGCCGACGATGACGGGTCGGGGACGGTCGGCGTACTCGCTGTGGCCGAGGCGTATGCGCGTGCGGCCGAGCAAGGGAAGCGACCGCGTCGCAGCGTGGTCTTTGCGATCTGGGACGCGGAGGAGCGCGGGCTCTTGGGCGCCTGGTATCACACCGAGAGCCCGACGGTCCCACTCGAGAACATCGTCGCAAACCTCAATCTCGACATGATCGGACGACACCAAGAGGTGCCGGCGGACCAAGGCAACCGTTTCCGCGGGTTGGAAGAGCAAAGCGCCGAGTCCAACTCGAACGCGACCAACATCCTCGGTTACAGCCGTACTCCAGAACTGGCCGCGGCCGTCGAATCCGCGAACCGCTTTGGTCTGACGCTGAGAATGCGCTACGACAACAATGAGTCCAACCTACTAAGGCGATCGGACCACTGGCCATTTCTCCAAAACGGGGTGCCGGCGGTGTGGTTTCACACCGGGCTACACCCTGACTATCACCGCTCTGGCGACACGCCCGACCGCATCGAGTACGAAAAAATGACGCGGATCGTTCGACTCGTACACCAAACGAGTTGGAACCTCGCGAACGCCGACGAACGCCCTAGGATCGAGCCGATGGGGTCGCGTCCGCGGTCTTAGCCGCCTACGCCCCTCCGGGAGGTCCCATGCTCTCGAGTTCGTCGGTGATCTCGCTGACGCGATCCAGGAGCGGACCCATGGCGGGGTCCTTGGCGCGCATCCACTCGAACAGCGACTGACGAAAGGTTTCGATCGCTTCGGACACGTCTTCGCGATCCGCTGCTGCCGCCTGCGCTTCGCCGAGGCGGACCTGCAAACCCTGTAGCTCAGATCCTAGCGCCTGCAGACGCACCTGGTCGCCGGCCTGCTCCGCCACACCGTATTCGGCCCTCAAGACTTCGAAGCGGTCGCGCGCTTCCGTGAATCCGGGACTGACGCTCTCCATGACCGCGTCCACCTCGACAATGAGCGCTTGTTCCTGCGCCTGGATGACGGGATCCTGGAGCGCCAGTTCGCGAACCGGCGTCAGCGACTGATCCAGCGCCTGCAGCTCACTCACGAGTTCCATTTGTCGTTGAATCGTGGCGTCGGCCACGGGCGTTCCAGCGGTCGCCGCGGGCGACTCGGCCTCGGCATCTGCTTGATCGGATTGACACCCGGCGGACGCGAAAGCGACGACCGTGGCCACCAAAACGAGACAGCGGGGGCGGCCGACCATCAGCAGACGTCCAAGTCGTCCGACAGCGGCTGGGGGGCGAGAATGATCGGTCATCGTTTGGAGATCCTGTGGAGGTAAGCGGGAGTGCCCTGCTCAACGCATCCGTCGCGCGAGGGCAAATTTGAACCGCGTGGACGCGTCGGCGGATCCCCGCCGGTTTCAACCATTCTAGCGGGGCGAGGGTTGAATCACACGGCACCTGGTGCCTCGGTGCATAGCTTGGTGAGTAACCTGGCTCGGATTTCCGGGCCTGAGATCGCGAAGCGGGCCTAACTCGCAGGGAGAACTTCATGCTGACACGCCGCCACTTCTTGGGCGCCTCCGCGGCCTCGGTTGCCGCCGCAGCCACACACGCTTCCTTCCCGGGATCGGCCCTCGCCGGGCCGGGTGCGCCGGATGAGGCATGGCCGGATCCGACGCTGCCGCGCGCCAACGACGATCTGCTCGACACGTGGCTGCAGGAGGTCCCGCCGTCGATCGCGCGTCTGACCTCTATGGCCGACCAGGCCCGACCCATTGCGGTGGAAGAGCGCGCCGGCCGGGTGGAAAAGGCCCGTGGCCTCATGCGCGCGGCCGATATCGACGCGTTGTTTCTGACCGGCGGCACTTCGCTGGACTATTTCAGCGGAATGCGGTGGGGCTTGAGCGAACGGTTGTTCGCATTGGTCGTGCCCGTCCGCGGCAATCCCTTCGTGGTGACCCCTGCGTTCGAGGAAGATCGTGCGCGCGAACAAATCGCTATGGGGCCCTTTGACGCCTCGACGCCAGTTCTTACTTGGGAAGAAGATGAGAGCCCCTACGCGCTCGTGGCGGGCGGCCTTCGAGAACTCGGGATTGCGACGGGACGGATCGCGATCGAGGAGACGGTGCGCTTCGTATTCAGCGATGGCGTGAGTCAGTCGGCCCCTGGGCTCGAGCTCACCAGCGGCACTCCGATCACCTTTGGCTGTCGAGGGCAAAAAGATCCGCATGAACTGGAACTCATGCGGCTCGCCTCGGACGTGACGCTCAAAGCCTATGAGGCGGCGTATCTGGCGCTCGATGAAGGCATGACGCAGAACGATTTCGCGCGTCTCGTTTCGATGGCGCACTCACGGCTCGGATTCACGGGCGGAGCCGGCGTTCAAACAGGCGAGTACAGCGCGCTCCCGCACGGCTCGATCACCCCTCAGGTCGTGCGCGAGGGCACCATCCTATTGATCGATGGCGGCTGTGGCGTCGAGGGATATCGCTCTGATCTCAGCCGGACCTTCGTGCTCGGTAAGGCCACCGACAAGATGAACCGCGTGTTCGACATCGAGCGACGCGCACAGGACGCGGCACTCGCCGCCGCAGGCCCCGGCGTCCAAGCGCAGGCCGTTGACGCAGCCGCGCGAAGCGTCATTTCAGACGCCGGCTATGGGCCGGGATACAAGCACTTCACCCATCGGGTCGGACATGGCATGGGGATGGATGGGCACGAGTGGCCATATCTCGTCAAGGGTAATACCATGCCGCTCCAACCGGGGCACACGTTTTCCGATGAACCCGGCATTTACATTCGCGGAGAGTTTGGCGTCCGCCTCGAAGATGACATGGTGATCACCGAAGACGGAGCGGAGCTGTTCACGCCGCAGAGCCCGTCGCTCGAAGATCCCTTTGGAATGGATTGACAAGTCGCGATGAAATCGATCAAACGCTCGCCCTTTCTCGTATGGAGTCTCTTGCTCCTCACGGCCGCGACGCTCCGTGCGCAGACGGTCGAGGAGATGTGTCCGAACGCCAAGGACACCGGAGCGCTGCTCGGGGTCGTGTCAGACGTCGATGCGGCGATGGCGCTCCCCGGCGCCACCGTCCGCGCGACCTGGGAGACCGACGGGACGCCCGGCATCGGTGAAACGCAGACCGGGATCGATGGCGGTTTCACGTTGTGCTACCTGCCCATAGGTACGGAGCTGACCGTCCAAGCCATGTTCGCCACGATGACGGGTCAGCCGGTCTCCATCACCCTCGCCGAGACGATCACACAGCAAGACATCGGATTCTCGTTGACGGGCGGGGCGACCTCGACGGACAACGGGCAAGTTTGGGCCTGCATCGGCCCGCCCGACTCGCAGATCCGAGTCCAGTTGGGCAGCCTCGTGCGGTGCGATCCTCAGTGGCCGCCCCTCGATCGGTGCCCGAAACAAGAGCTCGAGAGGGTTTCCGCCTCCGCCGGTTCCAGGGGACGAGGCGCCATGAGAGAGATGGTGGATTCGCTCGTCGATGCGGCCGAGCGACTTGGCGCCAACGCTCTGGTCGACATTCAAGGGGGACGAGGTTCGATCAGCGCTTTGGCGGTCAAGATCGAGGTTGATCCTTCGACCTGCTGAACTAACATCCCTGGAGGGCACGATGCGCGGACCGCTTGGTATCTCGTGTTGGACCCGCGGAATGAGTGTGGGCCTGCTCATGGTCCTCTGGCTTTCGGTTGACGCCAGAGACGCCTCGGCTCAGGGCGTGACGACAGCCGGAGTCGCGGGAACCGTCGTTGGCCCAGATGGCTCCCCCATCGCCGACGCGCGCATCGAGCTGAGGCGTGATGACACCGGCGCTGTCTGGATCTCGGTCACGAACGAGGCGGGCCGTTTCAACTTCACGAACCTCCGTCCGGGCGGACCTCATACCCTCGAGGCCTCGCGGATCGGGCTTAGGACGGTGAGTCGCGGCGGGTTGATGCTCAGCATTGGCCAGCGTCTCGCAATCGATATCGAGCTCGTGGAGACCGCGGTCGCACTTCCAGAATTGTCGATCAGCGTGCAAGGCGATCCGGAGTTCGACCGTTCGCGCATGGGTCCCGTCACGGTGATCGATCAGAGCACGCTCGAACGATTGCCGACGATCTCTCGCGACTTCACCGAATTCGCGCAGCTGTCGCCGCTCGTGGTCGTCGACGAAAGCGGTGTCTCGGTAGCGGGCTCGAATGTTCGATTCAACAACATTCAAATCGATGGCGCGCTAAACCAGGACGTGTTTGGCCTCTCCCCGAGCGGCGTCGCCGGCGGACGCGCGCGCGGACGCGTGATCCCTTTGACGGCCATCGAGGAGCTGCAGGTCCTCGTTGCACCTTACGATGTGCGTCAATCCGGGTTTACCGGCGGCGTACTCAACGCCGTCACGCGGTCGGGCACGAACGAATTCGAGGGCTCCGTATTCGGCTTTATCCGCGACGATCTCTTGGTAGGAGATGCCGTGCTCGGCGGCGTCCCGAGGGCCGCAGGTGAGCTCGACAATCTGTTTGTCGGTTTCGACATCGGTGGACCGATCGCTACGGATCGAGTGCACTTCTTCGCGGCCGGCGAGATCGAACAGCGGCGGCGTCCACCCGACGGCTTTCTCGTGGGGATCGACGACGCCGTGCTGACTCAGCTCGTCCCCGATTCCGTAGGCCGGGTCTCCGACATCCTCGCTGGGTTCGGAGCCGACGCAGGAGACGCAGGCGAGTTTACGCTCGAAAACGATCTGGCCAATCTCTTCACGCGGATCGACGTGCAACTAGACGGGTCGAACCAGGCCATGTTGCGCTACAACTTTGCGAGCGCCAACGACGCCCCCGCTCCGAACCGGCTGCCCGGCGACTCCTACGAGCTCTCGTCGAACGGGACGCGGATCGAGAGCCGCAACCACTCCATCGTCGGCCAATGGCTGTCCACACTGAGCCCGACGTTATCGAACGATCTCCTCGTAAGCACACAGTTTCTTCGCGACCGTGAGGCGCCCCTTTCGGTTTATCCGCGTGTCGAGGTGCAGTTGATGGGGCGGGAGGACGGTCAGGGGTTCACACGCGAACTGAGGGCGGGGGGAAACTTCTTCGCAAACGAGAGCGAGCTCGATCAGGACATCCTTCAGGTAACGAACTCGCTCACGCTCGCGGTCGGTGATCACCGCTTGACGTTCGGCGGCGGCTTCGAACGTTTCGCGATTCGTCGTTCCTATCTCCCCGGTTCGCTCGGCACCTATCGTTTCAAGTCGCTCGCGGACCTCGAGGCGAACGCGCCGTCGGAATACGTCGTCAACGTCCCGCTGGCCGCCGGCGCCGGCTCGACTCGGTTCGCGGTGAATCAGTTTTCAGCGTTTCTGCAAGAAGAGGCTCGGGTGAGCGACGCCATCAGCTTTCAAGTCGGCGTGAGGGTCGATGTGCCGACGATGCCCGATGCTCCGGTCTCGAACGCGGCCGTCGAGCAGTCGTTCGGGTTTGGCACGGACCACCTTCCGAGCGGGAAGGTGCTGTTCTCGCCGAGGCTCGGGTTCAATGCGCGGTTCGGGGCCGACCTCGGGACCCAGATTCGTGGCGGCGCGGGCATCTTCACGGGCCGTCCGCCGTTCGCTTGGCTGGCCGAGGCCTACCAGAACACGGGGCTTTCGGCTGGCTTCCTCACGTGCGAGCGCCGCAACGTCGGGGTCCCGGACCCAGAGATCGTCCCCATCTTCGACCCGCGCAGTCCGGCCCCGACGACGTGCGCCGACGGAAGCCAGTCTACGGCCCCGACGGTGACGGCCTTTGATCGGGATTTCCGGTTTCCGCAAGACTTCAAGATCTCGATGGCGATAGATCAGCGGCTCCCGGCGGGGTTCACCCTCTCGCTCGAGGGTCTCTACACGAAGGCCGTCAACCAAATCTTCCTCGAAGATCTCAACCTGGGTCCGGTGGTTCCGGTATCGGAGCGGACGCCGGAGAACGGGTTCTCCGATGGGTTCGGGTTCAATGATCGCGAGTCGTTCGGTGACGGCGGGGCGGGAAACGAACTCATCGATCCCCCGCCCGGCAGTCCGCCTGGCGATCGGGAGCCGACGTTTTTCCCTCGTCGAGTCAACGACGCCTTCGGACAGGTCATGCTCGTCGGGAATCGGTCGGAGAATTTTTCGTACGCGTTGAGCGCGCGACTGCGAAAGCAGTTCGGCGACCGAATCGCCGTCGACGCGGGGTACGCATTCAACCGATCGGCGGATCTGCAGAGCCTGGCGTCGCTCGATGCGACGGCGAATTTCGGGTTCACGGCGATCGAGGGCGATCCCAACCGTCCGCAACGCCAACCCTCTTTGTACGATCGACCGCACAAAATGGTCGCGAGTGCGACGGCGGCCCTTTCCGAGCGATGGGGTGGTGCGCGGATATCGTTGCTCTATGTGGGGCAGTCGGGTCAGCCCTATTCCTACGTCTACTCCAGCGACCTCAACGCCGACGGCTACTCGGGGATCGGGCAGGCGCTTGACCTGACCAACGACCTGATCTATGTGCCAGAGGGTGCCTCGAGTTTTCCGGGTGGGCGTACGGGGCTGAGCGGAGTTTTGTTCGAACAGCTCGTTGCACAGGAACCATGTCTACAAGCAAGCCGACTCCGGATCTTGAGCCGCAACGCTTGTCGGACGCCGTGGTCGCACCAGTTGGACCTCCGAGTGACACAGGGACTGCGTTTGGGCGGCATCCAGGTCGACGTGATGCTCGACGTGCTCAACGTGTTCAATCTGATCAACCGGGATTGGGGTCAGGTGCAGGCGGTGAACCCCGTGGTCCAACTGCTACGAGCGGACGGACGCGTGGAGGTCGGTGACCTGAGCACGTTTCCGGAGGTCGACGATCCGCTCGAGGCGCGTTTCATCGGCCAACTCCAGCGCGAGGGCGGCGGAATTCGCGCGGCACTTCCTTATGTCCCGCAGATGGGGCCATCCCAATGGCAGGCTCAGTTCGGAATCCGGCTCCGATTCAACTAGCTGTACGCGGGATCTAGGAGACCGTCCGAGGCCCGGGCCATTCTCCACGGAGCACGACGACCTTGCCGTCGTTCACGACCATCAGCACGTCCTGGATGACGCCGATGTCTTCGAGTGGGTTGCGCTCGAGCACGATGAGATCCGCCTCGAGCCCCTCCTGAACCCGCCCGGTCGTGTCGGTCAGTCCGAAGAGGTCGGCAGCGACCGTCGTAGCCGCTTGTAGCGCTTCGAGCGGCGTCATTCCGATCTCGACGAGTTCCAGAAGCTCGTGCGCGAGCGTCGTCACGTTCTCCGGACCGTAATCCGTGTCGGTCGCCGCCACGATCCGTACGCCCATCTCGTGCGCGCGTCGCGTCATCTCCTGAACTCGAGGCAGCATGTGACGTCCGCGCACGTTCAACACCGGGTTGTCGTAGCTGCCGCCCGGGATGGTGAGGTCGCGGACGACGGCGATGGTCGGGACCAGGTAGGTGCCGCGGTCGACGATGAGGGCGAGCGTTTCCGGACTGAGATACGTGCCGTGTTCGATGCTTCGAACCCCGGCCAGTACCGCCGACCTCGCTCCGAGGTCACCGTGCGCGTGGGCCGCGACTCCGATACCTGCAGTCGCAGCCTCGTCGACGATCGCGCGGAGTTCTTCTTCGGAGTAGAACGCCTTTCGTGGATCCGTGTCCGGCAGACCTGCGCGCTCGGTCGCGTTCGTCTTTACGAAATCCACACCGCGAGAGACGAGCGCCCGGGTCATCGCGCGCACGGCCTCCACGCCCCGGATCTCCTCGCCGTAGAGATGCCCGAGTTCGGGATGATCTTGGAAAAACTCCTCCGCGGCGGGCGGTCGTACGTGATACCCGGCCGCGAGATACTGCGGCGCTTCGAGATGACCGGCCGCTTGTAGGTCTCGCATCCCGACGTCCGCGTAGTGAGACGTGCCCATGCTGCGCATGGTGGTCACGCCGGTAGACATCGCGCGGCGGGCGCTCGCGGCATCGCCCACGTGTACGTGGGCGTCCATCAGACCGGGCGCGAGGAAACGGCCCATGAGATCGATGACCTCCGCGCCCGCGGGGGGCGTGACGGCTTCTTCGGAAATCGTCCGAATCCGCCCGTCTACGACCACGACGGTCGCGCCGCGGAGCACCGATCCGTCGGTCACGTCGACGACACTGGCGTTGGTGAGCACCAGGTCTTGAGCCATCGCGGTTGCGGGGCAAAGCGCGATAAGCGCGGATAGAACGAGCGATCGGAGCATGGTCTCTCCCACTGGGGTTACGCGTTCCCCTCAACCTGCCCCTCGCCCCCGACGGTTGCCAAGGCGCCCCTAGGTGGGCCCGCAGGCTATGCATGCGGACGGGAAAGTTTGCGGAATCGCCCGGTCGAGCCCCGGGGCCAGCTTGTTTCACGCGCGGGCGGTCGCCAGGCCACGAGCACGGAAGTCCCGCCGTCGGACAACTCTAGGCGGGTCCGCCTCCCCTAGTTTGGTCCCGGCGTGGTCGGGCTCGGATGTTGCCTGCCCCTCCCGGTGTGGAGAGAGTGGTTCTCTCCTGGCGCGAGGAGGAGTCACGTCGCTTTGATGCCGCAGGACCTGGTCGTCGGACGGCGAGATCGTCGGCGCGGTGCGAAACGGTCGGCGTTGGGACTGGCCCTCGGCGCGCTGATCGCGGCGTGTTCCGCCACTCCGACCGAGCCCCCACCTCCCCCGCCGCCGGCCGCGCAGTCGATTCTCGTCGTCGCCGGCGATGCGCAGACGGCCCCGGCCGGAGCCGCAACCGCGGCCGCGCCCGAAGTGCGTCTTACCAACGCGGCCGGCTCCGGCGTGGCCGGTCTCGCGGTCCAGTTTCAAGTCCAGTCCGGCGGAGGGTCGGTCCAAAACGCAGCCGCGACCACCGACGCGGACGGACGGGCGTCGGCCGGCACCTGGACGCTGGGCAGGACCGCCGGTCCCCAGGAGCTGCGGGCCACCGTGGCGGGCGTCGGGTCACTGATCTTCCACGCCACCGCGACGCCGCTCGCGCCCACCTCGCTCTCGGTTCTTCGGGGCAACGGTCAATCGGGCCTCGCGGGCTCTGCGGTCGGTGTTCGTCCGGCGGTGACGGTCGCGGATGAACACGGCAATCCCGTCTCGGATGTATCTGTCACGTTCTCGGTTCGATCCGGTGGCGGATCGATACAGGGAGCGATCCAGGTCAGCGGCGAAAACGGGGTCGCCGAGGTCGGCGAGTGGACGTTGGGAACGAGCGGGGGCCTCAACGAACTCCAAGCGACGTTCGCGGGTGCGACGGCGGTCGTATTCGACGCGACCGCGATCGGGGCGGGCAGCGCGACGTTGACGATTTCCCAGGGCGACGCGCAAAGCGCTAGGGTCGGCTCGTCGGTGCCGATCCGCCCGGCGGTGCGTCTCGTCGACGGGCAAGGAAACGGCATCGCCGGGATCACCGTCGCTTTTACGGTTGAAGCCGGCGGCGGAAGCCTGACGAACGGTGTCCAGACCACGGACGCGGACGGAGACGCGTCGGTCGGCGGTTGGACGCTCGGTACTCAGGCGGGTCCGAATGAGTTGCAGGCCTTCGTGGGCGGCCTGTCGGCGATTCGATTCTCGGCACAGGCGACGCCCGGACCCGCGGCGACGATGACCATCTTCGAAGGCGACGCTCAGTCCGCCGCCATCGGGACCAACGTGGCGATCGCCCCCAGCGTTCTCATCGTCGATGGCTTCGCGAACCCGGTTGCGGCGGTGCCGGTCACGTTCGCCGTGACCGGCGGCGGCGGAAGCGTCGCCGGCGGCACGCAGACGTCGGACGCCGCGGGTCGGGCAACCGTCGGCAGTTGGACCGTTGGAGGAACCCAGGGCGCGAACACGCTTACGGCCACGGCTGCCGGGGCGGGGATTGCCGGCAACCCCGCCACCTTTTCGGCCATGGCGACGACGGTGCCCGCCTCCGTCACCGCCACGGCCGGACAGGGTCAGTCGGCGACCGTCGCCTCTCAGGTCAGCACGGCCCCGGAGGTCCGAGTGCTGGACGCGGCGAGTAACCCGGTGGAAGGCGTTTCCGTGACCTTCGCAATCACGGGTGGAGGAGGGACGATCAGCGGCGCGGTGCAGGGCACGGATGCCGATGGGCGGGCAAGCGTCGCGAGCTGGACCCTCGGGAACGCACCTGGATCGAATACGGTGAGCGCGACCGTGACCGGAAGCGGGATCTCCGGGAATCCGGTCACCTTCAGCGCCACCGCGCAGACGGGGCCGGCGGCCACAGTGGTCGCAACTCAAGGAGGCGGGCAGACCGCGGGGGTCGGCACCGCTGTGAGCATCCCACCGCAAGTGCGGGTGACGGATGCGCAGGGCAACGACCTACAGGGGGTGCCCGTCACGTTTGCCGTGGCATCCGGCGGCGGGAGCGTCAGCGGGAGCTCGCAAACCACGGGATCGGGCGGGCAGGCGACCGTCGGGGCGTGGACGCTGGGCGCATCGCCAGGCACGAACACGATCACGGCCACCGTGGCCGGCAGCGGCATCGGTGGAAACCCGGTCACGTTTTCGGCGACCGGTGCGAGTATCCCTGCGGCCGTCGTCGCGAGTGCCGGCACCAATCAGTCGGCGACGGTTGGGACCCAGGTCGGAACCGCCCCCGAAGTCCGCGTCACGGATGCGATCGGGAATCCCGTGCAGGGCGTCACGGTCTCCTTCGCCGTCACGGGCGGCGGCGGCAGCTTGTCGGGCGGGACGACCCCGACGACGGATGCGGACGGACGTGCCGCCGTGGGCGGGTGGACGCTCGGCTCCGTGCCGGGCTCGAACACGCTGTCGGCGACCGTGACGGGGAGTAGCATCGCGGGCAATCCGGTCGGCTTTAGCGCGACCGGGCTGGTCGGGCCGCCTGCGACCGTGGTGGCGACGCAAGGCAACGGACAATCGGCTTCCGTCGGGGGCACGGTGTCCGTCGATCCACAGGTCCGCGTGCAAGATGCGTCCGGCAACAACGTACCGGGTGTCTCGGTTACGTTTGCCGTCACGAGCGGCGGCGGAAGTGTGAGCGGCTCGACTCAGACGACCGGCTCAAACGGGCGCGCGACCGTCGGAAGCTGGACATTGGGCTCGTCGCCCGGCACCAACACCCTGAGCGCTACGGTCGCCGGCGGGGGGATCGGCGGAAACCCCGTCACTTTCAGCGCGACCGGCACGGCGGGCGGCGGCGGATCCTACGACATCGAGATCCGATACAATCCGGGTTCGACGCCGACAGGGCCGCAAAGCACGGCCTTCAACCAGGCCCGGTCGACCTGGGAGGCGATCATCACGAACGACCTCCTCGATACGCCCGTGAATCGTCCCGCCGGCTCCTGCTCGTCGCCAAATGCCATCAACGAGACGGTCGACGACCTCGTGATCTTCGTCACGCTCGAGCCCATCGACGGCGCCGGCGGCACGCTCGGCAGCGCGGGACCGTGCCTCATCCGCTCGGGATCCGGCCTCACGCTCGTCGGTCAGATGCGATTCGACACGGCGGATCTCGCAGGCTTGCAGAGCAGCGGTCTTCTCGATGAAGTCATCGTCCATGAGATGGGACATGTGCTCGGCATCGGCACCCTGTGGAACACTCACAGCTTCCTGACCGGAGGCGGCGGGCCAGATCCGTTTTTCACTGGCCCGCTCGCGATCGCGGCGTTCAACTCCGTGGGTGGCGGCAGCTATGTCGGTCCCAAGGTTCCCGTCGAGAACACGGGCGGGTCCGGTACGGCGGACGGGCACTGGCGCGAAAGCGTTTTTCACAACGAACTCATGACCGGTTTCGTAAACCCCGGTTCCAATCCGCTCAGCCTCGTGACGATCCAATCGATGGCGGACATGGGCTATCCCGTGGACACGGGGCAAGCGGATTCCTATAGCTTGCCCCCGAGCACCAACGTCGTCCCGAACCCGAATGCGGGCGGTACCCTGGGGTTCGCTCTACACGGCGATATCTGGCGCGTACCGATCGGGGTGGTCGCGGCAGATGGGCGCTTTGTCGGTCTGATCCGGCGGTAGGTCGCCACGCGTTGCCCCGAGAGGAGCCGATCCTCAGTCTAGGGTTCTGACGACTCTGACGGGAGCGGCTCCATGTTTGGTAAAAATCACCCGAAGGTGCTGCCCGCGTTCGCGAGTGCCCTGTTGCCGCTTTTTCTCGGAACCGCTTGCGTATCCACCACCACCGAAGCCGCTCAGCAGCGGGTCGAGACGGACCACGTCCTCGCTTCGCGACCCGAGACGCTGAACTGGGGCTGGTATCCGATTGACAAGGAACCCGTCCTGCGCGTGGCGTCCGGGGAGTCGGTACGCATCAACACGCTGACTCACGTGGGGGCCGTACAAGATGCCGACCCCATCGCGTACCTGACCGATCTCGGGGTCCCGCGAGAGGAGGTCCTCGATGACGTGTTGGACTTCTGGGCCTCCAGGCCGGGTCGCGACAGGGAGGGTCGGAGCGGACACGTCATCACGGGTCCGATCTACGTCGAGGGCGCGGAGCCGGGAGACATGCTCGAGGTTCAGATCCTCGATCTCGAGACTCGTGTCCCTTGGGGGGTGAATAGTACGAGCGGCCGCGGCGGTGTGTTCTCCTCCAGTTATCCGGGAGCGCGAGAAGATGATCTCGAGATCGAACTCCCACGCGCGCAACATCTGATTCGCACCGGGGAGGTCGATGGTCGAGCGGTCGCCTTCTTCTCCGAAACCATCCACGTACCGATGGCACCGTTCATGGGGATCATGGCGGTCGCGCCCGATCCCGTTTTGGGTGATCCTGGCGTTACCGTTCCCGGCGTACAGAGTTCGAGACCTCCGGGTCCGTTTGGCGGCAACATGGACGTCAAGGATCTCAAGGCGGGAACGACCCTTTACCTGCCGGTCTTCCACCCCGGGGCGCTGTTTTATGCCGGTGATCCGCACGGGGCCCAGGGCGACGGAGAGGTGAGCGGGACGGCGATCGAGCAGTCACTGAGCGGTGCGTTTCGGTTTATCGTGCACAAGGGTGTGAGCATCTCCGCCCCACGCGCCGAGACGGACACCCATTACCTGATCATGGGCATCGACCTCGACCTCGATCGTGCGGCGCGCCGCGCCACGCAATTGGTTGTAGATTTCCTCGTATCGGAAAAAGGCCTCACGCCGAGTAAGGCGCTCTCGCTCGCCAGCATCGCCGTCGACTTCCGCGTGAGCGAAGTCGTAGACCTCACACAGGTCGTCACTGGGTTTATTCCGAAGGACATTTTTCTCAACGACTGATCCGTCCCAGAGGGGGCTCAGATTCGCATTGTCATCTTCGGAAACTCGGGTGCCGGGAAGTCCACGCGTGCCGTCCAACTCGCCGCTGCGCAGGGCTTGGAGCACTTGGATCTCGACACGCTCGCCTGGGAGCCCGATCCGCCGCCCACGAGGCGACCGGTCGATGCAAGTCGGAGCGACATCGAGTCGTTCATGGCGACGCACGAACGGTGGGTGCTCGAGGGGTGCTATAGCGATCTGCTGGCGTTCGCCCTTCCCCACTGCACGCGCATGATCTTTCTCAACCCCGGCGTCGACGTCTGCATAGCCAACTGTCGAAGCAGACCTTGGGAACCTCACAAATACGACACGCCGCAAGAGCAGGAGGCGAACCTCACGGGGCTGATCGAGTGGGTGCAGGAGTATGAGACGCGCGACGACGTCTTCTCCCTTCGCAGCCACCGTGAGCTATTCGAAGCCTTCGATGGAGAGAAGATCGAGCACACCCGTAGCGGTTCGTTGGCGAACGTCGACGTGCTGGACCGTGGCAGCGACGTGCTGACGTGAGCCACCTTACGCGAGTGCAACTCGTCGAGCTCAGGGCAGAGCTGGAGCGCCAGCTCACTCGGCTCAAGCGCAGCATGAAAGTCACCGAGGAAGCCGCTCGTCCCGTCGAGTTGGAC
Source organism: Gemmatimonadota bacterium (assembly GCA_029262175.1). Classification (GTDB taxonomy): domain Bacteria; phylum Gemmatimonadota; class Gemmatimonadetes; order Palauibacterales; family Palauibacteraceae; genus Palauibacter. The sequence goes on from JAJCZV010000159.1 coordinate 23,556, forward strand.
CAAACCGCTGTCGGTAGATTGTCGCGGATGGATGCGATGCAGAACCAACATCTGACAAAAAACCTCAAGGAGAGAGAAGAGGTCAAGTTCGCTCTCTTGAACGAGGCATTGCAGCGGCTCGAGTCCGGCACTTACGGTCTCTGTTTGCAGTGCGCGGCGGAAGTCGGATTTGATCGTCTACTCGTCTATCCCGAGGCTCCCGCGTGCGGGCAATGCCGCTGATGGCACGCGCCGTACGGTCGTCCGTTTGGTTTCTGGCTCTCTTGCTGGGTGCGCTCGGGTGTGCCGAACCCGACGCTTCCGCTCGTGCGGACCCGCTGCCGGCGACTCGAAGCGACGAGACCGAAAGAATGGTGGCGCGGCTCGCTCGGTTGGCGGACGAGTTCGAACAGGGGGACTACCCCTACGTGGCTTCGGCATTGCTCCGACAGCTCATGGCCGTCCCACCCCAAACCGATCCGATCCGGCGCATATCGTTGAGCGCGGCGATTGCGGATCAGCTGTTCCATGCCGGCCGAATCCAAGAAGCAAGCGAACGGTTCGAGCAACTTCTCGTTGCCATCGGCCAGGCGCCAGCCGGCGCGGTGCCGCCCGAATTCGCGCAGCATATGCGAGTGAGATCCGCAGCGGCGTATTTCCAGTTGAGTCAACAGGCGAATTGCGTCGAGCCGGCTTCAACGGCGCGTTGTCTCGTCCCGACGCCACCGGAGGGCGTCCACGTCGAGCAGGAAGCGGCGCGCAAAGCGCTCGAGATGTGGAAGGGGTTGCTCGAGGACGAGCCGGGCAACGTCGGATGGCGCTGGCTCGTGAACATCGCTCACATGGCCTTGGGAACCTACCCGGACTCCGTGCCGGCTCGCTGGCTCATCGACCCTCGCGCTTTCTCGCCCGAGTACGAGGTGGGCCGATTCAGAGATGTGGCGGCGGACGTGGGGCTCGACATGCTCGGACATGCGGGCGGGATGATCTTGGACGACTTCTCGGGCGATGGTCACCTCGATGTCGTGGCATCGCAGTGGGGCGTGCGGGACCCCATCCGGTACTGGGTCAACAACACCGATGGGACGTTCACCGAACGCACGGTCGAGGCCGGACTGGAAGGGCTCTTCGGCGGCCTCAACATCGTCCACGCCGACTACAACAATGATGGCCGGCTCGACATCCTCGTGTTGCGCGGCGGCTGGATCCTCGGTGGACACCCGAACTCGCTTCTGAGAAACAACGGCGACGGTACGTTCGACGATGTGACGGACAGCGCCGGTCTACTGGATCCCTGGCACGGGACACAGACCGCCTGTTGGATCGACCATGACAACGACGGCTGGGTCGACCTTTTCATCGGGAACGAGTCTACGCCCGACCGTCTCGACCCGAGCCAGCTCTTCCAGAACAACCGCGATGGCACGTTCACGAACGTCGCGCGTGAAGCGCGCGCAGAAGTGATCGGCTACATCAAAGGCGTGGCGTGCGGCGACGTCGACAACGACGGCTACACCGATATTTTTGTGTCCAGGAAGTTCCAGCCGAACGTCTTGCTCCGCGGAAACGGACCCGACCCGTCGGGCCAGTGGACCTATGCGGACGTCACCGGGATCAGCGGAGTCGCCGCGCCCGTCAGCAGCTTCACGACGTGGTTCTGGGACTACGACAATGACGGGTGGACGGACATTCTGGTCGCCGGCACACAACCCGTGGTCGAGGAGATCGGCGGAGAATACTTAGACCTTCCGTACGAAACCGAGCTCACTCGACTCTATCGAAACGATGGAGACGGGACGTTCACCGATGTCACGGAGCAGGCGCAACTCGAGCGGGGCCTCTCCACGATGGGCGCGAACTACGGAGATCTCGACAACGACGGCTTTCTCGACTTCTACGTGGGCACCGGGGACATGGACTTCGACGCGCTTCTCCCAAACCGGATGTTCCGAAACGCGGGCGGAGAGCGTTTTCAGGAAGTGACGTTCTCGGGTGGTTTCGGGCATCTACAGAAAGGCCATGGAATCGGCTTCGGCGACGTCGACCACGATGGAGACCAAGATATCCTCGCCCAATTCGGCGGCGCCTACGAAGGCGACCTCGCGTACAGCACGTTGTTCGAGAATCCTGGCCACGGAAACGCATGGGTGACACTCGCGCTCGAGGGCGTCGATTCGAACCGCGCGGCGATCGGAGCGCGTGTCAAAGTGACGATCGACGGAGAACCAGGGCCACGCGACATCTATCGCACGGTGTCGAGCGGCGGAAGCTTCGGAGGCAACAGCTTCCAGCTCGAGATCGGTCTTGGAGGCGCGACCAGGATCACATCGATCGCCGTTTCGTGGCCCGTGACCGGTCGCACCGATCTCTACACGGACGTAGAGATCAACCGCGCGTACCGCCTGAGGGAGGGCGCCGCGGCCCTCGAGCCTCGGGACCTGGCCGTGGTTCGGCTGTCCCCCTGAGCCGACAGGGCATCGTTTCGCGGCTAGTCGCGCCGGTGCTCGAGCAGCCATGCGTAGAACCCCGCGTCTTGAAACGTCGGGATCCAGGACGCGTGGTCGACCCCGTGTAGCGTGATCAGTTCCGCCTCGCCGTCACAAGCATTGAGGGCATCAACCATTTCGACGGAACGGGAATACTCGATCACGGTGTCGTCGTCGCTGTGAACCGCTCGAACGGGTACGCCGCTGGCGGCGCAGATCGCGCCGGTGTCGCCCCACCCCGCGATGGGGGCAGCCGCGGCGAACCAATCCGGAGATCGGGATAGCAAGTCCCAAGAGCCATTACCACCCATGCTGTAACCGGTGAGATAGACGCGCGACTTATCGACATGATGATCCGTCGTGACCTGATCGAGCAGCTTATCGAAGTCAACGGTGCGCCACGTACAGCTGCCCGCGCAGTGCGGAGCCAACACCACGAACGGAAAGTCGATGCCCGACTGGGTGGCATATTTCGCGGGGTGATGACGGGTATTGGAGCGATCGCCGCCGTGGAGGAACAAGATCATCGGTGCGGCGGCCCCCTCGTTCGAATACCCGGCCGGTAGCGTAACGCTGTACGGGAGACCTTCAGGACTCTCGGCCTCGATCACCTGCTGCGCGAAGAGTGCGGAATCCGCACCGAGCAACGCGACACACGGCACGAGCAAGACCGTCACGGCCCAGGCGCGACCGCTGAAGCGCCCCATGCGGGCCATGCGGGCCATCATCGAGCGGACCGCTCCCTCCATGCCGCCAAGACCTCGGCCTCGCGTTCGAGCGAGAGGCCGAAGCGTCGGCGCGTCGTCGCCCAGTCCTGACCGCGGCTCTGGTACTCTTCGATGATGCTCCGCGCCGTATCCGCCAGCGGACGAAACGTGAGACCCGCTTCGATCGCACGACGAGCGCTCATCTGGTGGAAGCCTTTTGCTCCGGGCTCGAACGGAGCCGGTGTGGGGTAGTCATCGCTGGGTGGAAACCAGATCGGCATATCCGTCATCGCTCCGACCTGCATCTCCTCCAAGAAATCACCGGGGACCCAGGTGAACTTCACCGCGCTCGTCGTGACCGCTCGGATGCCGTAGAGAAACTCGGCCGTGGTGAGCGGCGAGCCTGGCCCCATCGTATTGAAGATCCCGTTGATGTCCTCTTCGAGGATCCTGATGACGAACGCCGCAAGATCCTGCGGGTCGATGATTTGGATCGGATCGGTCGGGGCGCCAGGAGCCAACACCTCACCGCCGTGGTGGACCCTCATCGGCCAATACGAAGAGATCGCGTTGTTATCCCCAGCCCCGATGATCCAGCCCGGACGGAGAATCGTGTAGCGGTCGGGATACGTCTCTTGGACCGCCTGCTCGCACAGAACCTTTAGAGGTCCGTAATACTTGCCCGGATCCTCGCTGGTGGGGTCATCGATCGTATCGAGCGTGTAGTCCTCCTCGAGCCCCACCTTCTTGAAGTCGGCGTAGGCATCGCCGGTCGAGACGAACAGGTATCGCTGGACGGCATCGCTCAGAAGCTCGGCCGAATCTCGAACTACGCGCGGCACATACCCGGACGTGTCGATGACGGCGTCCCATTCCCCGCCCTCCAGAACACCCAAACCACCGTCGCGGTCGCCGACCAGCTTCTCGACTTCCGGAAAAAGGTGTGGGTTCGTCCGCCCTCGATTGAACAGCGTGACCGTGTGCCCGCGCGCCATGGCTCGTCGAACCATGTGTGGGCCGATAAAGCCGGTACCACCGATAAACAGGATGCGAAGCGACGCCTGTGCTGGACGGATCGATCCCAGAGCATTGGCTGGCGCGAGCGCCGCCGCTGTGCCCGCCGCCCCCAACACCTTGATCAGTTCACGTCTAGTTACGGACATGATTCACTCTTTCTGTGATTCTATTTCCGCCAACGCGGCCAAGATGTCCGCGTTCTCCGGTCGAATCCGATGGTTCACCTCAGTCAGTTTCCAGTGGACGCGCCCCTCCATGTCGATCACGTAGGTCGTTGGATGGGGGATCGCGCGTCCGCGCGAGTCTTCGTTGTTGAAAATTCCATAGCGCCGGATGACGGCGGCACCCGGGTCAGACAGGATGGGATACTCCAGAACGTATCCATCGTTCTCATCCGCCACGCGATCGACCATCATTTGCAGTTCTGCCGGTCCGTCGGACGAGATGCCGAGTAGCTCGGTCGTGTTTCGTTGTGCCGGTGTCAGTAGGTCACGCAGCTCCCCGAGCTGCTTTGCACAGTAGGGTCACCAGTGACCGCGATAGAACACGAGGACGACGTTCTTGTCACCGCGGAACTCCGAGAGCGTGACGGTCTCGCCCGCGAGCGACATCGCGGTGAAATCCGGGGCAACGTCCCCCGCGGTGACGCGTTCGAGGTCGGTTGGCGGAAGGTCCAGGCCGTCCGCGGGCCCCAAGATGACTTCCTCGACGCTCTCTGGCGCTTCGTCGGGCGACTGTTCGGACACGCACGCAGCGGTGCCACCCGCGATCGCAAGACACACGAGCCACTCCAGCTTGGAACGTCTGACTGTTCTCACGTCTCTCTCGCCGTTCAGCTGAGCCTGCAAGCACCCCTATGTGGGTCGGCGCCTGTCGGGCACTAGGGTGCTCCCCAACCATCTAGCGGGCAAGCCCGGCGGAGCGTCACCCGGTCAGGTCCCAGGTCTCGAAGCACGTGCGGCACTCGCGGTTGAAGCTCGTGAAACCGAGGAGCTCCACGCGCGGCGTGAGATGGTCCGGCCTCCCCGGCTCGTCGCGAAGTAGGTCGGTGCTCAGATACTTCTTGTTGCTGTCGGGAAAGAGAGTGACGACCGTCGCCTCCGGCCCCATCGCCTGCTGGATTTTCAGGGCGCCGAGCAGATTGGCGCCCGCCGAAATCCCCACGCCAAGACCGAGTTCGCAGGCCAGTCGCTGCGCCATCAAAATCGCATCGCCATCGTCTACGGCTACGATCTCGTCAAGCGTGCTCAAGTCCACGATCGGTGGGATGAACTCGTCGGAAATGCCCTGTATTCGGTGGTGACCCACCCGATGTCCGGTGCTCATCGTGGGCGAGTTCGACGGCTCGAGCGGGTGCACCTTGATCCCGTCGTACTGCGAGCGCAGGAAGGTCCCGGTACCCATGATCGTGCCACCCGTGCCGACGCCCGCGACGATCGCGTCGGGGCGGAGCCCGTGCCCAATCAGCTGCCACCAGATTTCTGGACCCGTCATCGTCTCGTGCGCCTCCGAGTTGTCCTCGTTGGCGAACTGCTTTGGTAGAAACGCGCCCGGCGTCTTCTCCGCCATCTCCTCAGCCAGTCGAATGCTGCCGAGAAAACCGCCTTGCTCCTCGCTGACCGCGTGGACCTCTGCGCCGAACCCGCGGATCAGGTTCACCCGCTCCGGACTCATCCAATCGGGCATGAAGATCGAAACGGGATGGCCCATGGCCCGACCGATCGCGGCGAACGAGATCCCCGTGTTCCCGCTCGTCGCTTCGATGATGAGGGCGCCCGGTTCGATCGTCCCGCGCTCGTAGGCGCGTCGAAGGATGTGGAGCGCCATCCGGTCCTTGACGCTGCCGGTCATGTTGAGGTTCTCGCTCTTGGCGAAGAGACGTCCCGGCTGGCCATCCAGCGCGTAGTCGATCACCAAGAGCGGAGTGTTACCTATGAGCCGACGGAGTCCCTGGAAGCGGGCGACGGAGTCGGTCGCCATGAGGGGCACGACCGGTGTCACTGCCTCGCCGGTTTCCGCTTGGACTTCGTGGGGGCGTTCTTCATCACGAAGCGATGATCTCTGACCAAGTCCAACAGATCGAACGCGCTTAGAACGCCCACGACCTTTTGCTCGTGCGTGACGAGCACCCGGTGGATCTTGTGGTTCTTCATCACGCGCGCGGCGACGCTCGCATCGTCGTACGGCGACACGGTGAACACCTTCTCGGTCATGACCGTCTTGATCGGCGAAGCGGGCTTGAGGTCGGCGAGCAGGTCGGAAGCCGAAACAATGCCGACCGGTTTTCCCTCGCTGTCGACGACCGGCAAAGCCCCGATCTTGTTGTTGGCCATCATGGTCCGGGCATGACTGATCGACACGTGAGGCTGCGTGGTGACCACGTGGGTCGTCATCAGATCGTCGACTTTGGCGTTCAAAGCGGTCCCCTTTCTCCGGTGGAATCACGTTCCTGAACAGCTCTGACCGCTTTTGAGCAACTCGGGTACCGACGACCTCGCCCGGTGCGCACGCCGCGTATATCGCTGTCCTATGGGCGTTTATGGAGTTGCGGGTGGCAGAAGTCTACCGGATTCGCCTGGGACATTTCGACACGGGGTGGGACGATCCACCGCCCGGGCTGCTACTCCTGACGCAGGGTTTCCATCGGATCCACGCGGGCGGCCCTGCCCGCCGGGATGGCAGCAGCCACAACCGACGTGAGCGCGATGGCAACGGGCACCGCCACGAACGTGACGGGATCTGTCGCGCTGATCCCGTAGAGCAGACTGTCGAGCAGTCGCGAGACGCCCAGAGCCGCCGTGACGCCGATCAAGAGTCCCAGTCCGGTAAGGGTCAGCCCTTCCCGCAATACCAAGGCGCGAACGCCCCCAGGCGTTTCGCCGAGCGCCAATCGGATCCCGAGTTCACGCGTGCGTCGCGTGACGAGAAACGCCGTTACCCCGTAGACGCCGATCACGACCAGTACCAGCGCAAGGGCAGCGAAGGCCCCGAAGAGCACACTTTGAAAACTCCGGGTCGCCGTCGCGGCTCGGGTTACCTCGGACATGGTTTGGACACTTGCGAGGGCAAGATCAGGATCGAGGTCGCGGACGACGGCCCGAACCGCTGGCGTGAGTGCGGCGGGAGTCGACGCGCTTGCCCGCACGATCATGGTGAGTTGTGACACGTTTTGGCTGGGGTCCGAGTTCGGAAACTGCGCGTGGGGCAGATACATGGTCGGACGGGGCTCGACTTCGGGCGACGTTTGTCTCACATCGCCAACGATGCCGACGACGGTTCTCCAAAGCGTGTCGAGATCCGTGGTCATTCGAATCTGAGATCCGAGTGCATCGCCCTGAGGCCAGTCGCGGCGAGCGAACTCATCTCCGATGACAACCGCTTGCTGCGTCTCTTCGACATCCGTCGCGTGAAACGCCCGACCCTGCAGTACGGGGATGCGCATCGCCTCGAAGTATCCCGTCGTCACCACCATCCAGTCGGGCCCCGGGCCCTGGGCACCCAACCCGTCCGGACCTCGACCGCGGATCCGAACGCCCCAATCGCCGATGCTGCTTGCGAGCGGCAGGCTGGACGTCCCCGCCGCCAGCTCGACGCCTGGTATGGCCCCGAGGTCGCGCTGCAGATTCTCGAAGAACCTCCGCGAAGACCGCGCATCCGGGTACTCCGACGACGGTAGTGAAATCTGAAAAGTCAGTTGATCGCGTTCGTCGAATCCGAGGTCCACGGCGCCGACCTGGGCGAACGACCGCACGAGAAGACCCGCGCCGATCAACAACATCGCGGCGAGCGCCACCTGTGCCGTGACGAGCACGCGGCGCGCGCGCACCCCCGTGGATCCGCCGACCGCCCCCCGGCTTCCGCGAAGCGACTGCGCCGGTTCGCCACGCGACACGCGTCGCGCGGGGATCAGGCCGATGAGAAGCGATGTCATCACGGTGACCGCCATACAAAACGTGAACACCCAAGCGTCGGCAGTCGTATCGTCCAGTCGAGGCACCCCCGGTGGACTGAGAGCAACCAGCGCCCGGGCCCCGAGCAGGCCAAGGGCCAGTCCGCCGACTCCACCCGCCAAGGCGAGGATGGACGTCTCCGTCGCGAGCTGCCGCAGGAGTCGACCCTGCCCGGCTCCAAGCGACGTTCGCACCGCCATTTCACGCGCACGTGCGTCCGAGCGTGCAAGCAACAAGTTCGCGACGTTTACGCACGCGATAAGGAGTACGAGGATCACCGCGCCCAGAAGAAGAAGCAGCGCGGGTCGCACGTCTCCGAGCACCTGCTCGCGGACCGGGATCGCGGTCGCGCTAAACGTCTCGGACAACCGATCGCCCATTTGCTGCTTGAACCGCGCGGCCGCCGTGGCCAGGCCGGCCGCGGCTTGAACCGGCGTCACGCCGTCGGCGAGCCGACCCACGGCATTCAGGTAGTGAATGTTCCGCGGATCCGGAGCGGCGGCATCCAGGCGAAGCGGGGACAGTACATCCGGCGGCGGTTGCTGAAACCCGCCAGGGAGCCGGAACCCGCTAGGCAGCACCCCGACGACGACCCGAGCGATCCCGTTCATCGTCAACGTCGTGCCCACGACATCCGGATCGCGCGCGAAGCGGCGAGCCCACAGCGACTCGGAAATCAACAGCACACGCTCGGCACCGGGTTGATCTTCAGCGGCCGTGTAGGGGCGGCCGATGATGGGATCTACGCCCAACGCGGGCACGACACCGGCGCTCGCAAAAACCGTCGACAGTCGCTCGGCCTCACCCGTGCCCGTGAGGGTCAGCGACCCGGGCACATAGACCCCGGTGTGCACGTAGAGGTCATCGACCGCGCCATACTCTCTGAACTCCAGCTCGGAAAGCGCGAGCTGGCCTTCTTCATGAGTATTCCAGATCGCCGTGACCCGGTCTTCGTCGGAGTATGGCAGAGGACTGAGCAGGACCCCGTTGACGACAGAAAACACCGCCGTGTTCGCTCCGATCCCCAAAACCAGCGTGAGGATAGCCACGATCGTGACTCCCGGACTCCGCCGGAACTGGCGGAACGTGAAGCGAACGTCCTGGAGGACGCTGTCGAGCGAGACGCCTAGTCGCCGCTCGCGCACGTTCCCCTTTACGTGCTCCAGGCCCCCGAGTTCGATGCGCGCCGCACGATACGCGTCCTCCTCGCTCAGGCCATCTCGGCGCTTCTCCTGCGCCAAGAGCTCGACGACGCTCGCGAGCTCCGCGTCCAACTCGGCGTTGAGTGCCCGCTTGCGGAACAGCGTGCGAAAGACGCTCAGGGTTCGGGTGTAGATTCTCACGAGGGCCCCCTAACTGGCTTCGAGAATCTGAGTGATCGCACGAAGTGCATGCCCCCAGTTGCGCTTCTCATCACCGAGCCGCCGCCGCCCCGCAGCCGTCAGCTGGTAGAACTTTGCGCGGCGGTTGTTCTCGGACTTGCCCCACGAACCGGCAATCCAACCCTCTTGCTCCATTCGGTGAAGCGATGGAAACAGCGAGCCCGGCTTGACCACGAACGTTCCGCCTGTGACCTGCTCCATCCGTCGAGAGATGCCGAGCCCGTGCATGGGCTCCAGGGAAAGCGTCTTGAGGACCAGCATGTCGAGCGTGCCCGGAACGAGATCGGTGGGATGTAAGGTCACGATATCTCCTATAGATGATCGATAGGTCGTTCCTATAGATACTCTGTAGGACAGTTTGGTTGCAAGGGCGTGGGTCACGAACCCGTCGGTTCGTCGCGTTGCCGCCCGAAGAGTCAGGTTCTAGTCTGGGCGCTGCGCTCTCAAACGAGGAATGAACCGCATGCCGCCTCTCACGAAGCCTCACCTCCACGCCCGACTGCGACCCGTGTCCATTGTCATCGCCTTTTGCGCCGCGGTGTTCGCCGGCGGGACGGCCCACGCGCAGATCCCCACTCCGGCCGACGTCATCGGCTTTGCACCGGGCGAGGACTTCAAGCTGGCGAACTACGGTCCGATCGCGGCCTATTTCAAGGCGCTGGCCGCTGCCACGGATCGGATGGTGCTGGAGCAAATCGGGGAGAGTACGCGAGGACAGCCCCTCTACCTCGCTGCCATCTCATCACCCGAGAATCTCGCCCGCAGTGACCGCCTGAAGGAGATCACGCGGACCCTGGCCTACGCGCGCGATCCCGACGCCGCGCCCGGTTCCATCCTTTCCGAGACGCGGGCCCGCGAGCTGGCGCGGGAAGGCGTAGCCATCGTTTGGATCGATGGCGGACTGCACGCGACCGAGGTCGCGCACGGCCAGGTCATGCCCGAGATGGCGCACCACTTCGTGACCGACGAATCCGCCGAGGGACGCCGGATCCGAGACCACGCGATCCTGCTGCTCATGCCCAACATGAACCCCGACGGTCTCGACATCGTGGCCGACTGGTACATGTCGAACGTCGGCACCGAGTTCGAGATGGCACGCGTGCCGGAGCTCTACCACCACTACATCGGTCACGACAACAACCGCGATTGGTACATGCTGACGCAGGTCGAGACGCAAGCGGTAACGCGACAGCTATACCACAACTGGTTCCCTCAGATCGTTTACAACCAGCACCAGTCGAGCCCCTTCCCCGGCCGCATTTGGATGCCGCCGTTCGAGAACCCCGTGAGTCCTCACCTCGACCCACTCGTCGTGAGTTCGATCAACCAGATGGGCCACTCGATGCGGCGTCGGTTCGACGAGCAGGGCAAGCCCGGCGTAAACAGCGGCATCGTGTTCGATCTGTGGTGGAACGGCTCGATGAGAGGAGGACCCGACTATCACAACATGCTCGGATTCCTCACCGAAACCGCCGGTGCTGGCTACGCGACGCCCAGGTGCTACGGAGAGGACGAGATTCCCGACACGTTCGGGGCGCGTGCAGGGGATCTGCCCGCCAAGACACCCTCCACCAACTACAACAACCCGTGGCTCGGGGGATGTTGGCACCTTCGCGACGCGATGGACTACATGATGACGGCCGCGACGGCCGTCGCGGACATGGGGGCGAAACTCAAGGAGGAGTACCTCTTCAATCATTATCGCATGGGTCGGCGACAGATCGAGCGGGGACACGCGGCGGAGGGCGGCCCATTCGCCTACGTGCTCGACCCCGGCGCCTCGCACGACCCGAGCGCCGTTTTCGAGTTCATGGAGTTGATGTCGAAGTCCGGGATCGAGTTCGTTCGATCATCCGAGGAGTTTACGGCCGGCGGTCG
>JAJCZV010000160.1 GCA_029262175.1 Gemmatimonadota bacterium
CGCCTCGCGCATCGCGCCATAGACGCTCCACTTGTTATTTGAAGCCCATCCGGCCAGCATCACGCCCAGAACCTCGACACCAAGCACGCCGAGAATAAAAATCAAGGCAACATCAAGCTCGCGGAAAACATACGTCGCCCCAAACGGAAGGGCCACAAACGCCAACGCGGACGGGATAATATTGAAATATGGCGCAAGGCGGAAAAGCGTCTCGTCCGCCCCGTCGGGAATCAAATCCTCTTTGAGGAGAAGCTTAATCCCGTCAGCTGGCGACTGCGACCAGCCGTGCCATCCACCGACACGCATCGGACCAAGACGCGACTGAATTCGACCCGCCACCTTCCGCTCCCACCAGATTGTGTAGACCGGAATAATATTAAATAAACCCATCAAAGCGCTGAGTGAAACGACGTCGCGCACGATTCCAAACTGTACAGGCCAGAGCAGATACTGAGCAACGCTCGGCAAATTCGCAGCCACACCGCCGACCGCCTGAAGCTGCGCAGCAACCTGCGAAGGCGCCAGCCCCCATGTCGATGGAGAGAAGTAGCTGAACGGACCAGCGACTTGCACGCCCGCCGCCGCAGCGCTCGCCAAAATACTGTCATCCACAAATCCGAAAAGCATCGAATGCGCCCACACGCCGAGGCAAACCACAACGACCGCCGAGATGAGAATCATCCCCGCCATCTGAGCAACCATCGGACCGCCCATGCGATACATCGCGACGGCAAACGGCTTGAACATCGCCATCAGAAGCTCAAGGATTGGCCCGAAAATACGGTAGCTCAACCAAAGCATCCACAGCAAGATGCGCATGAGAAGCCCTTCCTCGGTCGAGCGGGTTCTCATTTGATTGGTCGCAAGCTGTGTCATTTTCAATTCAAATCGAAGGTCGTAAAACGAGCCTATCGATCCACCTCTCCCATCACAACGTCGATGCTCCCGATGATCGCGGGAACGTCTGCTAGCAGAACGTTCTTGCACGCCTTCTCAGTAATACAAAGATTGCAGAAGCTCGGGCCTCTCGCCTTCACGCGCGATGGGATCGCCGACTTGTCGCCAGCCACCAAGAAGCCCAACTGACCCCGAGGATTCTCCACCTCGACGTAAACTTCGTCTTCGGGAAGCTTGATGTTTTTCATCTTTGGAGCGATGAAGTCACCGCTAGGAAGTCGACCAAGGGCCTGGCGTATAATCTTCACGGACTCGGTCATTTCCAAAACGCGGACCCAGTATCGACTCCAGCAATCGCCAGCGATCACGCCTTCAGGAATTTCATCTGTCCCGCCAGGTCGACCGATCGGAATATCGAAATCGTAATCTTCATACCCATCGTACGGCGCAGTCTTTCGAAGATCCCACTTGATCCCGCTCCCCCGCAAGCATGGACCCGTCAGTCCGTACGCAATGGCATCGTCAATACTGATCACGCCGACCCGACTCGTACGCTTCACGAAAATATGATTGAAACTCAGCAGATTGTTGTAATCGCTGATCTTTGTTTCGAAGTAATCAAGAAACTCCAGACATCGCTCAACCCAAGCAGCCGGCAGGTCGTCGTGCACCCCGCCGGGTGTGATGTAACTATAGGTCAACCGCGCACCACAAGCAGCCTCAAACAAGTCGAGAATCATCTCCCGCTCGCGGAAGCAGTAGAGAAACGGGGTAAACGCTCCCATATCGAGTCCATAAGTGCCAAGCGCCACGAGATGTGACGCGACTCGGTTGAGTTCTGCAAAGGCAATTCGAATCGCCTGACCTCTGGAGGGCACCTCGATGCCGCAGAGGCGTTCAATCGCCAGCGCGAACCCTTGGTTATTGTTCATCCCCGCCAGATAGTCCATGCGATCGGTATAGGGAACGTATTGATAAGGCTGAACCGCTTCGCCGATCTTCTCGGCACAGCGATGCAAATAACCAATGTGCGGGATCGCCTCAAGCACCATTTCACCGTCGGTGCGAAGCACAACACGAAGCACCCCATGCGTCGAGGGATGCTGCGGACCCATATTGATCAGCATTTCCTCAGTGCGCAGATCGCCTTGCTCGCTACGATCGTAGTCGATCAAGGTATCGGGGCTTGCTTGGAATACCGCGTCAGTCATTGTCACTATCGCACAACCGGGCTAATGCCGCGGATTGGTTAGTTCAAACTCTGTTGTCGCCGGAATACCGTGGTACTCCACTGGGAAGTCGTAATCTTTGCGAAGGGGGAAACCGACCCAGTCATCGCAACACAAGATTCGTCGCAAGTCAGGATGCCCGGGGAAGTCGATCCCCATCATGTCGAAAGCTTCCCGCTCATGCCAATCCGCAGCAGGCCAAACCGACTCGACGGAAGGAATCGACGGAGCATTTCGATCGACCTCGATCCGAACGGCGAACATGATCGTCGTCGTTGCCATCTTAGCTGGCGCGTCGGTCGGGATATGCATCAGATCATAAACGCACGCGAGCTTGTCATCCGCAAGCATATCGATCGCCGCGATCGACCGCAGCAAGTTGAACCGCAAGCGGGAATCATCACGCAGAAACTTCGCTACATCGCCCCACCGATGGCTCGCCACCTTTGCGCAAGGATGAGACCCTTCAAGACGCGTATCCTCGATCGCCTCTCCGAACTCGTGCTTTAGTATTTGACAAACTTCTTCAGGTGTCATGATTGTGATCGCTGATCAATGTCAGAAGCTAGACCAGCGCCGCCTCCCTCGCCTTCGTCATTACATCTTTCTTGCGCGTCTGACTTCGAATCTTGTCTTGAAGTCGCATCAACGCCTCAAGCAGCGCCTCG